>CAYWSE010000008.1:0-50022 GCA_964461025.1 uncultured Sphaerobacteraceae bacterium | reverse complement strand
CCCCATGAATCTCGTGATGGAAGCAGGAACGTGCAGAAATGCGGCTGGTTCGGGATACTGTCTCTGTGCAAACGATCGTTACCGGCCGCAGTCTGTAGCGGGAAGTTGGGGGAGGGTGTTCGCGAGTCATGCCGCAGGCAACCATCAACGGACTCTCAGTCACCTATGACATCGCCGGATCGGGCCCACCGGTGTTGATGATCAATGGTATTGGCGCCGACCGATCTGGATGGGGAATGCAGATTCCCGCCGTTTCAGAGCATTTCCGGGCAATCACATACGACAACCGCGACGTTGGTGAAACGGTATGGATCGACGATCCGCACGACTACCCGATTGCCCAATTCGCCGCCGATGGCGCCGGTCTGCTCGATGCCCTGGGCATCGCAACGGCCCATATCGTCGGCGCATCGATGGGTGGAGCGATCGCCCAGGAGTTCGCCATCGCCTACCCCGAACGCACGAAAAGCGTGACGATCGTTTGCTCCTGGCCGAGATCCGACCCCTGGATGGTCGAGCTGATGAGTCAGTGGGATCAGATTTTTCGTCATCAGGGGCAGGTCGCCTGGAGCCGGAACAGCTGGTTGTGGGTTTTCACTCATCGCTACTATGCCGAACCGGGCAACCTGAAGGCGCTCGTCCAACTGGCCGAGCAGGCGCCGAGCCCGCAGTCGTTCGACCAGTATTTGCGGCAATCGACCGCATTCAAGCGCCACGACGCGCTCGATCGCCTGTCCCTGATCGCGTCACCCGCGCATGTCATCTGTGGGGAAGAAGATATCTACACGCCGTTGCGCTATTCGCTGACGATGGCGAATGCCATTCCGGGCGCGACGCTTTCGGTCATGCCCGAGGTCGGGCATGGCATGTTCTGGGAATCAACTGAGTCATTCAATACATTGGTCGTCGACTTCCTGAAGGATGTCGAATCTGGCAACAGACCCCCGGTCGAGGAATAGTCGCCGGGAAACGGAGGAACACATGGATAACCTGATCCTGGGATCGACGATCGTCTTCGCGCCGCATCCGATCGATGTCGCGCTGGAGGGACTGGCCGAGGCCGGCTATCGCAATGTCGAAATCGGCGCCGTCAAGGGGTGGTTCGAGCATATCGATCCTGACACGGTCACTGATGCCGAGATCGACCGGATCGGTCGCAAGCTGTCCGATCTAGGACTCAACCCGGTCAGCCTGAGCGGACATACGCAACTGCAGACGCAGGAAGGCAAAGAGCGCTTCCTCCGGGCGATGGACATCGCCAAAGGTCTTGGCATGCCGATCGTCAATACCTTCACTGGCGACGCCAAAACCGATGAGGAACGCGAAGCCTATTTCGCCAACGTCCAGGAGCTGTGCGATTACGCCGAAAAAGTCGGTCTGAAGATTGGCATGGAGACGGACAGCAACATGCTGCCGACCGCGAAGATCGGCGTCGAGATTCTCGATCGCATCGGTCGGCCGCATGTCCTTGGCTTCAACTACGATCCCGGCAATGTCATCTACTACACCGGCGCCGACCCCTATGAAGACATCACCTACGCCTTGCCGCGTATGGTCCATTTCCATTTGAAGGACAAGAAGGGCGGACAAGGCGTCTTCAACTTCCCGCCGACCGGCGAGGGAGATATCGATCTGGCCAGGTTGTTGAAGATCCTCGACGATGCCGGATACACCGGTCCGATCAGCGCCGAAGTCGAATTCGACGAGAATGGCTGGCCCGACGCAGCCGGTTGCCTCGAAGGCGCCAGGCGCTCTGTCGCCGGTCTCCAGGCACTCGGTCTGACGCTGTAACCCGATGAACGACGAGCAGAAACCCAGCGCCGGCGACCTGACGCACTTCGATGCATCGGGCCGCGCGCGGATGGTCGATGTCGGCGGCAAGGAGGACACCTTCCGCATCGCCACGGCCTCCGCTCGTGTTGCCATGGCCGCGGAAACTGTCGCCACGGTCAGGGAAGGTCGTGCCGCCAAGGGTGATGTGCTGGCGGTTGCACAGGTCGCAGCAATCATGGCAGCCAAGAAAACGCACGAGCTGGTGCCTATGTGCCACCCTCTGCTGCTGACTGCGGTCGATATCGAATTCACGATCGAAGAGAGGTCGATCGGAATCCTGGCGACGGTCAAGACACGCGGCCAGACCGGTGTTGAAATGGAAGCGCTCACCGCCGCCGGCGTCGCCGCCCTGACCATCTATGACATGGTCAAAGCGATCGATCGGGGCATGCTCATCGAGCGCATTCAGCTGGAAACGAAATCGGGTGGCCGGAGTGGTGAATGGAAGAGGGCGGACGAGAGGTAGAACGATTACCGTAGACCGTAGACCGTAGTCCGTAGTCCGAAGTCCAAAGTCCGACTTCGTCAGCTTGCCGACTTGCCGACTGGCCCACTTGCCGACTCCTTGCCTCTCCGCCTCTCCGCCTCTCCGCCTCTCCGCCTCTCCGCCTCTCCGTTGTATACTTCCGCGGATTCGACGCGAGCACGCCTTTGTGCTCGCGTTTCACATTTTGAATGGACAGTGACATATTGTCCAAGTTGGAGGGGTGTTCATGATTTCAGGACGCTTGACCCGCAGGGCGTTCGTGGGAACGTCGCTTGCCGTGCCAGCGATGGCCGCCATGCCGTTTGGCATGAGTGGTGTGTTTGCTCAAGACTCTGTCGTGGCCACCATGGTCACTGACACCGCGGGTCTTGGCGATCAGAACTTCATGGACATGACCTACCTGGGCGGCCAGACCGCCGCCGATGAATTCGGCGCCGAGTGGCGGGCGATCGAGTCGGTCGACGCCGCCGCATTCGTGCCCAATCTCACCGCTGCCGCGGAGCAAAGCCAGCTCGTGGTCGCCACCGGCTTCCTGTTGGCAGGCGCCGTCGAGGCCGTCGGTGCTCAGTTTCCGGACGTCTTTTTCACCGTGATCGACGCCGCCGTCGACTTGCCGAACGTTCAGTCGGTGCTCTTCAACGAGCATCAGGCGGCCTATCTGACAGGCATCGCGGCCGGACTCACCACGCAGACGAACAAGCTGGGCATAGTCGGTGGTGAGCGCATCCCTCCCGTCATTCGCTACGAAGTCGGATTCCGTGCCGGTATCTCCGCGGTCAATCCCGACGCCGAAGTCATCGTTGCCTATGTCGATTCCTTCGGCGACCCGGAGACTGGCAAAGAGTTCGCTCTTGCACAGTTCAATGACGGCGCTGACATCGTTTTTCCCATCGCCGGATTGACGGGAATCGGCTGCTATCAGGCGGTTGCCGAGCTTGGTAATCTGGGTGAGCAGTGGGTCCTCGGCGCGGATGTCACGCAGGATCATCTTGCTCCTGGTTTCGAGCTGGCCGTTTGCCGCAAAGGCGTCGATACGGCGTCGTATCGCGCCGTCAAGCAGGTCGTTGAAGGCGCCTTCGAACCCGGATTGATCGTGCTTGGTCTCGGAGATACGGCTGTAAGCTTTGACAATCCGGATGTCGGCGTCGGCTTCGAAGATCCGAACAATCGAGTCTCAGATGAGGCCAAGGCCACGGTTGCCGACTATCAGGCCCAGATCGCCAGCGGCTCGCTGGTCGTTCCGTCGAACGACGAGGAGTTCGAGGCGTATATGTCGGGTTCTCCGGTTGCGACGCCCGCCGGCTGATCGTCAACAACGAAAACCGCATATGACAGGAACGGACGCGCATTGCGCGTCCGTTCTCGTACAATCCGGACATCGACAAACGTAGCGGCCATTGTGGTCACCGTTGGTGGTCATCCGGCCTGGTGGCGTGTCAATGACAGATTCGGCAGGGGCGACCAGCGCCTCAGCACCGCAAATGGCCGTGGAGATGGTCGGCGTCGTCAAGCGCTTCGGTGGCGTGGTGGCGAACGCCGGCATCAATCTATCTGTGGAAAGAGGCGAGATTCACGCGCTCCTCGGTGAAAACGGCGCCGGCAAATCAACCCTGATGAATATCCTGATGGGGTTGATTCCGCCCGATCACGGCACGATCGCCGTGAATGGCCGTCTCGTCCACTTCCACAGCCCGCGAGACGCTGTCGATGCCGGCTTGGGCATGGTTCACCAGCACTTTATGCTCATTCCCCGTTTCACGGTCACCGAGAACATCATCCTGGGCTCCGAAGGTCCTGGCGTCAAACTCGATCGCAAGTCGGCCGAAGTGAAGGTCGGGCAAACTGCCGCCGAATACGGTCTCGCTGTCGATCCTCGCGCCTACGTCGAAGACTTGCCGGTCGGCATGCAGCAGCGTGTCGAAATCCTTCGTGTCCTCTATCAGGACAGTGGCATTCTGATCCTCGACGAACCAACCGCGCTCCTCACGCCGCAGGAAGTCGAAGACCTCTACCGTGTGCTCAATGCTCTTCGCGACGCCGGCCGCACGGTCATATTCATTACGCACAAATTGCGCGAAGTCGCGGCCATCAGTGATCGGGTCACCGTGATCCGCCGTGGCCGCACGATTGGCACGCGCGTCACCGCGAAGACAACGGCTCCCGAGCTTGCGGAGATGATGGTCGGACGCGGCGTGTCGCTGAGAGTCGACCGTACTCGCGCAACTCCCGGCGAAGTCGCTCTCCAGGCGTTCGAACTCGTCATGAAGGGCCGCGGTGGCGTCAATGCCCTCGATGGTCTCAGTCTCTCAGTCCGAAAAGGAGAGATCGTCGGCATCGCCGGTGTCGAAGGCAATGGCCAAACTGAGCTCGTCGAGACACTTGCCGGTCTACGATATCCAGACAGCGGTACGATCATGCTCGGCGGACTCGAGATCACCGGCGACGATCCAGTCGGGCGTCGCCGCAAGGGACTCTCCTATATTCCCGAGGACCGTCACCATCGCGGCTTGGTGCTGCCCTTTTCGCTCACCGAGAATATGCTGCTTGGCAATAGCGAAATCCCGCCCTTTTCCGACGGTCGCCGCATCGACTATCCGAGATCTGAACAGATCACGCGGGATTTGATGTCAAGCTTTGACGTCCGCGCCCCAGGTCCGGAGGTGCCGGCTTCTGCACTTTCAGGCGGCAATCAGCAGAAGCTGATCATTGCCCGCGAACTCTTCCGCGAACCGGAGGTGCTCCTTGCCGTCCAGCCGACCCGTGGGCTCGATGTTGGTGCGATCGAATTCGTGCACTCGCAGCTGGTCGCCGAACGCGACAAAGGGCGGGCGGTGCTCCTTCTGTCATTCGATCTCGACGAAACACTGGATCTGAGCGATCGCATTCTTGTCATTTACCATGGCAAGATCGTTGGCGAATTCGGCGGCTCGGGTGTCGACCGCGCCGAGCTGGGATTACTGATGGGAGGTCGCGTTCCTCATGGCGAGCGCGCAGCCGTTGCCAGCTGACGCCCCTCCGGCGTGGCGTGGCACGGTCGTCACCATACTCAGCTCCGTTCTCGCGTTGATCGTGGCGCTGATCGCTGGCGCCATCTTCATCGCCCTCTCCGGCGACGATCCCATCGAGTCGTATCGTGCCCTGTGGAACGGTGCATTTGGCAGCCGCAGGGCGATTGGAGAAACGCTCGCCGCGTCGACGCCCTACATCTTCGGTGGTCTGGCCTTTGCCATTGCCTATCGCGCCGGGATGTTCAATATCGGTATCGAGGGGCAATTGGTGATGGGTGGTCTGGCGGCTGGTTTGTTCGCTGGCGCCGATCTCGGTCTGCCCGCCGTCATCTATGTTCCAACTGCAATGGCGCTGGCGCTGATTGTTGGCGGCATCTGGGGATCACTGGCCGGAGTGCTGAAGGCGGTATTCGGCGCGCACGAAGTCATCACCACGATCATGCTCAACTACCTCGCGTTTCGGCTTCTCAGCTTCACGCTGCTCGAAACGGAGGACTGGCTGCCGGTCAATGCTCAGCTGCAGGCGACCGAAATGGCGCCGCCCGAAGCGCGGCTGCCGATCATTCTGAGCGGCACCCGCTTGCACGCGGGCCTGATCGTCGGCATCGCCACGGCTTTGCTGATGTGGTACCTCCTCTTCCGCACCACCTTCGGCTACAACCTGCGAACTGTCGGTCTCAGCCGCGGCGCAGCCTCCTATGCCGGTATCCGGTGGGGCGCGACGGTCGTTGCGGCAATGTTCGTGAGTGGCGGGCTTGCAGGGCTGGGCGGCGGTAGTGAATCGATTGGACTGCTCGGGCAGCAATACAACTCCAATCCTGGATACGGCTTCACGTCGATCGCCGTCGGGCTCGTCGGTCGCAATCACCCAATCGGCGTGCTCGCCTCCGCCCTCGTGTTTGGCGCATTGCGCAGCGGTTCCAACGCAATGCAGAACCAGGTCGGCACGTCGAAAGAGATTGTGCTCGTCCTGCAGGGGTTTGTGATTCTTGCCATCGCCGCGCTGGCGGCGTCGGACCGGCTGAAGTCCTGGTGGGCTCGGCGCAAACGCGCCGGGGGACCGCCACCCGAGGAGTATTCGAGCACGATCGGCGTCGAACCGGGCGTTGTCCCGGACCTGTAGCGGAGCAATTTCGAAGTGGATGGGTTCCTCGATTTCTTCGATCTGAATCTGCTCAAAGCGGTCCTGCGCATGGCCACGCCTCTCGTGTTCGCGGCGATGGGCGGATTGCTGTCCGAACGGTCTGGCGTCATGAATATCGCGCTCGAGGGGTTGATGCTCTCGGGTGCTTTCGCGGCGGTTGTCGGAACATACTATCTGGAGAACGCGTGGCTGGGTCTGCTTGTTGCCGTGATCGTCGGCGCGCTCGCCTCACTCGTGCACGCCTTCTGGAGCATCGGATTGCGCTCAGACCAGATCGTCACCGGTACAGCAATCAATCTCCTCGCCGCCGGCGCCACGGTGTTTCTCATACAACGCCTCTGGGGACAGTCCGGACGAACGCCGAGCGTTGAAAAACTCCCCGATGTGACCTCGCAGGTCAATGTTCTGGTGCCAATTGCTTTCATTTGCGTGCCACTCGTTTTCATCTTTCTCAAACTGACCAAACAGGGACTCCGGGTCATGGCCTGCGGCGAACATCCCCAGGCGGCGGAGAGTGTCGGTATCAACGTCTCGCTGATGCGCTACGCGATGGTCATGATGAGCGGCGTATTCGCTGCGGCGGGTGGAGCGTTTCTGACGATCGGATCGCTCGGTTTGTTCACCCGCGAAATGACCGCAGGGCGAGGATTCATTGCGCTGGCGGCGGTGATCTTCGGCAACTGGATGCCGTTTGGCACACTTGCCGCCTGTCTGCTTTTTGCCGGCGCACAGGCGTTCCAGATTCAAGCCCAGACTAAGGGTATCGGCGTTTCCGCCGATATTCTCCTCGCCCTTCCCTACATTCTGACCATCATTGCCATCGCCGGCGTCGTCCGCGGCTCACGTCCGCCGGCTGGGCTCGGTCAACACCCAACCCCGAATTAACAATAAGTGGCCCGGCAAGAAGTCCACTGTCGTGGAACAGCCCAGTTCTGTTACAGTACTGTAGGCGAAGACATCTACAAGCGAGAAACGCTATGAGTACATCAACAACGATCAGAGTGCCATCAGCGACTAGAGACAAACTCGTTGAGATCTCTCGTGAGGAGGGAAAGAGCACTGGTCAGATAATTGACGAGATGCTATTCGAGAGGCAGAAGAAAGCGTTCTTTGCTCAGCTGGCTGAGGACTTCCGCAGGTTGCGCGCTGATCCAGAGGCTTGGGCTGACTATCAGAATGAAATCGCACTTTGGGATTCTACGCTCATGGACGGGCTCGAAGATGAGTATGAGTGGGATGAATGACCGACTCACGTAGAGTCGTCCGAAGAGGCGATGTTTGGGTGGCGTATTTTGACCCTGCTGTCGGTCGTGAACAGCAGGGTCGTCGCCCTGCCGTTATTATCTCTGGTGAAGAACTCAATATGATCCCGAGCGAGTTGGTTTTCGTGGTGCCCGCAACATCGAAGGATCGGAACATGGCAACTCACGTCGATCTCGTGATGTCGGAGGGGCACCTTCCTCGCGACTCGTATGCAATGACAGAACAGTTCAGATCGATCTCACACCAGCGGCTCCGCAAACGAATAGGCTCTGTACATGCCGGAACACTGGAGTTGATCGTCCAGCGTTTGTTACTGCTTATGGACGTCTCAAGGCCGGGTCAATATTGGGATTTTCCTGGCAGCAGGTAGGGATCCCGGATTCCTCGCTTCTTTCCGGTCTTAACGATCAGCCTCGGCGACTTGCCCTTTGCCGCCAAGCTGTCACCAAGCCCACCGCAACCGTCGCGCCGATCAGGTCGGCGAGCAGATCCCACGGATCGGCGTGCCGGCCCGGCACATAACGCTGGTGCAGCTCATCCGTCAACCCGAACTCCAGACTCATCCCAATCGCGGCAAACGCTGCCTGCCTGAATGACAATCCGGCGACCGTGAACGCCCCGAGCATCGCCAGCGCCAGAACGCCGTACGCCACGAGATGTCCAGCGATTGCGCTCAACGCCGGATCGTTGCCGATCGTTGGCGGTTTCTGCTGATGCGACAGCACGAAAATCGCCGCCATCACGACAACTGCCGGCAGGAACCCCACCCACCGGCCCCGTTCACTCACCACTCGCTCGAAAATCTCTGTCGCCACCATACCCCTGTCGCGCGCCAAATGGTGTCAAGCGTACAATGACGAAATGCGAAGTCCGGTTTTCGGGGAATGCTGCATTGCCGCGAATGCCCGGGCAGGGTGTGCTGAGGGCGAAAGGGTAGGCGGAGATGTCAGCTGTCGTATCGGAGCGGCCGGGGTCGTCGCTCGGTGTCGGGATGCCGGGATTCGACCGGTTCAGCTGGTACTTTTTCCGGGTTTCCGGTTTGCTCCTGGTCTTCCTCGCCTGTGGGCACCTCTTCATCACCCACTATCTCAATGTGCCGTCGGAGACAGTCTTTGATTTCGTCGCCAACCGTTGGGCCAATCCGCTCTGGCGACTGTTCGATCTTCTCCTCCTGATCATGGCCGTCTGGCACGGCATTTTCGGTATGCGCACCGTGGTCATCGACTGGATCCGCTCGCCCGGCTGGCGCCTGGTCCTGACCTCGCTGGCCTGGGTGCTGGGCATCGTCTTCACAGCGATGGGCGCGTTGACGATTTTCACCTTCGACGAGGAAGCCGCCCGGAACAACACCGGCCCGCTTGCCGGGGAGATGTGGATCGCAGATGCGATTGGCTATTCACTCTTTGCCTTTGCCATCGTCACGTACGTTGGCATGGCGCTCATCGCCATCTACATTCTGCGCCACATCAGCCTCGGCACGCGTCCTGTGTACAGCGGCGACCTTGGCCAGTACGCATGGGTCATGCACCGCGCCACGGGCCTGGGCATACTCTTTTTCCTGTTGGTTCACATCATCGACATCATGCTGATCGGCCTTGGTCGCGATGTCTATGACGAAACGGTCGAGTTCTATGGCAACCCCTGGCTGATCCTGATGGAGATCCTGCTCGTCGGTGCGGTCATTTACCACACTCTGAACGGTTTGCGGATCATCCTGATCGATTTCTGGTCCAAGGGCGTGCACTACCAGAAGCAGCTCTTCTGGATCGCCATCGCCGGATCGGTGCTGCTGACGCTGCCTGCGGCGATCATCATCATCCAGCACGAGTTCTAGTCGAGCTTCGATTCGATCCGGCGATCGTGGCGCACTGACGTGCGAATGTCACGAGGCTCCGCCGGAATGATGAAGAACCGGTTCCCGCGGAATAGCTCGCCGCTTTCCAAATAGACCTTGTCATTCCGACCGAAGCCGCGGCGGAGTGGGTGAGTCTCTCGTCGGAGGGAGCAAGCATTCTCTTCCGGCGTGCGCATTTCGAACGAGAGATTTCTCGACAAGCTCGAAGTGACGGTTTGTAGGAGCTTCGGTGTCGACGCCAAAGGACCCGCGACCTACGGACTACGTCGTCTCCTGTCGCCCATACGTCGGCAGCCAGTACGTCACATACATCCCCGCATGCGCCGGACCGCAAAAAATATGAGATTCGCCTTCGATCGTCGCCTTCCAGTACCGCCTTGGAATCGGCTGCCCACACAGCGCGCAGGCATTGCGCAGCGGTTCGACATAGCTGACATTCGGCGTCACCCATTTTCCTTCGGAGGTGGTTTCGCTTGATGGGAAATCGCTCATCGGTCAGGCCACCTCATCGCTAGCCGCATAGCCATAATCCTCGATCGCCCTATCCAGCGATACGAAACCGTTGTCCAGATCGCGCTGCACCAGGGCTGGATCGCGCGCGCCGGGATCGCCATACCCGCCGCCGCCCGGCATCACCAGCTTCACCTGATCGCCGGGATGCAACGTGATCCCCGAGAACTTCGACGGCGAATGCGTCCCGAAGGTCTCCACGAAGGTCTTCCATTCGTCGCTGCCGGCAAGCTTCACCCACAAACCACCGCGCGCTCCGTCGCCGCCCCCCAGGACACCCCAGGGATCGGTTTTCATCCTGTTCAGCAGTGCGCTCACGGTCACCTCGGTCTGCACGGTCAATATCCGTTCGCCGCCCAGACCGCCTCGCCATTCGCCCGGCCCGCCCGAGTCGGTCAGCAACCGGTACTCCTCGACCAGAAAGGCCGGGTAGCGGGTTTCGAAAATCTCGACAGGCGTGTTGCGGCAGTTGCCGTTGATCGTCACCACCATGTCATTGCCGTCGAGACCCTTGCGACCGCCCCAGCCGACCCCTTCGAAGTGAAAGTGCGCGTAGAGATCGCCCGACCGCGGATCCGTGCCGCCGAAAAGGAAGGGCGACGACGTTCCACCGCACGCGGCAACCACCCGGTCCGGAATAGCGCCCTGCAACGCGCCGAACACCATATCGGTGATGCGCGGGCTCGTTTCGGTGTTGCCGCCAGCCACCGGAGCAGGGAAGGAGCAGTTCACAATTGTGCCGGGCGGCGCGATGATGGTGAAGGGCCGGTAGCATCCCTCATTGCGGGGAATTGTCGGATCGGTCAGGTGCAGAAAAGCGTTGTAGACCGCCGAAGCGGTCACCGCGTAAATAGCGTTGACCGGCCCGATCGCCTGTGGAGCCGAACCGGTGAAGTCGGCGATGATCTCCTCGTCGAGCACCGACAGCCGTAACCGCATCGGATAGTCCCGATCGGTAATGCCGTCGTCCTCGATCACATCGACGAACTCGTAGACGCCATTTGGAATCGAGCGAATCTCCGCCCGCATGCGTTTTTCGGCGATCGTCAGCAGTTCCGCCGACGCCTCCCTCACCAGTTCTTCGCCATAGGTGTCGAGCAGCTCGATCAATCGCGTTTCGGCCAGATCGAGCGACGCCATCATCGCCCGGAAGTCGCCGAACGTGACTTTCGGCGTCCGGTGATTGGCCAGAATGATCTTCCAGATATCCGGCACATCCTCGCCTCGCCGCTTGATCTTCACCGGCGGCAACAGCAATCCTTCCTGAAAGACCTCCGTGGCGTCGCCTGACAAGCCGCCCGGTGTTTTGGCGCCCGGTTCCGACATATGCGCCACATTCGCCACGAATGCGAAAATGCTGCCGTTGTAGAAGACCGGCTTCAGCATCATGTGTTCGGGAACGTGACCCGAACCCCGGTATGGATCGTCGTGGATCAGCACATCGCCCGGTTCGAAGTGCTCCAGACCGAGCTCTTCGAGTGTCCAGTTGACGGTGAACTTGATCGTACCGATCTGCGACGGGCAAAACTCCGCCTGCGCCAGCATTTGCCCGGCCGGATCGAAGATCACGCAGGAGAAATCGAGCGACTCGTTGAAGATCGGCGAGTAGCTCGTCTTCATCATCGTCACCCCCATGTCGCGGCAGGTGGAGGTGAGGTAGTTGTCGATAACGGTCAACGTCACCGGATCGATGTCAGGCCGGGCCGCGGCCACAGAGGCGGTCATGAGTGAGTCTCCAGGGTGATCAGGATCTGTCCATCGTCGAGTACGGTCGCGGTCATTCCCGGTTCGACGACTGTTGTCGAACCCGGCTCCTCGATCACCGCCGGTCCAGTCAAGAGAGTCCCCGGTTGCAACGCATACCGGGTCATGATCGTCGCCGGCAGGAATCCGTGACCACGGAAGTAGACATCGCGCGTGCCTCGCGACGCCTCGCAGCCCTCCGGTGAGACGCGCAGATGGGGCGACGCTCGCCTCCCTGAGGCTGTTACCCGAAACGACACCAGCTCGATGATCTCGTTCTCGATCGCGTAGCCATACTTCGCTTCGTGCGTTTGCGTGAACGTCTCGTACGCCTTGTCGAGCCCGCCGGCAGTGATCGCATCAGGTGGTATCTCGACTTCCTGCTCGTAGTTCTGGCCGAGATAGCGCATGTTGATCGAGTAGGAGAACTCCGGTTCTCCCGTGAAGCCTTCAGAACGCAACTCGGCCACCGCCGCCTCGCGAATCCGGCCGAACTGACTTTCGACCAGCGCCGCGTCGACATTGTTCGACTTGAACGCCTGCGTCCAGATCTTGTCGACCCGGCGGTCGGCGATCAGCATGCCCAGCGCCGACGCGTTGCCCGGATAGATGGGAATCAGCACGCGTGGAATTCGCAACGCCCTCGCCACTGACGCCGCATGCAACGGTCCGGCGCCGCCGAATCCGAAGAGGGTGAAGCGCCGTGGATCGTGTCCCCGTTCGATCGACACCATCTTGATCGCGCTGGCCATGTTCTCGTTGGCGATTTCCACGATCGACGATGCCAGCTCGGTCAACGACATTCCCAGCTGATCGGCGAGTGGTTGCAGGACCCGTTTCGATGCCTCGACGTCGAGCGTCATTCGTCCGCCAAGGAAATATCCCGGGTCGAGCTTGCCCAGCACCAGATTGGCGTCGGTCACTGTCGGTAGCTCGCCACCTCGTCCGTAGCAGGCTGGTCCGGGAGCCGCGCCGGCGCTTTGGGGACCGACCCGCAGGAAACCACCGGCGTCGACCCAGGCGATGCTGCCCCCTCCGGCGCCGATCGATTTGATGTCGATCAGCGGAATCGCCGCCGGCACGCCCCACTCGATTTCGTATTCCGTCGTGTGCTTCTGCTCGCCTTTGATGATCAATCCGACGTCGGCGCTGGTGCCGCCCATATCGAGGGTCAGCAAATCAGGCAAACCGGCTTGCTGACCGAGCGCCGCCGCTGCCAGCATCCCCCCGGCGGGGCCGGACTGCGCGGTCTGGATCGGATTCTCCGCCGCAGCTGTGGCGCCCATCGCGCCACCGTTCGACTTCATGATCGTCCAGGGCGACTGCAAACCCGCCGACGTCAGTGACTCGCTCAAACTGCCAATATACCGGTGCATCAGCGGCTTCAGATAGGCGTCGGCGATTGTCGTCGAGGCCCGCTCGTACTCGCGCCAGATAGGCGCCACCGCATGCGACACCGACACCGGCAACCCGGGTAGCTCCGACTCGACAATCTCCTGCACTTCCAGCTCGTGCGCGGGGTTCACGTACGCGAACAGGAGGCAAATCGCCACCGCTTCGACGCCGTTTTCCCGCAGCGTCGCGCAAAGCGCTTTCACGGCGTCGCGGTCGACCGCTTTGATCTCGCGACCCTCGTTGTCCAGTCGTTCCGGTACGCCGAGCGCATCCCGCCGCGACCGCAACAGCGGTTTCGGTTTCTGCCAGTGCAGGTCGTACAGCCAGCGACGGTTGATCCGCTGGATGTAAGGAATGTCTTCGTGCCCCGCTGTCGTCAAGAAGCCGACACGAGCACCCTTGTGCTCGATCAGCGCGTTGGTGGCGACCGTCGTGCCATGTACCAAGGCCGCGATTTCCCCAAACGGCAATCCACCGCCATTGATGGCGTCGAGCAACGCCTGTCCTGGTTTCGAGGGGACGGAAGGCGTCTTGAACGTCGTGATTTGTCCGTTCCGCGGATCGAATGCGACGAGATCGGTAAACGTACCACCGGTATCGATACCGACCTGGATCGCCATCGAAGGTTCATTCATTGCACACGCTGGCTCCTGACGAAAGGCCGTTCCGCTGCCCAAAGCTCGTTGCTTCCTGACAATCGGGCGCCTTCGTCGCCACCCGCGCTGCCATTTGACAGGCATATTTCACGTTTTTATACTGCGAGGCGCTTAGTCCGTAAAGGATTTCCAGCTTCGAAGCCGAAGTGACAGCCAGCGCAGGCTCAATCGAGAGGAGGCGTCGGCCGGAGAATATTTCCGGCGACTTCGAATTTCGTGTTCAGCCGCGGATCGACTGGTATTCGCGGAACGCAGGTCCCGAGGAGAAAGCACAAATGGCAGATAGCCCACGGACATTCAAGGAACTGCAGCGGATGAAGGATGAGGCGATCATCGACTACGCTCATCGTTTCATCAATCGACGCGAATTCATGTTCAAAATGACCGCCGCCGGTGTTGCCGCGGCTACTGCTGCGAAGATCGGCGATGCCGTTGCCGCCCCTGCTCCAGCGACGACGACCCGACGCTGGGCCAAGCAGGCGGATGCGACAGTTCGGTTCATCAAGGGCAACCATGCGGCGAACGATGCCGAGAACTGGGAGCAGCTGAAGGCTGACTTCGAAGCCGCCAATCCTGGCATCGAGCTTCAGGTCGAGTTTTACGACTGGGGCACCATGCCCGAACAGCTGACGGCAGGCTATGCCAGCGGCGACCCATGGGATGTCGTCTACAACACCGATCAGGTGCTCGCTCGCTGGGTTTCGGAAGGACTCATTGCCGACATCACAGCGCTGGCGAATGACCCGGCCTGGGCTTCAGAACGCGAAGGGATCGCTCCGTTCACCTGGGACGTCGTGAATATCGATGGCGCGGAGTACGGCGTTGGTGTCCTGGGCGCGGTCTTCAATCTCTGGGCCAATCTGAATCTCCTCGAGGAAGCCGGCATCACCGAGTTCCCCACCACCCGCGAAGCATTCCGGGAAGCGACTATCGCCACGACCAAGGAAGGCGTCTACGGCTTCGAGCTGCGTGATGCAGTCGTCAACTCGGCGTTCTGGGACTGGTTCCCCTGGATTCACAACGACCATGCCGACATCCTGACCGATGACTGGACCGCGCAGAACGTCTCGCCGAACGGCGCAGCAGGCACGCAGTTCCTCTCCGATCTGCAATCGGTCGACAAGGTGACGCCCGAAGTTGGCGCTTATGACTGGGATGGCGCGGCCGCACTCTTTGCGGCGGGCCGCATCGCGATCCTGCACGATGAGTCGTGGCGAGCGACGGTCTGGGACGCTGACCCGGGTCTCCCCTTCGAATATGAGGCATTCATGGCGCCATTCGGCGAAGACGGCACGAAGCAGACCGCAATGGGCAACTTCGGCTATGCCACGATCTCTGAGGGTAGCCAGAACAAGGAAGCGGCGTGGGAGTTCATCAAGTGGTGGGCGAGCGCCGACGTCATCAATCCATACGCCGCCACGATCGGTCTGCAGACCGTGCGCGTCGACAGCGTGCCGGAATACAACAATCCGCATCTGGAGAAGATCCAGGCTGAGCTCGTGCCGATGGTCCAGCCACCGCAGATGCACATCAACTGGGCCGAGATGGTTCGCACCATGTGGCCGGATGTCGAGCGGGCCTATCGCGGCGAGCTGACCGGCGAAGAAGCGATGGCCAATGCCGGCGAGATCATCACCGGCCTGATCTAGGCCAACGAATCTGACCGGACCCGGCTTGCCGGGTCCGGCTCACTGCTCTTCCGGATCTGGCTTTATCCGTCCTTCCCAGCCCCAACGTACAGTCATTCCGAGCGAAGTCGAGGAATCTCTCGTTCACTATGCGCACTTTCCCGATGCTCCACGAATCCCTGATACACGTGTCAGGACCTCAGAGGGTCACCTGTGACTGACAGCGCGCTCCGGCCAATGGCGCTTTCGGAGGAGGAACACCGGAAGCTGCGGCGACGCTATCAGGGGCGGCGCTCCCTCACCGCGTATTTCTTTCTGCTTCCGGCGGCGATCTTCTTTATTGCGTTTCTCGTCATACCTATTTGCTTTCTCTTTTTCTATACCTTCCACAATGGCGGAATCATCTCCGAGCGCGTGTATGTTGGACTGGACAACTGGAGGAATGTCTTCCGCGACGATATCGTCATCACCGCCATCAAGAACACGATCGTCTATTGCCTCATGGCCATTCCCTCTGTCTTCGTCATCTCCATGATCCTCGCTCTGTTACTGCAGCAAATCAGCACGGGAGGCAGCGTTTTCCGCTCCCTCTACTATCTGCCAACGCTCACCCCGTACGTTGTCGCGGCGCTCATCTGGCAGTTTGTTGTTCATCGTGACTTCGGCATCCTGAACATGATCCTCGTCGAACTCGGCCGGCCGCCGAAGAACTGGATCGGCGACCCTGATCTCGCACTGAAGTCGATCACCATGCTCGAGGTATGGCGCGGGGTCGGCTTTTGGACGTTGCTCTTCCTGGCGGCGCTCATCGGATTGCCCAAAGAGCTCTACCAGGCAGCACGAATCGATGGCTCCAACGCCTGGCAACGCTTCAGGCATCTCACGCTGCCCCTGATGCGACCGACGATCTTCTTCGCTGTCGTCATGGCCACGATCTGGAATCTGCAGCTCTTCGACTCCGTCAGCATTCTCACCAACGGTGGACCTCAGAACGCCACCGTGACCGTCGTCTGGTATATCCAGCAAACAACCTTTGCCTACACCGACAAGGTCGGGTTCGGCGCCGCGCTCAGCTTCACGTTGCTCGTGTTGATTCTGGTTCTGGCGCTCATCGAAATTCGGCTGCTCAGGAAACGGTAATGGTCGAAACGCACTTTCCCGAACTCAATACGCAGCGAGCGCCGGTGCAGCAGTCGAAGCCTGGGTTTTTTTCGACGAAATCGCTCTACTCGATTGCCATCTACGCCGTGCTCATCTTTGCTGTGGTCGTTGCCCTCTTCCCCTTTGGCTATGTCGTTTCGACATCGCTCAAGACGACGATGTCGCTCTTCGCCTATCCACCAGACTGGCTGCCGAACGAACCTACGCTCAACAACTACCGCAATCTGATCGATCGCTATCCCTTCTGGCGATGGCTGATGAACTCCTTCATCGTTGCCGGTTCGGTCACCCTGATCAAGCTCGTGCTTGATTCGATGGCTGGCTATGCTTTCGCCAAGATGTCTTTTCCGGGCAAGGACGCCCTTTTTCTCCTCGTGTTGATCTGCCTGATGGTTCCTTTCGCGGCACTGCTCATCCCGACATTCATCATCGTTCGCGAACTTGGCCTGCTGAACACCTACTGGGGCCTGATCTTGCCTGGACTGGCCAGCCCGATCGGCATTTTCATGATGCGGCAGTTCATCGAATCGCTGCCCAGCGATCTGGAAAACGCCGCTCGCCTCGACGGTTGTTCCGAATTCCAGATCTATCGCCGCGTCATCCTGCCACTGATCAAGCCCGGTCTCGTGGTTCTCGGTGTTTTCACCTTCATGACGCAATGGACCAGCTACCTCTGGCCGCTTGTCGCCGCCACGAAACCCGGCATGGCCACGTTGACGGTCGGCGCCCGCTCATTGACTTCGGACTTCACGCAGGATTGGGGTCTCAATTCTGCCGCGGCGGTTCTCTCCATGCTGCCGCTCTTCCTGGTTTTCATTTTTCTGCAGCGCTATTTCATCGCCGGATCGATCGCCGGCGCACTCAAGGAATAGGTCGCGTCGTTCTTCAGCCCGAAAGGCGAGCGTGTGGGTCGAGTCGAGTTCATACAGGTCAGCAAGCAGTACGGTGAAACTGGAGCCGTTCACTCGGTCGATCTGACCGTGGAGGATGGTGAGTTCCTCGTGCTGCTCGGTCCATCCGGGTGCGGCAAGAGCACGTTGCTCAAGATGGTCGCCGGTCTTGAAGACATCTCTTCGGGCGAGGTCTACATCGATGGCAAGCTTGTCAACTACCTGAAACCGGGCGACCGCAATGTGGCCATGGTTTTCCAGAACTACGCGCTCTATCCTCACATGACCGTGCGCGAGAACATCGCCTTCCCGCTCAAAATGACCAAGGTGCCAAAGGCCGAAATCCGGGAGCGGGTTGACAACGTCGCCGGCATCCTCGGACTCGAACAGCTCCTCGACCGCCGACCCGAACAACTCTCCGGCGGACAGCGCCAGCGCGTTGCCCTTGGCCGCTCCATTGTGCGCAAGCCGGCCGTCTTCCTGATGGATGAACCCCTTTCCAATCTGGACGCCCAGCTCAGGGTCCAGACCCGTGAGGAAATCCTCAAGCTGCACGAGCGCTTGCAGACAACCACGATTTACGTCACGCACGATCAAATCGAAGCGATGACCATGGGACATCGCATCGTTGTCATGCGGGGCGGTGTCGTGCAACAGGTCGGCCGGCCGCAGGACGTCTACGACCTCCCGGCCAATACCTTTGTGGCCGCTTTCCTGGGCAGCCCCCGCATCAATCTGCATTCCGGCGCGATTGTTGTTTCCGGTGATGACGTGGCGTTCGCTTCTGGGGACGTCACCATTCCGTTGACCGGCAAGCTCGGCCAGATCGCTCGCGCAGTCCCGGCCGGCAGCGAGGTGGCGATCGGTGTGCGTCCAGAGGACATTGGTGTTCTGGTAGGCTCTGGCGGCGACGTTGGCGTCATCCAGCTTCCCGCAACGGTCACACTCGTCGAACCCATAGGATCAGACCTCTATGTCCGCGCCGAGACTGGTTCGATCGACTGGATGGCCCGCACCGAAGCCCGCCTGCCGGTCGAACATGGACAACTGGTTACCTTGCAGTTCAAGCTCGAGCACGCCCACCTCTTCGGCGACGACGGAATGAACCTGGCACTCTAGGCCATCATGCAAATGCGCAGGGGGTCTGAACGAGCTCACGATCCTGAGTCGCGCGACAAGCGAAAATGCCCTGTTGCTGCTCCAAAGTGTGGTGTCATTCTGTGTTTACGTGTCCGTCGCAATTTGCCCTGTGCAATCTCCTTATTCCGTGTCATTCCGAGCAGCGCGTCCACCCTTTCTTGCCCTGTTAGCGCACTAAGCACGGTGTCATTCTGAGCGCCAGCGAAGAATCTCCCGCCGCAGCGGTATTCTCGCGAACGTACGCAAGGAATCAGCGGAAAGACTCTTCACTTCGTTCAGAATGACTTGGTGATTTGGTTGCGTAAAACATATGACAGTTTGCGCTACTGCACAAAGAGAGGAATCGCCCGTTGCAGCGGTAGACTATCTCCAGCGCCAGTGCATTCATCGCGGCTTTTGCCAGGGAGCTGATGGGAGGCAGATGTGATTGAATCAGACGCTGATTCCTGTTTCATGCGCTGGGTAAGGAGATCCCGCTCGAATCGTCGCATCATGTTGGGGGGCCTGCTTGGGGGACTCCTTGCTCCGGCGCTGGGCGTGAGGTCTGGTCAGGCGAACCTGGCTGCCCCAGCTCCTCTGCAAGGTGACTGCAGTCTGGGCTGCACGACCTCCATCTGTGGCGAGGTTCCGCCGGACTGTCCCATGTTTCCCCCGGACAACATCTGGAACGCGCCAATTGACGATCTTCCGCTCGACGCACTGTCTGATGCCTACATCGCCAGCATTGGACCGGTAACCGGATTGCATCCCGACTTTGGTTCGGGTCTCTACGAAGGCGAGCCGCTCGGCATTCCGTTCGTGCGCGTACCTGCTACTCAGGAGGGCGTCGCGGTCACGTTGCTGATCGCCGAAGAAAGCGATCCAGGCCCGTATCCGATACCGCCCGATGCTCCAATCGAAGGAGGCTCCTGTGGGACAGGCGACCGCCACGTCCTTGTGGTGCAAGAGGGGACCTGTCAGCTCTTTGAGCTTTTCGACGCAACGCCGCTGGCCGACGGCAGTTGGGAGGCGTACGCCGGAGCCCGCTTCGATCTGACATCGAACGACTTGCGGCCAGCCGAGTGGACTTCGGCCGATGCGGCAGGACTTGCGATCCTGCCAGGTCTGGTTCGGTATGAGGAGATAGACGCTGGCGTGATTTCGCATGCGCTTCGCTTCACGGCCTCACTGACGCAGGATGCCTTTGTCTGGCCGGCACGTCACCAGGCGGGCGCCACGGACGATGTCAACGTGCCGCCGATGGGTCAACGATTCCGGCTCAAATCGACTGTCGATGTTGGCGACTTCTCTGCGACGAACCAGATCATTCTGCAAGCTCTCAAGACCTATGGCATGGTGCTCGCCGACAATGGAAGCGACTGGTACTTGTCGGGCTCCCCCGACGATCGCTGGGACAACGACGACCTGCATGAGCTTCAGGTACGCATTCACGGGAGCGATTTCGAAGCGGTCGACTGCACATCATTGATGGACGATCCCGATTCGGGACGTGTTGTCTCCGCATGATGAAATGATATGGAGCAAGAGACAATGGCCCTTGATGCTGATCTGCGGCAAACCATCATCGACGAGGCAGCCCGGGCCGAAAACGATCTCATCGCACTCACGCAATCCCTGATCGCCTGCCGCACCGATAGCCAGTCCGAGGGAAATGAGGAGTTCGCACCGGAAGCGCTCCGCTGCCAGAGCCTCATCGCCGGCCGCTTAACCGCAATCGGCATGACGGTGGAACGAACCGAAGAGCCACCGCGCTACCCTGTCGTCGCCGCAACGCAACCCGGTTCTGGCAACGGCCGGTCACTGGCCATCAACGGCCACATCGACGTCGTTCCCGTCGGCGATGCGTCCGCCTGGAGTCACGACCCCTGGGCCGGTGAGGTCGCGGACGGCAAGCTCTGGGGCCGCGGCGCCTGCGACATGAAGGGCGGCGTCGCCGCGGCCACCGTCGCGCTCGAAGTGCTCCATCGCGCCGGTATCGAGCTCAAGGGCGATGTCCACCTCCACGTCGTTTCCGATGAAGAGGTGGTCGGTGTTGGCACCCGGCATCTGGCCGAGCGGATGATGCCGGTCGATGCGGTTCTCAATGCCGAACCGAGCGAGCTGAAGATGATGCCGGTCGAAGGCGGGCTCGTCCATTTCCGCATCGAGGTGGAAGGGCGGGAGAGTCACGCCGGTAACCGTTACAAGAGCGTCCACGCCGGCGGTCTGGCCCAGGGAGCCGGTGTCAACGCGATCGAAAAACTGATCAAGATCGTTGTCGCGTTGCAGGAACTGGAACGGGAGTGGGCGAGTCACCGCAATCACCCGATGCTTCCGCCCGGCTTTAATACGATTTTGCCGGGGATCATCGCCGGTGGACCGGGTGGTGGTCATGACGGGCAGATCAACCTGATCTCCAATCCGGGCACCACGCCGAACTACGCGTCGGTTGAATACAACGTCTGGTACCTTCCGCAGGAAAACCTCGAGGACATCCAGCAGGAGATCGAAACCTATGTCGCACGTGTGTGCTCGCTCGATCCCTGGCTGAGCGACCATCCGCCGGTGTTCACCTGGAAACTGCGCAACGTCTGGTTTCCGCCAGTCGATACGCCACCCGATCACCCCTTCCTCGAGACACTTTCGACGAACATGCGCGTCGTCGGCACCGAACCACGCATCGAAGCCTTCACCGCCGCTTCTGAGCTCGCTTGGTATGCGCAGCAAGGAATGAGCGGCACGATCTTTGGTCCCGGCAGCATCGCCCAGGCTCACAGCTCTGACGAATTCGTCGAGATATCTGACCTCACTCAGGCCTCGACCATCATTGCCCTCACCATCGCCGATTGGTGCAGCTGACCGCGGTAGGAAGTTCGTAAGCCGTAAGCCATAGGTCGTAGTCCGGGGTCCGAGGGCCCTGGTCCAGTCGCCAATCACCAATTACCAGGCACCCGTTGCCATTTACTCTTGCCCAGTGCCCAGTGCCCAGTGCCCAGTGCCCAGTGCCCAGTGCCCATTGCCTTCGTTCCAAGCAACCCCGCCAACAATCCGTATACTGATCAAGTCGGTAATGATTCATCGTCGTTTGGAATCTCGCGCATGTCGACTGCTCCGGCGCCGGACAGTGAGTGGAACGAGTCGCCCCAACCCCTCCCATTCCGCCGGCGGCGCCTGGCAACGCCACCCAGACCGCTCACACCCCTCCTCGGTCGCGACGCCGAGGTTGCGGCCGTCTCCGCCTTGCTTGGCAGTGGCGAATCGCGACTCATCACATTGATCGGACCAGGGGGCATCGGCAAGACCCGGCTGGCGTTGAGCATCGCGGCAGAGCTCACTGAGCCGTTCGACGATCAGATCGCCTGGGCGCCCGTGACGACGGCGACGACCACCGAGTCCGTGGCGGCGGCAGTTGCTCAATCCGTTGGTGTGACGGAGATGGGGGGCGCCCCGGCCATCGACGTGCTGAGAGCCGCGCTCCGTGATTTACGCCTCCTCCTGGTCATCGACAACTTTGAGCAGGCGCTTGATGCCGCGCCGTTTCTCAGCGACCTGCTCCGCGCCTGCCCGCAGCTCTCGCTTCTGGTCACGAGTCGCGCGCTCTTGCGTATCGGAGGTGAACAGCCGATCGAAGTTCCCCCCCTTGCCACAGAATCAGACTCCTCCGAGGCGGTGGAAGCGGTGGAATTGGCGCCCGCCGTGCGGCTCTTCGATCAGCGGGCGAGCAGCGTCTCTCCTGCCTTCGCGTTGTCGCCCGAAAACACGCCGGTCGTTGCCGAGATTTGCCGGCGACTGGACGGTTTGCCTCTGGCAATCGAGCTGGCGGCGGAGCGGAGCCTGCTCCTCTCTCCAGACGAGTTGCTTGCCCGGCTCGAACGACGGCTGCCGTTTCTGACGACCGGTCGTCGCGATGGTCCCGCCCATCACCGCACGATGCGCGAGGCCATCGCCTGGAGTTACGACCTGCTCACGTCGGTTGAGCAATCGGTCGTTCGCTGCCTGTCGGTCTTTGTCGGTGGCTGCTCGCTTGAGGCGGCCGAATCAGTCTGCCATGCATCCACGAGTGAGGATGGTGGATCCGGACACCATGACGTGCCCGAGATGGCCGTAGTGATCGAGTCTCTGGTTGCCCAGAATCTCGTTCGTGTCGAACTGGCTGCCGAAAGTGAACAGCCGCGTCTGGCGATGCTGCAGACGGTCCATGAGTTTGCCGCCGAACAACTTTCCGCCAGTGGAGACGCGCCGCAGCGGCATCGCCACGCCGCTTACTTCCGGGATCTTGCCTCCCGGGTCGAGCGAGAGTTGCTCTTCGGCGAGTTTCCGAAATGGAGTGCGGCGCTGGCCCCCGAACGAGCGAATCTTCGCGCCGCGCTTGACTGGGCATTGCGGACAAACGATGCGGATACCGCGTTCCAGTTGGTAACGACGATGTATTCCCCGGTCTGGATTTCCAGCGCATTCGCGCGGGAAAAGGAGGGCTACCTGAAGCGCACGCTCGCCCTTTTCGGCGGAGCGCCGGACTCCCGGGTCGCCGCACTCGTGATCGCCGCCCGTATGGCCCCGTCGCACTTCGACAGCGTCCAGGCCACGGCGCTTGCCGAGGAAGCTCTCGCCGCAGCCCGTCAGGCCGGAGACGACTTTCGCGTCACCAGAGCCCATGCCGCGCTTGGCGCTATCAAGGTGCATACCGGCGATGAGGCGGAAGCCCGGACGCACCTGAACGAGGCGGTGGTTGGGTACCTGCGGGAGTCGGCGAAGATTGCTGCCGGCTGGATGCTTTGCGATCTCGCCGCCCTGGATAGTCGTGATGCTGTTGACGAGGGCGGCGATGCTGAGGCGCTGGCCCTGGCTCATGCTCGCTATGACGAAGCAGCGACTCTGTTCCGTGCCGCCGAGCACCCACGCGGTATCGCCCACGCGTTGCACGGTTTGGCGTACGTGACATACAAGCAGCGAGACCTGCCGCTCGCCCTGGCGAAAACGCAGGAGAGCCTGGCCCTGAGCTGGGAGCTGCGAGTGCCGGTCTTCAGCTATCTGGAGGATGTCGCCGATATTGCGGGGCGTATGGGTCAGGCGGAAATAGCCGCCCAGCTCTACGGCGCTGCCGATGCTGAGCGCGAGCGGTTTGCTCTGCCGCTCGAACCGCAGTACCAGGCCGAATATGAGCGAGACATCGCTGTGGCCCGGCGCACGCTCGGCAACGAGGCATTCGCTGAGGGCTGGACACAGGGCAGAACCCTCACAGAGGAGCAGGCAGTTGCGGTGGCGCTTGCCGTTTCCGTGCCGCCAGGTAGTCCCGAACTCGCTGAAAGTGGCGGACCGGTAACGGCGCCGTTTTCGCTCAGTCCGCGGCAGATCGAGGTCATGCGCCTTCTGGCCGCAGGGCTGAGCGATCGTGCTATCGCCGAAACGCTCTTTATTGGCGAGCGCACCGTGAACACCCACGTTGCGCACATCTTCGCCAAGCTCGGTGTCCACAACCGGGCCGCCGCGGTGACGACTGCGGTTGCCGCCGGCTTCGTGGATCCAGACTTGGTGAGGACCGACCCCGCCTAACCGGGCCGGGCCGGTTCCATCAAAATACGCGCGCTCAAGCAGATCGTCATTCTGAGCAGAGCGAGGGATGACGGGCCTTATTCGATGGTCCAGTGTCTTAACGCCACGCTCTCTGCCGAGCTTATCCGGTCGAAATCAGTACCCGCCGCAGGCTCATATCCGTCCAGGGACGGATGTTCGGTTCCGTCGTATCTCTCTATCGTCGAAGCGGATCACGTCAGCGAGGCGTTTGCCCGCGCAGGGAAACGCCTGACTTCGCCGAGCCCATTTAAGGATGGAGAGTCACGATGGACCCGATTCAATTTGACAAGTTGAGCACTTTGTTCGCGACGCGCCGCAGCTCACGTCGCAAGGCGATCCAGCAGGGCGCGGCCGGGCTGGCAGCGGGCCTCGTTGGCGCTGGAGTCAATGCCGCAGCAGCCCAGGACGGCACGCCGGCTGCTGGAGAGCAGGTGGACAAGACGGAATTCCTCTTCGTCCAGTCCTTTCAGAGCGGTGCGATCGCGCCGAAGGATGACGAGGATGGGGCGTACACGGTCACCTTCGAGCATGGTCTCGGCCAAACCCTTTTCTTTTCGAACAGGCCGGAGCGCATCGTCGGCGCGATGCCAACCGTGCAGTTTCTCGAGAGTCTTGGCTTCTCCCCCGACAACCCACCGAACGCCGCGGTGGTGATCGGCGCTGAGGATGGCGGGGTCGACATCGCGGTTGTCGAACTGACCAACCCCAGCTACGATGTGTCCACCTTCACTGCCACCTACGACGTCAGAGTGCTTAAGAATTACAGCAGCGTCGACATGCCGTTTCAGGAAACGTCGGCGGACCTGGATTCAATCTCCACGCCCTTTGGCGCAGCGCACCTGTTCATCGACGACTGCGAGGATTCGGAAGTCTACTGTCGGCGCCAGGGCGCCAACGGGTACGTCTATAGCAGTAACGACCCGACCCTCGGGGTTCGCGGCAAATGCTGGAACTGGAACACCTGGATTTGCGAGCCGTGTGGCCCGGAAGCGCTGAGAAGCGAGTGCTATAGCTGGTACCCCAACTACTGCAACGACGCTACCCCCTGCTGGCCCCGGTCATGAGATTCGCCTCAACGACCTGGTCCGCGTCCGCGTCTGTGGTCCGGAGTTCGAACCTCGAGTCTGCCCTCCGAGCATTCTGATTTCTTGCTTGGCCCTTGTGCCGCGCCCTGCATGAATGCTGATTCGAAATCAGTACCGAACCCCGCCCGGTATCCGTCCAGGGACGGATACCGGGACCATTCGCTCCTCGGTATCGTCAAGGCGGAACATATCTGTCGCGTGCCGTTCGGGGCGAGGCACGACCGGCTTCAATGGGCCCAGCGAAATGGAGCGCTACGATGGACGCAGGACGATTCGACAAGATCACGACCCTTTTCGCATCGAGGCGGCTCAGTCGCCGTGAGGCCGTTCACTATGGCGCGGCGGGGCTGGCCGCCGCTGGCATGACGGCGGTCGGGCAGAACGCGACTGCGGCCCAGGACAGCACTCCCGCTGCCGACGGCCCACTGGAGAAGACGCAGTTTCTCTTCCTCCAGTCCTTCCGGAGTGGCTCCATCGCCGCCAAGGAGGACGGGGATGGCGAATACACCGTCACCCTCGAACATGGTTTGGGACAGACTGTCTACTTCTCGAACCGGCCGGAGCGGATCGTTGGAGCCATGCCGACCGTCAAATTTCTCGACGCACTCGGTTTCTCTCCTGAGAACCCGCCGAATGCGGCGCTGGTTGTCGGAACCGATGATGGCGAAGTCGACATCGCGGTGCTCCAGCTGATGAACCCCGCCTACGACGAGGAGACCTTCACCGCAACCTACGACGTCAAGGTGCTCGAAAACTACTCCAACGTCGACATGGAGTTTCACGAGACGCCGGCGGACCTGGAAGCGATCGCCACGCCCTTTGGCAGCGCCCACCTCTTCATCGACGACTGCGCGGATATGGAAGTCCACTGCCGGCACTGGAACGCAAATGGGTACGTCATGACCGAATTCGCTCCGAGTCTCGGGATTCGCGGCACATGCTGGAGCTGGGAGGACTTGCACTGCAATCCATGTTTCTCCGAATCACTGAGAGACGAGTGCTACCGCTTATATCCCACCTACTGCAACAACAGCACTCCCTGTTGGCCATGGGGATAGGTCGCTCCGCGACAACGTAGGCCGTAGGTCGTAATCCGAGGGTCGCGTTTCTTGTTTTCCGGCCAATGGCCGGGGAGCGAGTGCGTTGTAGTAGGCTGACGAGGAAAACCAACTTCGGACTCCGGACCTCGGACTCCGGACGACGGACTTCGGCCCACGGTCTACGAATCACGACCTACGGAGACTACCCGTGCGAATCACCAAAGCGACAACCTACATCGTCGGCAATCCATGGAAGAACTGGCTCTTCGTCCGCGTCGATACCGACGTGCCGGGACTCTACGGTATCAGCGAGGGTTCCCTGAACGGCTTCGCCCGCACGGTCGAAACGTGCATCCACGAGCTCGCCCATTTCTATGAGGGGATGGATCCCTTCCAGATCGAGACGATCTACCAACGCATGTCCCGCGATTCCTATTCCGAAGGCGCGCAAATTCACATGGCCGCCGTCGCCGCGATCGAAGTGGCCTGCTGGGACATCATCGGCAAGGAGCTGGGCCGCCCGATCTACGATTTGCTTGGCGGTCGCTATCACGAGTCGCTGCCTGCGTACGCCAATGGCTGGTATCAGGGCGAGCGGCACATCGACATGTTCGCGGAGTACGCCCAGGTTGTCGTGCAGCGAGGCTATCGCGCTCTCAAATTCGATCCGTTCGGATCCGCCTGGAGAACGATGACTCCGGCTGACCGGCGTCTCTCGATCGACATCGTCAAGGAGGTTCGCGAAGCAGTCGGCCCCGATGTCCGGATTATGGTCGAAGGACACCGGCGATTCAGCGTCTCCGAAGCGATCACCATCGCCAACGAAATCGCTCCCTACGACCCAACCTGGTTCGAGGAACCGACCGACCACACCAAGATCGACGCCACCGCCGAGGTCGCTCGCCACACCACCGTGCCGATCGCCACCGGCGAAAGCTTCACGACCACACACCAATTTGCCGAGCTCTTGAAGCACAACACCGTGCATATCCTGCAGCCCGATCCGACCAACGTCGGCGGCATCCTCAAAACGCGCTTCATCGCCGCCATGGCTGATGCCAACTACGCGATGGTCGCGCCGCATCAGGCCCAGGGTCCGCTTTGTACGGCCACCTGCATCCAGATCGGCGCGTGCACGCCGAACCTCCTCGTTCAGGAACTCTTCGATGAATTCAATGTCGATTGGGGGCATGAACTGGTCACCAATCCGGTCAAGGTCGTCGATGGCAATATCCAGATTCCCGATGCGCCTGGTCTCGGCACCGACCTCAACTGGGCTGAAGTCGAGAAGCATCCCTACAACTCATCGAACTTCCTCCCCCTCTTCCAGCCCGGCTGGGAGCGCCGCGAAGGCTCGAAAGACAAATCCGCATGACCGAGCTTCGCGGCTGCATTCCCATTCTCTGCACACCATTTCACGACGATCGCACTCTCGACCTCGATTCGCTTCGGCGTGAAATCGAATGGGTGCTGGAAGAGGGAGCCGCTGGTGTCGCGACCCTTGCGCTGGCCAGTGAGGGCTACAAACTGACCGACCTCGAACGCGACCAGGTGGCGGAGGCGGTGATCGCTGCCGTCGACGGTCGCATCCCGGTCGTTATATCCGCCGACGGACCGGGTCATTCGATTGCCGTCGACCGGGCGACGCGCGCCGAAAGCCTGGGCGCCTCGGCGCTGATGGTGCTGCCGCCCTATTTCGTCACACCCGATCAGCAAAATCTCTACGACTACTACCGCCAGATCGGCGAAGCGGTGTCGATTCCGGTGATGATTCAGGATGCTCCGCAGCTCACAAAGGTCTCGATGTCTCCAGCTCTCTGGGCGCGACTGGAGGACGACGTTGAAACGATTCGCTATGTCAAAGCCGAGGGCACGCCAGGCGGACCGGTGATCACCGAAACGCTCCGTCTGAGCGAGGGGCGCCTCGCGATGTTCTGCGGATGGGGTGGACTTGGCGCGATCGACGCGTTCGAACGGGGCGCCGTCGGTTCCATGCCCGCGCCGAACTTCACCCGTCTCTTTGCCGATGTGCAATCGCTCATCGACCGCGGAGACGCAGATGCCGCCGAAGCGCGCTTCGATCGCGAACTGCCGTACAGTCTCTGGGCGATGCAATCGATCGATTTTTCCGTCGCCGCCGCCAAAGCCGAACTCCTGCGTCGCGGTGTGATTCGATCCAGCGCGATGCGCCAGCCGGCAACATCACTCGACGAAATCAGCACGAAGCAGCTCACGCGATGGATCGACCGCCGTCTCCAAGCTGACGCTCAGCTTTAGGCGTGCGTCCCCAAAGTGATACGATTTCGTGCGGCGCCGCGTTAGAATGGGCAGGCGAGGGACATCCCTCCAGCGCCGGAGACCAAAATCCGCGAAGCGCCGGGAACCAGGCAACGGAGTAGAGCAATGATCGAACGGATGGTGAGGTTGCGCCTCTTGCCACTGATGGTGGTGGTATTGGGGATGTCGCTCTTAGGCGGAAGCGTGGCGATCGCCCAGGATGGTGGAAGTCGCATCGTCTCTTCCGAAGTGGGCGAGATGCCGACGACGGGCGCCCTGCGACCAGGTCCAGTTGGCGACGATCCACCACAGACCGATGCTGCCACGGGCGCAGTGCCGCTTGCCATCGAGATACCGAATGCCGCTGTCAACGCCCAAATCGAAAAGCAGCTCATCGTCGATGGCGTGATGCTCGATCCTTCGGGTCCGTGGATCGTCTCCTGGTACGAAGCGTCCTCGAAACTCGGCGAAATCGGCAATGTGCTGATGGCCGGGCATCTCGATTACTGGGACGTTGGACCAGCTGTGCTCTACAACATCAACAATCTGAACGAAGGTGATCTGATCCGGGTTACTGGCGAGGATGGCGTGGTCTACACCTACTCGGTGGTCTGGCGGGAGAATTTCGAAACGGCCACTGCGCCAATTCAGGATATCGTCGGACCAACCGATACGGAAAGTCTGACGCTGATCACCTGTGGTGGTCCCTTCGACTACGCGAACGGCGTCTACCTCCAACGCACTGTCGTTCGCGCTGAGCGTGTCACGGAGACAGAAGAAACAGCCTGATCCACAGAATCCAGCAATCTGACGAAACACCGGCGACCGCCTCGCCGGTGTTTCTCATGCCTGAGAATGGTCCTCCCGCGACCAACTCGCGCGCCGGCAGTCGTAGCGTCGCCATTTATGGCGACTACTCGCCGACGACCGGTGGCGTCCTCAGCGGGGCTCCCATTCTTGCGTCTGGCGAACGTAGCACAAGGAAGCACTGTCATCCCGAGCGGAACGGAGTGCCAGCGGAGCGGAGTCGAAGGATCTCCCGCTGTAGCGGCAAGCCTCCTTCATTGCCGCGCAAATCGCCGCCACTGTTTCCTGATACATTCCACCCAGGCAAGGCAGAAGAGGGCGAAATCTTCATGAACGACATGCATTTGAAATCGCTGATTACCGCATACGCGCAGAGCGGTTCGCCCGATTCGCTCGAAAAGTACCTGCAGGACGAATCCCGGCTGCCGGGACCACGCGCCAACCTCTCACTGGCCGAGGAGACCGCCGATCTGCTTCCAATTGCATGTCCAGCCGACCGCCTCATCCCGCTGCTCGAACGGTTTGCCGCTGTCGGTCCCGATGTCGTCGGCACGAACGAACCAGGCGTGTTTCTTCCGTTCATCGCTGCGCAGACCGCTGGCGTTGTGCTTCCAACCGCAACGCACGCTGACCGGCTCGTGCTCCTCAATCTCTTGCGATCAGCCGCGAACGATCCACGCTGGAGGGTTCGGGAAGGCGCCGCGATAGGGCTCCAGCGAACTGGCGATGCTGACATCGATCTTATGCTGTCGGTGCTGCAGGAGTGGAGCAAGAACGCGACGCTCTACGAGCTCCGGGCAATCGTTGCCACAGTCGCGGAACCTCGCCTGCTTGCCGATTCGACCACGGTCGCCTCAGCATGGGCGCTTGCCGATCTCGCCATGACGCGCCTGCACGAAGTTGAACCTGCGAATCGCCGCGCTGACGACTTCATCGCCTTGCGCAAAGGGCTGGGATACGGGCTGAGCGTGATCGTCGCCGCCGAGCCAGATTCCGGATTCACCCACCTCGCAACCTGGGCGCGCGTCTCCGATCGCGACATCGCCTGGGTGGTCAAAGAGAATCTGAAGAAGAACCGCCTCCGGAGCAAGCATCCATCAGAAGTCGCGGCCGTTTCGGCGTTGCCAGGCTGAATAGCGCGTCCAACGGCATTGGCCCCTGTTCGATCCTTTACCCATGTCATTCTGAGCAAAGCGAAGAATCTCCCGCCGCAGCGGGAATCTCGCGAGCGCATGTGTGATTGAGCAGCGATCCTCGATGACCAGAGATCCTTCGCTACGCTCAGGATGACTAGCGAGATTGGTCGCCGCTCGTCAGGCTACTGAGTGGACGCATATGCAGCGGCGAGGTCTGCCTCGCTCGTCCAGCAGAGACCCATGCCGCAGAAACGAGCAACGCAGGCGTTGCCGCTACACCTATACGGCGATGCGACGGACAACGCGGATATTGCCTCGGCGCCAGTTGAGCATCATTCGGTCGACATTCCGGCTGAATCGCGGAAGCGGCGTGGTATCCTCGACTGCTGTTTGGCATCAGGGCTGAAAGACCGGATCGACGCCTCGTGACTCTGACAGTTTCAACTCCTCCTGCCGGTCATCCCACGATGTCGATTCGCTGCATGATGTGCGGCAACGCCGTCAGCCCAACCTCGAGCGTCTCCGAATGTGAAAGCTGCGGCGGGCTTCTCGATATCGATTACGCCTTCGAAACGCCACTCTCCCGCCTCGATCTCGGCGACGACGATCCCCGTGGACCAGTCAATTCCGGCGTCTGGCGCTATCGGAAGCTCCTCCCCTGGTTCGATCGCGACGCCATCGTCACACGCTCCGAAGGCTTCACGCCGATCTATTGGGACGACCGCCTGGCCCGGTACGCCGGTGTCGAGCGGCTTGGTCTCAAACACGAGGGACAAAACCCGACCGGATCGTTCAAAGATCGGGGCATGACCGTTGGCGTCACCCATGCGCGCTCAATTGGCTCGACCGTCGTCGCGTGCGCATCGACCGGCAACACTTCCGCCTCGCTTGCGTCGTATGCCGCGGCTGCCGGTATGGCGGCGCTCGTGCTCATTCCGGAAGGGAAAATTGCCGGCGGCAAACTCGCTCAGACCATCGCCCACGGCGCCCGTGTCGTGCAGATCGAAGGCGATTTCGACATCGCCCTCTCGATGTTGCGCGAATTGACATCGAACTACCCCGTCTACCTCGTCAATTCAGTCAATCCCTTTCGTATTGAAGGGCAGAAAACGATCCTGATCGAGATGTTCGAGCAGCTCGACTGGCGCCTGCCCGATATCGTCGTCCTGCCGGGCGGCAATCTCGGCAACACCGCTGCATTCGGCAAAGCGCTCATCGATCTGAGATTGGCCGGGCTTATCGACTTGTCGCCTCGGCTCTTCACGGTGCAGGCCGAGGGTGCATCCCCATTCGTCGACTACTTCGAATCGGGCTTTGACCGATATGAACCCGTCGCCGCGGAAACTGCCGCCACGGCCATCAAGATCGGCAACCCGGCCAGCATCGAACGAGCTCGCCGCGCGATTCAGTTTTCCGACGGCATGGTCGCCCGCGTGACGGACCTGGAAATCATGGACGCGAAAGCGATGATCGACCGCTGCGGCATCGGTTGCGAACCCGCATCGGCGGCGACGCTGGCCGGCATTCGCAAGAATGTCCGTCTCGGTCTGATCGAACCGTCCGCGCATGTCGTAGGTGTGCTCACCGGTCACCTGCTCAAGGACACCGAATCGGTCATCAACTACCACCTCGGCGAGCAGTGGTCCGGCAATCCGGAGCTCGTCAATCGCCCCGTATCGATTCCGGCCGACATGGACGCTCTCGTGCGGACGCTAGACGATGCGCTTCAAGGTTAGAGCCCCAGCGTCCTCTGCCAATCTCGGTCCGGGATTCGACGCACTTGGTCTGGCGCTCGACCTGTGGAACGAAGTCGTCATCGACACCGAGACCCGGGGAACGGTTATCGCCGGGTCCGATGCCGCACAGTTGCAGGACAAAGACAACTACACCCTCTTCGCTATGCGTGAGCTGGCGACCCTGCATGGCGTCAAACTGCCGGAATGTGGCATGGAATTGCACGCCAATGTTCCGGTCGCACGCGGCATGGGCTCATCCGCCGCCGCGCTCGTCTGCGGATTGCTCGCCGCCAACGAATTGACCGGGCTCGGTCTGAGCATCGACCAGATCTTTCTCGAGGCATGGCGTATGGAAGGTCATGGCGACAACGTTGGCGCGGCGGTCTATGGCGGCGCCATTCTGGCCGTCCCCGGTCTCGAACGCGTCGTGCGACTTCTTGCAGCTGATTCGTTCTCGCTGCAACCGGTTGTGTTCATCCCGGAAGCGACGAGCGCCACCTGGGCGGCCCGTGCCGCTCTTCCGGCCACTGTCCCCATGCCCGACGCCGCCCACAATGTCGGCGCCGCGGCGGGATTGTCAGTTGGTCTCCTGACCGGCGACCGCGAGGCGATCGCAGCCGGCATGCACGACCGGTTGCATGAGCCTTATCGCGCCCGGCTCTTCCCACACCTGACGCCTATGACCGACGCGGCTCGCACGGCGGGCGCCATCGGGGCGTGTCTGAGCGGGGCTGGTCCGACCATTCTCACACTCACCGAACCCGACAAAATCGAAGCGGTGAAGAGCGCGCTGTCGGCAGTTGCGGCCGATCACCGCGTCCGCGGCCGGGTCGAGGTCATCGACATCGCATCCACAGGCGCGGAGCTTATCGTCGAACGGCGCTAATATTGCCTGACCGAAGGCGATTGCGCAGGCATGACTCGCGACTTAGGGGTAGAGGATGACCGTCAAGACGATGAAAGTTACTGGCACAGGGCAGGTGACCATTCCAATTGAGTTGCGTAGGTCCCTCGGCCTTGACCCCGGTGTTGAATTGGACATAGAACTGCACGAGGATTCCGTTGTCGTGCGCAAGCATCAATCCTGGGCAGATAGCACGGCAGGAATTCTCTCCGCCTATCGGCTCGATCCTCCACTCACTCCCCGGCAGGAACGCGAACTCTACATGCAGGGTGTTGCCGATGAAGAGGAAGCGATCCTGTGGCAATCCGACAACGACCTGTGATCCCCGGTTGAAGCCAGCGCCAGACAGGCATGAAAACCATGCGTAGCCTCGCCATTTATGGCGCTTTCTGGAGGGCGCGTTCGTACATATTTTCCACGTCAGCGTGTCAAAGGTCGAGACGGGCCATCAGTTCGCCCCATGGCGACGGACCCTGCGGCACGAATCCGGCGGACAGATAGAGCCGCTCTGCGACGGCGTTGTCATGGTGATACCCCACATTCATCTCGGCCGCGCCATGCTCTCGCGCATAGGTGAGAAATCGCTGCAATGCCGCTCTCCCGTATCCTCGGCCCTGAAAGCGCCGGTCGATCATGAACCGGTAGAGCCACGGGCGGTTGTCATCCGGACTGAGTCCCCAGACCAGAAACCCGACCATCTCCCCGCCGGCGTGGATTGTGAAACCGTGCAGCGACGGATAGAACTGCAGCTCGGCGATCGACCAGAGATTCGACTCGATGAAGTCCGTCTGTTCCGGCAAGACTTCGAGACGCGCCGCCTCCTCCCAGGTCAGCCCGGAGAGAGGGCGCAGTGAAACCGTCACGATCTTCATGAGGTGTTCGGGGGTCAGCGCTGCAGCACGCCACCGGCAGTCTCTCCGGCCGCGGCGATGATTTCGTCACGTGTCGCGCAGAGAAAATCACCAGGCATCGTGTGTTTCAGCGCCGATGCGGCGACGCCGAGGTTCAAAGCGTGCAGCAGGTCATCTGGATTCTCCAGGTAGCCGGTGATGAATCCGCCTGCGAACGCGTCGCCGCCGCCGAGCCTGTCGACAATTTCCACCGACTTCCAGTCGGCCTCGACCGCTTCGCCCGCTGGACCCATGGCGAGAGCGCTCAGTGAAATCGACCGGCTGGCCCGCGAGCGTTTGCGTGTCATCACCGACGCGGCAACGCCGAGCTTGGTGCGCGCTTGCTCCATCACGGTCTGCCGGTCGCCTTCGATCCCGAAAAACGTGCCGAGATCCGATCGCGACGCAAAGAGAATATCAACCAGCGGCGCGATCTCCCGAAAACAGGCACGCGCATCCTGCTCGGACCAGAGTTTGCTCCGGTAGTTCAGATCGAAAGAGACGGTCACATTCGCTGCGTTGGCCGCCTGGATCGCCAGCATCGTTTCGGCTCTGGCCGATGGACTGACCGCTGGCGTGATGCCGCAGACGTGAAAGGCGTCGGCACCGGCAAAGATCGCGGACCAATCGATCCGCCCAGGTTCGAGGTTGGCAAAGGCTGAGTTCTTCCGGTCATAGACGACGGCCGACGGGCGCGGATCCGTTCCTTCTTCGAGGAAGTAGAGTCCCATGCGGCCCAGTTCTTCGGACACCCACTGCACGCTGCTCATGTCAACATAATGAGCGCGCGCCTGACGATCGAGATAGCGCGCCAGCCCGTTGTCCGGCAGTACGGAAACCCACCGCACATCGTTGCCAAGGGCCGCCAGCGTCACGCCAACGTTCAGTTCCGCGCCACCCGGGCTCAGATCGAACGACGTCGTGCGATCGATGCGCTCATTGCGCGGTGGCGTCAGACGGATCATCGCCTCGCCAAACGTGACGATTCGCTTAACGCCAGGCTGAACTACCATCGTTCGAAAAACTCCTTCGAGACCCCTGCCAATCCTGAGTTGCGGAAATCATAGTCGCAACCTCTCAGGTCTGGGCGACCGGCCTGAAACGGGCGGATTCCGTAAGCGCGTAACGCATTCGCAATCTCCGGCAACGAGACGATTTGTCCAGCGAGATCCAAAGAGAGAACCACGCTTGCGCTGAACGCCGGATGGTCAGATGATACAGACGAATGTCGAATGTCGAATGTCGAATGTCGAAGGCCAGTCCGAGCTCACGATGTGGATGCCGTCTCCGCAGCTGCTGAGCGCAATCCGGACGACCAAACGGGCGCTGAACCATGGCGAGATGACCGGAGCAGCGATGACGCATCTAGTCAACCCAGGCAATGACGACCGTTTCATGTCGTTCCTCCCGGCAGACTCATTCGTCGGACGCCAGGCCGAGCTGATTGCTCTTCAGCGCAATGTGCGAGCAGGCGAGCGCTCGATCGTCACGCTTCTGGGACCTGGCGGCGTGGGAAAAACGCGCCTGGCGCTTGAAGCATTGCGTGGTGCGGATGAGTGGACCGACCGACAAATTGCACTCGTGATGCTCGCGGTGGCGCAACGGGACGAGGAGATCGTTCGAACGATTGCCGGGGCGCTGAATATTGTTGACCATGAAGAGAATCTGCGGTCACGCATTGCAGACACCCTGCGAGGCCGGCCCCATCTGCTGCTGCTCGACAATCTCGAGCACGTCATCGCAGGCGCCCGGGAGATCGTGCCGTGGTTGCTCGATCTGTCGACCGAGACCCGCATACTGACGACGTCGCGAATCGAGCTCGGGTTGCGACAGGAAGTGGCTATTGAACTCCTGCCGTTGCCAGTGTCCGGTGGTACGGACGATAGCGCGCTGATGGCCATGGATTCGGTTCGGCTCTTTCTCGATCGCGCCAGAACAAGCAATCCACGATTTGTGCTCCACGAAGGTGATGTGGGGCGGATCGCTGAGCTCTGCGCCCGGTACGACGGTTTGCCCCTCGCGATCGAATTGATTGCCAGTTGGTCCAATGTTTTGACGCCGCGAGAAATGCTGGCTCGCCATGACGCATTGCCGGTCGATCGGGGCATAGGTCGGGAAGCGCGTCATCGATCGCTGGAAGACGCCATTCGTTGGAGCTATCAGCTTCTCGAAGAACCTCTGCAAGCCTTTTACCGGCGCATGGCGCTCTTTCCTGGTGGATTCAGCCGCGATCTGGCGGATGGAATGATTCGCGGATCGCACACAGGCGCTCCCATTCCATGGGCTGCTGGGTATGACCTGCCGGCTGCCATCACCACGTCCGCCGCATGGGGATCGCGGATGTTGCCGTACGACCAAGATGTGCCGGTTTTGCCGGCCGAGCTCGAGCCGCTCGACGTCGACAGCGCCGCAGCAATCGCGACGTTGCTCGCACACCACCTGCTGCTCCCTGCGGACGACATCGAGGGCGTCTATTGCTTCGGCATGCTGGAAACGATTCGGGAATTCGGCGTCAACGAGCTCAATCGACGAGAGGAAATGGCAGGAGCTCGCCAAACACAGGCGCTGACCATGATGGCCTTCGTGGAAGCATCCTGCAATTACGTGTGGAATGTGACCAGCCCACGGTGGGGCGTCGACCGGGTCATGGCCGCACTGCCCAGTTTGAGATCGGCGCTGCGCTGGATGGAGGAACAAGGGTCGCTGGGAACACCATTGATCGTGCGCACAGCGGCGCCAATCTGGAACATCTGGCAGACGCGCGGTCTGGTGACCGAAGGCCGTCGCTGGCTCGAGCATGGCATGCATCTGTCCGCACAATACGACTGGCTGCAATCGGTTGAGCTGGCACCGCTTGCGTTCCTCTGCTGGATTCAGAACGACGATTCGAGGGCCGAAGAAGTCGTGCAGACCGCGTTGGAAGCGATCGATCGCTCCGGCATCACACACGGTGTCGGACTGTGCAACCTGGTGCGTGCGCTCGTGCTCTACCGGCAACCGGGAGCAGACATCTTCGAACTGATTCGCTATGTCGACCGGGCAGAGGAGTCATTCAGCGAATGGGGCATAGCGCACGGGATGGTGGGTGTGCGCTCGATCTATGGAATCGTCGCCCGCATGCTCGGCGACACGCAAAAGGCGCTCGATCTCTTCGAGGAAGCGCGGCAAATCGCACTCGACGCCGGTTACGAATGGGGTGTGGCAATCAATCGCTATTTTGCCGGCGAGACGCTGCGGGAACTGGCCGCTGAGGACGAGTCTCGCATTCCGGAGGCCGTCGCAATGCTCACGGAGGCGTTGCAGCGCACCTGGAAACAGGGTGATGCCTGGAGCGCAGGTGGCGCGTTGTCCGGATTGGCCTGCATTCGCATTCAACGGGGCGAGCTGGTCGAGGCGGCGCAAATGTTTGGGGCGTCCACGACATTGATGCAACGAGTTGGCGGCTCTTTGCTTCCTGCTGACTTTCTGATGCACACAGAGTCGTCGGACAGGCTGCGGCAGCGCATGGGAGAAACGAACTACGACTTCTACTTTGCCGAAGGCGAAGCGGAACCGGAAGAAATTGTTGCACAGACCTTGCAGGTGTTTGCATCTGGATCATCAGCGGAACCAGGCGGGGCGGTGCGGCTGACGAACCGCCAGCTGCTTGTCGTTCACGACCTGGCGCTGGGGCTCGATCCTCCGGGTATCGCGGCCCGGCGCGGTCGTTCACTCAGTGCCACCTATGAAATCATCGATCGCATTCGCGAACGACTCGGTGTCGACACCTGGGAAGAGATCATCCCGGCCGCGATCGCACACCAGCTGATGGACAGCGACTTGCGAGAATAGCCCGCAAAACGAGACCTGCTCTGAATCACGGGAATATTTTCAATGGTGATGATATTGTGCAGAAATCGTGCGATTTAGAGCCTGTATTTGAGGAAATCTAGCGGAAGATTGCCAGATTGCGGCGATTTTTCCGGAAAATCCGGAGTGAATTGCCCTTGTCGCGGTCGCGGACGTGTCCGAAAATTCCTCATTAGTGAAGCATAAACAACGAGGCGTTCAGTTGTCGCTCGGTGTGCTGTGTCGTACGACACAGACAAACCGGTACATGTCACGCATCCTGAGAATCAGGGATTGAGAAAACAGATAGGCAACAACTGCCGAACGAAAGCAAACGAGGCCCCTATGTCCCAGTTCACAGCTGATTATCACGTTCATCGCGGTCTTCGCATGTTCGAGCAGGGGGAATGGGATGCGGCGTCCCATCAGTTTGCGCTCGCCTACCATGATGGGGGCAAGAGTGTCCGTACAGACATGTTCGCGAGCTGGGCGCAAGCGGTGCTTCGGTCCTCGAGCAGCTGGGAAGAAAAAATCGCCACACTCGTCACAATTTCGGACCGTGGCTATCGCAACCCCGCATTCTGGGCACTGGCCCTGCAAGCGTACTTGCAGGTGCTCGATCGATACGATGGCCGGGACTCCGATGAATCGCACGCTACCCGGCGTTTTATGCTGCATCTGAGGAACATCGTCGCCGACTGTGTAGACGTTGGAACCTCCACGTTCCGAAACCTGGCAGCCTCCGGGAGCCCGGCCGCCTATGCCTGGGGCGCTGCGCTGGTTTCGGCAGGCGACGGGCTGTACGCGTTCAAGGGATCGGAAGCAGGGATAAGCGGACGGTTTCCCTATCGCCCAATTGCCGAGACCCTCTACCTTCCGGTGGCCCAGATGGATCTCTCATCGTTGTTTGCCGACGCCGAAACGCAGCGGGAAATCAGTGAGAAGCTGACATGCCGGGCCCGCATGCAAATTAACCGCATGGCCGAGGGTCCCACAATTCGCCCCTCTCGCGCTGGCCGGAACCGCCTCGATCCGTCCGGGTGGACACTTTTCGCCTTGCGCTCCATGTCATGAGATGGCAGCGCATGAGCTGCGCCTTGTGAACTGGGAGCCTCACGCACATTGAGGCTATCCGTCTTGACAACCCCCGGGATTTCGCCAACACTCCACATGCACGTTGTAAGACGCCGCGACGAGCGGTCCAGGTGGTTCGTTGCCACTGGATTTCGGCATATGGCGTTTCCGGATGGGGACGGTCTTCCTATCCTGTAGACCAGAGGAGGCGGTACATATGGCTCGCGTGATCTTCGATAACGTGACCAAGCGATTCCAGGGCGGAGTCATTGCGGTTTACCAGCTGAACATGGAAGTCTACGATGAGGAATTTCTCGTCCTCGTCGGACCCTCCGGTTGCGGTAAATCAACCGCCATGCGCATGGTGGCCGGTCTCGAGGAAATCTCGGAAGGTCGCATCATCATCGGCGACCGTGTGGTCAACGATCTGCCGCCCAAGGACCGCGACGTGGCCATGGTGTTCCAGAGTTACGCGCTCTATCCTCATATGACCGTCTACGACAATCTCGCCTACCCACTGAAACTGCGAAAAGTGAACAAGCAGGAGCGGGACCGTCGCGTTCGCGAGGCGGCTCGCACCCTCGATATCGAGCCGCTGCTCGACCGTAAACCAAAAGCGCTCTCCGGCGGCCAGCGTCAGCGCGTCGCGCTTGGACGGGCCATCGTCCGCAACGCCGACGTCTTCCTGATGGACGAACCCCTCTCGAACCTCGACGCCAAGCTTCGCGTCCAGACGCGCGCCGAGCTGATCAAGCTCCATGAACGAGTCAGCACGACCACGATTTACGTGACTCACGACCAGGTCGAAGCGATGACCATGGGCGATCGCATCGCCGTGATGAGCCTTGGCGTGCTGCAGCAGCTCGATACACCGCAGCGACTCTACGATGTCCCGGCCAACAAATTCGTGGCCGGGTTCATCGGTTCGCCCTCGATGAACTTCATCGATGTGACGATCGAGCGCAAGGATGGCAGGCTCTTTGCCGTCAGCCCTGGAGTCCAGCTCGAGGTGCCGGAATACAAGGCGCAATCACTCGATCGATTCAGTGGCAAGACGGTCATTCTCGGCGTCCGGCCCGAGCATATTGTCGATTGGGCGCAAGCGAACGGCATCGCGTCTCCCGATTCGAAGATTCCGGTCACCGTCGATGTCGTGGAGTTGCTCGGCAACGAGATTTTCGTTTACCTGACGCTCAGCGACGGCAGCACCATCACGGCCCGCATGTCGCCCGATCCACGCATTCAGCGTGGCTTGCAGCTCGACGTCACCGCACCGGCTGAGAAGCTGCACTTCTTCGACCCCGAGACGGAGTACGCCATCTACTAGGCGGAAAGGCGAGAAGGCGGAGAGGCGGACGCGTTCACAGACGTAGAGCCCGGCCCTGTGCCGGCGGGCTTCTGGCCGCACTGCGACATCGTGAAGAGAAATGCAAACGAGCCCGGGCAATCGCCCGGGCTCGTCTTTTGATGGAAGTGCGTGAGGACTACGCCTCGACCTCGGAGGTGATCGCCTCCGGGCGGCGAATCTCGATCTTGCGTGGTTTCGCGGTCTCGGCTTTCGGGAGAACGAGCCGCAGCACGCCATTCTCGAACGTCGCGTCGGCCTGTGCCGCATCGACCTCGACCGGCAGCGTCACCGAGCGACTGAACGATCCGCTGGGCAGCTCGTGCAGATACCACGTAGCTTCCCGGGCGTCCTCAGACGCCGCGGCGTTTGGCGTGGTTCCGGCCAGGGTCACGGTGTTCTTGTTGATCGTGACCTCGATGTCCTCAGGGCGTAGACCGGGCACCGAGGCGATCAGCACGATGGCATCCGCCGTCGCGTAGACATCGAGCGGCAACGCAACCCGGCCCGGGATGCCGTCGCCGGCCTGCCACAGCGTCCGCCAGTTGCCGCTAAACGCGTCGGAGACCATGCGGTCCATGGCGTCGCGGAGAGAAACGATTTCACTGGAAGCGGGATATCGAGCAACCATTGCACTACTCCTTCACTTATCCGATGCCGGACGATATCGTACGTGCCGGCTACAGATCATGTACACGATGAGATTAGCAAGAGTATTTGAGATTGTCAAGAGAGTTGACACGATTCGTATCACTCGTAAGCCGGAAATCGTGAGCGGTGAAATGAACGGTTACGATTGCACAGGCGACTCGAGTGCTACACAGGAGTGACAGGTGGGCGAGCAGCAACAACACGATCTCGACCTGGCGACAATCGCCGTTCGTGGTGTACCCCACCGCCAGCGAAACGATGAAGTTGCGCCCCCCATCCATATTTCGACGACATTCTTTTCGGCCGATGCGCCGCAACCTGGCGACTACACCTATGCCCGAGGCGACACACCGGCGAACGCTCAGACCGAACCGGTCCTGGCGGCGTTGGACGGCGCATCAGATTGCGTGGTCTTCAACGCTGGCATTTCGGCGGCAAACGCGGTCTTCGCCGAAGCACCGGCGGGAAGCGCCGTTGTCCTGCCCTACGATGCCTACTATGGTATTCGGGCCAGAGCGGAACGTGAGTTGCCGCAGCGAGGCGTCGAGGTTCGGTTGGTCGATCAGGCCGATCTTGCGGGTGTAGAAGATTCCCTGAAAGGGGCTGCTCTGCTCTGGGTTGAGACCCCGACGAATCCATTGCTGGCGGTGGCGAATCTCAAAGCGATCGGCGCACTGGCCGCCCGTCTCGGTGTCCCCTGGTACATCGACAACACCTTTGCTTCACCCGTCCTGCAACGCCCGCTGGCATTCGGCGCCGCTGGCTCGATGCAAAGCCTGACCAAATATGCCGGCGGACACAGCGATGTCATGGCTGGTGCGGTGGCGACCTCCGATCCGGAACTGGCCGGCCGCCTGCGCGTCCGACGCAACGATTCCGGTACACAGCTCGATGGATTCTCGGCGTGGCTCGTCCGGAGAGGATTGCAAACGATGCCATTACGGGTCCGGCATCAGTCGGCATCCGCGCTCCGCCTCGCGGAGCGACTGGCGAAGCATCCAGCAGTCGAGCGGGTCTACTATCCGGGACTGCCAGACCACCCGGGACACGATGTCGCCGGGAATCAGATGCATAGTGGGTTCGGCGGCATGCTTTCCATTCTGGTCAACGGAGGCGAAGTCGCCGCGCAGCGAGTTCTCCAGCACTGCCAGCTCTGGGTGCCGGCGACGAGCCTCGGCGGGGTCGAGTCGCTTATCGAGCGTCGTGCCCGCTGGACCGGGGAAACCGCTCCACCGCATCTCCTGCGTCTCTCCGTCGGCCTGGAAGACATCGAAGACCTCTGGCACGACCTCCATCAAGCGCTCGGTCAACCGTAGGCACCGGTCCTCAACGATGTTGCCTTCGGCCCACCGGATGTAGGCTCCGGCGCTCTGCCGGAGCGGTCGGCCGCAGGCCGACAAACCGCGTGTACGACACCAGCGTCTCGTTCGGATCGTCCGTTTTTGGGCCTGCGGGCCATTTCTCCGGTAGAGCGCCGGAGCCTACATCGGCCACGCCGCCGCACATGCCCTGCTGACTCCCGATTGTGAAAACTGTCACGTTTTTGTAATCAACGGGCCAGCGTCCACATGTGTGCGTAATGCACAAGCACCTACCCTTTCGTCAGGGTTCAACGGTTTTGCGCGCTCAGGGGGCGGGCATCAGACGATGCCAACTTGGACAAGCGGCGCAAAGGAGTGTCCACCCGGAATCGGCGAGCCACCGGACTACCGATATTGCCTGAGGAGGCAGGGTATGGGCACACACGTGACATCCGAGGAACGCTTCGATCGCCGCACGGTGATTAAAAGCGCTGCTGCGGTGACCGCAACGGGCGTCGCCGTCGGAGCGGGAACCCGATTGACGGGAGGCAACAAAGCGAAGGCCAGTTCCCTCCAGTCGAGCGTCGAGGACATCGCCGAAGCGCGCGGTCTCACTCCAGACGACATCCAGGCAGCGCTGAAAACGTACGTGCCCAGCGGCCGGCACGACGATTACCTGATCTTCAGCTCGGGCGGTCAATCCGGTCAGGTGCTGGTGATCGGTGTGCCGTCAATGCGCCTGCTGAAGGTCATTGCGGTTTTCGCCCCGGAACCCTGGCAGGGATTCGGATTTTCGACCGACACGTGGGAGGTGCTGGCTGGAGGCGAGGTCGACGGCAAGGTGCTGACTTGTGGCGACACCCACCACCCCGGTTTGAGCGAAACCGAAGGGCAGTACGACGGCCAATTCTTGTTCATCAATGACAAATCGAATGCCCGCATTGGCGTGGTCGATCTGCGCGATTTCGAGACGAAGCAAATCGTCAAGAATCCGCACATCATCAGCAACCACGGCGGCACATTCGTCACACCAAACACCGAGTACATCATCGACGGCTCCCAGTACGCGGCTCCCCATGCCTGGCAGTACGCGCCGATCGAGAGCTACGCCGACGAATATCGCGGTGCGATGACGTTCTGGAAGTTCGACCGCGAAGCTGGACGCATTTCGCACGATCAGTCGTTCTCGGTCGAGCTTCCGCCCTACTGGAACGACCTCGCGGATGCCGGCAAGGGACCGAGCATGGGCTGGATGTTCTCCAACACCTTCAATACCGAGCTCTCCTATGGCTCGGGCGGTGGCGACGCCCCCCCGGTCGAAGTTGGCGCATCGCAGCGCGACATGGACTACCTGACGGTCATCAATTGGGAAAAGGCCGCGGAAGTCGTCGCCGCTGGTCGGTCGGAAGAACTCAATGGCATGCAGATGATCCGTATGGACGTCGCGGTTGAGGAAGGACTGCTCTGGTTCGTGCCCGAACCGAAGAGTCCGCACGGCGCCGACGTCACCCCCGATGGCAAGTACATCGTCGTTTCCGGCAAGCTCGATCCGCACGTCACGGTCTACAGCTTCGAGAAGATTCAGCAAGCGATCGCCGACGGCAAGTACGAGCCTGACGCATACGGCGTTCCTGTTCTCGACTTCGAATCGTGTGTCGAGGCACAGGTCGAACTCGGTCTCGGGCCCCTGCACACCCAGTTCGACGATACCGGCCTCGCCTACACGAGTCTCTTCCTCGACAGCGGGATTGCCCGCTGGAAGCTCGGTGGAGAAGGCATCGACGACGGCTGGCGGCTGATCGATATGATTCCCATGCAGTTCAACACCGGTCACATCTGCGTCGCCGAGGGAGATACCGTCGCGCCGGCAGGCAAGTACCTGATAGGGATGAACAAGTGGGCGCTCGACCGCTTCCATCCAGTTGGTCCGCTCCTGCCGCAGAACTTCCAGCTGGTCGACATTACCGGCGAGAACATGCAGCTGATCTACGACATGCCGATCGGCATCGGCGAACCGCACTACGTGCAAATGATCAAATCGGAGCGGCTGGAGAATATCTGGGAGGTCTATCCCGAGGTTGGTTGGGACACCATCCATCAGAAGCCCTCGGAGGTGGCCACCCAGATTGGCCAGGAACGGATCGAACGAGACGGCAACAACGTCACGATCTACATGACTTCGATTCGCAGCACGATCCGGCCCGACTTCATCGAGGTCAAGCAGGGAGATAATGTCACCCTGCACCTCACGAACGTCGAGCTCGCCCATGACGCCACGCACGGCTTCGCGATGCCCGGCCAGAACGTCAACCTGAGCATTGAACCGGGCGAGACAACCTCCGTTTCGTGGGTCGCCGACACCGCCGGCACCTACCCCTACTACTGCACGGAGTTCTGCTCCGCGTTGCACCTCGAGATGATGGGCTACTTCCTGGTCAGCCCGTAACGCTCGCGGGCGCCGGTCCTCCGCGGCCGGCGCCCAACCACCGGACGTTTCGGCCGGCAACCAGACCGGCGAGAGAAAGGAGGAATCAGTGGCCGTGAGCGTTCCCGTCGCTGAATCCCCAGCAATCACACAAGAATCATCGAATCGATGGACGGAAGCCCTGTCCAGAGCGCGGTTGAGCTGGATGCAGCTGCCGTTCCTTCTCGCTTCCGCCGTTTTGCTGATCGGATCGATCTTTCTGCCCTATTGGAACATCATCCTCCGCGCTCCGCAGTACCCGAAGGGCCTGACGATCGACGTCTACGTCAACAAGCTGGAAGACATGCGCTCGGTGCGTGAGGTCGACGGCCTGAATCACTACATCGGCATGATCAAGCTCACCGACGCCGCGACGATTGAGCGGGCAATTTCGGTCTATTCCATCCCACTGGTCGCCGTTCTGGCCGTGGCATCGGTCTTTCTGAACGGGCGCTGGAGAACCCTGGCCCGGATACCCGTGGTGATCTATCCGGTCGTTTTTGTCATCGACCTTTTTGCCTGGCTCTATTACGCAGGTCACAACCTCGATCAAACCGCCGCCCTCAGCAGCTCGATTAGCGAATTCACACCACGGATTGTTGGGACTGGAGTTATCGGCCAGTTCAAGACAAAGGCCCAGTTTGAGGCAGGGTTCTGGCTGGCGGTAGTGGCGGCGATCCTCGCGCTGATCGCCATCGTTCTCGACCGGCGGCTGCGACGCGCAAAGACGGAGAGCTAGCCGGTCATGGCAACGCGCTTCCTCAGAGTCTTCCTCCTCATCGCGGTGATCGTGACGTCCGTGCGGGCGTCGTCGGCCCAGGAGTCTACGCCGCTTGTCACCGACGCCGATCTGGTGGTGTGCGATGTCTGTGAGTTCACTTCGATAGCAGATGCTATCGCAGAGGCATCGTCCGGCGACGTCATCGCCGTAAACGGAGGAGTCCATCCGGGCAACCTGGTGATCGACAAGTCCGTCGTTCTGCTCGGGATGGATGGCGCCGTATTCGACGGAGAAGGCCAGGGAACCCTGGTGTCGATTACGGCGCCGGATGTGGTGATCGATGGATTCACGCTGCGAGGGTCAGGCTCGAGTCACGACAAAGAGGACACGGCGATTCTCGTCGATGCGCCGCGGGCGACAATCACCAACAACTACCTCGATGATGTGCTCTTCGGCATCTATCTGCGCGAAGCGCATGGCTCGATCGTCCGGAACAACACGGTCATTGCCCGTCCTGTCGATGTTGCGCTGCGCGGCGACGGCATCCGCGTCTGGTACTCGGACGACGTCGTGATCGACGGCAACCGGGCCTCCGATGGGCGAGACATGATCCTCTGGTACTCGAACAACGCTGTCGTGACCAACAACGAATTCGATCGCAACCGGTACGGCATGCACCTGATGTTCAGCGACGGGGCGCATGTCGAGGGAAATTCGCTCAACGAGAACACGATCGGGCTTTACGTGATGTACAGCCGGGATATCACGATCACGGGCAACTCCATGGCCAACAATGCGGGCGCCACCGGCGGTGGACTCGGGCTGAAGGATGTTGACAACGCCATCGTTGAAGGCAACCGTTTCGTGAACAACCAGACCGGCGTCCAGATTGACACGTCGCCCCGGGAACCGGGTGTCGAGAACTACTTCATTGACAACGTTTTTGCCTTCAATGATATCGGCATCGCGATTCAGCCGGCGGTGAAGCACAACACCTTTTTGGGCAATGCATTTATCGACAACAACGAACACCTGAGCATGATGGGTCGCGGTGAGCTGAAGGAGATCACCTGGGCGGTTGATGGCAGTGGCAACTACTGGAGCGACTACGCCGGTTACGACGCCGACCGGGACGGTGTCGGTGATCTGCCCTATACGTCGCAACAGCTCTTCGAGTCGATGGTCGGCGACTATCCAGAGCTGCGTCTCTTCTCCTACAGCCCGGCCTCGATGGCCATCGATTTCGCGGCCGAGGCATTTCCGTCATTTCGACCCCAGGTGAAGTTCGAAGACCCATCGCCGTTGATGAAGCCGGTGGCATCGACACAATTGCCGGCTGTCGATCGCGAACCTGAGCGAAATCGCGTCCTCCTGGGTGTCGCGGGCGCGGTCGGCGCTTTCGTGGCCCTGGCCGGCGCATTCAATCTGCGCCGCAGAAGCAGCTACGCCGTTCCGGCATCTGGCGCATCGGCGGAGTCAGGCATGACATGAACAACAGTCCACACTCCGACGCGCCCGTACTCCCGCACCATGTAAGGAAATCCCGTCATTCTGAGCGGAACGACGCGAATCGGAGTGCAGTCGAAGACGAGGGCGTGAGCCAACTCGCCGCCGCAGCGGGAAGTCACCGACAGTTTCGGTCGACTTACTACGATCCTTCTGAGGAAGTGGCATCCGTACGGACGTTTCACAGCACGGTTGAATCAGGGGGCGGTCAGGTGCAACAGGCAATTTCCGTCAAATCAGTTTCGAAGTATTTTGGTGAGTTTCCTGCCCTCGACGGCGTCAGCTTCGAGCTCGGTCCTGGAGAGGCGGCGGCGCTGTGGGGACCAAACGGCGCCGGCAAGACGACGATCATGCGCTGCCTCCTCGGTCTGGCCAGGTACGACGGCGCGATCGTCATAAACGGCCACAACCCCGTCACCCATGGCGAATTGGCCCGGGCGGCGATTGGCTATGTCCCTCAGGACTTACCCGTTCAGCCGTTGACCGTTGGCGAGATGGTCACCTACATTGCCCGGCTCAAACGTGCCGATCCCGCCGAGGCTCTTCAGCGACTGACATTGCTCGGCATCGACGCGCAGGTCAATAAGGAAATGCGCGCACTCTCTGGTGGCATGAAACAGCGGTTGGCGCTCGCCCTGGCGTTGATCGGCAAACCGTCGATTCTCCTGCTCGATGAACCGACTGCCAATCTCGACGCCAAAGGCAGGGCGGAGCTGTTGCAGCTCCTGCAATCGCTGCGGGCTGGCGGCATGACGCTTCTCTTCTCCTCCCACCGACCCGAGGATGTGCTCGCCCTCGCCGATCGCATCTTCCTGCTCGATGGCGGGGTGCTCGAGCAGGAGCAAACCCCGTACACCTTCCGGTCGTCGCTCGATAGCGAATCTCGCCTCGTCGTTTTTCTCCGCAATGGTCACCGCGATGTCGCGCTCGACACATTGACCCGGCTCGGGCTGGAGGGACAGGGTGAGGGGCGCGTGGTGAGCGTAGCGATCAGGATCGATCAAAAGGCCGATGTACTGACCTCTCTGGCCCGCGAAGGCGTCGATATCGAGGACTTTGAATGGGAGCGATTCGCATGGACCGAACAGTCGTAACCGCCATTGCGGCGAAGGAGGTACGAACGGGGGTGCGCAACCGCTGGTTCGTACTCTACACGCTCATTTTCGCTGTGCTGATTGCCGGATTCGCCGCCGTAGCGCTCAGTGCCTCGGAACTGACTGGTCAGGCCGGTTTCGGGCGGACATCGGCGGGTTTGCTCAATCTCCTGTTGCTGATGGTCCCCCTGATCGGACTGACGATCGGCGCACAGGTCATCGTCGGCGACCGGCAGGATCGCTCGCTCGATTACCTGCTGGCCCAACCGATCTCCGCGCTCGAGGTGTACATCGGGAAGTTTCTGGGCGCCGCGGCATCGTTCGTCTTGCTGTTGCTGATCGGTTTTGGTGGAGCCGGCGTGGTCATGGCGCTTCGTGGCGGGGCTGGTGGTGCATCGGACTACCTCTTGCTCGTGATTCTGACGGTACTCCTGGGTCTGGCGATGCTCAGTGTCGGCATTGCCATTTCGAGCTTTTCCCGTCAGACCGCGGCGGCGCTGGGTATTGCGCTCACCCTCTGGCTCTTGTTCGTGATCGTTGGCGATCTCGGCATCATGGGGAGTTCGATCATGCTCGGGCTCAGCCCCGAGACCCTCCTCACCTTGACGATGCTCAACCCGCTGGATGTCTTCAAGCTTGTCAGCGTCGATCTGCTGCACACATCTCTTGATGTGCTGGGACCGGCAGGCATCTATGCCGTGGATCGGTTCGGCAGCAGCTTTTACATGTTGATGCTCGGCCTGCTGGCGCTCTGGATCGTCATTCCGCTGCCAGTGGGCTACTGGTTCTTCAAACGAACGGATCACCAATGATTACTCGGCGTGCGTTGCTCGGTACCGGTGTTGTGCTCCCGCTCGTTCTGGTCGGTTGCGGAGATGAGGCCAAATCGTCGGATGACCCTCCGGAGATCAAATTGGGACGGGACGCCTGCGACCGCTGCGGAATGCTGATTTCCGAAGAGCGATTCGCCAGCGGCATCGTCGATTCCAAAGGCGAGGCGTTGCTGTTCGACGACGCTGGGGAAATGGTCGCGATGATCCAGGAAGAGGGGCTTGGCGAGCGCAAGGCATGGGTCCACGGCTATCCATCGCTCGACTGGATCGAGGCAGGAAACGCCTGGTTCGTTGTTTCCATGGAGGTGCCAACACCGATGGGCACGGGCGTGTTTCCCTTCGATGATGAGAGCGAAGCCACGGCATTCGCGGCCGAGCAAAGCGGCATGGTTCACGGGTGGGAGGAACTTCTGGGGAGCTGGACATTTGACGCGATGAAGTAGATGACGGAACAATTGCCAGAGACGGGAGGATAAACACATGGTGAGACGAGCAGTGATTCTCATGGTCGTGATTGGGCTGGTATCAGCTGCCCTGATTGCTGGTCCGTTGAGCGGAATTGCGCTTCAGGACGAAAGCACCCCGGAAGCATCTCCCGAGGCGTCGCCACAGGCATCGCCGGCGGCCTCTCCGGTAGCTTCTCCTCTGGCGATGACAGGCGACGTCGAGGCCGGCAGGTCTCTCGCCGCGCAGTGCATGGCGTGCCATTCAGTCGACGGCAGTCAGATGGTCGGACCGACCTGGCTGGGCCTCTATATGCATGAGGTCGAACTCGAAAACGGCACAATCGTGATTGCCGATGACGCCTATCTCTTCGAATCGATCGTCGACCCGAACGCCAAAGTCGTGAAAGGCTTCCCGGCCGGCGCGATGCCGCCCTACGGCGCGATCCTGACCGAGCAGCAGATCGCCGACCTGGTCGCCTACATCCGCTCGCTCTCCGAGGAGTAGCGGCCCCCACACCTGTAGCGGCGAGGCCTGCCTCGCAGTATCAAGGCAGCCGACGAACCCGGGCAACGCAGGCGTTGCCCTGAACTTTGGCACTTTTGGGAAGGGACTTGAAG
>CAYWSE010000007.1:0-76955 GCA_964461025.1 uncultured Sphaerobacteraceae bacterium | reverse complement strand
TGCTCCGATCGGAGGATCCTGCGGGTGGGTCGAAGCGGGGCGATCCACTGTTTTGTCGCGAATGCTGTCGCCAAGACAACAGCGCGATCCCACTGAGGCCCACCACCCAGATCGCCAGGGTAGTCCAGCGAAACGGATGGTCGCGAACGATACGCACCTGGCCCCAAATTGCCAGGAAGAGGAAGGCAGCGGCGGCCGCGCTTAGCAGTTGCGTTCTTCGCCCGGCGCCCATCACGCCGACGATCACGTCTCGGTTCCCTCATGCGCGTTCGCTACCGATTCGCCCGGCTGCACAGCGGCCGCGTCGAGAGGTTCTACTAGATAGGACAAATACAGCGTGCTGCCATCGGGGAGGGTATGCAACGCCAGCATTCCATCAGGGAACCAGGAGCTGACCACCTCGAGCTCGTTCGAACGTTCGGGGATGAATGCGAACAACGTCGGTCCGGCGAGCTGAGGCGGCGACTGATTAAGGTCCCACATCGGGTCGACATCGAATCCGGTCGCGTTTGGAGCGATGAATTCGATGTTCTTGAATCCGTCGTAAAAGAGTCTTGGCGCCCCGGCGAGGTAGACGACTGCGCCGTCGCCGAGCTGCTCGGCTTCGCGGGCAACGCCATTGGCGATCTGGCTATTGGGATCGGAGTAGAGATCGACCTGATTCGGGTCCTGGAAGTAGAAGTGGAATTGCCAGATCGCAATGAAAATCGCGATCGCGCCAACCACTGGCGCCAGAATCCTGACCGGCGCCCTCCAGTAGCGGGCTATCAACCGACCAGCTGCCCACAGACCGATCGCGCCAAGCATCGCCAGAAAAGGCGCCGCCGCGGTGTAGCGGTTGGTCATCGGAGGCCCATTGGTGAAGCCGAGACCGATCGTCATGACCCAAAATCCCAGCGCGATGCCGAAATAGCGACGCCGCAACAACCAGACTGTCGCCAGCGCAAGTCCGATCGCCACGAAGATCACAATTGGCCATCCAACCAGCGGCGAACCGGGGCGGTAATGTCCGTGCGGCAGCGTGCTGAAGGGCAGCATCGCCGCGTTCCACAACTGGCGCGCCATGATCTCGACCGCTGTGTCGCCGGTGATCACCTGCTCCTGGTCGAGCCAGCCGGAAGCGAAAACGGACACTTCGTTCGTTCTCGACCAGAACTCGACGCGATGCGTTTCGAAATAGGCGATGAGCGGCAAATGACCGAAAACGATCGCCGCTGTGAGCCAGCCAGTATTCGCCAGCGTCGACCCCCAACTCTGCTGCGAGATTTCCCGATTCTCCCTGGTGACGAGAATCAGGGCATAAATCAAATACGCGACAGCCATCGGCAGCAAGAGACGGTTCGATGGGTGGAAAAACTGCGCCAACGCGATGACCAGACCCGCCGCCACCGAGCTGGCCCGGCTTCCGCCAATCAACCCCCTGTCCAGGAGCAGGATGGCCAGCGGAAAGAAGAACATCGGGGCCGACGCATTCTGCGCATCTCGCGACCAGTAGACGTGCAAGTTCAGTGATGCACAGAAGAGGGCCGCAAATAGCGCGGTGTAGCGATTGAAGTGATCGCGAATCAGCAACCAGACGGCCATTACTGAACCGATGCCGAACAGCGCGCTGAGCGCCCTGGCACTGCCAACCGATCCGCCGAAGAGGTCGATGAACCATCCCTGCACAATGAACAGCAGCGATGGGTAGCCCCAAGGTCCCGAGTTGAACGGATTGCGGATCGCTCCTTCCAGCGAGCTGCGAGCAGTGACGGCGAACGTTCCCTCATCACCCGACATCGACCAGGCATAGCTGGAGAGCGAGTATGCGCGGGGAACGACAGCGACCAGCAACATCGCGGCCGCGATCGCCAGCTCCAACCTGTGTTCGATCAGGCGCGCTCGCCAGCCGATCGCTTGAACTCGATCTGGCAGAGCGCCTGAGGCGACGACCAATCCGGCAATCGAAAGCAGCCAGAGGAGAACGATGTCGAGACTCGAATCGTCGATTGCGCGTGACGGCGTTTCGGTCCAGATATACAGCGCGGCCAGCCCAACCGGTAACAACAGCATCAGGCGCCATCTGGCGATGTGCGTCGTGAAACCGGCTGATTCTCCGACGACTCCGGGACTGACTGCTTCGTTTCCTGCCAGCCAATCGAGCCAGACGATGACTGCCAGCCCGGCCAGCCACAGAACCACCGTGCCGATCGACGGGTCACCTCCGGTCAACCCGCGCTGACCGATGACGAGCGCGAACAGACCACATGCCAGCGCGCCGGCCAGCAAAATCCGTCCCCGTGCCAGGAGGCGCCTCGTCTCGCCGGGAAGCGTCGAGACGGCCGGTGACTCGGCGCGCCGGACTGGGGAGGGTTGTGATGGAGAGTCAGGACTCGCAGCAGGCGGCGACAACCGCAGCCTGTCGAGAATCACAAGCCCAACGACCACGACGGTGAGCAGAAAGACACCAGCGCCAGCAAGCGACATCGAGTCGACCTTTCAGGACTCGCGAGTCAGGTACATCACAAACCGGTTTGACCCGGTATAGTCTGCATGATTCGATGTTCGGCGCAAAGTCCGCTCACCCGGCTCGACTGCGTTGCCAGTGCACTCTGACAGGTCGAAGGGTAGAGTCTTCGTGTCCGGTTCTGCATCCGCACCCAGCGCTCCATTGTTGACCGTGATCATACCGGTGTACAACGAAGCGCAGACCCTTACCTCGCTCGTCGAACGCGTCCTTGCTGTTCCGATCGACAAAGAGATTATCGCTGTCGATGACGGCTCGTCTGACGATTCTCCCCAGCTCCTTGCTGAGCTCGCCTCAACCAGAAAAGTTCGGGCGTTCGCGCACCCGGTTAACCGGGGCAAGGGAGCGGCGATTCGCACGGCATTACGCGAGGCCCGTGGACAGCAGATCATCATTCAGGATGCCGACCTGGAATATGACCCGGCCGAGTTCGAGTCATTGCTCGGACCGTTGACCGATGGCAGTGGCGCCACTGTCGTCTATGGATCGCGGTTTCTCGGAGAAGCGCATCAGATGAGCCGTTGGCACTGGTTTGGCAACCACTTCGTGACTGCCACATTCAATTTGCTCTACGGAACATCGCTGACCGATATGGAGACCTGCTACAAGGTGATCAGCCGTGATGCGCTGATGGGAATCGATCTAGAGTCGGAGCGGTGGGGGATCGATCCGGAAATCACAGCCAAGCTGGTTCGAGCCGGTCATCAAATCGTCGAAGTACCTGTCCACTATTCTGGTCGCGACTTTGGGGAAGGCAAAAAGCTCCGCTGGAAAGACGGGTTTTCAGTCCTCACCGCGATCGTGCGTTACCGGTTCAGCTGAGCGAATCACCGGATCCTCGACTTGAGCCATCGAAGGTCCTCCGTACCTACAGTCCTTCGCCTTCGCGATGATCCGACCGCATCTGCGCAACAAAGTCGCCGAACGCATCCGGACCTTGCAGGTAGTGTGATTTGAGCTGGTTTTCGGCCGTGTCGGATGCAAACGCCCGATCCTTGCCATCTCTGCCAAACAGCTCAATCCAGAACTCTGCCTCTGCCGAATGGGCGACGATCTCCTCATCCAGATAGACGCCGTTGTCGAGAATCGTGCAGGTCTCGGCGTAGTAGCAGGCAGTCCGGTCGACGGCGCGCTGAATATGAGTTGCCTCATGGACCAGAATCGCGGCGAGAACATCAGGGTAGAGAAACGTTGCGTACGATGGATCGACGCGTATTTCGCTGTCGGCCCATCCGTTCCGAAACGACCATCGCGACGAAGCGTACGCCGAGTTGTAGGCGAGGTCCTCGAAGCCAATGCATACCCCTTCGCGCTGCAGCATGTCGTGAAGCTCGCGACCGGTTTCTGTCGATCGCATCAGGGCCACAGCATCCTGTAATGCCCGCAAGCGCGCGTCGGAAAGTGGTTCGCAGAGCACCAGTTCACCCGGCCAGGGTTGTGGTGTCGTCGCGGGAGTCTCGCCAAGACGGGCCAGAGCGACATCGCGCGCCGCATCGAGGCCGGCGACAGGAGCGGCAATCTCCTCCGGAAGACTCGCGGCCTGACTCGACAGTGCTGCGCTCACAGCAATGAGGACAACGATACTCAGTGTCAGAAACCGACGGAGACGCTGGGGCTTCGGTCTTTGCTGGTCAGGAATCACATTGGCTCCGATGAATGACCGGCGAGTGCCAGCCAATCCAATCCTACTGCACCGACGTGTGCGGATTGCGACGAATCGGCCACTAGCGGCTACTCTTTTGGCATTGTTGGAAGGCGACTTGAAAAGGAGCACCAGATGGATCGACCGCTTCGCGCCGCGGTTGTCGGGACTGGCTTTATCGGACCTGTTCACGTCGAAGCGTTGCGCCGAAATGGCATCGAGGTCGTGGGCATTGTCGGCGCGACCGCGGAAGGTGCATCGCTGCGAGCGGAACAGCTCAAAATCCCGGCCGGATTCGACTCGATCGAGGCTCTGCTGGCGGCAACCGATCCCGATTGCGTGCACATCACCACGCCGAATCACCTGCACGCCCCGATGGTCAAACAGGTCATCGCCGCCGGGAAGCACGTTGTGTGTGAGAAGCCGCTTGCCATGACGGCGACCGAAGGTGAAGAACTGCTCGCCTACGCCTCGGCTGCGGGAATTGTCCACGTCGTGAACTTCAATTTGCGTTTCTATGCACAGTGCCATCAGGCGCGGGCCATGGTCGCCAGCGGTGATCTCGGTTCAACCTATCTGATTCACGGGAGATATCTGCAGGACTGGCTGCTGAAAGCGACAGACTGGAACTGGCGGCTCGAATCGTCACTTGGTGGCGACATGCGAGCGGTGGCAGACATCGGATCGCACTGGCTCGATCTCGTCACGTTCATTACCGGTCAGAAGGTTGTGGAAGTCTGCGCTGACTTCGGAACGATGCTGCCGGTGCGGCGAAAACCGCTCAAACCGCTGGAGACGTTTGCGGGCAAGGAGCTCGATCCGGAGGACTACGAGGAGGTCGAAATCACGACAGAGGACTACGCGAGCATTCTTCTCCGCTTCAACAACGGCGCTCAAGGAGTACTGACTGTTTCCCAGGTCAGCGCCGGGCGAAAGAATCATCTGGCGTTCGAGATCGACTGCGCGGAAGGTTCTGTCGCCTGGAATTCTGAGAATCCGGAAGAACTCTGGATCGGCCATCGTGACCGGCCTAATGAGCTGCTGACGCGCGATCCGGGACTTCTGGCCGCCGAGGCTCGTGCCGTGACGAGCTATCCCGGTGGTCATGCCGAGGGCTTCCCGGATACCTTCAAACAGCTCTATGGCAAGGTGTACGCCGCAATCGCCACCGGAGAACCTCCGGCAAAGCCCGATTACCCAACTTTCGCGGACGGCGTCTACGCACTTCGGTTGGGCGAGGCGATTCTGGCGAGCGCACGAACGCGCGGATGGGTCTCAACGCGGGGCAAGTAACCCCGAATGACCGACCGGATGAGCGAGACGGCCAAAGTGACGGCTCGACGGCGCAAGGGCGCATGGTCACGTTCGCCTTTAGACTTTGCTCGACAACGAAACGCGAATCGACGAGGAGTTTGACCGTGAAGCTTGGATTTCTGACAGCCGCCCTGCCGGGTCTTTCGCTCCAGGAGGTTGCTGCGTGGGCAGCTGAGAGCGAGTTCCAGATGCTGGAGATCGCCTGCTGGCCGGCAGGTGGCGCGGAGCGTCGCTATGGCGGCGTGACGCACATCGATGTCACCACGCTGGACCGGGACGGTGCGAGAGAGGTGCGGTCTATCCTCGATGGCTTCGGTCTCGAGATCTCGTCGCTGGCCTATTACCCCAACTATCTCGATCCGGACCCAGAAGATAGCGCCGCTGCAACCGCGCATCTGAAGAAGGTCATCGATGCGGCGGTTCTGCTCGAGGTGCCGATCGTCGGGACCTTTGTGGGCGCGGATCAGACCAAAAGCGCTGCCGAGAACATGGAGTCGTTTGCCCGAGTCTGGCCGGCGTTTGTCAAATATGCGAAAGAGCGAGAGGTCAAGATCGCCATCGAGAATTGCCCCATGGTCTGGGAACAGACCTGGCCCGGTGGGCAAAACGTAGCGTATTCACCATCACTCTGGACCCGCATGTTCGAGATCATTCCAGATGACAACTTCGGGTTGAACATGGATCCGTCGCATCTGATCTGGCAGTTCATCGATGAAGTGCGGGTGATCCACGACTTCGCCGACCGCATCTTTCATTTCCATGCCAAGGACATGGAGATCGATCGAGAGATGCTCTATCAGGATGGCGTTCTCGGATGTGGATTCAGCTGGGCAATCCCGCGCTTGCCTGGGCTTGGCGAAGCGCGATGGGCCGCGATCATGGCGGCGCTCTACCGGGTCGGCTACGACTACGTCGTGAGCATCGAGCACGAGGACCGAAAGTTCGAGGGGACGGAAGACCTCGTCAAACGCGGTTTCTTGCTTTCGAGGGACGTGCTCAAGCCGTGGATAAAGTAGATAGTAAACAGTAGATGGTAGATGGCGAATGGTGGAAATGAGATGGTGGACACCGGGTTAGAACGAGTTGGTTGGTGGGGAAGGTCGGGTGAACAAAGGAGAACCTCAGGTGAGTGAAGAGAAGTTCAATGAGTACGCAGTGGACGACTTTGTGGAGGACGATGCAGTTTGGTCGATCTCTGAGGTTCGAGCTGAGTACAGTGTCGCAAAGAACAATGACTTCACGGACTTGAGAGTCTGGCAAGCCAGCATGGACCTGGCTGAACGTGTGTATTTGGTCACCGGTAGGTTCCCAAACTCGGATCGTGGTGGTCTCGTTGGGCAAATGAGACGATGTGCTGTTTCGGTTCCTTCGAACATTGCTGAAGGTCAGGCTCGGGGCGGAGCGAAGGAATTCGGAAGATTTCTTGGCATTGCTCGTGGATCGCTCGCGGAGCTGCGAACGCAGACGCTGCTAGCCGCACGACTGCGGTATATTCCTGATCCGGAGTCGAACGAACTTGTGTCCTGCAATATACACGTCGCCAGACAGTTGACTGCCCTCAGAAACTCGCTCAATGTCCCGAATCTTTGACAGCGTGCCCAGAATAACCATCAACAACCAACTATCTACCATCTACTTTCCGTCTTCCCGACAGACTCTATCCCGCGAGCGAAACTAGCATGCACCACTATCTCGGAATCGATATGGGCGGCACCACGATCAAGTTCGCTCTTGTCGATGAAGAGGGCGAGATCGTCGCAAACTCACGTATTCCGACCGACGGCGAGGAGGGGCACGACGACGTCATTCGCCGGATGATCGAAAGCGCCAGGGAGCTGCTTGTCGAGCGCCCTGGACTTCATGTCGAGGCTATCGGCGTGGCTGTCCCCGGCGTCATCGATATGGTCGATGGGATTTCGATTTTCCTGCCGAACTTGCCTGGCGACTGGCCGAATGTTCCGGTGACCGAGCCGATATCGGACGCTCTGAAGCTGCCCGCATGGCTGATCAACGACGTGCGAGCCTTTACGCTGGCGGAGCTCACGCTCGGAAGTGCGAAAGGCATTACAACGGGCATTTTCTACGCCGTGGGAACGGGGATTGGCGGTGGGGTTGTCGCGCATGGGAAGCTCAATCTGGGGGTCGGTGGAGCAGGGGGCGAATTGGGCCATGTGATCGTCAGCGCCAACGGCGCAGATTGCGGTTGCGGGAATCGCGGTTGCATCGAGGCGTACGCGGCGGGCCCGGCGCTGATCGCCGAGGCGAATCGTCGGATCATCATGGGTGAAACGACCGTCTTGCGAGAGCGAATCGATGATGACCTGAACCGGATGGTGCCTGAGTTGATCGAAGAAGCGGCAGCTGAAGGAGATCGCATCGCTCGCGAGGTACTCGACTACGCAGGATTCCACTTTGGTCTCGGTGTGGCGGGAGCCATCTCGGCGCTGGCGCCAGAGGTCGTCGTGCTCGGCGGTGGGGTGGTGAAACCGCACGGGTATTTCTGGGAGCAGATCGAAAAGACGGCGCGCGCACACTGCCACGTCACAGAAATCGACCGGGTCGAGTTCCGCCCAGCGTATTTCAGCTATGAGGCGGGCGTCGTTGGCGCCGCGCTATGGGCCCGAGAAGTCCGCGAGGGTCGCGCCATTCCGGCCCGCTAGCGCTCAGATTGTTGTCGATCGGTCCGGCGACATGGACCTGGCCCTGTTTGATCCACATTGGGAGCGATGATGTCGAAGCAACTCGTACCTGGAGTTCACAATATTTCAGCAACGCCGTTTCTGCCCGACGAGTCGCTCGATCTGGCCAGTTTGCGCACCCTTCTCGACTTTCTCGCCGAACGTGGGTGCGACGGTGCGCTCGTGCTCGGCGTTCTTGGCGAAGCCGACAAGCTGAGCGACGATGAGCGGAACCGGGTGCTGGCGACCGCCGTGGAGCATGCCGGCGGCCGAATGCAGATCTCCGTTGGCATCACGCATGGTTCGTCGCGGATCACCGCGCAACGTGCTCAGGAAGCCGAAGCGGCGGGCGCCGTCGCTGTCATGGTTTCCCCACCACCTGGCAGCAGCGCCGGTCCGGCGCTGCAAGATCACTTCCGCCGAATTGCTGATGGGCTGACGATCCCAGTCATCGTGCAGGACCACCCGGCGTCGAGCGGCGTCAAGTTGCCGGTCGAATTCATCGCGTCGCTCTTCGAATTGCTCCCGGAGCACTCGGTGGTCAAACTCGAGGACCCGCCAACCGCGCGGAAAATGGCGGCGCTGAAAGCGCTCCAGCCCGGTTTTCAAATCTTTGGCGGTCTGGGGGGCGTGTCGCTTTATCAGGAGCTGCTGGCCGGTTCTGATGGCGCGATGACTGGCTTCGCGCTTGTCGACGCGCTGGTCGAGATTGTTGCGGCCTGGCAAACAGGCGACCAACAGCGCTCCTACGACGCGTATCGGGCCGCGCTCCCTCTGATGGTCCTCGAAGCGCAGCCAGGGGTTGCGTTGCGCAAGGAAATCCTTCGCCGGCTTGGCGCGATATCCCACGCCGTGGTTCGTCAGCCCGCGCCCGGGCTCGACCCGTTCAGTACCGCGCTGATCGACGAACTGCTGTCCCGCATACCGGAGCGCGTCAACGCCTGAGGACGCCTGACACCTGAAGATCCGTTGGTTCATCAACGATCCACCTCGGCGGCCCCGAGTCTGGACCGTTTCCCTGATGTGCTCGAGCAAAGTCACAACTTACCGATAATCATGGTAAACTAGTAAACGTTCATACAGGAATACCGGACGGGGCACAAGAACGACGGCCCTCTGGTTGCGTGGGCAAGACGAGAGGGGAATTGATATGGATGACCGCCGGTTCGACGAGCTAACCCGGGTTTTTGCGGCAGGTGTGTCGCGACGCTCGATGATGAAGCTGCTGGGCGGAGCGTTCGCGGGTGCAGCGGTTTCGCGCCCTCTCTCCGCACAGGCAGAAGACGAGCCGAAGCTCCCTGAGGTGGCGAACTGCCTCGAGACATCGGACTGCGACGGTGATTTGGTTTGCGCCGACGGCGCATGCGTTGAGCCTGTTGCTGACAGCGATCCGGATGACGGCGATGAGCTCACGCCCGACTCTGGCGATACGGACGGCACCACCACACCTCCACCCGGAGAGGAACCGGAAGGCCCGGAGCAATCTCAGGAACCATGCGAGGGCGAAGCCTGTACTGCGGACTCGCACTGTACTGCAGAGGGGCTAAACTGCAACCCGAGCGTCCCTACGTGCTGCGACCCCTTTGAATGCGTTGGCTCCGGCATTTGTGGTTTGCCATGCGTAGGCAATGGCGAGGTGTGCCCGACGGACGACTACGAGTGTTGCGCCGGTGAGCCGTGGGAATGCATGGAAAATCCGGAAGAGCAGATCTCGACGCTCTATTGCCTGCGAACCGAATGTGGAGAGATCCGCGAGGGGTGCGCGATTCAGGCAGATTGCTGTGGCGAGAACGTAAGGTGCGAATCGTTTGGTGAATCCAGCTACTGCTGTGTGCTGGAAGGGGGCGCATGTGGAGCCTGGGACGACTGCTGCCCAGGTTTCACGTGCAATGCATCGGGAGCCTGTGTCGAAGGATCCTGTTCTGAGAACCTCGAATCTTGCACGGCTGGCCACGAATGTTGCAGTTTCTTCTGCATCAACGGAGCGTGCAATGACTGTCTCGAAGATGAAGAGCCCTGCCTGCTGAACTCCGACTGCTGCTCTGGCGACTGCGTCGAAGGCATTTGTCAGGTGTGTCACTACCACGGCGAGGCCTGCGAGGACGACGGCGACTGCTGCCCAGCGTTCGGGACGTACATATGTGATACGGAGCAGGCAGAGCCGATCTGCGTTTCCTGTCTGCCGCCTGGAAAGGTCCTCAACGCCGAGGACTGCGCTGGGTTCGACAACGAAATCGATCACTGTTGTGACCGGGAGGCCTCGTTCAACTCCGAGACCTGCACATGCGAGCTGCAGTGCCTGGACATCGACGACTCGTGCGGGGCCGATGGCGACTGTTGTCCGCTCGACACTCCAACTCCAGGCTACGACACATTCTGCGATGAGACCGACCACTGCGCCCTCTGCCACCCGTCGTGGGTGGACCTCGGCTCACCCGACTGCTTCCTGGATGTCCTTTCACCCTGTTGCGACCGAGACGCCGAGTTCAATCCAGCAACGTGCCAGTGCGAACTTGCTTGCTCGTTCTTCGGCGGCAGCTGTAGCAACAACGAGGACTGCTGCGAGGCAGCGACGCCGGGCGTGGAGATCTACTGCCACACCGAGACCAACACCTGCGACGCCTGTTTCGCCACAGACATAGAAATCGGGACCTGCTCGCCTGAGGATCCCAATGAGGCACCCTGCTGCGACCCGGAAGCGACGATGATTCCGTTGGAGGGCGGCAGGTGTATCTGCCAAGTCCTCGCTTGCCTCCCCGTCGGGGACGTGTGCGAGGGCGTTGGCGGGGATGGCGCCTGTTGCTCCGGCAACTGTGAAGGGACGTGTTGCCTCGTTGCCGACGACTCGAACCTGGAGGAATCCTGCAGTGAGTCCAGCCAGTGCTGCTTCGCCTATGCCCTGTGCCTGGACGGCCAATGCTGCCATCCGGTTGGCACCATCTGTGGCAGGGATCACTACGAGATGCGCTGTTGCGATGGCGCAGAATGTGTGGACGACTGGTGCGTCGCACTCACCGACTGTCAGGGAGCTGATGCGTCCTGTGAGTCCGACGATGACTGTTGCGACGACTACCAGTGCGTGAAGGGCACATGCGGTCACCATGATGTCTGCGCCGGCGGGAAAGACATCTGCGACGAAACGACGCCCTGCTGCAAGGGTTATGCATGCAAGGGTGGTCGCTGTGAACCCAAGCGCCGAGCGGCCAAACCAGGGAAGTCAGGATCAAAGGGTGGAGTCTCGACGATCGACACACTGCCGTCGACTGGTTCAGGACCTGAGAGACACGGCTCCAACTGGCTTTCCGCCGCATTGGCGGGAGGCGCGGTCGCAGCCGTGGCCCGCTGGATGGCGCGATCGGACAACCTCCCCGACGAGTCGTAGCGACTTCTCAGTCAACGCATCGTCGCAGCCGGGGCGCTACTTTGGTGGCGCCCCGGGTCGATGTACGTGTTCAGTCAGATCGCGCTTCCGGTTTCGACGTTCTTGGTTCGGAGGACCTGCCGCTTAAGCGGCGCAAGTCTTCGAAGCTACCGCGAACGCAAGGGCCGTTGCCCAACGCTGATTGCGTTCTGGACGAAGGCCGCTACGTCTCCCTGCATTTCTTTCAGAATTTGCTCCGCGACATACATCATGTGCCCGCCGGCGTAGTCGGCTCTGACGATCTGGTTCCTGATCGCTGGGTCGATGCGAAGGCGGTTCAGTGTGTACTCCGTCGCGAAGAATGGCGTCGCCAGATCATAGTATCCGGAGAGCACCATCAGATTGAGGTAGGGATTGTGCGCAAACGCTTTCTCGAGGAGCGTGTTCGTGCGCGGAGTACCGTCGTGCGATTCTCCCCAACCCCATTCGAGTCCGCGCAGGATGTGATATTCGGCGTCGGATTCGAATCCTAGCTCGTGACTGACATAGCTGTTGAATGCTGCAGTGAAGGGGGCCCGGATCGCACTCATACTGGGGTCGAACTCACTGTCGTCCGTTAATCCCGCGGGGTCGAATCCGGTGAATCTGGCGTCGAGTCGTCCGACGATCTTTCCTTCAGAGCGCAGCAGCTCATTACAGAAACGTGAACCGGTGACACGCAAATTCCAGCGCTCCAACAACTGCCGATCGATGCCGATAAAGCGAGACAGCTCGGCCGCAACCCGGCTTCGCTCTTCGGTGTCCAGGTCCGCTCCCCGGGCCAGGGCAACGGTATAGGTCGTCAGCGACCATTCCCGAACCTCTTCCAGCAGCGACTCGATCGACCCGTTCTGCAGCTCGTCGCCCAACTGTCCGTGATGCCACGCAGTCGCGGCATAGGTGGGTACGTAGACGACGTACGGCAGATCGTCGCCGGATTCGAACAGCAGTGTGCCCAGCTCGAGCACGCTGGAGATCAGGATGATTCCGTTGAAAATGATGCCGCGGTCGGCCAACGTTCCGGCCAGACCAGCGGCGCGGAAGGTGCCGTAGCTTTCTCCGGAGAGGAAAAGGGGGGAATGCCATCGCCGGTACCTGGTCAGAAAACGCCGAATGAACTCGCCGACGAGCTCGAGGTCCCCATCGACAGATCGAAATCGTTTGCTGGTCTCTTCGTCCTTTGCCTTGCTGAAGCCGGTATCGACCGGATCGATGAACACCAGATCGCTGAACGTCAGCCAGGTGTAAGGGTTGTCGATGACCTCGAATGGCGGCGGCGGCATCGCCCCATCGTCGAGCAGGCGAACCCGGCGAGGTCCGATACCGCCCATATGCAACCAGACGGAGGAAGAACCGGGGCCGCCGTTGAAGAGAATGGTCAGTGGTCTGCCGGCTTCGACTTCGCCCGGCCGGCGGTAGTAGGTATAGGAGAGCGTCGCGTCGATTTCGCCTTTGTCATTCTCGATCGGCATCAGACCGAAATCGGTCTCCCAGGGGAGCGTCGTGCCTTCTATGGCGATCTTGTGCGATGTGATCACTGGATCCGCCGGGCGCTCCAGACCTTTCGATTCCGTTTTCTCGGAAGCTGGCGAATTCTCCGTCTCATTCGTCGTCACTGCTCTTCATCTCCACGTTCTGTATCGATCACAGAGCGCTCACGATACCATGCGGCGAAGACGACACATCCACAGGTGATGGTTGTTGTGGCAGGGACGGCCCGATACCATCTCGGCTATTGAACGACTCCTGAGCGAACGGACCAGGCGCCAATATGAAATCTCAAATGTGGGAGGAAGACTTCGGTCTGGAGGCCGGGGAGTCATTCGTTCCGGACGAGATCGAAGAGACATTCGATCTGTCGTTGCCTCATGTCCTGACGATGCTCGGGCCAATAGACCCGGGTGCGTTAGGACTCACGCTGTTTGTCCCTTCGATTCTGGCCGTCACAGGCGCAGAGGAAATCGACGAGGCCGCGATCCTTGAAGAGCTCGAGGCCGCGCACCTGATCGGGTTGCGAGCGCTGGTCCTGGTCGAAGAAACGCCAGTTGGCTCGGAGTCGATGCTGCGATGGATTGCCGGAAGGAGTCCAGTTCATTTGCTTGTGCCTTCGAACTCTGGTGCATCGATGCCAAATCTGTCGTGGCTCGGCACATCCGCCACCGGGGCTCGGTACGACGCAGGTGACGAACCGGCATATGTCATTGCATTACCCGGAGTCGCGGCAGACGATCCGACATCGATTGCTCGGGTGGTCGGCGCGAGTGTGCTCCTGCTGGCGGGAACGACCGGGCGCGGAACCTCAGGCGCTCCGCTCACGCTCACGTCCGCGCTCCACAAGATTCCACTTGCACTGATGGACGCCGGACTGAGCGCAATGGACGTCCGCGCAGTGCTGATTGACAATCCTGCAGCAGTATTGACTCTCAAAGGCGCATCGTGAAGGCAGCCACTGATGATTGAGGAACACAACGTGAATGCAGTGATCTTCGATCTCGACGGCTTGCTGGTCGACTCAGAGCCTCTCGCCGCGAACGCCATGGCCGTGTTTCTGGCGTCCTACGGAATCGAGGTCGATCCTGTCATCCAGGCTCGCATGCTCGGCAGGCGACTGAGTGAAGCCATTGCAATCGCTCGTGATAGCTACGCGATCGATGCACCGCTCGACGTGCTCTCCAAACAGTACAGCGAGGCCCGAATGGCCGCACTGCGTGGTTCCGTGCAGCCTATGCCTGGCGCCGGTGACATTCTTCGCGCCGTCCGCTCGGCAGGATTGCCGGTTGCCCTGGCGACCTCCGGTATGCGCTCACACGCCGACATCTCACTGACTGAAACGAGATTGAGCGGTTTGTTCGATGTCGAGGTTACAGGAGATGACGTGAGGCGTGGCAAACCTGCACCAGATCTCTTCCTGTTGGCAGCGGAACGCCTCGGTGTGTCTCCTTGTGGAATCGTTGTTCTGGAGGACTCGCCGCTAGGCGTCGAAGCAGCGATCGCGGCGGAGATGAGGGTGATCGCCGTGCAGAATGGACGAACCGAGATGCCGCCGTTTCTCGTCGAGCCGACGGTGCGCGTGCGGGCGCTGAACGACGCCAAGGCATGGCTGCTCGAACGCATGGGAGATAGACTGGAATAATTCCAGTCCAATGTGGCCCCGTCTATGCTAGACTGGGTCTTGCGCCGGAGAGGATAGTTTGCAGCGGCAACGCACGCACCGTGCAAGTCCCTGCGGTTCCGGTACCCCATCCATCCCGACAGTCAATACGACAGGTGAACCTCCTCGAACTGCCCTTCTGGTCCTCGTTTCGGTCGTGAACTGAGGAGTTGGAGTCGTGTTGTCGTGCGGGGCAACATCTTCGGCACATCACGGTCGCCAGCAACGGCGGCCCTGGCAAAGAAGAGGTTGCTCAACGGCATCGGGCCTGGGTGTACGCTTCTCTGCTCCTTGCCGCCGTTGAGCAATCCTGACAGGGGGCGTTGACTCATATACCCTATGGGGGTATACTAAAGGCAGTCATTCGAGCCCTCCGCAACACAGAATCCATATGAGCAGCATAGACAACATCACGATTTCGCCCGAAGCATTCGCAACTGAGGAACTTCGGATTCCCGTTCTCGGGATGACCTGCGCCAGCTGCGTGCGGCGGGTCGAAAAAGCGCTGGAGGCGACGCCTGGAGTTCGCATCGCGGCGGTCAATCTGGCGACCGAGCAGGCCACGGTTGAATTCAATTCTGCCGTCACTGATGCCGATCAGCTCATTCATGTCATCAAGGACGCCGGATACGATGTGCCTTCGACTACGATCACGCTGCCAGTCGAGGGGATGACGTGCGCGAGTTGTGTGCGCCGCGTTGAGAAGGCGATCGAGAAGGTCGAGGGCGTACAAAGCGTCGCCGTCAATCTGGCGACCGAGTCCGCAACGATCAGCGGCATCACCGGTTCGCTCTCCCGATCTGCGATCGAAGAGGCGGTGATCGGCGCTGGCTACTCCATTGGCGAACGAAGCGCAGGGTCAACCGACGACGCCTACGATGAATTAACCGCCAAGCGTGTGAAAGAGCTTCGAGCGATACAGATCAAGGCCGTCGCGGCACTCGGTGTCTCCGCTGTACTCATGTTGCTGATGTACTGGCCAGACTGGCTGCTCGGTGGTCAGCCGATCGAGTCGATGAACACCTTGTTCATCATCATGTTCGTCCTGGCCACGCCGATCCAGTTCTGGGCGGGAGGGCAGTTCTACCGACAGGCCTTTGCCGCGGCGCGCCATGGACAGACAAACATGAATACGCTGGTGGCGATTGGAACGTCGGCGGCCTATTTCTATTCAGCCGCGGTCACGTTCTTTCCCGAACAAATACTTGGTCCGCACCCGATGCCGGAGGTCTACTACGAAACTGCCACAGTGATCATCGGGCTGATCCTGACTGGGCGCTGGCTGGAAGCGCGAGCCCGCATCAAAACGTCTTCCGCCATTGCCTCACTGATGGATCTTTCTCCGCAGACCGCGAAGATACTTCGCAATGATGTCGAGGTCGAAGTGGCGATTGGTGAGGTCGCGGTTGGTGACCTGGTCCGCGTTCGGCCGGGTGAGCGGGTTCCGGTCGATGGTGTCGTTGTTCACGGTCAATCGGCAATCGACGAGAGCATGCTGACCGGCGAGAGTCTGCCAGTTGACAAATCAGCTGGCGATGACGTGATCGGCGCGACGGTCAATACCACCGGAACCTTCGTCTTCCGGGCGACGAGCGTCGGGCAGGACACGGCTCTTTCGCAGATCATTCGTCTCGTCAGCGATGCTCAGGGGTCGAAGGCGCCGATCCAGCGGCTGGCCGACACGATCTCCTCGTACTTCGTGCCGATCGTCCTGGCATTGAGTGCGCTGACATTTGCCGTGTGGTATCTGGCGGGACCCGGCCCGGCTTTTGAGAACGCACTGCAGGCGGCGATTGCCGTGCTCATCATCGCCTGCCCTTGCGCGATGGGACTGGCGACGCCAACCGCGGTAATGGTGGGAACGGGTCGCGGCGCCGAAATGGGCATCCTGATCAAGGGAGGAGCCGCGCTGGAGCGGGCGCACAAGGTCGACACGGTGGTGCTGGACAAAACCGGCACCGTGACTCGTGGCCGGCCGACGGTGGTCGCCATCATTCCAGCATCCGGTTTTGATAGCACCAATCTCATGCAGACTGCAGCCGCCGTCGAGGTGGCATCCGAGCACCCATTGGGTCAGGCTATCGTTCGCCGGGCACAAGACGACGGAATGCCGCTCGCCGGTGTCGAGGCGTTTCAGTCCGTGCCCGGATTTGGCGTTTCGGCACGAGTGGACGCGCAACTGGTTCTGGTCGGCAATCCAGCGTTCCTGGCAAGCAAGGGGATATCGGTCGAAGAGCTGGCCAACGACGGATACGCCGTGGCAGCGAAGGGCCAGACGCCGATGTATGTTGCGATTGGCGACCGGTTCGCCGGCATCATTGCTGTTGCAGACACAATCAAACCGGAATCAACGCAAGCCATCGCGTCGCTGCAGGCATCCAAACGCGATGTGTGGATGCTGACAGGAGACAACCGGGCCACAGCTGCCGCCATTGCCGCTCAGGTCGGAATCGCGAGCGATCATGTCATTTCCGATGTGCTTCCTTCCGAAAAGGCCGGGGTGGTCGAGCGATTTCAAGCGGAGGGGCGTGTTGTGGCGATGGTCGGCGATGGCGTGAACGACGCGCCGGCGCTTGCCACCGCCGATCTCGGCATCGCCATCGGCACCGGATCTGATGTCGCCAAGGAGGCAAGCGACGTGACGCTTGTCGGCTCTGATCTTCGCGGTGTGCCGAATGCCTTCACCCTCTCGGAAACGACAATGCGGACCATCCGCCAGAATCTCTTCTGGGCGTTTGCGTACAATGTCGTGCTGATACCGGTGGCGATGGGCGTGCTGTATCCGTTCACGGGTCATTTGCTCAATCCGGGTCTGGCGGCCGCGGCAATGGCGCTCTCGAGTGTCAGCGTTGTCACGAACTCGTTGCGATTACGCGGTTTTGGCGGATCCTCCAGGAACATGACCAGTTCTGGCGGATCAGCAACGGTAGCGAAACAATTCACGCCAGTTCGAGCCGCCTGAACCGGGCGGTCGTGGCGAACCACAACTGGTGGATCGTCCGATTAAGAGAATCCTGTGCCATAATCAGGACGCGCACTGGACACCGAGTCACGCGATTTCGTACCAGTGCGTCGTTCGTGCAGGCTGCACCCGCAAAGGAGCCTGGCCTTGCGGATCGAGGTCTTTGGTCGCTCTCCATACCTCCCGTCCTCTGTGCAAGAGTGGGTCATTTTCGCCGTCGTGTTTGCCGCGATCGGGCTTTTTGGCACGCTTGCTTCGAGCAAGTGGACGGCGGTTTTCATGGCCTTCGCCGCATTTGCCGCGTATCTCTTCGATTCGGTGATCTATATCCCATTTGCTGTGGCGATGGCTGGATTCATCGCCTGGCGGTGGCGTGGGCGCACGGAGTTTCCCAGATCAGGTCAAAGAGTCTTGCGCGAAGCCGCGATCTGCTCGGCGGTATTCATCCTCTATGAGATCGGTCGGCACCTCGTCAAGGGTTCATGGGAAGACGCCTTTGCCAATGCTGCCGCGCTCATGCGGTTCGAAGATCTCTTGCACCTCGATCAGGAACGCGCAGTCCAGCAGTTCCTGCTCCGCAACGATTCGATGGTCGGAATCATCAACGATTCCTATTCGTGGTTCTTTCTGCCTGTGGTTGCCGGCGCGCTCTTCTGGCTCTTCATTGTGGATGATCCGGTTTTTCGCCGATTCCGCACGTCATTGGCGATCGCCAGCGCGTTCGCACTGCTGATCATCTGGGTCTATCCGCTTGCTCCGCCGCGTATGGCTCCCGGCAGCGAGCTGATCGGCACGCATGCGATGCGCGGCGGTTCCCATAGCTTTGTCAATCAGTTCGCGGCAATGCCCAGTTTGCATGTGGGATGGGTGGCATTGAGCGGCGTGGCGCTCTTCACTGGGGTCCGGCACTGGATGCGGTGGTTCTGGCTGATCGTGCCGACGTTCGTGATGGGCTTCACGGTCATGGCCACCGGTCACCACTATTTTGTCGACGGAGTGGTTGGTTCGGCGATTGGCGTGATCCCGTTCCTGCTCCTGACGTGGCGGGCCGCCGTGGCCAAAGCTCCGGACGGGCGTATCACGTTCGCAGAGACTGGACTCGGACAGGCAGTAGCCGCTGTTTCCAGAGAGATGTCCATCGCACCCCGATTTCGATTCACGATGTATTCCCTCGGCTTGCTGCTGACGTACATGATCGTCCGGCAGTTCGTAGACCCCGGGTTTACCAACTACTGGGGATACATGGTTGCTCAGATCGTCCTCTCGCTGATAGCGATCATGATCGTCAGTGTCAAACTCTCGCAGGAAGGCGGATTGTCGGCGGTCACGCACGGCATCATTGTGGTGACAACGTATGCCGACACGCTGGGCACTGCAGGTCACATGTACTCCCGATTTGTCGCGTATGACAAGATCACTCATTTTTTGGGCACGCTGGCGATCGCCTCCGCCGCCGGGGATGTTCTCCTGGCCCTGCATCGGCGAGGGTCGATCAGCTGGTCGCCGGTCATCATCTTGCTCACGGCGATCGCCATTGCGATGACGCTGGCGCTGGGCTGGGAAGTGTACGAATACTACGGCGATCGCCTCTTCGGCACCGGGCGGCACGACGGCGCTGAGGACACGACGTATGACATCATTTCCGACTTCGCCGGAGCCTTCGTGGCCGCTGCCCTGCTCTATTGGTGGCATTTCTCACCGACGAACGAACATTCGCGGGCAACCGTACAACCCCTCGTCCAACAATGCTCCGCAGAAGACGACCTCTGCTGATGCCTGTTTCGGGCGCAGGTACTCCTCAGGCATCGGCGACGTCGCCATTGCGAATCGAACCGCGCTTCGTTGAGCGAATCTGGGGCGGAAACCGGTTCGAGTCGGAAGCCGGACCAGTCGGCGAGGTCTGGCTGGTCCACGAGGACAATGTGATTTCCTGCGGCGATGCTGCCGCCCTCACGCTCGCCGAAATGACCCGCCAGGCTGGGATATCAATGCTCGGGGAACGTCTCTGGCAGGGCGGCGAGCGACGATTCCCACTTCTGCTCAAGCTGATTGATGCTCAGGATTGGCTTTCCATTCAGGTCCATCCAGACGATGCGTTGGCGGCGGAGCTGGAAGGTGAAGGGTTCCGCGGCAAGACCGAAGCCTGGTACGTGGTTGATGCTGAATCTGGCGCGGAAGTCATCTCAGGGGTACACCCGGGCACAACTCAATCCGAACTGGCATCTGCGATTCGAGATGGCTCGATCGAGTCGCTCGTCGAGCGTGCCCCGATCACCACTGGCGATGTGCTTGGTCTGCCTGCCGGGACCGTGCATGCGCTCGGTCCCGGAATCTTCCTCTACGAAATCCAGCAGAGCTCTGATCTGACCTATCGGGTGTTCGACTGGAACCGTCCGGCGACTGCTGGACGGTCGCTTCACTTCGAGGAGTCTGTCCGTGCGGCGAATCCGGAACTCTCCCCGAAGCCGAAGGGTTCCGGTGCCGTCGATGATGGTGAACTGCGGGACCTGGTGTCGCTCGAGCCATTTGTGCTGAGCAAGGGCTTTGTCGAGAATCGGACGGTGACGCTCGAACCCGGCGGCGAGGTCTTTTTCATCCTGACGGTCGTCGATGGGTCCTTGAGCGTGACATGTGCGAACGCTGATTACCGGCTGGAGCCATATGGGACGCTGTTGATACCTGCGGCTTCCGAGACCTGCAAGATCGAGGGCAATCCTTTCGCCACCTTTCTGGTTACGCGACCCGCATAGCAAACGAGCGGAGATTGCTCTCCGCTCGCTTCGTCGTGTCGATAGGCAGTTCGGATCAGGCAACCATCTCATTTGTCAGCTTGCCCAAGCGCTCGACTTCGACCGTGACGATGTCGCCTGGTTTGAGCCACGGCTTGTTGGCCATTCCCATGGCCACGCCTTCCGGCGTGCCGGTGACGATGAGGTCGCCCGGCTCGAGCGGGAAATAGCGGCTGATATAGCTGACCGTTTCCGCAACGCCGAAGATCATGTCGCCGGTGCTCGAATCCTGGCGCAGCTCGTCGTTCACCCAGCATCGAATACGCAGCGCCTGAGGGTCACCGACTTCGTCCGCTGTCACCAGATAGGGACCAACCGGAAGGAAGTTGTCGAGTGTCTTGCCGAGGAGCCACTGCCCGGTGCGCATCTGAAGATCGCGAACGCTGATGTCGTTGGCCGTGGCATAGCCGAAGACGTAGTCCAGCGCCTCATCTTCGCTGACATTCTTCGCGGTTTTGCCGATGATCACGCCGAGCTCGACCTCGTAATCGTACTCCGTCGCAATGCCTGAAGGAACTGACACAGCATCTCCAGCTCCACAGATCGTGTTGCCGAATTTGGAAAAGAGAATCGGGTATGCCGGCACCGGCATACCCGATTCCTTGGCATGTCGGGCATAGTTCAGTCCGATGCAGATGATCTTGCCGGGATTGTCGACCGCCGGTCCGTACTGGACGGCCATTTCGTCGAGCAACCATGACGATCCGGCGCCGGAGCCGGGCAGCGCATCGACTAGTGCTTTCAATGACGTGACAGCGGCATCTCCACCCGAGAGAACCGCGCCCAGCGAATCGGGCGCTGCGATGCCCAACTCGGCGGCGGCAGCGGCGACATCGACGACGCCATCATCTGTGCGAATGCCCAGCTTGAGGCCGTCGCCGCTTCTGTATGTCAGCAGTTTCATTCTTGTTCATTCCCCTTCGACAAACACACCAATGACGGCGCAAACCGCCGGTTCACAGTCTGCCCGGTAGCGTACCAGACACGGGCGAGGCGGGCCTCGCCGCTACACCTGCGCGGTGACGAGCGAGGCGGGCTTCGCCGCTACAGTGGCCCTGTAAACGTGTAGCGGCAACGCCTGCGTTGCTCGCGATCTGCCAATTGACGGCTAAATGTGGATCGCGTGGCCCAGCCAGTCGTGGGCGGCCTCGCCGATAACCTCGGAAATCGTCGGATGCGGAAAGACGGTGATTGCAAGCTCTTCCGGACTGCTGTCGAGCAGACGCGCCACTGCTCCACCAGCGATCAACTCAGTCGCGTTGGGGCCGATGATGTGTAGTCCAAGCAGATCTTTGGAATCAGCATCAGCGACGATCTTTGTGAAGCCGTCGGTGTGGCCGGCGATGGTCGCTTTGGCATTCGGCTTCATCGGGAATTTGCCAATCTTGACGTTGAAGCCCTTGTCCTGCGCCTTCTTCTCGGACAAACCAATGCTGCCGATCTCTGGTTCGCAGTAGGTACAGCTGGGAGAGTTCATTTCCTCGTCGAGCGGATAGGGGTTCAGGCCCATGATGTTCTCGACGGCGATGATGCCGTGATGCATGGCGGTGTGGGCGAGCATCTGCTTGCCGTTCACATCGCCGATCGCGTAGATGTTCGGGATATTGGTTCGCTGCATGGCATCGACCGGAATGATGTCGTCTTTAGTCTGAATACCAACGGTTTCCAGCCCAATATCTTCGATGTTGCCCTGCCGGCCGATCGCGACGAGGAGGGCTTCGGCCTCGAGAACCTTCTCTTTCCCCTTCTCGTCGGTCACTTTCATCGTGACGCCCTTTTTGCCGAGGTCGATATCGGCAGCAGTCGGCCTGGCGCCCTGGATGACATCCATCTTCTGTCGCTGTAACGCCCGCGCGAGCGCCTGGGAGATCTCGTGGTCTTCCTGCGGTACGACGTTGCCGACAAGCGTCGTTTTCGAACCGTACCGGTGATAGGCGGATGACCATTCGACGCCGGTCGCGCCGCCGCCGCGGACGATGAAGCTTTTGGGAAGGTGGTCGAGGACAACGGCATGATCGGAATTGATGACGCGAACGCCATCGTAGGGGAGGTCCTTGATTGGACGAGGCCGCGAACCGGTATTGATGATGATGTTCGGCGCGCGCAGACTAAATGGAGTACTGCCGTCGTTTGGCGTCACGCCGACAGTGTTGGCGTCGAGCAACCTGCCCCGACCCATGAAGACCGGAATCTTGTGTTTCTTCTCGAAGAGGTAGAGCAACCCCTTATATTGCCCCTCGACGACCTTCAATGAGCGCTGCAGGGCTGCGTCATAGTTGAAGGACAACTCCCCGGAGATGTCGACGCCGAACTCTTTGGCGTTCTTGACTTCATCGTAAACGTCGGCAGACTTCAGAAAGGCCTTTGCGGGGATGCAACCGCGGTGAAGACACGTGCCGCCCAGAATGAGCTCCTCGACCACAGCAACTTTGAGTCCAAGCTGTGTGGCGCGAATAGCGGCAACGTAGCCACCGGTTCCTCCGCCCAGAAGCACCAGGTCGAATTCATGAGTAGCGGTCGATACGTCTGTCATTGTGAGTCAGGGTCCTCCTGGTCTGGATCAGCCTGCGTATGCGGTGATCCGGGCGTCGCCAGGGATGCCGGCGCAGGCACCCAGGCTCTTCTATCGCTGTTGAAGTATAGCCGGGCCATTCATCATCACCGGCGGTCGTTGACCGCTGATTCGCTGGCGGATACGCTCCGCCGAGTCGTCGTTTTGAGCAACGGGAGGAACGGGTGGCTACGAAAAACGAATCGACCTTCGACCTGATCAAGACACTGACCGAGCTTCCCGGACCAACCGGCATGGAAGATGTCGTCCAGGACTGGATCGCCGATCGCTGGACGGGTATCGCGGAAGTGCGCCGCACAAGGGTCAACAACGTCATCGGCAAGCTCGGCGGAAACGGCCCGAGGCTGGCGTTGATGGCGCATGCCGACGAGATCTGCTTCATGGTGAAAAGCATCCATGAAGACGGCTTTCTGCACATCTGGCCTTATTCAACCGACGCGCGTGGGCGACCTCCGAAGTGGGTGATGCCTCTCAACCAGCCCGCGCTTGTCGTGACGCCGACAGGGACCGTTCAGGGGGTTTTCGCGACGGCCAGCGGGCATGTCGTCGGGAGCAAGGAGCGGAACAAGGACGGCTGGGAGTGGAACGACTGGTTTATCGATCTCGGCGTCTCCACGCGTTCTGAAGCCGAAGCGATGGGCGTTCACGCTGGTTGCCGGGTGATATGGAATCCGCCGACACGTCGCATCGGCGAGCATCGCATTTCCGGGAAGGCGATGGACGACCGCGCCGCTCTGGCGATCGCCACGATGGCCGCCGAGCGACTCGCCGGCCGGGATGATCTCGCCTACGAAGTCTGGCTTGTTTCAACCGTGCAGGAAGAAGCGGGTTTGCAGGGAGCCAGCAGCATTGCCGACGAAATCGATGTCGATCTTTGTCTCAATCTCGATGTTGGCCTGGTGGGAGATATTCCAGGTCCAGACAAGCGGGACTATCCCAATGTGATGGGCGGCGGTCCGGCGATCGTCTATCACGACAGTTCGGCGCATTACTCGTGGCGTTTGTGTGAGCGGCTTGTCGCCGTAGCGGCAGAACACGGGATTCCTGTGCAACGGGCGATCTATCAGAACTACGGCAGTGATGCCGCCGCGCTGTTGAAACGCGGAACGGAGATAGCCCTGATCACGTATCCAACCCGCTATACCCATTCACCAATCGAAATGGTCGATGAGCGAGATGTCGTCGCCTGTGTCGATTTGCTGGAGGCGTTCCTGACCACACCTCCGGCTGGGCAAGACTGAAAAGTGAACGTTGCGCGGGGCGGGTATTATGGACGCCATATTTGACGAAATGTTGAATGGTCGCCCCTGCAATGCCTGAATGGCGGAGGGATTGGGAGTGACGGCTCAAATACCCAGGTCAGAACCAATTCGCGACCGCGAGGGATCAGCGCTCAGAGGATATGTGATCCCCCCTGAGCGAGTAGAGGGCGCCCAGATACGACTGGAAGAATTGCTCGGTTTTCTCGAGCAACTCGAAGCTCTGGACATCGGGACACACGCGCCCGCGTCGACGTTCGATCCATCCTGGGATCGCCGGTGAACGGGCCGGCGACTGCATCGGATCCCTGGGCACTGACGATCCTCGAGGCGGCATCGCTGATGCGGAGCCGCGCGCTTTCGGCGACGGAGCTCGTTGAGTCTGTCCTGGCGCGTGCCGAGCAGACAGAACCTTCAGTCCACGCCTGGGTATCGATCGATGACGATGGTGCGCGCACGGAAGCTCGATTGTGCGATGAGGAGCTTGCCAAAGGCGAAACACGCGGACCGTTGCATGGCATACCCATCGGCATCAAGGACATATTCGACGTCGAAGGGGCTCCGACGAAATGCGGATCGCGGTCGCGGGACCAGGCCGAACGCGCGTCAGAGGATGCGGCAGTTGTGCGCCTGCTCCGCGAATCAGGAGCGATCATCCTTGGCAAGACCGTGACACAGGAATTCGCAGCTGGGGTGATCAGTCCTCCAGCCCGGAATCCGTGGAATCCGGATCGCATTCCCGGAGGATCGTCTGGCGGAACAGCGGCGTCGATTGCCGCCGGTTCAGCTCTGGCCGGTATGGGTTCAGATACTGGCGGCAGCATTCGCATCCCGGCTTCGGTTTGTGGAGTGGTCGGGTTCAAGCCAACATTCGGCGTGCTCGACACTTACGGCGTGTATCCTCTTTCCTGGTCGCTCGACACGGTTGGTCCGCTGGCAAGAACGATCGACGACGCGACTCTGCTCTACCGGGTGATGCAGTCCAGCGGTCGCCGGCTGACATCGCCGTCCCGACCGGCGACCTGCCGGATCGGTATAGCACGTCCCCATTTCTTCGAGCGGTTGCAGCCTGGAGTCGCTGCGGCGATCGATTCAGCAATTGGGGCGCTTCGCGCCGCCGGAATCACCATCATCGAATCTCCGTGGCCTGAGGCGGGAATCGCCAGGGCAAGCAGTTTCATCATCAACCGGGTCGAATCTTCGGCTGTGCACATTGCGGATTTGCCGGAAAAGTGGGGCGGCTACGGGGAGGAGCTGAGGCTGCGCATTGAATCGGGCGCTCTTGTGCCCGCGAATGCCTATGTGCGGGCGATGCAAGCACGCCGGATCATTGCCGATTCATGCCGGAGGGTGTTCGAAGCGTACGAGCTCGATGCAATGCTGACGCCGGCGACTCCGGGTGTGTCCGCACCAGCCGACGACCCGGTCGTGTCGTACGAGGACGGCACGTGCGAGCATGTCAGTCTTGCCTATACCCGGTTGTCGATGCCATTCAACGTGACTGGGCAACCGGCGCTATCGATTCCGTGCGGGTTCGATGGCGAGGGCCTTCCTGTCGGATTGCAGCTTGCTGGCCGTCCGTATGCAGATGAGCATTTGCTCGCAATCGGGCGGCGGGTCGAGGATGCGCTCGCGATTCCAAGGGAATTCCCTCTGGTTTGAATCAAACCTGACGGCAACAACAGCAAGAGGCAGATCGTGGACGAATACAAGAGACAAACAGCGGCACGAGCGGCACAAGCGCGTGAGAATCTCGTCAGCGCACTACTTGAATGCTGCGAGCTGGCGGACGGAGTCGAGCACTTTCAGGGACAGGATCTGCTGGAAGTGCTCGTGCATCTCGACGGATTGCGTTTTGTCATGGCCGAGTCGGGGCAGCTCCTGCAAGGCGTCGTGCGCGGCTTCGAGGGTTAACTGTCATTCCTCGTCGATCACCATCTCTCCTGGTGTGAGGATCGAGATGTGGGCAAAATCGTGACCCGGTTGCGCGCCATGCCAATGGCGTTCACCTGCCGGAATGTGGATGACATCCCCCGCTGAGACCTCGACCGACTCATGCTCCGTCGCGACAATTCCCTGTCCAGCCGTGACAACCAGCAGCTGGTCGGCGCCGTGGTGATGGAGCTTATTGCGTGCGCCCTGATGAAATGTGACGATGTTGGCGCGCAGGCGATCCGGGTTGTCGTCCGTGACGAGCGACTGGCGAGAGACTACGCCGATGAATATCGGTGATCTGTCGGGAATTGCCTCGATCTCGTCTGGTCGATAGTGCTTCATGGATGGTTTCCTTTCCCGGCTCTTCGAGACCGACAGCGAATCGCGGATAATGCCGCGACGATGGTCTCAATTGCTCTGAGAACAAGTCAGAGCGTAACGCAAGCGAGGGATCAATGGCACTTCGACGCCCCGACGAGCTCCGCGAACTGATGCGCGCCTTGCTGGAGGCCGCCGGTACGCCGGAGGACATCGCCAGCTTCGTCGGCAATGCGCTTGTCGATGCCAATCTCGCCGGACATGACTCTCACGGCGTCATCCGGATGTTGGCCTATCTGGAGCAGGTTCAATCGGGCGCGCTCGACCCGGCGGCCAGAGCGACCGTGACAAAGACAACCGGCGCCATGACGCTGGTCGACGGACATTGGGGTTGGGGGCAAACCGCGATGCAGCTCGCGACAGAGGAGGCGATCCGCGGCGCGACGGAATTCGGCATCGGTCTTGGCACGGTCGAGCGCTGCTATCACATCGGTCGTGTGGCGCCCTACGTCGAGTTCGTCGCCTCCAGACAGATGGTCGGTATGGCGATGGCGAACGCCGGACCAGCCGTGGCTCCGTATGGCGGACGAAGCCGCGTGATGGGAACCAACCCGTTCGCCTGGTCGGTGCCTCGTGCCAACGATCAGCCTCCGGTGACGCTCGATGTGGCGACCGCGTTCATCGCGGAAGGAAAATTGCGGGTCGCTCGGGTCAAGGGGTTACCCGCGCCGCCGGGCGCCGTCGTGAACATCGACGGGCTACCATCCATCGATCCGAACGATTTCTACGACGGCGGCGCGCTTGTCGCATTCGGTGCTCACAAAGGGTCCGGCGTTTCCCTGTTCGCCCAGTTGATGGGACGTGGGTTGGCCGGGATGGTTCCGGAGCGGCTCTCCGCTCATCGAGGTTCAAATGGACCGGTCATCATCGCGATCGATGTCTCTCGCCTTGCGCCGCTGGAAGACTTCCTCGGCGCGGTTGAGGCACAGGTCGAGGACGTGCACAACGCGGCCCCTGCTGAAGGTTTCGAGGTGGTCCTGCTGCCCGGAGAACCGGAAGTCATCGAGCGGGCTCGTCGCGAGCACGACGGCATCGATGTGGCCGGTCCGATTTGGGAAAGCCTGATGGAAGCGGCGCGAGAGTGGAATGTCGCCTGGACCTGATCAGGGACCACCCGGCCCGAGGTATTGGCGCGAGAGTTCCTCGAGGTGCTGAAGGTAGGCTTCCCGTTCGTCCTCTGACATTTTTTCGAGCTCCGAGCGGAGTGACTCGTTGGGTAGTCGTTCCGAAACATCACGCAGCGCGAATGGTTCGGCCAACGGGTCGTCGGGCGAGTGTTCTGGCTTGCGATCTGCGGCGTCACTCATCAGCAAAGATCCCTGGCTCGGCGGGCTTATCGAAGTAATCGCCACCTTCGACTCCAAAGTACTCCTCGAGCGTAACTCCGGTCGATTGCAGCTCCCTGGCCAGCGTCCTTCCGACAAAGCGGAAGTGCCACGACTCCCAGGCGAATCCGGTGATTGCTTCGCGATCCCGTGGATAGCGCACGTGGAACCCAAAATCTGCGGCGTTCGCGGCGAGCCACTTACCAGCGGGCGAATCGGCAAAAGTGTTGTGAAAATCAAGGCCGGTATTGTCGGAATCACCAAGATCGATCGCCAGTCCGGATTGGTGCTCGCTGTAACCCGGCCGGGCCACGAGACGCAACGCTCTAGTCAATCCAGATGAACCCGCCATCTCCTCATGCAGCGTTTTCTGCCGCGCCCACGATCGATAGCCGGAAAGAAGCCGAAGGCGGATGCCCTTCTGCAATGCCGCCGCAAAAAGACCTTCCACCGCCGTCGCTACCTCGGGACGGACTTCATGGTTGTCGTCGCGAGGCACGTTCGGCAGGCGAAGTGCGGAGGGCACGTAATCGCGGGGAAGTGGGCGCTTCTTGTTCACAACTAGCGACGCTGCGCCAAGATCATCCTCGTAGGTTGGATCCTCAGCGGTGGGCAGATCCTGGACGATCTGATACTCGACGCTCGCCATCCGCCGGTTGTTCGCCGGACCCAGCACGCCATCGAGATCCACACACGCGAGGGCCAGGTATGTTCCAGGTTCGTCTTGTGCGATGAACGTCTTCCGGTCGGCAAATCGGGAGCTCTTGGGGCCTCCCGGCCATGAACCATAGAGGTATGGCGCTCGCCTGGGAGTAAATGGTCCGTGCCGAATTGCCAAATCGGGAGCGATCCGCAGATCGGGTATCCCTCCGGATGAGGCGTTGGCGTAGACTCCGGTCCTCAAACCTGCTGGTGCGCCGTGCCGGCCCGCATTGCGCAGATTGAATCCAACATACACCGCTTCACCTGGCAAGAAGGTGTTCCCCGGGCGACTCCGGCCCTGGGCGTCGGTCAGTTGAAAGTGCTCGATACTGAGGTCGACGAAGGGAGCCGATGCGGCGGGAGTCACAGTCTGCGTAGCCGGCTGAATAGCCCGCTCGATGGTGGTCCGCACTTCAGCGTAGGCGGACGGAACCGTGTATCCAGCCGTCTGGGACTTCGGATCATGCCACCGGCTGACGAGCACCCTGTAGCCGGATTCATTGAGTGAGGCGATGAGCTGATCTGCCTGAGCCTGGTGCGCGATCGCCACGCAAACTTCGACGATGCGCTCTCCGATGCGTGGTCGTGAGTCGAGACGGTTCACATCGACGTCGATGATGTTGACGTTTTGCCTGGCGATCGGCAGAAGCATCCTCAGCAGCTCGCCTGGCCGATCGGGCATCGCCACTCGCAGTGTGATCAGATTGGGGACAGTCTGTTCGTAAAGAATGCGCCAGGAGAAACTGGGATCTATATTCCCGCCACTGACAATGACCACTACATCGTCGTCTGGTCCAAACGGGTTGTGCGACGGTGCACGGCGCATCTGAATCTCGCGCAGAGCGGCAAGACTGATGGCGCCGGCGCCTTCGGCGATGAGCTTGGCGTAGACCATCAGGTCGGCAGCGGCGGCGACCGTTTCGATGTCGGGCACCGGTACGATCGCGTCGCGACCGAGTAACGATCGAACGACGGCAAACGGCCGTTCGCCCGGTTTGCGGACCTTGATGCCGTCCGCAATCTGGGTCGCCGGCGGGGCAGGTAGTGCGGTCGGTTCGCCGGTCTCGAGTGAGAGTTGCATCGCTGCACTGCCAGCTGCCTGAGCGCCGGCAATCGTCACGTCGGGCAGAAGTTCCCGGATGGCAAGGGCGATGCCAGAGATCAGTCCACCGCCGCCGACTGGCGAAATGATGGCTCTGCAACTCGGCAGGTCCTCGGCGATCTCCAATCCGATTGTGCCCTGACCGGCGATCGTGTTCCAGTCGTCGAAGGGTTCGATGAATGCACGTTCTGATTGCGCGGCTTCCAGATAGGCTGCTTCGCGCGCCTGATCGAACGTGTCGCCTGTTTCGCGAACTTCGACGCCGAAACCGCGGGTGTTGTCCTGTTTGACCTTTGGCGTGCCAACGGGCACAAAGATGGTGGTCTTATCGGCAACGCCGAATGCCGCCGCCGCTGCGGCGACGCCTTGAGCGTGATTACCAGCCGACGCGGTAATCAGGCCTCTGGACCGAGTTTCAGGCGAGAGATTCGCAATGTTGTTGAAAGCGCCCCGAACCTTGTACGAGCCGGTTCTTTGCAGGTTCTCCAGCTTCAACCAGACCCGGCAGCCAAGCTGATGGGTCAGCGGCTCACTGAAGACGAGCGGTGTGCGAATGGCGACGGGCCCGGCGGGCAGATCGCCGGCCGATCCACCAAGCAACCGCTGAGCAGCTCGAATCTCGGCGAGCCCAACCGGAAAGTCTTCATGATCCGAACTCTTCCGTTCCTCGACCATTGCGGATTTCTCTTTTTGCATCAGATCAGTTCCGGATACCCGTCGCGAAGTTTGTCGACGATCGCTCGGACTTCCTGCGCCCGGTACCGGTTGACAATCAGCAGTGCGTCTGGCGTATCGATAACCGCAAGGTCGTCGACGCCGACGAGAGCGACCAGGCGGTTTGACGTCGACCAGACAAGCGTATCGGTCGAACCATGCTGCAGAACGTCACCGCGAAAGGCGTTGTCGTCCTCACCGTGCTGCACGAGTTCTCCGAGACCGTGCCAGTCTCCCACATCGGACCATCCGATTTCCGCCGGCACGACGGCTATGCGTTCGCTTTGCTCCATGACGCCGTCATCGATAGTCACGCTTTTCAGCTTGCCCCACTCCGCGGGCACAACCGATTCGGCGTCTTCGGTATCCCACACATCAACGATCCGCTCGATACGCCTGCGCACCTGCGGCAAACAGCGTTCCAGTTCAGCCAGAAAGGTGTCAACCCGCCAGATGAACATGCTGGCGTTCCAGAGAAAGCGACCGGAAGCGACAAATTCGACGGCTCGTTCGTAATCAGGCTTTTCAGTGAATCCAGCCGCGATCCAGGCTGCAACGGGGTCATCGTCGCCGATCGAAGTGTCGGTTCGCTCGACATATCCGTAGCCGATTTCCGGTCGGATCGGTTCGATGCCAATTGTGGTGAGCCATTCTTCCCGCGCAACGGCAATCGCAGAACGAATCGCGGCCAGAAAGGCGTCGCTATCTCTGACAACATGGTCGGCGGCAAAACTGCCCATGATCGCGGCGGGATCGCGCTCGGCAACCAGCCGGGCGGCGAGGCCGATCGCTGGGCCGGTTCCTTTTGGTGAGGGTTCGATGATGATGTTTTCGGGTGGGAGATCGGGAAGCTGCCGGGCGATTTCCATCGCATGTGCAGCGCCGGCCACCACGAGAATTCGCTCGGGTGGAGAGAGCGGCAGCAGTCGATCGTATGTCTGTTGCAGGAGGGACATCTCCCCCAGCAGTGGCAACAGGTATTTTGGCCGGTTGGCGCGACTCAGCGGCCAGAGCCGGCTGCCTGAGCCACCGGCCGGGATCACCGACCAGAACTGCGGTTCTGCACTGTGCGTCATATTTGCGTTCAAACCCCCAGACCTGGCACTTAGAGGTCACCCGAACCGAATAGTGCATGCCCAGGCGGCAACTCTCAACCTCGCGATCGGTTTGGGAGAGGCATCACGTCTGATGAGGCGAGCCATTCGATGTTACCGCCGTGGCGGCTAGCTTGAAAACTGGCGAAAATGCCTGCCGCCGTGCACAATTGACCGGTTGTCTGGCGAATGACCGGACAAGACCCGACACCGTTGTCTTTCCAGTCTACGTCCAGGAATACCTTCCCGATGACCGAGTTCCTATCGCCTGCTTCTGCAAACGGAAGCGGGCATGTCGCCGCCGAGGGCGCCTCTCCCGATCATTCGCTGCGCAATGTTGCCATCATCGCCCATGTCGATCATGGCAAAACGACGTTGGTCGATGGCTTGCTCAAGCAATCGAACGTCTTCCGCGATCCTGATGCGGTGGGTGATTTGATCATGGACAGCAACGATCTCGAACGAGAACGCGGCATCACGATTCTGGCCAAGAACACGGCGATTTTCTACAAAGACGTCAAGATCAACATCATCGACACGCCGGGTCATGCCGATTTCGGGGGAGAGGTCGAGCGCGTTCTCAACATGGCAGACGGCTGTCTGCTTCTTGTCGACGCTGTCGAAGGGCCAATGCCGCAAACGAGAACGGTATTGCAGCGTGCGCTGGCGCTCGGCTTGAAGCCGATCGTCGTCGTCAACAAGGTCGACCGGCCGTCGTCGCGACCGGACGACGTAGTGGCCATGACCCAGGACCTCTTTCTCGACCTGGCGACCGATGCCGAGCAGCTCGATTTCCCGGTTCTCTATGCGATCGCCCGCGATGGTGTGGCTGGGGACGCCCCCGACGCATTGCAGGACGATCTGCGTCCGCTGCTCGATGCGATTCTGCAGTACATCCCGGCGCCGGTGACCGACCGGTCGGCCCCGTCGCGCCTGCTGATCGCGTCGCTCGACTACGACAATCATCTTGGTCGCATCGCCATTGGCCGTGTGCACAGCGGGCAAATTGCCTTGGGTGATGTGATGATTCAGGTGGGGCCGGACGGACTGGAAGCGCGCCAGCGCGTGTCGTCACTGTCGACCTTTGATGGTCTTCGACGACGTGACGCGGAGAGCGTTGTCGCCGGCGACATCGTGGCCATCGCCGGTTTCGCCGATGCGAGGATTGGAGCAACGCTTGCCAATCCCGATGCCCCGCACGCGCTCGACGCCATCGACATCGAAGAACCGACGCTGAAGCTCTCGTTTGGCGTCAATACGTCGCCGTTCGCTGGTCGCGACGCCAAGTTCTCAACGTCGCGCCAACTGCGCGAGCGGCTTTTCCGCGAGCTCGAGACGAATCTCTCTTTGCGGGTGGAAGCGACCGATCAACCGGATGTCTTTTCCGTATCAGGTCGTGGCGAGCTGCATCTTTCCATTCTGATCGAAACGATGCGCCGTGAGGGCTACGAGTTTCAGGTGTCGCGACCGGAAGCGATCACCCGCGTCGTCGATGGGGAGGTTCACGAACCAGTCGAGCATCTGGTGATCGACACGACGGAAGAGTTCGTGGGTGTCGTTACGGAGCTTGTTGGTGGCCGGCGGGCTCGTATGTTGGATATGGTCAACGATGGTCGAGGCAGCATCCGTCTGGAATTCGCGATTCCGACTCGTGGATTGATTGGTTTGCGGAATGCGTTTCTGACTGCGACGCGCGGCAATGGCGTGCTGGCATCGCGATTGATAGGGTTCGAAGCCTGGCTCGGACCGATCGCCTCGAACCGGACAGGCGCGTTGATCGCTTCCGAAACGGGCGTGGCACTGGCCCACGGCATTGCCAATGCCCAGGAGCGGGGCGTGACCTTCATCGAGCCGCAAGCCGAGGTCTACATGGGCATGATCGTCGGGCAGCAGCCACGCCAGGACGATCTGGTGGTCAACGTCTGCCGGGCCAAGAAGCTGACGAATATTCGCTCCAGTACATCCGACATCGCCGTCAAGCTGACCCCGCCGGTCGTGCTCAGTCTCGAGCAGGCGCTCGACTTTCTGGCCGACGACGAGCTGCTGGAGATCACGCCAAGTGCCTTCCGGTTGCGTAAGCGATTGCTCTCGCAGGACGACCGGGCGAAGGAGCGCAAGAAGGCGCAAATGGCTGCGGCGCGGTAGACCGCGCCCGCCGGCAACCACATCGACAACACGACAAGCTGGGCTGTGACACAATATCGCCCAGCTTGTTTCATATTTTCGTTCAGGGGGAAGAACAGATGGCCTGGGCAAACAAGGGGCTGGCGCACCGTCCGGTGGCGATGGGCACGCGTGGCGCGGTGGCGTCGGCGCATCCACTCGCCACGCTTGCCGGCATGCGCACGCTGCAGGCGGGAGGCAATGCTGTCGATGCCGCGGTGGCCACAGCGGCCGCGCTGAATGTCGCCGAGCCTTACATGTCAGGTATCGGCGGCAGCGGCTACATGATGGTCTATACGGCCAGAGAGCGCGTGCTGCGCGTGCTGGACTATGTCGGACCGAGCTCGCGCAACGCCTCGCTCGATGCATTCGCGACCGAAGCCGAAAAGAACTACGGAGCGAAGGCGCCACTCGTGCCTACCGCAGCGGCCGGGTGGCTCACCGCTCATCGCGACTACGGAAAACTCGATTTGTCGACGATCTTCGCGCCGGCCATCGAGTACGCGACTGTCGGTGTGCCGTTGACGGTCAAAAACGCCTGGTTCTACGACGCCATGTTCAATGCCGGCAATCTGACCGCCATGACCAAGGCTGTGTTCATGCCGGAAGGACGGGCGCCAAAAGCGGGGGAAGTGATTCGGCAACCGAAGCTGGCAAGAACGTTCGAGCGCGTCGTCAAAGGCGGGCTCGAATCGTTCTACCGGGGTGAGCTGGCGGCTGAGATCGTCGAGTCGATTCAGTCGCAAGGCGGTCTGATCGACGCCGAGGACATGTCCAGCTATCAGCCGCAATGGAAAGAGCCGCTGACGCGAGCCTATCGCGGCTATACGATTGCGTGTCCACCGCCGAACTGCAGTGGCTGGCAATACCTGCAGGCATTTGGCATTTTGCAGGGATTCGATATTGCCGATATGGTGCATAGCTCTACCGAGCATCTGCATACCCTGGCGGAGGCGTTCAAGCTGGCGGTGGCCGATCGCATCGCTTATACGACCAATCCATGCCTCGATCTCGTTGCGATGCTTTCCGATGACTACACCGCCGAACGACAGGCGATGATCGATCCGGATCAAGCGGCGAGAGTGGAAGGTGAGCGTTATCGCGGTATTCGCCCGGTCGATGCGGTGCCACCCGCTGATCCGGCGTTCGCGCTGAAGGAATGCACGACGCATTTCGACGTCGTTGACTCAGAGGGCAACGCTGTGACCGTCACGCAGTCGCTGGGCGACGGGTTTGGCAGTGGCGTGATGGCTGGGGAAACCGGACTGATGTTGAACAACTTCGGCTATTGGTTCGACTTCGATCCCGCCAGCCCGAATGTGATCGGACCGAACCGGAATATCGAGATGTGCATGGCTCCTGCGGCGATTTTGCGCGACGACACGCTCTTTGGCGTGATCGGCACGCCGGGATCGTTCGGCATTCTGCAGACAACACCGCAAATGATCAGCAATCTGGTCGATCACGAGTACTCGATCCAGGCGGCAATCGAAGCGCCGCGCATCAAAGCGACCGATGGGACGACCCTGCAGATCGAAACGCGTGTACTCGCCGATACGCTCGACGGTCTCGCTCAGCGTGGACACAATCTGGAGCATCTGGGTGATTGGTCGCATCTCGTTGGCGGAGGACAGGGCATCATGATCGACCCCGATACGGGCAGCTTCGCGGCCGGCGCTGATCCCCGCCGCGACGGCTACGCCCTGGCCTGGTGATGCCGTGACAAAGACGATGAAACACTACTACGTCGTTGCACCTGGCAAGATCGGCGCAATCGAGGAACCCATCCCACTCCCCGGGGACGGGGAGGTTCAGGTTCGGGTCACGCATACAGCAGTGAGCCCAGGCAGCAACGTCTATATCTTCCAGACCGGGTCCTACACCGGCGAATGGGAAGGCAAACCGCAGGAATGCATCTATATGGGGGCGGGCGTCGTTTCCGCGCTCGGCAGTGGCGTCACGGGGCTCGAAGTCGGCGATGCGGTGTCCATTGGTGGCATTGGTCATCAGGAGTACGCGGTCACCAGCGCATCGCGTGTGCACCGGCTGCCGGATGGCGTGGGTGCTGAGGAAGCGAGTCTTTCGTACCTGGCAGGCTGGGCGGTGAGCGCGCTGCACCTGGGGCGGTACGCTGCAGGAGAGAATATCGCCGTCGTCGGTCTGGGACTGGTTGGTGCATCGACGGCGCTCGTCGCCGATATGATGGGCGCGCGCGTGGTCGGCATCGACGTCGCACCCGAGCGGATCGCGTACGCCCAGAGATTCGGACTGGGCGCGGTGGTTGACGGGTCGGGGGCCAGCGCCAACGATACGATCGCCGAGTTTGCCGGAGAGCGAGGCATCGATCTGGTGCTGGAAACGAGCGGCGCCTGGAGCGGCTTCGAGCAGGCATTCGCGATTGCCCGCGACTACACACGCATCGCCCTCATGGGGTTGTACCGGCGCCTCCCGTCGGCCGATCAGGCGATTCGCATGCATCAGATGCTGTACGGATTTCCGAGCAAACTCCATTACAAGAAGATCGACTTGATCGGCTGCGGGTACGACCCCGAAACCGCGTTGCCGGGAGCGCAAAACACCTTCACGCGTGAAGGCAACTACCGGTATCTGCTCGAACAGGCCGGGAGAGGGAAGATCGATCTGTCCAAGCTCGTGACCGATCGTTTTGCCCCCTCCGAGGTTGAAGCGGTGCTGACGAGGTTCGCTGATGGGGACCGGTCGATGATCGGGGCGGTCTTTTGCTGGGATCGCGAGTCGTGACACGCGGCCGGAAACGCGTCGCGATCGTCGGTCTCGACCACTATCACACCACCGGTTGGGTGGAGAGCCTCGAGCTCTTCGACGACCAGCTGGAAATCGTGGCGATCTATGAACCTGACTCCGAGGTGCGTGCGACACTTGCCCCCCGATACTACGATCCTCATCTCAGCGCAAGACTGAAGGACACGTATCGGGCGATCCCGTCGACTGATGACCTGGATGCACTGATCGCGCACCACGAGCCAGATATTGCATTGGTCACGCTGCCAAACCGGGATGCGCCAGCGGCCATCACGAAGCTGGCGGGGGCCGGCGTCCATATGCTCGTCGATAAAGCGGCCGCTCGGACAGCAGCAGAGGCGCTTTCCTGGTCTGATGTAGCGCGCAACAACAATGTCCGCGTCGCCACGGGGCTGATTCGGCGGTACGGTCGTGGTTGGCAGGCGGCACGTGACATGACTTCACAAGGGCGACTGGGCCGCCTGCTCTCGAGCGAGGCGGTATTCAACACCTCGTCGCCGCTTGTCCGAGATCCCGCCAATCATCTCTTCTCGCGCAAGTTGCAGGGCGGCGGCATTTTGATCTGGCTCGGCGTGCACGATATCGACCAGCTTCTCTGGCTGACCGGCGAGCGCATTGTCGAAGTTCAGGCGATGTCGGCAACGGTGGGCGGCGCGGATATCGGTGTCGAGGATGCGATTTCCGTTGCATTCCGGTTCGAGAGTGGCGCTCTGGGAACGATCCACTACGCCTACGTACTGCCGAGGACGCTGTCGCAAGGCTATCTGGCCCTACGGGGTGAAAAGGGATCGCTCTCGATCCACAATGACGGAACGGTCCACTGGATCGGCCCCGGAGACAGGACGGATCCGCTTCGCGACGAGACCATTTCCACAACTTCGGCGAAAATGCCGGGGTATGGCTCGATGGCCCCGCTCGTGATCGCCGATCTGCTCGCCGCGATCGACGAAGAGCGGGATCCGGTAGCCAACGCCGATGGCCTGATCGACGCATTACGCGTCATCGACGCAGTTTACGAAGCCGCCAAGTCAGGGGAGCGGGTAGCAGTCGCCTGGTCGTAGCGACCGGGCAACAAGAGAGGATTGAGCGTGAAGTTCGTCAGTTATTCAGTTGATGGTGGTCCGTTCCGGGCCGGACTTTCGATCGACGGCAAAGTCGTCGACCTCGCGGAGGGCGCGGCAACGCTTGGCGAGTCGCTACCGGAGAATGTCGTCGAGATCATCGCCCTGGGTGATGCAGGTCTGGGAGTCGCGGCGAAGGTCGCCAGTGGCGCCGCAGATGGCTCGATCGTCACGACTCCCGAGGAGTCAGTCGTGCTTGGCGCCGCCGTGCAGACGCCCCCGACGATCTTCCTGCTGGCGGGCAACTATCAGTCGCACATCACCGAAGGTGGCGCGCCGCCGGTCGAGAAGGACAAGATCAATCCGCGCCCATTTATCAAACCTGGCACGGCGATCATCGGTCCGAACGACTCGATCGAGATCCCGCTCGATTCCGACACGCTTGATTACGAGATCGAGATAGCCGCCGTCATCGGCAAAACCGGCAAACAGATCGCTGTCGAGGACGCCTACGATCATGTGGTTGGTTACACCGTCTTCAACGATGTGTCGGCCCGGTCATTGAAGTTCGCCGAAGGACGTCCCGAGCGCTCGGGCGACGGCTTTTTCGACTGGCTGCTCGGTAAGTGGGCCGACACCTTCGCGGCAGTCGGACCCTATCTGGTGACGAAGGACGAAACGGGCGATCCGGGCACACTGGAGATGGCCCTCAAAGTGAACGGCGAGCTGAGGCAGCACTCCGACGCCGGCGAGATGATCTTCTCCATTCCAGAATCGATCGCCTTTCTGTCGCGGTTTGTGACCCTTCGGCCAGGCGACCTTCTCTGCATGGGCACACCCGGCGGCGTCGGCGCGACCACGGCGACTTATCTCAAGTCAGGCGACATCGTCCGCGCCGAAATCGAGAAACTCGGTGTGCTGGAGAATCCGGTCAAGTAGCCGCACTGCTGGTTCGTTCGACGGCGTGAGCAGGCAGCTGCCCACGCCGTTGCCCGTTTACGCTCCTGTACACTCGTTTCAGTAACGATGAGAGGAGCGGTGATTCAACCATGCAGGCCATCTCTGAACTCCCAGCTGATCCGCACGCGGGACAGCCCGTGTTATCCGCGGGCGTGCCGCTCGAAGAGGCATCCGGAGCGCTCATTCTGATCCATGGCAGGGGCGCCAGCGCGCAGGACATTCTGCCGCTGGCCACGGAGATCGGCGCCGATCACGTGGCATGTCTGGCGCCGCAGGCTGCCAACCACACCTGGTATCCGTTCAGTTTTCTGATGCCACTCCAGCAGAATGAACCGTTCCTTTCGTCGGCTCTGGCCACGGTCGGCGCTCTTGTTGACCATGTCATCGCCGCCGGCATACCGGCCGAGCGCATCGTGCTTGGCGGTTTTTCACAGGGGGCTTGTCTCGCCAGTGAATTCGCGGCAAGAAATGCCCGTCGCTATGGGGGATTGCTGGTTTTCTCGGGCGGGTTGATCGGTCCGGAGGGCACGCCTCGCGACTACACAGGATCGCTCGACGGGACGCCGGTGTTCATCGGGTGCAGCAATGTCGATGCCCACATTCCGGAGTCCCGCGTCCTGGAAACAGGGGATGTGCTGCAGAAACTCGGGGCGAACGTCGATCTCCGCATTTATCCTAGCATGGGACACACGATCAACCGGGACGAGCTCGAAGCGGCGAGAGCAATCATCGCCGGGCTCCCGGGTGGAAATGATGCCTGAAGATATCGAGGGCCGCGTACGCTCGATCTGCCTGGCACTGCCGGATGCGACCGAGAAAATCGCCTGGGGTGACCCGACCTTTCGCGTACGCGACCGCATTTTCGCGATGTTCGGCACGAATGATGGTGCCGCCTCGGTGTGGTGCAAGTCGGAATTCGAGCTTCGAGACGCGTTGATCGGCTCGGATCCCGGTCACTACTTTTCTCCTCCGTATGTCGGGCACAAGGGCTGGATCGGCATCAGACTGGATGACTCGACCGATTGGGAAGGAGCGGCAAACCTGATCGAGGAGAGCTATCTGATGATCGCGGCGAAGTCACAGTCGCGGAAGAAGCGAACAGAGTAGTGGAATGACAGTGTCTTGCTAGATTCGTGTGCGGGGGTCGAGCGCGTCGCGCAGGCCGTCGCCGATCAGGTTGACCGCGAGAACTGTCAGCACGATTGCCGTTCCGGCAGGCATCCATTGCCATGGATCGCCTTCCAGCACGCTGATGTTGCGAGCGACGTTCAACATATTGCCCCAACTGGGAGTAGGGGGCTGCACACCGACGCCCAGGAAGCTCATGCCAGCTTCGAGCAAGATGGCATTTGCGACGCCCAGAGTGACATAAACAATCATCACATCGATGACATTCGGGAGAGCATGCCGACCTATGATCCGGCGAGAGGGAACTCCGAGCGACCGCGCGGCCGTTACATACTCCATCTCTCGCACCTGGAGAAACCGGGCACGCACCAACCGGCAGGGAACAGGCCAATTGAGAAGCCCAATGACCAGCATCGTGTTGCGGACGCCTGGTCCGGCGATAGCCGAAACGGTGAGGATGAGGACGACAGGGGGAAAGGTCATCATCACGTCGGTCATCCGCATGATCAGATTGTCCACTCTGCCGCCGAAGTAACCTGCGGTCGAACCAAGCACGAGTCCGATGGCAACTGAAATCGCAACGGCAACGACGCCGACGGCCAGGGAGACCCGCCCAGCGTAAAGAACCCGCGTGAACGTATCGCGCCCGGTTCGGTCAGTGCCAAAGAAATGCTCGCGCGATGGCCCCTGGTTGCGAGCCATCAAATCGACGGTATCTGGATCGTACCGTCCGATCATCGGTGCGAACACGCAAAGCACCACGATGACCAGAAAGATCGCCAACCCGGACATCGCCAGTTTGTGTCGTGAAAAGCGGCGCACGACTTGCCGGACCGGAGTGTCGATTATCGTTTCCCGGCCGAATGTGTCGGAGACATGACCGCCGGCCGGCGGCAATGCGGCGGCATGATCAGTCATATCGAATCCGGGGATCGACGAAGGCGTAGATGACGTCGATCAGCAAATTGACGATCAAAATCATCACGGCCAGTATCAGCGTCAGGCCCATAATCAACGGATAGTCGCGCTGACCAACCCCTTCCAGGAAGAGACGGCCGAGACCCGGCCATCCAAAGATCGATTCGATGAACACTGCCCCGCCGAGCAAGAAGGGGACGTAGGTGCCCACGATCGTGACGACTGGAATCAGCGCATTGCGAAACGCGTGCTTGCCGATCACGACGACTTCGGAGAGACCTTTCGAACGCGCGGTGCGCACGTAGTCCTGACCGAGTACTTCGAGCATCGCCGAACGCGTGTAGCGCATGGTCGAGGCGATGTAATTGATTGCGATAATCGAGGCAGGAAGAATCAGATGGTGCAAGCGGTCGGTCAACGAAAACGGCTGCCCAGGTGTCGAGTACCCGCCAGCGGGAAAGAGATCGAACTTCAGCGAAAAGAAATAAAGCCCTAGAAGACCGGCCAGATAGACCGGTAGCGAGAGCCCCAGGAGCGCAAAGACTGTCAGGAGACCATCCAGGACAGAGTATTGCTTAACTGCGGAGATCACCCCGAAGAAGACTCCGAGTGTGATGCCAATCGCCATCGCGGTGCCCATGAGCAACAGGGTCGCTGGAATGCGGTTTCGAATCGCATCAGCGACAGGTTCCTTGGCGATCAACCGGAAACCCAGGTTGCCGGTCGCTGTTTCTTTCAGCCAGTAGCCGTACCGGACCAGAAATGGCCGGTCGAGCCCCATCTGGTGCCGAATCTGCTCGCGTTGCTCGGGTGAGACCATCGCATCAGGCGGCAGATAGGAGTCGACCGGATCGCCGGGCGTGAACTGGAGGAGAGCGAACACGAAAAAGGAGATCGCGATGAGCAGCGGAATCGTAATAATCAGCCGTCGAATAATGTATTGGCCCATTTGCGACTAAAGATCCTTCAGATCGTCATTTGCCAGGAGAGTGACCGCTTTGTGGAAGAGCTTCGGGCCGGCCCGCAGGCCGGCCCGAAAAGCGCTCAGTTCAGGATGCGAGACTCCAAAGGTGCGCTGCATCGTAATAGCGGCCGCCACCCGGAGCCGGTGTCCAGACGAAGTTCTCGACAGTGACCGAGACGCCACCGAACCGCGTGGTGACCCACATCGGAATCCAGTAGAGTTCCTGGTTCATGATCGAGCAAATCTGCTGGTAGACCTCGGCACGCGCCGCTGGATCGACCGTTGTGCGGCCCTCGGCGAAGAGTGCGTCGAGCTCGTCATTGGCGATGCCCGAGCGGTTGATCACGGCCGGATTCGCGGCCTTCGACTCGAAGTGCGTCGACAACACGTCAGGGTCAGGTCCGTTGGCAGCGCCGAAGTAGGCGATGTCCCACTGGGCGGGATCGGCGACAACTTCGTTGTAGGTGCCGGGCGTGTCGGTCGTGCGCAGCGTAACGGTGACCCCGGCATCTGCCAGGAACTGCTGGACAGTGACCATCACGTCCTGTGAGAGCTGATCCGAGTAGTACGTTACGATCTCAATCGGCTGACTGGCATCGAAGCCAGCTTCCGCAAGCAACGATTGCGCCATCGCGACATCGTATTCGTACATGTTCACCTCCGCCGGAATGAATTGCGGCAGAAGGTAGGCGCAGGGCACCGCGGTGGCCGTTCCCTGGAAGAGCTGATCGATCATGATCTGGCGATCGAGAGCGTAAGCAAATGCCTGACGTACTCGAGCATCCTGGAATCGTTCATCGGTCAAATCAAAGCCGAACGCATTGACCACCAGCGAGGGACCCTCGAGCACCGTGAATGCGTCGTCTCCCTGAAGATCGAGCGCCTCGTCCGTCGTCAGGTAGGTGAATGAAATATCACCGGCGCGAAGGGCGATCACCGAGCTTCCCGCTTCGGGAAAATAGCGATTGATGATGCCATCGAGCACTGGGCGTCCTCGCCAGTAATCATCATACGCCGCGAGCTCGACATATTGGCCGGGTTCGTACTTCACCCATTTGAAGGGGCCAGTGCCGATCGGACTTGTGCGCCACCAGTCGGACTCGATCATGTCGGCCGGCGCCATGTCCTGAAGCACGTGCATCGGCAACATCACCAGGAAGGTGAAGGCGTCAAGCAGCGTCGCATTTGGGTTGCTCAGATTGAGCACCGCTGTCAGATCGTCCGGCGTGTCGATTGACTCGACGGACGTGAACTTGGCGCCGATGTAGCTGGCGCTATCTGGATTTGCGGCAAACTCAATGGTGAACTTTACGTCCGCGGACGTAAATGGCTCACCGTCGTGCCACGTGATGCCGTCGCGCAGATGAATCGTGTACTGGGTGGCGTCCTCATTGATCTCCCACGATTCTGCAAGCTCGCCCTGAATCTCGGTAAAGTCGGTGTTGTAGAGCATGAGTTTCGAGAAATACTTCTCGAACCATGTAAATCCGGCACCCGCCGTGAGCGGATTGAACTGTTCCGGCGCGCCACCCGGTCCGACGTCGAACGCGCCGACCAGGACGCCACCACCGCCCTCGCTGGAATCCTGCGCCACGGCCATGGTGGGGGCCATAATCGAGGCCACCAACGCCAGTAAGCCCAGGAAGAGCAATGGCTTTCGGAATCTGCTGTGCTTGATCAACGTTCACTCCTTTGGTCTATGCCCAGTAATCGTGGTGTGTCTGTAACAATGGAAAGACGCTCTTTCACATTGCAGAACACATTCCCGTCATTCGCGGCTTGGCCTCCTCTCTCCAGTTGACTTCCGGTGCAAACACACCACCGGATAGCCTGATTCGGCTGTCACGAACGGCCCTCCGTATTGGCAAGAATCACATTGTTGCGATGCCATGGTACCCGCCTGTTCACCGGATTTCAAACCGGTCGTGACAATGTTCCGCACATTAGCCGCGCATGACTTTCAGCCCCGCCGCGGCGCCTGAGAGCATGAATCCGATGTCGCTTCCGGCGGTCAGGAACCGATACCCCCGATCGGCCAGCGATCGGGCGTGCTCTGGACCGTTGGTGGCGAACCCAAGGATCTTGCCAGTCGATTTGGCGGCGGCTTCGATTTGCTCGAGCGCCGCATTCAAAACCTTGACGCCTTCGTCAGACCAGGGCATGTGGCCGTATGACAGTTGCAGGTCGGACGGACCGATCCAGCATCCATCGACGCCCTCGGTGGCAAGAATCGCCTCCGCGTTCTTCACCGCGTCGGCACTCTCGATCTGCACGGCCAGGAAGATCTCGTCATTGACGGCCAATGGGTAGTCGTCGCCATAAGCTCCGGCCCGGCCCCATCCCCATGAGCGTGCCCCAGTTGGGGGAAAGCGGCAGGCGTCGGCGGCGTGTTTGGCGTCGTCAGCGGTGTGGACCATCGGGACGATGATGCCGAGGGCTCCTTCATCGAGAAACTTGCCGATCACCGTATAGTCGTTCTTTGGCACTCTCGCCATCGGCGTCGCGCCGCCCGCGGCGATGGCCAGGAACGCCGCAAACGTGCTGTCCACGCCCCAGGAACCATGCTGACCGTCGATCATGACGAAATCGATGCCGGTTCCAGCGAGACGCTCACCGGCGAAGGCGGACCCCAGACCCAGCGCCCAGCCGAATGCCGGTTCACCCTTCAACATGCGTTCTTTGGCAGTGTTCTTGATGTTCATCGCTTCCCTCCAACAGTGTTCTTCGCCGCGAAACACGTTTTCGCGATTTCGTCTTTGCACTTACGTTTACCTGGCGACCTCCTCGATGATGGCTCCCAACGACGGGAAGAGCCTGGCCGCATTCCGAAGGTAGATTGCGTCTAATTCGGCAGCCGAGAGTTCGGCGGACTCGTACGCGACGCGCATGTACTCGAGCGAGAGGAGCGGGAAATCGCTGCCGAACAGCACGCGATCCACCCCAACCGCCTCGATGCCGCGCCGGATCGCTCCTGGCGCCAGATAGGTGCTGCAGAACTCGATGACAATGTTCGGCGCTTGCGAGAGGCGAAGCGCGGCATCGTGTGTTGGATGCGGTGCATCGCCGTAGCCTGCGTGGGCGGCGATGATCGGCAACTCGGGGTGCCGGGCCGCATGCATGCAGAGCGCTTCCGGCCAATCCGCTCCTAACGGATGAACGAGCAGTGGCTTGCGTTGCTCGGCGATGGCGGCCATGAGCTCTGTCATTGCCGCCGATCCGGTCAGCGTTTTCGCGTGAGCGCAGTGGATCTTAACACCAACCCAGAAATCAGACGTGTGCAGCCGCTCGAGTTCCTGAATCGAGTCATCGAGATAGCGGGGATCGACGACCACATATCCCTTGAGCCCCGGCACTGATGAAAGCAGCGCTTCATTTTCATCGTTGCCTCGCTTCAGATCGTGGAAGATTGCTGTTGCGGACGACGACACGCCGGCAACGATCTGATTGCGTCGCAATTCCGCTTCGTATCCTTCGGCTGAGAACCGCGGAAAGGGCGCGCCGGCGAACTTGTCGTGCAGGTGGATGTCGATTGCGGGAGGAAACTGGCTGGTTTCACGTTCAATCGGATCGGCCTGGCGCAGTTCCGACATGGCGTGTTGCACAGTCGCGTTCTTGTGCTTTCGCGATGCAGGGCCGGTCCCGTTTGACTCCGCGTTGGTTTGAGTGAAGAAAAGGGGAGCGGGATCGAGATTGAAGAGCGTTGCTGCATTACGCCAGGCGATCGCTTCGCGCTCGGCTGGCGCGATATCGGCTCGGCAGAGCAGCTGCCAGGCAACGTTCGCCGGATACCGGTTCGCGCCGGAACCGTAGAGGAGGCGATGCGAGCCAATCTCTCGCACACAGAGTGCGATCCCGCCGGGACTCGTCAAACGGCTCGTTTCGATGAAGACATCCTGATAATGCTGCGAGAGCGGGATCAGCTCCGTAAGCGGGAAATACCGCGCTTCCGAGAAAATCACCGGTACGCCGGCTTGCGACGTTCGAACCACGACAGCGGACGGGAGCCCGGCGGGCGCAGACTCGACCAGGAGCGCCGCGCCGGTACCTGCCAGCCTGTCGATGAGCAGAGACAGCAGAATCGAATCGACCGCCCATCCGCTCTTCACCGGGTTGATGCGAAAGAGCCTGACCCCGGCCTCGAGACTGCGAGTGAGTTCTTCCCGCCAGGAGAAGGTGTCGCCGGGATGGAGCGTCGCCGCTGGCAACCAGCGCTCATTGGCTTCGCACAACGCGAAGACGTGATCGTTCGCCGTTTGCTGATCGAACACGCCTTCGTTCGCGCTGACGAACGCCAGAGCGTACGGAGTGGCGTCGAGCTCACGCTCCAGGGTATCGACTCCATACCGCTGAATCGACTCGCGACCTCCGAACGAGGCGTTGACGTCAATCAGCATCGATGTTCTCCGCGTTCATGAACGCCGGAAGGACCTTGCGCAGCGCGTTGGCGATGTCTGCAGCGTCCTCGTCTGTCCACTGTTCATCGACTGAGAGGAGAATGAGCTTTTCCCGCCGCGCTTCGAAAACTGGACAGAGCCCAGGCGCGTAGTCGAAAGGACGGTCGGTGTACGGAGAATCGAACGGGAATCGTGACTTGCCGTACGTTTGGGCATCGCGCAAAACGGGCCAGGTGTAGAGCGGTGTCACATACTTCGCGGTGAAGGGAATGCCTTCCGCCTGCAGCGCCGCCGCGACTTCGTCCGCATCCAACTGCTGATCGACGAAAAGATGCAAAATCCAGTAGCTCGATTCGGCGCCAGCCGGATAGGTGGGAATCTCCACTCCCGGCATCCCTTCGATTGCCGCGAGGATCGCTCCGATCGCGTGCCGTCGCGCCGCGACGTTCTCTTTCAAACGGCGCAGGCCGACCAGGGCGACCGCTCCCTCCAGCTCGTTCAGCCGGTAGTTCTGGCCCAGAAAGAGACTGAACCGGCCCGCTTCCTCGCGCGGCCAGGCTTTGTCTGCGAAGAGCCGCATGCGGCGGGCGAGATCATCGTCATTCGTGACAACGATGCCGCCCTCGCCGCAATTGAGATGCTTGGTATTGTTGAAGCTGAAACAACCGATATCGCCAATCGTGCCAGCCAGGCGTCCACTCACCTCGGTCAGCTGTGCCTGCGCGCAATCCTCGATGACGGGAATGCCATGACGGTGACCGATATCGACCAATGCATCGATGTCCGCCGGACCGCCGAAGAGATGAACCGGCATGATCGCCCGGGTGCGCGGGGTAATCAGCGACTCGACGCTGGCGGGATCGATGCAGAATGTCTGGGGATCGAGATCGGCGAAGACCGGTATGGCGTTCTGGAAGAGAATCCCCATGACCGTGCCGAAATCGCTGCACGGCGTCGTGATGATCTCATCACCCGGTTCGGGATCGATGGCGGCGATTGCAGTATGAACCGCGGCGGAACCAGACGACACCGCGATGGCATGCCGGACACCGTAGAGCTCAGCGAACGTCTTCTCGAGCGCTTTGACCTTCGTGCCCTGGTGACGTCCAAGCTGACCTGAACGCACGACTTCGGCGAGCTCCTCGAGCTCCTCGTCGCCCATTGCGCGACTATGGCCGGGCAACGGCGATGTTCGCACTGGCAAACCGCCGTTGATGGCAAGATCGGTCGCCCGTGGTGCAGTCATGATGCTTCTCCTGCCGGTGGGACAGAGAGCCGTGCCCAGTGGACGCTGGTGGCGTTGCTGTCACCGGCGTACCAGACCACCAGCACGTCGCCATCCTTCATCTGCACAGCCCGTGGATGACCGAATTCCCAGGTCATCATTTCAAGCCAGAATGCTTCGAAGCTCTCCGCTTGATCCTCACTATGAAAAGCGTTGTGGAGATAGATCTGCGTCGTTTGATCTGCGTTCCAGGTGTGGCCAAAATCCTCACTGAGTCGAGCCACGATGCCGCTCTGCGGACCACGTTGAACGTGCACTGCCAGCAGACGATCGCCGCCCAGCCAGAGTGGCTGGCAGTGCTGTCCTGGCCAGTTGCAGCTTACAGGCGCGCTCCACTCAGTCTGGCCAGACGCCAACCAGGCGATCGTGTTGTCGATATCGCGGCCGAGAGGGCGATTGTGCGTCCAGAACATCGCGCAGGCGTCGCCGGAATCGCCATTCACCGCGATCCGCTGATCCCAATACAGCGTTCCACCGTGCGGATCGGCTGCAACAACCTGACGTTCATTCCAGGTAGCTCCGCCGTCGCGAGACAACCGCAACGAGGCGGTGTGGTGACCGGGGCTTGTGTCGTTGTACGACTTCCACGTTTCGTACGGCAGTCCGAGGACGCCCTCGGCAAACTCGAAAACCGGACCTGTCAAGGTGCAGCCTTCCTCCGGGCCGAGATCGACCTCACGCCAGCCTTTCCAGTTCCGCCCGCCGTCTGTCGACGACGCCAGCAGATTCCTGGTCGGCAGAATGCCGGCGGTTTCCGGGTTGACGAACGACAAATCTGGATTGGAGCGGTCGACCCAAACGAAGGCGCCCGTCACCAAACCAGGTTCGAGCTCGGTGAAATACCCGGCATACATGTCGCCGACAATGCCGTCGATTTCGTATATGAGGCCCTCGTCAAGTGTCGACCAGGTCTTACCGTCGTCGCTCGACATGACGCGAAGCCTTCCGCCGGGATCGTCACGGCCAGATGCTGAGCGGAATGAACAGAGATACCCCTCGCTGGTTGCCGTGAGCGACGTGAACGCGTTCGAGCGCTGCTCGAGTGGAGCAGTCGTTGCATCGAACACGATTCCGCGATCGATCACGGTCAGCATCTCAGGGAACCGCCACGCGCACATTGCCGTTCGCTTGCGACGCCAGAATGCCGTCGATGATCGCCACGGTTTTCCGCGCTTCCGACGGCGGCGATTGCGGCGTCTCTCCAGTTGAAACGGCATGGATCAGATCGGCAACCGCTGCCTGCATGCCACCCATTGAGTACCTGGGAATGATTGGGCTCGATTTGAGCCCGCTCTCGGTCAATTGATCGAGAAACGCCGTTTGGTCGTTGACAACAACCCGGCCCGTTGCGCCGCTGATCTCGACGTTCAACGCGGAGAGTCCGCGCTTTTCTCCAACCAGAAAGCCGCGGACGCCGTTGTCCCAGGCGATGTAGGCGTTCGCGCCGGGTTCGAGCGCGGCGTCGCGTCCGCCGTCGCCGTGGTAGCGCAGGCCGTAGTCCTCGAATCCGGTTTCCAGCTCACCAATGACCCACTCGGGCGTGCCCTCGGCGAAGTAATTGAGCAGATCGATCATATGACTGTGGTTGCGCCAGAGCATCGCTCGTTCGCCGCCCAGTCTGCCCGTCACCGTCGCGACGTTGCCTATCGCTCCCGACCGGATGACCTCGCGCGCCGCAACATAGTTCGGCATCCAGCGTCGTGTGTGATTGACGCTGCAGACGACGCCGTTTGCATCGAGGGCGGCGATCATCTCATCGACCTCATCAGTGTGCGTCGACATCGGCTTCTCGCAGAAGATGCCCTTGACGCCGGCGTTTGCCGCTGCGATGACGACCTCGGCGTGCAGATTGTCGGGCGTCGCCACACAAACGATGTCGAGATCGAGCTCGTCCAGCATGCGGTGGTAGTCATCGAAGACTGCCAGTCCGGGCCAGGTGGCGTCCCAGCGCTCGACGAAAAGCTGCCGGGCGTCGGCGCTGATGTCGCAACCGGCAACGACCTGAACCTCCGGTAGATTGGCCATGCCGGAAAGGTGTGTGCCGGGCATGGCCGTCCCGAGCACCCGATGCGTCGCTTCTCCTGACGGGTCGGATGTGATCCAGCTCAATCCCACGATGCCAAATCGGTACACGTGCGCTCCCATCCCTCGTGACTTACCGCAGCTGGCCCTCCGCCAGCTCAGGAAACTCCCGCGCGACCAGTTCGCGCAGCTCGTTGACATGTCGTTCCGCGCCGCTGATGTAGGGCTCCTTGATCGCCAGAGGCATGTCTGGACAGATCCCGGCTCGCGTCGCGATCTTCCCGAGCGCGGACGACGAATTGATATCTGGACAGAGCGCCAGCCAGCTGCGGAAAAACCGGCGGCAGTAGACGCCGTACTTCGCTGCTTCGTCCCAGTCTTTCCTGTCGCATGCGGCCATCATCTGTAACGCGAAGCCGGGTGAGAGATTGGCGATGAAGCTGTAATAGCCGGGTGATCCGACCATCGCCCCGGTCACGATATCGGCGTCGACGGCAAAGTGGGCGAGATGGGGCGTGGCGTCGATGATTTCGGAGAGTGCCGCTGTGCTGCCGCCCGTATGCTTGCTGCCGGCCAGATTCGGCGCCACCTCGAGCACACGGAGATAATCCCGCCCTGTCAACATACGGCCGCTTCGCAAGATGTTGTAATGAATCAGGAGTGTTTCCGGTAGCGCGGTCTGGATCGCGCCATAGAAGCGCAACAGCTCGTCGTCGTTGAGTGGAATCCAGGAGGGGAGGGTGAGCTGAATGATCCCCACACCGTTTGCCGCCGCGACCCGGCCGCGGTCGATGACGCCCTTGGTGTGTTGCCAACCGCAACCTACTTGCACCGGCAGTCCGGCTGCAGACGCTGCCTCCGCAAATGGGGGCACGAGCTGGGCGAGCTCGTCGAGCTCCATAACATGCAGCTCGCCGTCGGTGCCCGTGGTGTAGGCGCCGTCGAGTCCAGCTGCGGCGTAGCGCGCTACGATCTCCCGGACGACACCCGAATCGACCGTTCCATCGGACTGCCATGGCGTCGGCATTGCGACCCAGACACCCTTCAGTGTTTCGGTCACAGTTCCCCCCAATCGATGGTCACTCGCCTGCCGGATTGAGACGCCGAGGCATATGCCGCATCGATCACCTGCAGCGCCGCGACGGCATCCTCGCCGGTCGCCCTGGGATCCCGGTCTTCGGCGATGGCGTCGAGCAGGTCGCGAACGATTAGAGAACCGACGGTTCCGTAGCCCGGCAGTCGAATCGATTCACTTGTGATGTTCTCCGTGAGGAGAGGATCTACCGCCGTTCCCGCCCCGATCCAGGTCGTTGCGCCACTGGCGTCGATACGCACCGACGCATTCGTGCCACGTATCGCCACATAGCCCTCGCCGCCCTGTCGCGGCAGCGCATACGCAAAGTGCATCGTGCCAAGCGCGCCGCCCTTGAGACGGAATGCGATGGAAATCGTGTCCTCGACGTCGATTTCGGCGGAGGTGGCTGTGGCGGTCATGGCCTGGACAGTGTCCATCCGTTCGCCGGTCAGCCAGTGGATCAAATCGACGTCATGGACGCCGAGCCAGCTGAGAATGCCGCCGCCCATCAGTGACTTGTCGAAGATGTGATTGTCGGGATTACGAACGACGACTGACGAGGTAGTGAACACCGCTTCGACCGTCATGACGCGGCCCAGGCGTCCGGACTCGATCTCCCTTGCGACCTGCCGCCAGGGATGACCGTGCCGTCGTGTGAACGCCACCGCGACCTTCGCGCCATGATCGCGCGCAGTCTTCATGGCCGCGGCCGCATCGACGGCATTCGCTCCGCCGGGCTTGTCGACGAGCAGGTGCGTTCCTGTGGCGCCGAGCCGGGCAACCGCATCCGGAACGGCGACATTCGGCAACGTGATGAGCGCCAGCTCGGGGCGGACCGAGGCGATCATGGCGTCGAGATCGCTCCAGAATGGCACTTCCGAGAGCCAGGCTGGGAAGGCCTGGGAGAGATTCGGATCGGAGAAGTCTGGCGCATCCGCCGACTCACGTGCCGGATCGGGGTCATACCGACCGACGATCTCGATGGCATCCTGAAATGCGGCCAGAGACTCGACCCAGCCGGTGACGTGGTAGTGATTCAGGCCGACAATGACGGTCCGCAGTCTCGCGTTCATGCCGGCGCCACCCAGTCCTGCCGTCTCAGCACCTGACCCGGCAGATTTCCGGTCGGCTCGCCGTCGACAACAACCCACTGGCCATTCACCATCACTCGCGAGACACCGATCGGTCCCCGTAGCGGATCTTCCCAGGTGGCGCCGTCCGCAACAGTGTCGGCGTCGAAGATCACGAGATCGGCGGCATAGCCGTCCCGACAGAAACCGCGGCCGGCAACCTTGAATCGCGTCGCCGGGAACCCACTCATCTTGTGAACCGCCTGTTCGAGGGTGACGGCGCCAAGCTCGCGCCAACCCAAACGGAGCGCCTGGGCGAAACAGCCGTTCGATCGCGGGTGACTGAAGCTGCCGTGATAAATGCCGTCGCTGGCCACCATCATCAATGGATGGGCGATCGTTTCGCGGACCCGCTCGCGATTCTGCTCTGGCGTCATGCGGCGGTGAAAAACCATCAGCGCATACGGATGCTCGTCGATCAGCATCTCGATGGCCGCTTCACCGATCGGCAATGACTTCTCGGAAGCGACGTCAGCGAGCGAACGTCCGATGTATTGACCGCTCTGGTTGGCGGCGATCACGAGCTTGGCGGGCCGGCTTTCGTCGATCGTCAACCGGTCTTCGAGGTAGGCAGTCAGCGCTTCCCGAACGTTCCGGTCCTGCAATCGCTCAACGACCGCATCCGGACCACCGGCCTGCGCCCAGGTCGGCAGCATCTGGGCCAGGTGGGTACATCCCGCTGGGTAGCAATACGACTCGAAGCTCAGATCGACCCGTCCCACTGCTTCCTCGAGCAGGGGACGGGTCTCGTCATCGACGTTTTCATGCGAAAAGTGGACCGGAATGCCGGCCTGTTCGGAGATGGCGAACGTTTCTCGCCACGCCCCCTCGCGACCGAGAATGCCGTAGCGAATGTGCGCGGCGTAGATCGCACCCGCTTCCGCGGCCATCCTGCTGAGCTCGACCAATTCATGTGTGTCCGCGTAGGCGACGGGTTGATAGTCGAGTCCGGTATTGAACGCGACAGCGCCGGCGTCGAGCCACTCCTCGACGAGCCCCTTCATACCGGAAATTTCATCCTCCGTCGCGGCGCGCGACTCCCAACCCATCACCGCCTGACGGATCGGCAGATGAGGAATTTGGGGAACGACATTCGCCGGCGTGTTGCCATCGAAGAGCGCCAGATAGTCGGCAGCATGCGGCCAGGGAGGGCCGAGATCGGCCTTGCCGGTCGAGAACGCCGTGTACTCCCACATTTCGGCGCGTTCGTCATCGTTCAAATGCGCCCAACCGAAACCGTCCGGAGCGAGAAGCTGCGTCGTCACGCCTTGCTTCAAAGCACCGTACCGGCCGGGGTTGCCCGGGGTGAGCAGCGCGATTTCCGAATGGATGTGGACGTCGATGAACCCCGGTGCGACCGTCAAACCGGTCGCATCGATGATCTCACGAGCCTCATCTTCCGCGAGTTGCCCGATTGCGCCGATCTGACCGTCGCGAATCCCGACGTCGGCCCTGAACGCGGCTACCGCGCCAGAGCCATCGACAATCGATCCGTTCCTGATCACTGTATCGAACACGTGATGTGACTCCAGTCAGTCAAATGCCGTCGCCGTTCAGGCGTGCGGGTCGAGTGCGTCGCGCAGACCGTCTCCAAGGAAGTTGATCGCCAGCACCGTCAGGGCAATTGCGAGCCCGGGCCCAATCCAGACCCACGGTTCATTCACCAACACCTGAAGAGATTGAGCGGAGTTCAGCATGTTTCCCCAGGACGGGGTGGGCGGCTGAATGCCCAGACCGAGGAAGCTCAACGCTGCTTCCTGCAACATGGCATTCGCCACGCCAAGGGTGCTGGCAACGACGATCGGGATGTAGCTGTTCGGCAGGACATGCCTCAGAAGCAACTGACTCGAACGGGCTCCGGTCGACGTCGCCGATTCGATATACGGCTCGTTCATCACCGAAAGCACCTGCCCTCGCACCAGCCGCGCAACACCCATCCAGCTAAGCAAGCCGATGATCAGCACGATGTTCTTCGCGCTGGAACCGAGCATCGACACCAGGACGATCAGCAGCACGAAGATTGGGAATGCCATGAACACGTCGGTGACACGCATGATGAGGGCATCGACCCATCCCCCGCGAAAACCAGCGATGAGCCCCAGCACGGTGCCGAGCGAAGAGCTGATGGCGACGGCACTCAGGGCGACGGCAATCGACACCCTGCCGCCTACAAAGACGCGCGTCAACGTGTCCCGGCCGAGTTTGTCTGTGCCAAGAGGGTGCTCCAGACTCGGCGTTTTGCCCCCTTCCCCGAGACTCATGGCATAGGGATCGTATGGCGAGACGTAGGGCGTCAGCAGCGCAGCCAAACCCATGAACGCCAGGAAGAAAAGACTCACCAGCGCGACGCGATGTCTGGCCAGACGCTTCCAGAAGCTCGCCCGCTGGCGTACGCGGGTCAGCGTCGCCGTATCGGGCGAGGTAAGCGCGGAGGTCGACGCGAGAGCGCTCATCCGATCCGAATCCTTGGATCGACGATGCTGTAGGCAATGTCGGCGAGAAAGCTGCTGACGACGACGATGATGGTCACGGCCAGGGCAAGGGCCAGCACCAGCGGATAGTCTTTCTGGTTGGCGGCGTTGAGGGTCAGCAATCCCAGGCCGGGCCACTGGAAAACGGTTTCAATGACCACCGCGCCGCTGATCAGGTATGGCATGCGAAAGGCGACGACAGTGATGATCGGGATCAAGGCGTTCTTCAATCCATGACGGACAATGACGATGCGCTCTTTCAAACCTTTGGCGCGGGCGGTTCGCATGTAGTCGGCTCGCATGACCTCCAACAGACTGGCGCGGGTGTAGCGCGTCAGCGCCGCGGCCAAATCGAGCCCGATAACGACGGAAGGCAGGACCAGATGATGCAGGCGGTCGAGAATCGGGTAGTCGGCGCCCGGCGACGATGCGCCGAAGACAGGAAACCAGTTCAATTTCACGGCAAATAGATAGATCATCATCAACCCGAGAAAGAATCCCGGCACGGACAACCAGAAGAAAGAGAAAAAGGTCGCGGCGTAGTCGATCCAGGTGTATTGGCGAAGTGCCGAGATGATTCCGGTCGACACTCCCACGATGATCGAGAAAACCATTGCGGTGCCGACCAGCTGAAGTGTTTTCGGAAGCCGAACCATGATGATGTCGGTGACCGGTTGCCGCGAAGTCAGCGAGTAGCCGAGATCGCCGGTGACAGCCCGGCCGAGCCACTGCACATAACGCAGTGGCGCTGGGTCATTCAGCCCCAGCCGCTCGCGCGCTGCTTCTTTCGCCTCCGGAGTCGCGAAGGTTTCGGGAGGCATCATCGCATCGATCGCATCGCCCGGGGCCAGCTCGACGAAGGCGAAAACGAGAATGCTGATGCCAAGCATGATCGTGATGGCATGGAGCAAACGATGGATGAGATAGGTTGTCACGCCTCAGATTCCCGGCACCCTGTTCATGCGAGACGGTCGGTGTCGTGCTTTGCAAAGATCAATGGAAGAGCAAACGACGGTGGAAGCAGGGAGGAGAGTCGACTCTCCTCCCCGCGATTCACGTTGCGTGCGCCTTTACTCGGCGACTGTCCACTCGAATGCGCGGTTGGCCCAGTAGATGTGCCCAGGTCCCCACACCGAGTTCTGCAGTCTGGCTGAGTTCAGGGCGATCAAATTCCGACGGTCGTACAGCCAGACTGAGGGCGACTCTTCGTTCAGAATGCGGATTGCATTCTGATAGTGGACGGCCTGCTCGTCCCGGTCGTAGGTGAGCAATGCGGCGTCCATCTCGGCGTTGAAGTCGTCGTTCAGCCAACCGTAGGTCACCTCGCCAGGAGGACCCCAGACGGCCGTCAGGTTGGCCGGTGATGGCTGCGCGCCGAACGAGCCATAGGTCATATCCCACGTCTTGTCGGCGATCTCCTGCGTGCGCACGCCTGAGCCATCGTCGAACTTCAACTCGGTGTTGATGCCGACGGCGGCAAGATACTGCTGCATTGCTTCCATCACCAGCGCGGTGATTGGGTCGGTGTAGTAGTACCAGAAGCCAAGCGTTCGCTCGCCAGTCCAGCCAGCCTCCGCGAGGAGCTCCTTGGCTTTTTCTGGGTCGTAATCGTATGGATTGGCATCGTCTGGCTGTGCCCACGTGACGTACGGAATCTCAGTCGATACCGGACTGGCGTAACCCTGGAAGAGTGTTTCGCAGATCGTCACCTTGTCGATCGCATAAGCCATCGCCTGACGGACACGCTTGTCATTGAGCTCGGGCTGCAATGTGTTGTAGAAGATCACGCCGACCCCGGCGGGAAAGCCGACAACCTCAGCGCCTTCCGTTCCCTCGACAAGCTCCAGCTCGGCCACCGACATTGGCGCCACGAGGTTCGACCCTTCCTGCAGCGCGGCAAGCGAGGTCGCGGCACTGGCGAAGAAGAGGAGATTCAGATTCTTGACCGCCGGAGCGCCGTGATGGTACTGCTCGTGAGCCACCAGCTCGACGCGCTCGCCTTCCACCAACTGCACGAACTTGAACGGCCCGGCGCCGACGCGCTCAGAGGTTGTCCAGTAGGGCAGTTCGGTGATCGTGGCCCGGTCGGCTGTTCCCAGCACGTGCTCGGGCAGGATGTTAATGAAGATGAAACCGGACAGCATGCCGGAATCGGCCTGGGCCAGTTCGATCTGCACGGTGTAGTCGTCCGGTGCGGTGACGCCGGTCAGCGACGTCGGCGTCTCGGCTTCCTGTGCCTCGGCATACCCGACAACGTTGCGGAACGACGATCCCCAGCGGGAGGTCGTCGCCGGATCGGTGAGAAGATTGATCGTGAAGACGACGTCCTTTGCGGTCACCGGCGTACCATCGTGCCAGACGGCATTCTCACGCAGCTTGAACGTGTAGACGTCGTCGACGACTTCCCAGCTTTCGGCGAGATCGCCGACCCACTCCTGAAGGTCGGCAGAGAGGGTCACTAATCGTGCATCGACCATCCGGTTGATCTCGAACTGGCTGCCGCCGTTAATGATGAAGCTATACGCCGGGTGCTCGGTGTTGGGGCGACCGCCGCCGCCTTGCGTCGCGCCGGCGTCGAATGTCAGCGTCATGCCTTCCTGGGCGCCAACGCCCGAAGCGCCCGCCAGTGCGATGCCGAACGTGGCGCCCATGCCGAGCGCCGCCGCACCCTTGATGATGTCGCGACGGGACATCTCACCTGATGCCGCGCCAGCAATGAGCGTGTCGATTCCAAGTCTTGCCTTTTCCATGCCATTCTCCTCGTTGTCGACGAATACAGCCGCTCATTTGAGCCAAAGGTTGAAGAGTTGCGTCGCTGCTCTACCCAGCGACAGGTGCAAAGCCGGCGCTCTCCTTTCTGTTCAGATTCCGCCAGAGTGGACGGAACCCGACACGCGACGCGGTGGTCTCGAAATGCGCAATGAGCGCCGCTCTCGCGGCTTCTCCATCTCGCTGATAGGCTGCTTCCGCAATTCTCTCGTGTTCTTTGAAATCCTGCTCGCGCATTTCTTGCGATTGCGCCGCATCAACGACATTTCCCAGGGTGTAGACGGCATCGAGGAGCGCTGCAATGATCCGGTTGTCGGCGCGGTTCATGATCACCCGGTGCATACCGATGTCGCTGTCTGAGTCTCTCATGCCTTCCTCTGCATTTCGCCGCATGGTGTCGATATACGCGGCAATCTGCTGGCAATCGTCGTCGGTGAGCAACTCGACCGCGTTGCTGACCGATGCGATCTCGAGGAGACAGCGCGCCTCGGCCAAATCGTTGACCGAAAAGGAATGAGCGAGCACGTCGGACGTGAAGTGACCGAGATAGGACTCGACATCGAACGCACGGACGAACCGGCCGACGCCTTTGCGCGTTTCGATCAGTCCAACCGTTTCCAGTCCTCGCAGCGCCTCGCGTATCAGGGGACGGCCCACGCCCATCGCCTCTGCCAGAGCGGACTCAGATGGCAGGCGATCGCCCGGTTGCAGGTGGTTTTCGGCGATGTACTGCTGCAACCGGTTGTGCACTTCCGGCACCAGCGAGACCGTTGGAATTGGCCCGAGCACTTCGACTCGTTGGTTCCCATTGGTGGAGTTGGGGTTCGCGCCAGCAACCACGTCAGCGTCCTCGCCTGTAAGATGTCTTACAAGTATTGTATGGAGACGCGGAAACTGTGTCAACAGGGTCGTCGGTGACCGCCTGCGCTAGAATCATGGGCATGGACACGTCTCCGCGGAATGCCTCCCTGTCGTCCAATTCCCTGAACGACATTTCCGGTGGACAGCAACTGCTGATCGACGCCGACGACACCCTCTGGCAGAACAACATCTATTTCGAGCAAGCGATCAACGCCTTCATCGATTTCCTCGACCATTCGACGTTGCATCCAGACCGGGTCCGCCTGGTGCTGCAGGAAATCGAGCTGGCCAACCTCGAGATCCATGGCTATGGGTCGGCGGCGTTCGCTCGAAGTCTGCAGCTTTGCTACCGGCAGCTCAGCGAGCGGCATGTGGCGGAAGAGGACATCAACACGATCATGGGATTCTCGGAGCAAATCCTGATGCAGGAGATCGATCTGATGCCCGGCGTCGCCGAAACGCTTCCACAGCTCGCGTCTCGGCACGAGCTTGTCATGTTCACCAAGGGTAGCGAGGAAGAGCAACGTTTGAAAATCGAGAAGTCGGGCATCGATATGCATTTTCTCGAGACAATCATCGTTCGTGAGAAAACGAGGGAGTCGTACGACGACGTCGTGCGCCGCTTCGGCTGGAACCCACAGTCAACCTGGATGATCGGCAATTCGCCCCGCTCCGACATCAACCCTGCGCTGGCGGCTGGGCTGAACGCCGTCTTCATTCCCTACGCGAACACCTGGGCGCTGGAACATCAGGAGCTGATGCTCCCATCCGGACGGCGCTTCCTCCAGATCGCCGCCTTCAGCGAGCTGCTCGATCATTTCTAGGGGCGAGGTTGGCGCCGCCAGGCGGACTTTCAATAACGTTGCTTGTGCGACATCGAATCGACGATCCTTCCGGGGCAATGGACAGCACAACGCCGCAGCAAGACGCGAATACAACCATCCAAGGCGACCTGGCATGCGCAAGGCCAGTCGGTGAACTGCCTTCCTTGCTTTCTGATCGTCCTGTCGCCTCGCCCACACCGCTGATCGGCCGGGAACGAGAACTCGCCGAGATCCGGACCGCGCTTCTCGACCCGGCCGTGCGCTTGATGACAATGACCGGGCCGGGCGGCGTCGGCAAAACGCGCCTCGCGCTCGAAATCGCGGCGGGCACCACCCCCGACATTGCCGATCGTGTGTACGTTGTGTCGCTCGTCGCGCTGACCAATCATCGGCAGGTGCTTTCGGCGATTGCCCGGACTCTCGGTCTCCGTGAAGAAGGCCATGGAGACCTGTTCGAGCGCGTTGCCGGCGTGATCGGCGAGGAGAAGATTCTGCTCGTTCTGGACAACGCCGAACATGTTGTCGACTCGGCGCCAGACATCGCCAGACTGGTGGCCACCTGCCCGCGTCTGCTGTTGCTCGTCACCAGCCGCCGCCGGCTGAACCTCATGGCGGAAATCACATACGCAGTTGCGCCGCTGCGACGCCGCGGCAACGGGTCTCCTGGAGCAATCGGCCCCGTGGACTTGTCGCCTGCCGGACGGTTGTTTGATGAGCGAGCCAGAGCCGTCTGTCCGGACTTCTCCGTCACAGGCGAGAACGCCGCCGTCGTCGAGTCGATTTGCGCGATGCTCGACGGGCTGCCACTGGCGATCGAGCTGGCGGCAGCGCGGCTGAGAGCGATGAGCCTGAATGACCTGCACGAACGGCTGAGTCCCGCTCTGGCCCTGCTGACAGGAGGACCGCGCGATGTACCCCCGCATCAGCGTTCGGTCGTGGGAACGATCGCCTGGAGCTACGACCTTCTGTCGGAGGTCGAGCAGCGCATCTTTCGGCGGCTCTCGGTTTTTGTCGGCGGCTTCACGCTCGATGCTGCGATCAGCGTTGTGTCCGATCTGGACGACAGCGATCACGGCAGCCGCGACCTCGTTGGCATGAGCGTCCTCGACGGTCTTACGTCGCTTGTCGATATCGGTCTCGTCACGCAAACTGTCGTGCAGGACCTCACCCGCTACCAGATGCTCGAAACGATCCGCGAATTCGGCGCTCGCCAGCTCGCTGGTACGCCGAACGCAAACGGCACTCGCGAGAGACATGCGATCTATTGCCGCGATTTCAGCAGCAACATCCGGCAGGCATGGATCGGTCCCGATTATGCGCTGTGGCTCGACCGCGCCGAACTCGAGCTGGGGAACATCCGCGCGGCCTTGACCTGGGCTATCGCATCCGGGAGAGCAGAGCTGGCCATCGAGATCGCGGTCGAAGTGAACCGATGGTGGCGAGCGCGTGGACCAGTTCACGAGGGGCTCGATTGGTTGACACGCGCGCTGGCGCTGCGGGGCGATGTCTCGATAGCGTTGAAAGCGACGGCCCTGGAAGTTGCGGCCGATCTGGCGACCGTTGCGGGAGAAACCGATCGGGCCGTCACCTTCGCGGGCGAAGCGGTCGATGTCGCACGCAAGACGATAGAGCCTGCATTGCTGGACAGGGCCCTGGCGGCACAGGGGCGGGCGTACCGATTAGCGGGAAAGACGGAGGAGGCAATCACCTCGTTCGAGCAGGCGCTGGTGATTGCGCGAGAGTACGATTCAACGGCTGACATTGCGAGCGATGCGAACAATCTCGGGACGGTTCTGCTGATGGCTGGGAGAGTCGAGGAAGCCGTCGAGCTGATCGAAGAAAGTCAGAACGTCGCCGGCCGCTTTAGTCTTGCCTACATCTATTCGGCTGGAGCGATGTCGCTGGCGGATGCCATGGCGGCCCGCGGAGAGAGCGAACGGGCCGAGACACTCTATCGGGAGGGATTGCACCTTGCCATCCAGCAGAAGGAGCAGCGCAATGCGGCGATTGCGCTCTCTGGACTCGCGCGGATCGCCATACAACGCGGGGACGCCGTTGCGGCTTCGAAGCTCGCAGGTGCTGCCTTCACCATCATCGAGCGTGCCGGCGCCAGCATGACCTGGGGTGGGGAAGCCAATCAGCAGTTCGCGATGGAACAGGCTCGCACCGCTCTTGGTGAAGTTCGATTCGAGGCGCTTTGGAGTGAGAGCCGCCTGTTGTCTCCTGAGGATGCCCTTGCGGCATTTCAGGAGCCCTCCGAGAGCTCAAAAAATCGGGGCTCGTGCGCACTGACGCGGCGTGAGCTGGAGGTGCTCAGGCTGGTTGCCGAAGGTCGAACCGATAGAGAAATAGCCGAGTTCCTTTTCGTCAGCCGGTACACAGCTTCAAACCACGTTTCCAGCATTCTTGCCAAGCTGGAGCTACCAACCCGCGCGGCTGCCGCTGCGTACGCGACGCGAAACGATCTCGCCTGAGGGGGACGCGCGGCGGATCTTCGATTGCGCGAACTCACGAAATAGCGAATCCTCGTCATGCCTGCCAGCGCAGGTCACGCCACGATGGATCAGGGCTCTTCGGCGAGCGCCTCTGCGGGCCAATCGTCCCAGGCATTTCGGGGCCAAGACTCGATGGCTGTTCGTGGTTATCGCATCGCGATTTTTCTGGCAGTGCTGACCGGCCTGACGATTGGACAGCTCGAGGTCCTCGTGGACCAGCCCCGTGCTGTCCCGTACGACGTCGAGCGGGATGAGCGCGCGGTTCGCCGCTTCTATGACACGGTTAATGCCGTTCTCGCCGGTGGCCCTGGTTCCGCCCTGCTCGACGTTGCGCATGCCGACTTCACGAACCATGACTTCGGCCGCACGACCAGTGAAAACATCGACGCGTTCATCAACTCGTTGCTCGATCTGCGTGACGTGTCGCCGGGATCCTCAGTCGACGTGCTCTCGGTCGAACCGTCCGAGAAATTCCTGGTCGTCGAGACGTCCGTTGCCGGCATTAGCCCTATAACGCTCGGCGACCATCTGATGGAGAGGTCCGCGAATAGGGCAAGTCGCGAGTTCGTGCGAGTCAGCGGTGGAAAAGTCATCCAGCGGTGGGCCGAATCTCTCTCCCTGGGCAGGGTAAAGGCGTTACTTCAGATTGATGATATAGCCCTCGCAGGCGATCTCGCGTTCGTCCATCTGGCAAAGGTCGAGATCGCTCCCGGAGGCCGGATCGCCCTGGACCAGCACCTCGAAGCCGTGATAGTGGTCGAGTCCGGGGCCGGCCGGCTTGAGGGCAGCGCTTCATATGGCGCCGGCTCCGGGCAATCCGACACCCCAAGGGACACTCACGTGCTGCCCGGCGCGCCGGTCAGCGTGCACCGCGGATTGGCGTTCTCCGTTTGGCAGGAGGGGCCGTTGCCGCTTGTGCTGATCCTAGCGACAGTCGCGGAGCCCGCACTGTCGACGCAGCTCAACGGACTTCCGACTGCGGATCTCCTCCACGACGATGCACATGTCACAGTCCATTTCGACATGAAGCAACTCGTGGCGGTTCCGACTCGGGGCGTTTATCAATTGGAAGGGTGGGTGGTCGAGGCCAACCATGGCGCAGCGATCGACATACAGTCTTTGAGCGGGCCCTCTCTCGTCATCGCACTCGACGGGCGATTACGTATCGGTGTCCATGCCGGTCCAGTCGGCTGGAGAAGCGCTCAGAGCCGCACGACGCTCGATCGGGACACCATTGACCTCCTACCAGGCGATGAAATCGTTGTCAAACTCAGTTCGATCGTCACGCTGCGTGCCTGGGACGACCGACCAGCCACGTTCTTGTTTCTGGCATTTGCCACCGGTACTTAAGATGTCGCGTCCACGGCGAGTAGCCGGTCAAAGGGGGGCGGTCGCCTCACTGTTCCAGAAATAGCTCTCGGCTTGCAGCATGAAGAGCTGGGCGTAGCGCCCGGCCTGCAGCATCAATTCCTCGTGGGTGCCTTGCTCGACGAGTTGACCGTCTTCCAGCACGAGAATGCGATCGGCCTGACGCGTCGTCGAGAAGCGATGCGAAATGAATATCGCCATCTTGCCGACCGCAAGTTCTCGGATGCGGGTGAAAAGATCGTGCTCCGCTTCAGCATCGAGCGCCGACGTTGGCTCGTCGAGGATCAGAATCTGAGCGTCACGCATGAACGCGCGGGAGAGTGCGATTCGCTGCCATTCGCCGCCCGAGAGCTGGTTGCCTTCCTCAAACCATTTGCCGAGCATCGTTTCGTAACCGTCGTCGAAGGTGTCGATCAACCGATCGGCGCCGCCACGTTCCGCGGCAGCCCGGACGGCGGCGAAATCGTCTATCCGTTCCGGATTGCCGACACCGATGTTCTCGCGTGCTGTCAACTGATAGGTCACATAGTCCTGGAACATCGTGCCGAAGTGTTGTCGCAGCTGCTGAGGATCATATTCTCGGATGTCAACACCGTCGACGAGGACGCGGCCCTCGGTTGGGTCATAGAGCCTGCCGAGAAGTTTGACAATGGAGGTCTTGCCGGCGCCGTTCTTCCCAACCAGCGCAATCATCTCGCCGGGATCGATGGTGAACGAGACGTTCCGCAGCGCCCAGTCCTCGCGACCAGGGTATCGAAACGAGACATTCTCGAAAGTGATTCCCTGCTGAAACGGAATCTGCAACGGCTTGGGGTTCTCGGGAGTCTCGATCTGAGGCTGACGGTCGAGCAAATCGTGCAGCGTCGACAGATAGAGACCGTGTTCGTAAATGCTCTGGATACCGCCAAGCAGTCCCTGAAACGACTGCTGGACTTGTTGGGCCGCCTGCACATAGACAGTCAACTGACCAAGTGTGATGAACCCTCGCACGGCCTGCACCGCGACGTAGAGGAACGTGGCGGAGGAAGCGATGATCGTCAACGCGCCCCAGCCGAATCCCGCCACATAGCGACGGATCAGGAGCTCGCGAGTTTCGTCGTAGTACTGTGCAGAGATTTTTTCGTAGCGGCCGATGAAGTGATCGCCGAGGGTGAAGAGCTTGATTTCCTTGTTGAAAGTATCGGTGGTCATCAGCGTCGTGAAATAGGACATGAGCCGGCGAGTAGGGGAGAGCCGGCGCATCTGCTGATACCCCCACCAACCATACCGCGATCCAGAAATGAACGCCGGAATCGGCGCAATGAGCGCTGCAACTGCGATCCAGGGCGACAGGCCGATCAACAACCCGACCATTGTTGCGAACGTAATAGCCGACCTGGCCATGCCGAACACGCTGGTGACCATCATCACTGGCCGGTTGGCCGATTCTCTCTGGGCTTGTTGCAGCTGATCGTAATACGCGGCGTTCTCGAAATCGGCGAGATCGAGGGTGTTGGCGTGGCGCATGATCGACATTTGAACGTGAATCGCCAATCGCTCCTGCAGGAGCTGCTGGCTGATGTTGCTCAAAGTCTGAAAGAGGCTGGCGCCGAGAAAGAGAACGAGTTGGATGATTGCCAGAATGATGACTGGCCGGATGTATTCATTGCCGCCGCCCCCGGTGATGCCGGCAACGACTTCGTCGATCAGACGACCGGCGAGCCAGACCTGAGCGGCCGGGATGACGCTCATCAACAACGTCATCGTCGCCAGCATCAGGGTGAGACGCGGACTGGTTTCCCAGACGAGCTGAAACACGCGGACGGTGGCGCTCCAGGTCTGGCCAATGCCCTGGCGAATCGATTTCCAGTTGAGAGACCAGCGTCGCGTTGATCCGCCCGGATCGGGCGGTGAAGCTGGGCGACCGCCGCGGCTCGTAGAGCCATGCAGGCCATTTGATCCAGATGAAGGCGAGAACGTGCTCAATGACTTGGTTGGAATCCTTTCAAGAGGGTGATCTCGAGCATTGGCGAGGATGCTGCGCCAGCGCACGAATTGGTGATCATAATATTCTCGGCGATGCGATCGCGGCGGACAACTCCACGAGCAGGGTAATCCACTTGGCTAGGTCGCCAGATGCAGCGGGATGACAATTCGCTCGACAATCGGCAGAATCACGCAGTCGGATCCGGCGATGGGCCGGCAAACAACGTCACGCAACCTATCGGAAGGCGACAAACCTCATGCCGAAGATCGAAGCGGTCGATTTCTACTATTGCTCCATGCCCGAGGTGCTGGATATCGGCGACGGCAGCCAGGACCTGCTGCTCGTCCGGTTGCAGGCGGGTGAATGGGTCGGCTGGGGTGAGTGTGAAGCGGCGCCGCTGGTGAGCATTGCCAGCTGGGTGGCGCCGATGTCGCACAGCGCCTGCAAACCGGTGCGCGACTCGGTTCTCGGTCAGCGCCTGGAGAGTGTCGACGACATTCGCCGCATTGGCGATCTGGTCCGCGCCAACAGCATGGACCTCCTGCAAACCGACCACACCCTTTCCGGCATCGACATCGCGATGTGGGACCTGCTTGGCAAGATGCATAGCGAGCCGGTCTATCGGTTGCTTGGGTACGAGAGGCAGTATCCGCGCACTCCATACGCGTCAGTGCTCTTTGGTGACACGCCGGCGGAAACGCTCGCCAAAGCGAAGCGGGCGAACGCCGAGGGTTACCGCGCCGCGAAATTCGGCTGGGGACCCTACGGGCTGGGCACACCGGAAGTCGATGCGGAACACATCGCCGCTGCGCGTGAGGGGATTGGTCCGGACGCGCACCTGCTCGTCGATGCAGGAACGGTCTGGAAAGACGACATCGAGCTCGCGCGTCCACGATTGGCCGCGCTGAAGGAGTTCGGCGCGACTTGGCTGGAAGAGCCGTTTCTTTCCGGGGCGCTGAATTCTTACGCGACGCTGGCCGGCGAAGCCGCGCCGGTGAAGCTGGCGGGTGGTGAGGGGTCGCATAACGTCCACATGGCCCAGCACATGATCGACTATGCCGGTATTGGTTTCGTGCAAATCGACGCCGGACGCATTGGGGGCATCACGCCGAGCTACGACATCGCCCGCTATGCGCAGGAGCGCGGCATCATCTACGTCAACCACACCTTCACGTCGCACCTCGCGTTGGCGGCATCGCTCCATCCGTTCGCCGGATCAGCCACCGACGAGATCTGCGAGTACCCGGCCGAGCTGAAGTCGCTCGCGGTCGAAATCACCAGGAACCACCTCGAACGCAACGGCGACGGCCAGGTTCTCCTCAATGACGAACCCGGAATCGGCATCGAGCCCGATTTGCAGGGCGCGAAGAAGTATCTGGTCGACGTCGAAATTCGCGTTGGAGGAAAAACACTGTATCAGACGCCGCCTGTTTCCTGATCGTCTGCGATTTGAAGCGACTCGAACGAGTACACGGAGGTTCCCAGGTAATTGCGAGCGACCGGCCACTGATGTGCGTCGAGTTGCCGTCGGATCGCATCCAGCCCGGCTTTTCCCCGGAAATCCCACGCTGCGATGCCGACGAGGGTGGCCGCCTTGCGAACTTCATCAGCTGACCGCGCGACCAAAAAAGATAAATCGGTTCCCGGCCTGGGTTCATCGCCATAGACCATCGGCACAATGAAGTGTGTGTGGCGAGCGACTTTCGACGCGTCGGCAGAGGGAAGATTGCCTTCGGCAGCCTGTTCGTTCCACCACCAGGCAGTGGCTACGGAGAGCCGCAACGTGGCATTCGTCGAGCGATTGTGTGTATCGATTGCCAGCCGCGCTTTGCCAAGAAGCTGAAGATACCCGGACATCACTCGCTCGCGCTCCCGCCAGGACCATCCAGCCCAGCCAGGGAGTCCATGTGGTTCAGTGTCGAGATGCAACCCCGCAACCGGCCGTCCGGCCCGTTGTTGTGCAGCACACCAGGCGAGGACGCGGTTCAGGCGATTCACGGCGTCGGTGTGATACTCGGGTAAAGCGAATACCGGATCTTCCAGCACCATCATATGAACGGCAATCCGGCTTGCGTTGGCCATCGTCAGAAACCGCGCGACATCGAGAGGCTTCTCCTCTGGTGACGCCTCATCTGTCTGGCTGTCTTCGTCGATCGAGGCGCCTGCCGCCGAGACGGTCAGAAAGATCGTGTCCATGCCGTATTGCCGCAAGCGATCGATAGATGCGCCGGGAGCAGCGATTGATGAGGCCTTGTGTATCCAGACTGCGCGCAACGTTCGACGCCTTTCGACCCAGAGGATAGCGTGGCCTCTGAATTATTTATCGTCATATGCCTTTTCACGACCACAATAGCATATCGAGACGACTCGGACCTGAGCGGATCGATGTTTTGCGGATAAGCTGCCTTGTCCGCAAAAAGTCCGTACGGGTAACTTGGGGTGCCTGTCGAAGCTTGACATGCGGATTCGGTCTGCGATGATCCCTGCACCGAGTCGAATTGCGCCGGGAGTTGCATCGTGACTGCAAATGCACCTGAATCCTCACAGTTGATCATTGGCGTCGTTTCCGAGATTCACTGCACGCCGCCGGGCGAACCGAACGCGGTCTGGCACAACGAATTGCGCTTCGATCTCGGACTCGACCTGCTCGACGCAGCGCTGCGACGATTCGCCGAGCACGACGTCGATGCCATCGCCGTGCTCGGTGACCTCTCGCATTTCGCCGACCGAGAATCGCTGGGCCGTGTCCGTCAGAAACTGCGTTCAAGTGGAAAGCCGATCATTCTGTTGTCGGGCAATCACGACGTCACCGCCGAGCCTGGCTCACCGTCGGAGTTTCAGCATTTCTTTGCCGATGCCGCGACTTGCACACCGCCACTGCTCACTGCACTCAATGGCAGATCCGTCCAGTTGCTGGGCGTCGAGCGCGATGCTGAGACGAATGAACTTCGTTCGCTCGGTGCGCCCATCGCGACACGTGAAGGTACTGTGAACATCATTATGTCTCACTTCCCACTGCTGCCACTCGCAGAAACGCTGCAGTTGGCTGGGATGAAACACGCCGGCGACCTCACCGATCTGGACGTGCGAACATCCGAGCTGCAGACGCTCATCGAACCGGCAGTCGTTCTCCACGGGCACCTGCATGTCCGCGCGACAACCGTGACCGAATCGGTGCTGCACCTCTCGTTCGCTGCATTGGTGGAACCGCCGCATGAATGCACGATTCTGACAATCAGCACACTGGCCGGTGGTGAAATGCGCGTCGCACGGTCAGCGAGTTCGGTCCGTCCGACTCACGTCGAACGGCTGCCGGTGCTGGTGCCGTCCGACGAGATCTGGAGCTTCGAAGACCAGTCCTGGCGCAACCAGGATGACCACCACTAGATTCAGCGACAGACCGCATGGCGATGTAGGATTCGCCATCTGATTTCGCTATGTCTGGGCGCTCTCCCACGACCGAGGAATGCAACGGATGGGTCGTGGAGTTGCGCTGGTGCTGTTCGCCACGATCTGCTGGGGAACGTCGGGCACAGCTAGCACGTACGCCCCCGATTCCGCAACATCGTTGTCGATTGGCTCGGTGCGGGTGATTCTTGGTGCGCTGGGACTTCTGTTCGTCGCGCTCGTCCGAAACCATGGTCCACGCCACCTTTCCACGCCATGGTTGCTGATCGCTATCGGTGCGATGGGCGTGGCAGGCGGGCAGCTCGCGTTCTTCACCGCGATCGAGCATGCCGGAGTCGCGGTCAGCACGGTTCTGACAATTGGCGTGGCTCCCGTGTTCACCGGATTACTTGGAGCGAGGTTCCTGCACGAGCACCCCGGCCGGATTTGGGTCATCGCGACGTTGCTGGCAATCGCCGGAGCGGTGCTCATGGTGCTCGGCACGTCGAATTCGGTCGAAGGCAATCCGGCTGGCCTGCTGCTTGGTGTGCTGGGCGGCGCGGGCTACGCGGTGTATGTCACGGCAAGCAAACGGATGATCGGTCTCGGTCATGACGCGGTCGATGTCACGGCTGCGGTGTTCACTGGCGCAGCGCTGATCCTCCTTCCCCTCTTTTTCGCAGGAGACTGGGAGTGGATTCTCGAACCGCGAGGCGCGGCCGTGGCGCTCTATCTCGGGCTGGGGACGAATGCGCTTCCCTACTTCTTCTTCGGGCTCGGGTTGACGCTGGTGCCAGTCGCCACGGCAGCAACGCTCACGTTGATGGAGCCGCTGACGGCCACCCTCCTTGGCGTTGCATGGCTGGACGAGAAGCTGGCTCCCCTTCAGTGGATGGGCGCGGCGCTTCTCTTCGTCGGGCTGGTCGTGTTGGTGGCGCCGGCACGGTGGCCATCGCGTCGCTTGCACAACAGCGCCAGGCAGGTCAATTGACGAGCTTTCGCTTGTTCGCCACGTAGTCGACGAGGATGTATTCACCGAGCTGGTCGGGTTGGGCCATGAAGACGCGACCATGGTTGATCCGCATCAGGTCGTTGACGAACTGGATCATATAGGGCGACCGTTCCAGCATGAAAGTGTTGATCTTGATGCCGTCGCGCGTGCAGCGGATCACTTCGCGCAACGTCTCCTGAAACGTTTGCGGCATCGGCGGCCAGTGAAAGAAGAATTCGCCGTTCTCGATGTGAGCGGTCGGTTCGCCATCGGTGATCATGATGATCTGGCGGTTCGTCCCTTTCTGGCGACCCAGCAGCTCACGCGCCATCTGGAAACCGTGCTGCATGTTCGTTCCGTACTGGAACTCGTTCCATGTCAGCGTCGGCAGATCTGCGGGTTTGAGCACTTCGGCCATGTATGAAAAACCGATGATGTCGAGTGAATCGCGCGGGTACTTGCTGCGAATCAGGGAGTCGAGAGCCAGCGCGATCCGTTTGGCCGCGGTGAAGCTGTCCGAATAGAACATCGAGCGGCTCATGTCGATCATCAGGACGGTCGAAGAGCGGGTCACGTGCTCGGTGCGGTAGACCTCGAAGTCGCCCGGCAGGAGCTTGACCGGCGCCCCTGCTCCTTCCCGTTGCACGGCGTTCATCACCGTCGCTTCGAGATCGAGCAGGAATGGATCGCCGAACTCGTAGGGCTTGGAGACATCGATCCGCTCACCGGCGCCGCCTGAGCGGCTGATTTCATGCTGGCCGATGCGGTCGCGGCTCAACTGGGCGAAGATGTCGCTCAGCGCTTTTTCGCCAATTTTCCGGACTCCCTGCGGCGTCAGCTCGTAGCCTCGCCGCGTCTTGCGCACCAGTCCTGCCTCTTCCAGCACTTTCGCCATCTGGCCGAGCTGATCGAGCTGCTCGCGGTACTCCTCGCCGAGCAAATCCTCGATCTTCTCCTGATCGAGATTGGCGAAATCCGACCAGTCGCGTACTTCTCGCAGCTGCTGTTCGAGCGAATCGAGATCGTCGAGGCGATCCATCATGCGCATCGCTTCGTGCAGCGTCAGCGATTCGCTGCCGGAGAAGTCATAGGCGCGGCGCCAGTCGTCCGGTCGCATCATCTGTCCGAGGTTCTGCTGCAGCCTTGCCATTTCCTGCTGCATGCCCGGGTCCTGCATCACCGATTGCATGAGCGACTGCAACTCGTTCTTCTGATCGAGGCTCATGCTGTCCATCAGCTGCTGCATGGCGGCGCTCTGCTGACGCATCCGCTCGATCAGGTCGTCGAGCGTTTGCACATCGGGTCCGAAGAAATGCCCCCATTTGTGCATGAACTCGTTGAACTGGGGCGTCTCGCCGCGCGCCTGCGCTTCGAGCATCTCGTTCAGGTCCTGCATCATCTGGCGCATCGACGCCACCTGCTCGGGCGTCATTTCGGAGAGCGCTTGCTGCATGCCTTGAAAGGTCTGCTGCATGATCTGTTGTTGCAGCTGGGCAACGAGTTCCTCGAACTTCGCCCGGGCATTGGGGTCGAGAAAATCGTACTCCTGCAACCCGCGAATCGCCCCGGCTGGATCGCTGGGCAGCGCGTCTAGCTGATCGCGTTTCTTCGCCGCCATCGATTCGAGTATCTGCCGTAGCGAGTCCTCGTCGAGGGCATCGTCCGAGTCCTCGGTCTCTGCCTGCTGCCGGCTGCCAGCCTCATCCAACCGGCGCTGGATTCCCGCTCGTTCGGTCTCGACGATCTCTTTGATCTGCTCGCGGATGTCGTCGAGAATCGAGCCGAGATCGTAGCGACCGAGCTGCTGCTGACGTTCCTGCCGCAGACGATTCATCAGCTCGCGCAGACCGGGCATCCGCTCGCCGTCCGGACGTTCGACGCCCTCCCAGAAGAGCCTCCGCAATGCGTTCATCAGATCGCCGTCGCGGATCAATTCCTCCGACATGGCGTTCATCAGATCGTTCGCATCGACCGGATTGAGAAGCTGGGTGCCGTCCCAGCGGGTATAGCGAGTGCGGTCAAATCGGGACATGACGTGGTTTCCTGACGGCGGAGGCGCTTGTTGGGACTACCGGTAGTACCGGGCCGGACCGGCGCCTCCACCCTTGTTGAGCTTGCGATTCAGATGGAGTCCTTCCAGGACGAACTCGACAGCTGAAGCCACCGCGACCGGACTCCCGCCAACGCCGAGGTGATCGACGGCGTCGCGGATGCCCTCCAGGTGGCTCAGCTGGTGGACGTAGTCCATGGCGGGCATGAAATCAGATGCTTCGACGGCCAGTCCATTCTCGAATGCCTGAATCAGCTGATCGAACTGGCGCACCGAAAAGTGCCGGTTGAAGGTCGTCAGAATAGCGTTGGCGATAAGCCGGTCGACAACTTGCTCCTCGCGCACCTCGCCGAGCGTTTCCAACTCGATCTTGCCCGTGGTCGAAGCATGGACGGCGTCGAGATCCGAAACTCGCGGCGCCGCGCTCTTCTCGCCAAGCCGGATGGCGCGCCGGGTCGCGTTCGAAATCAGGTTTTCGTAGTTGGCGACACTCATTCGCACCGACACGCCCGATCGCTGCGAGACATCCTGCGAGCGCCGCGCCTGATGGGTGACCTCAGCCACGATTTCCTTCATGAAATCGGGTGTTTCGACGGTGATGCCCTCGGTGCCGAAATGGGTCCGCTCCTGGTCCATGATCTCCATCTCGAGATCGATTGTTTCCGGGTAGTGGGTGCGAATCTGTGACCCGTAGCGATCCTTGAGCGGCGTGATGATCCGGCCCCGGTTGGTGTAGTCCTCAGGGTTCGCCGACGCGACGACGAGAACATCGAGCGGCAGCCGAATCTTGTAGCCGCGGATTTGCACGTCACGCTCTTCCATGATGTTGAGCAACCCGACCTGAATCCGCTCGGCCAGATCGGGCAGCTCGTTCAATGTGAAAACGCCCCGGTTGGTGCGAGGGATCAGACCGTAGGAAATCGTCAGCTCATCGCTCAGATAGCGGCCCTCGGCGACCTTGATCGGATCGACTTCGCCGATCAGGTCGGCGATCGTCGTGTCCGGCGTCGCCAGTTTCTCCCCGTAGCGCCGGTCGCGATGCACCCAGTCGACGGGCGTCGTTTCGCCGCGCTCGGCAATCAGGTCGCGCGCGAATCGGGAGACTGGCGCAAGCGGATCGTCGTTGATCTCCGAGCCTTCGACAATCGGTATCCACTCATCGAGGAGCGCCGTCATACTGCGGGCCAGCCGGGTCTTGGCCTGACCGCGTTCGCCGAGAAAGATGATGTCCTGGCCCGAGAGGATGGCGTTCTCGATCGCTGGAATGACGGTCTGCTCGTAGCCGACGACGCCCGGAAAGAGACTCTCGCCTTTTCGCAGCGCGGCGATCAGGTTCGAGCGCATCTCCTCGCGGACGGTGCGGCTGGTGTATCCACTTTGAATCAATTCACCGAGCGTGGCGGGTCGTTCGGTCGAACCGGAGGTTTTCTTGCGTGAAGGGGTGGTCATCTGGTGTCCTCAGGATGAGAGACCGCGATCGTGTCTCTGTGGGGAAGCATGGCGGCGGCAAAGCCCCGCCGAAGAAGGATACGCGATGGGTTGGAAGTCGTAGGTCGTAGACCGTGGGCAGTTGATAGTAGATAGTGAATGGTAGATGGTAGATCGCAGCATGGTTGGTCATCTGCCATCTACCATCTACTATCTACCATCTACCCTCCACCATTAATTTCGAGCATTCGAGCGACTGCTTCGCGTGAGACTTCGCCGTCGAATCCGATGATTGGCTCGATCATGGTCGACTCGGGCGTTGCACCCGGTCGGATGCCGGTGAGTGCCATGAAGCCGCGACGTTTATCATCGGGGTTCGTTGGGGAGGCGAGCACGACAACGATCGTCGGCATGTTGACCAGTGACTGGGGCACGCGCAAGGGGGCGGTTGTCAGCATATGCAGGAGAGCAGCGGCACTGGCGGCGTGAGCGGTCGCGAGCACCTGATAGCCGGTCCGTTTCGCTTCGAAGAGCGCGGTTACCGGCGGTCCCCAGAGATAGGCGGGCAAGTGCGCGCTGATCTCATTGACCATCAACATGGTCTCGTTCGGTGGTGTCGTGCGGAGGAATTCGAACGTCTCGTAGTTGCCGCGCAGATAGATCCGCTGTCGATCGGTCTGCACTTCGGCCAACAGCGCCGCCAGGAGTGAGGACTTCCCTGCCCCGCTGGCTTCGGAGACAACGACGAGTGAAAGTCCTGCCCCGATCAGATCGAGCAGGAGTGTCGCGCCGACTTCAGTGATGAACTGCGACTGAATGAGCGTTTCCAGATCGGGGTGTGGTCCGGCGCGTTGCTCGGTTCCCCACCAGAAGAATGGCGTGTCGCGACCGCCGGAGAATCGACCGATCGTCACGGATGCTCGTGCAGCTGCTCGCTTCTGACCGCCCGGTTCTTCGGACGGGCCGGCGCTTTCAGCGGCGCGATGACCGGAAGGTCATGATACTGATTCAGGTAGGAGATACCGAACCCAACGATGATCTCGTGGGGCGCCTGAAACCCCGACCAGCAGATCGGCACATCGAGAATGCGCGCTTCCGCCCGGTCGAAGAGCGTGCATACACGCACGCTGCTGGCGCCCTGGCGGAGCAGCCAATCGGCCGCGAAGGCGACATTCAAACCGGTGCTGATGATCCCCGAGACGAGCACCACGTCCCGTCCCTCGACCGCCACGGATGGCTTCCGGGCGATGCAGACCTTTTCGCCTTCCGGGCATGGTCCGGGCTGCGACAGCGTCATCATGTCGACCGGTGGCATCAGTCCGGTCAGCTTCAGCTCGAACTCCAGGTTCGTCAGGAAGGGAATCGAATCGTTGCCGAGACCGATCAGACAAAGCTCGCTTTCCCGATCGTGCTCTGCTTCCCATGGATCGAATGCTTCGGAGAAGCGGGACTGCTGAAGTGTATTCGGCTGCGAGTCATTGCTCGTCATGCGGCCCCAGCAGGGAGGTTCCCGTCGCTCGCTCTGCTGATCGGCGGCGATGTCACTCGCCAGCACCCGAATCCGTTGCTCCAGCTGCCGTTCGCTGACGATCGGCTTGCCGGGATATGGCGTCACGGCGTGACCATTCGAGCCAAACACCGATCCCATCAGCCGATCGTAGTCCTTGCGGTAGAGGAGCTTGATGTGGAGCGACGGAAATGCCTCTTTCAGACGCCGAATCTTGCGATTCTTGCGTGTGACCAGAGCCTGCCGCATCGTGGTCAGCTCGATGTAGAGATCGTGGTCGGGCAGGTAGAAATCGGGGCAAACCTGCTCGGTGGGTCGGCCCGCTTCGTCGACTTCGAGATGGAATGTGGTCGGTTCGTAGATCCAGCTCACCCGATAGTACGAAAAGACGCGGGCGAGGTCCTGCTCGGTTGGGTGCGCGAAGTCGATGACGTCGAGAGGGCGGGTCAGATGCCTGGGCAGGCTGAGTTTTTTCTGCACCGGGGCCGGTATTTCGGCTTCCGCCACCGCCCCACTGTGTCGTCCCAGTCCGATGCCGGCCAGCACTGCCGGTCCGAATGGTTCGCTGCCGCGATCCAATTGCTGCCCCACTTCCCACCTCTGATGCTCAAGCGACGCTCTGATCAGCCAATGCGGGAAGGCGCACGAAACCCCAAGCGCCAAATGCCTGCATTCAGCGCGAGCGTTCGAAGGGTGACGATCCTGCGGGGACCTGAGGCTGATTCTTGCACATCTCCGCCGGGCTGACAACGCGTGTCAAAAGGTCACTGAAACGCCACACCTGGATCACTTCCTGGTGTGATTGGCCGCGGAGAAAGAATCGCGTCCGAACGGGGTCTGACCAGTGCGTTACGTCGCGTATGGCGGCTCAGGCCTGATCGGCGAGGCGCCAGTCAGCCGGTGACACCTGACACAATGCTGCACAGCGGCAAGCTTTTTCGTACGCTTCACTCATGCCAATCGAGCAACGAGTGTTGCTTTTCGCCAAGAAGAGGGTGTGAGTGTGAGCGAGCAAACCAAGTTTGTCCTGACCGAAGACGATCTTCCCAAAGCCTGGTACAACATCCAGCCCGACCTGCCGTCGCCGTTGCCTCCGGTGCTGCATCCGGGTACGCACCAACCGGTCGGTCCCGACGATCTCGCTCCGCTCTTTCCGATGGCGATCATCATGCAGGAGGTCAGCCAGGAGCGGGAAGTCGAGATTCCGGAGGCTGTGCGCGACATCTACCGTCTCTGGCGACCGACGCCCCTCTACCGGGCGCATGCGCTGGAGCGAGCGCTCGATCTCCCCGCCAACATCAAGATTCTGTACAAGTACGAGGGCGTTTCGCCGTCCGGCAGTCACAAACCGAACACCGCCGTTCCGCAGGCGTACTACAACAAGCAGGAAGGCGTGACCCGGTTGTCGACCGAAACGGGAGCCGGGCAATGGGGCAGCTCGCTGGCGATGGCCTGCGCGACGTTTGGGCTCGATCTGAAGGTCTACATGGTTCGCATCAGCTACGACCAGAAACCCTACCGGCGCATCATGATGCAGACGTGGGGCGCTGAATGCGTGGCCAGCCCCAGCCCTGACACGAACGCGGGACGAGCGATTCTGGAGCAATCACCCGACTCGACCGGTTCATTGGGAATCGCCATTTCTGAGGCGGTCGAAGATGCGGCGACGACGCCCGGCACCAAGTATTCGCTCGGTTCGGTGTTGAACCATGTGCTGATGCACCAGACCGTCATCGGCCTGGAAGCGCAGAAGCAACTGGAGATGGCGGATGTCGCGCCGGATGTGATCGTGGGGTGCGCAGGGGGCGGCTCGAACTTTGCCGGTCTGGTGCTGCCGTTCATGAAAGCGAAGCTCGACGGCGGTTCGACACGCATCATCGCCGCCGAACCGGCGGCGTGCCCGTCGCTCACGCGCGGCACCTACGCATACGACTTCGGCGACACGATTGGCATGACGCCACTGGTCAAGATGCACACGCTTGGACATACCTTCGTGCCGGCGGGGATTCACGCGGGAGGTTTGCGGTATCACGGTATGGCGCCGCTCATCAGTCACCTGTACGAGCTTGGTGGACTCGAGGCCCGCGCGGTAAAGCAACGGGCTGCATTCGAAGCGGCGATCACTTTTGCCCGGTCGGAGGGAATCATCCCCGGCCCAGAACCGACGCATGCGATCAGCGTGGCGATCGATGAAGCGCTGGCGGCGCGGGAGGCGGGCGAAGCGCGGACGATCCTCTTTGGGTTGAGCGGTCACGGCAATTTCGATCTCTCGGCATACGACCGGTATCTCTCAGGCGATCTGCAGGACTACGAGTACCCGCAGGAGGAGGTCGACGCGGCGCTGGCCACGTTGCCGATGGTGGCCGATTAGGCGCCGGAGGCATCGTCATTCCGACCAGCGTGGAGGGATCTCTCGTAAGGAGTGGCAGCACGCAGGAGACAACGATGTAGGAGGCTTACCGCTGCGGCGGGAGGTTCCTCGACTGCACTCCGCTGGCGCTCCGTTCCGCTCGGAATGACGGTACGGCCGAACGCCTACTCCACCGGCTCGCTAGGGGGTTCGGGTGCAACGGCCGAGCGGGACCGGACTTTGTGTCCGTGTTCTTTCCAGAGATGGATGCCAGACGGGATCGAGGCGATCGCCAGGACGACCAACACCGCCGGAACCAGGTAGTGATCGATGCTGGGGATGCGCGAGCCGAGATAGTAGCCGGCGAGGGGCAACCCCACCGCCCAGACGATCGCGCCGACGACGTTGTAGACGAAGAATTGCCGGTAGCGCATGGCGCTGACGCCGGCGACGACGGGCACGAAGGTCCGGGCGAACGGCACGAAGCGGGCCATGATCACCGAGAAGCCGCCATGCTTTTCCATGAAGGCTTCGGCCCTAATCAAATTGTCCGGATTGAAGAATCGGGACTGCGGTTTGGCGAAGAGACTCCGCCCTACCCTGCTGCCGAATGTGTAGCCAACCGCATCACCGGTCACTGCGGCGACAAAACAGACGACGATCAGAATGCGGATGTCGAGGATGTCCTGCGATGCAATAAACCCGGCAGTGAACAGAAGACTGTCACCTGGCAGAAAGAACCCGATCAGAAGTCCTGTTTCCGCGAAGATGATGATGAAGATTCCGATGTACCCGACCGTCTCGATCAGTTGCGTCAGGTCATAGGAAAACATTCATCGGTCCGGGACGAACGCACGCGCGCACAACATCGGCAGAATCGCAGGAGTATAGAGGCGGAATTGACAGAATCGCAAAAGAGGGTTGGGCACTAAGCACCAGGCAAAGGGCAAAAGGCAAAGGCAGGCTGGTCGACGGTGAAGTGTCGACCAAGGGCTGCGTTAGTGTTTCAAGGGGCTTTCGGCCCTGCGGATACGGCGGGATCGACCGCCTTCCCTCACCCCGACCCTCTCCCGTGCGGGAGAAG
>CAYWSE010000006.1:1241-77019 GCA_964461025.1 uncultured Sphaerobacteraceae bacterium | reverse complement strand
GATGACTTCGATTTCGGGGTTCGTTTCTGCTCCCTGGCGGCCATCGACAATGACGCACTGGTGGCCACCGAGCTCGCCAGAGCTCTGGCGCTTCCGGACGGCAACAGCGAGCGTCTGGCGCATCACCTCAGCACGATGTTGCAGGGTGATTCGATGCTGCTGGTCATCGACAACTTCGAGCGAGCTGTCGAGGCCGCACCGCTACTGACCGATCTGCTGATCGCGGCGCCGTCGCTGACCATCCTGACCACGAGCCGGATCGTTCTGCGCATTTCCGGGGAGATCGAGTATCAGGTTCCACCCCTCGACCTCCCGCGACCCGAGGCAGCGGTCGAGGATATCGCCGCATCGACCGCAGTGCGGCTCTTTCTCGATCGGGCATACGCGCGCGACGAAAAACCATCGTCAGATCACCTCCAGCAGGTCGCGACACTCTGCCAGCGACTGGAGGGGCTGCCGCTTTCGATCGAGCTGGCCGCGGCCCGAACCCGGGTTATCCCGCTGCCAGAGCTCCTGCCGCGACTGCAGCAGCGGCTTCCGTTGCTGTCCGACGGTCCGCGCGACGCGCCCGCCCGGCACCGGTCGCTTCGGCAGGCGATCGGTTGGTCGTATGACTTGTTGTCCCCGGAGGATCAGTCGCTTTTCCGCGCTCTCTCGGTGTTCGAAGGTGGGTTCACTACCGAGGCGGCCGCCGCCGTCGGCAGTGAGGATTCGCCAGGCTCAACGATCGCCGGTCTCGCCACCCTGCTGGAACACAGCCTCGTTCATCGTGTCAGCGCGGACCACGAGCTGGCCCGATACGCGCTGCTGGAGACGATTCGCGAATATGGGCTCGAACAGTTGAGGGCGACGGCAGGAGAGCATTTGGCCCGGGAGCGGCACCTGACGTGGTTCATCGGGCAGCTCGGCAACCCGGGTCCCGATTGCTGGTTGCGGCCACGTGGTTCGCAGGGGTTCCAGCTGATGGGCGATCAGGACAATCTGCGGTCCGCGTTGAGCTGGGCGCTGGAGAACGACATGCCGGCCCGGGCCGCCCAGATCGGCTGCGGGCTACTCACCTACTGGTGGAGGCATGGGTCAAACCTGGAAGGGGAAACAACACTGACCCGTATCCTCGAGCAGTCTGAGGGGCTTCCGGCCGAATCGATCATCGGGCTGACATTGCGGGCAGGCGGATGTGCGTATTTGCGCGGCAATTTCGAGACCGCCCATGTCTTTTCTACCGCCGCCCTCAAACAGAGTCGCCATCACGGGTACCTGGCCGGAATCGAATCGAGCCTGCACGCGCTGGGGCTGGTGACCCGCTGGTCAGATGGACCCTATGCCGTGGATTGCTTCACTGAAGCGCTCGAGGTCAGCAGGAAAATCGATTCCGGGATTCTGATCTCGAACAATCTGGGACAGCGAGGCATCACACGCATTTTGACGGGAGAGCTCGACCTGGCACGGGCAGACTTTCTGGAAACGATCGAGGTGACCAGCACAACGCCTCACTCGTTTCTGATGAGGTCGTTCGCGTTGGGCTCATTGGCCTGGATAACCGGACGAGAGGGCAATTGCGACGAAGCGGAGCGGCTCGCGAAAGAGGCGCTTTCCATGGCTGAATCGCACAACATTCGAGAGTCGCGGCATTATGCGATGCGCGTGCTTGGCGAAGTGGCGATGACCCGGCAGGACTACTCAACTGCATTGTCCTACTTCCAGCAAACACTCTTTCTGGCGAAACAGGCGACGTTGTCTCACATGAATTCGTTCAGCCTCGCGGCGCTTGCCTCGGTCGCCCAGGCACTTGGTGACTGGCAACGAGCTGCCCAGCTCTATGGCGCCGCCCAATCGGCGTGGGAGGATCTGGGGTTCTCGGAAATGGCCGCCGAGATGATGGGGTGCTGGGACGGCAGACAGTCGCCTCCTGAAGGCGCCCTGGACGACGCGGCGTATCGAGCAGCCTATGAAACGGGCCAGACGCTTTCCAGCGTGGAGCTCGTCGCCATTGGCATGGCGGTGACGCCGCCAGAGACTAGTGTGAGGTTAGCGGGTGCGGTGTTGAGCCCGCGGGAAATCGAAGTTGTGCGGCTGATGGCAGAAATGTATTCGAACCGCCAGATCGCCGACATACTGTTCGTGAGCAGACGCACGATCGATAGCCATGTCCAGGCCATTCTTTCAAAGCTGGACGTCAGTTCCCGCAGAGATGCTGTCGTTACCGCACGGCAGCTGGGACTCGTCGCGCTGGAACCACCGTCCGAGAGGCGTTAGGGCGACCTGCAGTGAGCGCCATAAATGGCGAGGCTACGGTTGGTCATCATGTCGCGCCGAAATCAGTAGAAGCTACCGATGCTCCATCGCGCGGAGTCGGCGAGTGTGTGTTTGCGGCATTCACCACACTCGCGCGGTTCCCGCGGGAGAGTTCCACCCGAGAGCATCAGCGTGCGTCAAACGTCTCTTCTCTTCATTGCGGCAGCTATGGCCCTGTTGACCATGCCGCTGGTCTACCGACTGGTGACGCTCGAACACCCTCTGGCGGCGGAGGTCAGTTATACGCCGGATGTTTCCGCCGCCCGCCGCTTTTACGACGCCGTGAATCTGACGATCGCGACCGGCGAGGACACGGCACTTCACGATGTTCTGGCTCCGCAAGTGCTCGAGCAGACCTCCGAAGAGGGTGAGATGAGCCTCGTCCACTATCTTGAGTATCTGCACGCGACCAGCCCTACATTGCGATTGGTGGCCGACCCTCTGCTCAGAAGCGGGGAGAGCATTGTGGCGTGGGTGTCAGTAGTCGGAGAGACAAGCCATCTTCCCCTCGGGTTGGAGATGACATCGACTGACGCCTACTGGCCGCAAATGGAAGTGCTGCGGGTTTCCGGTCGACTGGTCGTCGAACGCCAACCTTCCTCCGCGCTGCCGACGACGATCGATCGTGTGGCAACGCTCTCCGACATGGGCGAGCGATCAGGGGATTTCTCACTCAATTTGAGCAGGCACGAGGTCGCTCCAACAGGCATCGCGCGGTTCACCGCGATTCGCTCGTCCGCGGTCATCGAAATCGCCGCGGGCACAGGTTCGGTGTTGGTCAAGAACGCTCCGGAGGGAGGGGTCGCGCTGTTCGATCCCGTGACCCGGGACGGGTTCGGAGCAGCACCACGCGTTCTCGGAGAAGGAAGAACCGCCGTCGTTCCTGGGATGACGATCGTGGCACACCCCGGTTCGGAGCTTTCGATACTCAACTTCGGGAACGACCCGATAGTACTCGTCGCGCTCTCCGTCGATGAGAGAGGCGCCACACCGGAATCGGGGAAGGCCGGCGGGACTGGCTCGCTCGCTGTGAAGAGCCAGCTGCTGTGGCACTTTGCCATTGATGGCACGTCGGCGACTCCTATGGTCGAGATCGGTAGGGCGGCCATGCGACCCGGGAGTCAACTGCTGGCGGATCCAGATCGCGTACTGGCCATGGTGCTGAATTCTGAAAGCGATGCGTTGCTCATGACGGGCGCCGAGAGTTGTGCCGCATCGGAGGACGTCTTGCCGGTCGGCAATCTTCGGCTGCATTGCCAGTCCACGTCAGAGGGCGTGCATCTGATCAATACGAGCGAGCGGCTGGAATGGGCATGGGTTGTGGCGGTGACGATTGACGGGGGTTGAGGCAAGGATGTGGTTGTGGCGGGGCGCGGTTGTGGCAAGGATGTGGTTGTGGCGGGGCGCGGTTGTGGCTATGCTGCACTTCGCATCACTTCGTTCGCTCCGCGCAGCATAGCCACCGGCTGACACGGAGGTCAGCCACTACGGCAAGGCGGCTCGTAAGCCGTTCAAGGGTTGGGAGTATCGATGGCCTGGAGTCTCACATTTGCCGATCATTTGCCGGCGACACCAACGCCGCTCTGGACGCTGGCGCAACAGGCCGGGGTGACGGCGGCAGTGACGTCGATTCCGGAAGGACCGGATTTGCCGCCGCCCTGGGACTTCGCGCATCTGCTGCGGCTGAAGCAGGGATTTGCCGATCGGGGGCTCGATTTGCAGGTGATCGAGTCGGCGCCGATGTTTCACGAGCTGATCAAGCGGGGCGCGCCGGAGCGGGATGCGATGATCGATCGCTTTTGCGAGATGGTGGAGAACATGGGCCGGGTTGGCATTCCGGTGATGTGCCACAACTTCATGGCGGTGCATGGCTGGATGCGGACGTCGATGGCGATCCCGGCGCGAGGCGGCGCATTGGTGACCGGATACGACCATCGCCTGATGCTGAATGCGCCACTGACCGAGTATGGCGAAATCTCGGAGGAGTCGCTCTGGGAGAACATGACCGCGTTTCTAAGGAAGGTCGTACCCGTCGCTGAGAAGGCGGGAGTCTTTCTGGCTGTCCATCCTGACGATCCGCCGGTGTCGCCGATCCGGGGTGTGGGGCGGATTTTGACGTCGGTTGAGGCGCTAAAGCGGGTCATCGACATCGTTCCGTCGGCGCACAACGGGATTACGTTCTGCCAGGGGTCGATTTCGACGATGAATGTCGATGTGCCGGCGGAGATTCGGCGATTCGGCGCGCAGAAGGCGATCCATTTCGTCCATTTCCGGGATGTGACCGGGACGCCGGACAATTTCGTCGAATCGTTCCACGATCTGGGACGAACGGACATGTTCGAGGCGATGCGAGCGTTTCGGGACGTGGGGTACACGGGGCCGATGCGCGTCGATCACGTACCGACCATGGAAGGCGAAGACAACGCGCATCCGGGGTATGAGGTACTGGGGCGGTTGTATGCGATCGGGTATGCGAGGGGGCTGATCGAGGGGGTCAACAAGGTCGATTGACCTATCGGTCCTGCCCCATCCCCAACTATCGCTTCGGATGCCTTACCGCTGCGGCGGGAGATTCCTCGACTGCACTCCGCTGGCGCTCCGTTCCGCTCGGAATGCCAGATCCACTTTCGTGCCGCGCCGGCTCCGCCCCCCGGCATGATGTCCGCCGTGAAGAATACGGATGTGCGCGTGCTCCAGAGAGCGCCATAAATGGCGAGGCTACGGTTGGCTGTCCTGCTGCTCTGGCGGACTGGGATCGACGTGAAACTGGATGTGTCCTGAACATACGGAGAGTGTCGTCATGTCCTACTGCGCGTCTGCGTTCGGTGCTCAGGACATGGGGTCGTACATGAACTCCCGGAGCTCTTGCGGGCATCGACAGGAGGCGGCGATTTTTGCCGCCCATTCGACTGCCTCCTCGCGTGAGGCGAGCTTGAGCACGGTGTAGCCGCCGTCGATGTTCCGCGTATCGGGGTAGACGCCTTCGGTGACCGATCCGTTTTCGTCCACGAGAACAGGCGCGACGGATTCGTCGATGCCGCCGCCGAAGACATAGACACCGGCGTCTTTTGCTTCCTGGATGACGGCATGTGAAGCGTCGACAACGTCCTGGAACTCTTCGGCCGGAACGTCCATGGCGAAACTGGGGAACGAAATCAGATAGTGGTGCATGTGAAGAATCCTTCGTTCAGGCGGCTCGACCGGGCGTCCGGGTCGCCGATGATATTCGAGCTGGACGGGTTCTCGCTACCTGAGCGCGAAAATGCGCTGGACGGGAATCGAGAAACCGGGCAAAACATCACCGCCATCGAGCGCCATCGACTCATCGAACACTTCTGGGCGCTCACCAGGTCGGTAGACCGTGACCGTGCGCGCTTCGGGATCGATCCACCAAACGAGGGGCACGCTGGCTTTGGCGTAGAGACCCTTCTTGCGATTGATGTCGCCTGGCTCGTCTGTCGGCGAGATCACTTCAACCGCCAAGTCCGGTGGCATCGGGTAGTAACCACGTTCAGGGAAGCCGCCCGGAAAACGGTCTGATCGGAAAAAGGCGATGTCCGGCGCCACGACAGTGTCGGGGTTCTTATTGAGAATGTATCCGGCTTCGGCTGTTGAGACATATCCCAAGCCGTGGGCCTCAGCATGGTTGAAAATGGCGCTTCCGATCCGCATCGAAATCAGTCCTGGTTTGACACTCGACGGCGACACTTCGACCAGCACTCCTTCGATCAGCTCGTAGCGCGCATCGCTGCCCATCTGAAGCAGTTCTTCTGCCGTCACTAAATGTGTTGTGGCTGTCATCGCGTTGACCTCAATTCCCGTTCAACGACAACTACAGGGTAGCACGGGCGCGTGAGGGCTGGTTTCGGGATCCGACTGCTACGACTGCATCGGGAGACACGCTTATCCCGCGAACGTGCGAGAGGAATTCGAGCGACAACGCCGGTGGCTTCTCGCTGAGGCGGGAGATTCCTCGACTCCACTCCGCTGGCGCTCCGTTCCGCTCGGAATGACAGCTCCCTGTTTATGTCGCGCTGGTGCCGGAACGCCCGGCGTGGCGCATACGGTGAAAGCTCCGTTTGCAAGAGAGCACCACACACGGGCAGTCGCCATAAATGGCGACGCTACGGGTAGTTTCATGCCACGTGCCTGTCACCACGCCGGAATGCGGACCGGCGTGGTTAGGGGACGAGAAACCGAAAAGCATGAACCTACCGCAGTAGTTCTTCGATGGTGACGAGGGCGAAGCCGCGATTGGTCAGGATGTCGATGAGGCTTTTGAGGGCGGCGTAGTCGTTCGAGCTGTAGCCGACGTGCATGAGGATGATGTCGCCGGCTTTGGCGTTGTATCCGCAGGAGTTGAGGATCTGTTTGACAGTGGCGCCGTTCCAGCCCATCGAGTCGATCGACCACATGACGGTTTGCCAGTAGCCCGCGTCGTAGGCATCTTTTCGGACGGAGGTGTTGATGTCACCGTAGGGTGGTCGCCAGTAGGGGGTCATTCGGTAACCAGTCAGCTCGTAGATGAAATCCGCGGTGCGGGTGAGTTCGCTCTTTCGCGCGGAGGAGTTGGTCAGGGCAGGTGACGCGGAGACGCCGGTGAAGGAAGGGTGACTCCAGGTGTGATTGATCAGCTGGTGACCCTCCTCGATCATTCGCTTGACGAGATCGGGGTTCGCAGAGGCCCAGGCGCCGGTCATGCCGAAGGTGATCTTGACGCCATTCGCTTTCAGTACGTCGAGCATCTGTTTGGCCCAACCGCGGTCTGAGCCAGCGTCGATGGTGATAGCGATTTCGGCGCGACCACTGACGCCTTTGGTGATGACGCGACTCAGCCCGTCAACGGGAGGGGATGTGATGGGATTGGCCCCCGCAACCCGGAGATAGCGCCCGGATGCCCAACCGGTTCCATAGGCGCTGGTGCGGATCTGATACCAGGGATGGCCATTCGCCCAGGTAGGTCCGGCGAGGATCGTTCCCCGCGTGCCCAGCACCATTCGCGCCAGCACGGTGCTGTTGAAACCGGGCGCGGAGCGCAGGTAGAGGTTGGGATCGATGACTTCGACTGTGGAGCCGATAGCGTGGCCGGTTGCCGGAGTGCTCGTCGCCGGTGGAGCACTGATCAACTTGAGGTAGGTGCCAGACGCCCAACCTGTACCGTAGGTCGAGGTCCGGATTTGATACCAGGGCATGTTGTTTGCCCAGACGGGGCCAGCGAGAACGGTCCCACGGGTGCCGAGCGCCATACGGGCAAGCACGGTGCTGGAAAAGCCAGGGTCGGAGCGAAGGTAGAGTTGGGGATCGTTGACGGCAACGACCGATCCGATGGCAAAAGTCTCAGCGGCGAATGCCGATCTGCTTTGCAGAGCATTCGGCGCATTCAACCCAATTATCATTGGCGCCAGGAGCGCAACGACAATTGCGAGAACACCGATTCGCGAGACACGCACATGACCCACACCGAATCCGGCGCTCATGACTCACTCCTTGCCTACCACGCACTTTGCTGGTCATTTCCCCTTCATATTCAATAACGCTTCGCCTCAAGAACGCGTATCGCGGACGTTCAGGAATGTGACAATTCCATGGGTTGGACTGGTTCCAGCGCGAGGTTGTGTTTTGGCATCTGGTATGCACATGTTTGGCGGTGATTGAAGATGACAATCCACCATTGCGACACATGATGAAGGCTGATACGTGTTGAGGAATGCCGATCGAGCGCTCTCCCCGGACGGCCTATGACGGCGGAGCGCGATCGCGAGGATGTCGATGGCGTCCGATATCTCACCGACGATGTGCCAGGAATACGACGCCGGAAACGGGGAAAGGGGTTCCAGTACATCCAACCCGACGGAGCCCCAGTCCGTGACGAGCGAACGCTCGAACGGATTCGCGGGATCGCCACCCCGCCGGCGTGGACTGATGTCTGGATTTCGCCGTCGCCGAACGGGCACCTGCAGGCGACCGGCCGTGACGCGCGGGGGAGAAAGCAATACCGCTATCACCCGGACTGGCGAGCGAGGCAGGATGAGAAGAAGTTCGACCGATTGACTGACTTCGCGGCGAGTCTGCCATTGATTCGGGATCGCGTGAAATCCGACTTGCGCAAGCAGGGTTTGCCGCGAGAGAAAGTGCTGGCGGCGATCGTCCGGCTGCTCGATCTCACCTGGATGCGAATCGGCAATGAGGCATACGCACGAGAAAACGAGTCATTTGGCATCACCACACTGCAGGACAGGCACGTGGAGATCGACGGATCGAGTCTGCGCTTCAGCTTCACCGGCAAAAGCGGCAAAGAGCACCATTTTGCTTTGCACGATCAGCAGATGGCCAGAATTGTGAAGCAGGTCCGCGACCTACCGGGCCAGACGCTTTTTCAATACGTTGACGACAACGGGGAACAGGACAGGATCGAGTCGTCTGATGTGAACACGTATTTGCGGGAGATCGCCGGCGATTCGTTCAGCGCCAAGGACTTTCGGACCTGGGCTGGGACCGTCCTGGCGGTGGAGGCATTGGCCAGCCGGGAGGCGCCGGAATCAGAGGCGGCAGCGAATCGGACGATTGTCGAAGCGGTCGACGAAACGGCGAAATGTCTGGGAAACACGCGGGCGGTGTGCCGGTCGTCGTATATCCACCCGGACGTGTTCGAGGCATTCAGGTCGGGGGAGTTGAGCGGGCTGGCGAAGAAATCACGGCACTGGAAAGACGTTGATGGACTGAGTCGAAACGAAGTGCTGACGCAACGGCTGTTGGTGCACAATTGATCCATTCGCACCATGTCTGTCGTTGTGTGGTCAGGATGGGGGCGCGTGGCTGAGCGGAACGACAATCTGCTGGTTCTGGAGGTGGCGCGGGGAAATCCTGATGCGCTGGCAACGCTCTATGACCGGCATGGGCGTCTCGCCTACAGCGTGGCGTACCGGGTGCTTGGTGATGGACCAGCGGCGGAAGAAGCGGTGCAGGATGCGTTTCTGACTCTTTGGAAGAAGGCGAATACGTTCGATCCGAACCGCGGCGCGGGGGTGAGAGCGTGGCTGCTGACGATCGTGCGCAATGTGGCAATCGATGCGGTACGCCGCCGCAACCGGTATGGCGCGAAGGAGGTCGAGCTCGACGCCGACGCGCCGTTCCCGGGAGCTGACGATCCGGTCGCCGAGGTGTTGACCTCGCTCGACAGCTCGGTTATTCGGCAGGCGATTCGCGAACTGCCAGACGATCAGCGAATGGCGATCGAGCTGGCGTATTTTGAAGGATTGACCCATCGAGAGATTGCAGAGCGGTATGGATTGCCGCTTGGCACGGTGAAAGGACGATTGCGGCTCGGATTGCACAAGTTGCAGGAGAGCCTGAGCGCACATTACGGCACCAGTCAAGGGGCGACTGGCACCGAGTTGCCGGAGACATGGAGTAGTTCGGCGTGAAACCGGGTATCAGCGATCAGGAACACCGCATGTATCGGGAACTGCTCGGCGCGTATGCGCTGGCGGCGGTGACTCCTGAAGAGCTGGCTGCCATCGAAACACACCTCGAGGAGTGCGAAAGCTGCCGGGCGGAGGTCGCGGATCTACGCGCGGTGGTCGACGTGTTGCCGCTGTCGGTGGAGGAACGCGAGCCGCCTGCCGAGCTTCGTGTGGCGATTCTGGCGGCGGTGGAACGTGAGTCGAATGTGTCTGTTACCTCGACCACGGAATCAGCGTCCGCCCCGGCGACGGTGGTTCAGCTCAGCGAACGGCGGCGATGGCAGTCGCTCCTTCCCTGGGTGGCGGCAGCGGCGATGCTGTTGTTGTCGATCGGGTTGCTGGTCTGGAATTTCAGTCTGCGAGAGGATGCCGAGCAACCCGAACCGGTGACGGTCGCCTTCGAACCGATGGCGGACGACGTCGATGCCGGCGCCGCGGCGATGTGGATGGAAGATGCCGGCGTGATCAAGGTCTGGCTGACTGAGGCGCCGGAACTTTCGACCGACGAGGTGTATCAGGTCTGGATGGTCGGGTCGTCCGGTGAGGCGGTGCCGGCCGGCATCATGACGAAGGCGAAGTCGCCGATCGCGGTTGCCGCGAATCCGGAAGATTTCGAAATGCTGGCGATAACGATGGAACCGGGACCGATGGGGATGCCGGCGCCGACAAGCGATCCGATTCTGACGTGTCATTTTGAGACGTGGTGAAACTGGGCGATAGGTAAGAGGCAATGGGCAATGGGCAATGGGCAATGGGATTGTAGTCCGGAGTTCGAAGTTCGGGGATATGTGAGCGTCGGATCAGGCCGTGTGCTGGACGTGGTTGGTCGCGCGGGGGAGTGTTGGAGCTCGGTACGAGGTCGTGGGCGCTCACCTGGGCCGACCGCGATTGGAAATCAGGGGCTGGGTGACTGAAACCTGCTGAGGAGCGTTGACAACTTGACGCGGATGGGCCGACAACCCCCTATCCCCCGCCCTTTCCCCCGCTGGACAGACGTGTTGCCCAGAAGGTTGTTGACGCGGGGGAAAGGGAGAACGGCACGTGATCCGATCAGCTCGACAACATTCATTAGCCGGTTCTTCTCACTGAGAGAGTGATTTCAATCACGGGATTGAGCTGCAAATTCGAATCATTCGTTGGGTAGTCGCTTGACGGGGTTTGCTTCCGAGGCCATAGTTATGTTGTTGATGATGAACTCAGCTTTGAGTTCGGCGCAACACCTCGATCAGGTTCGGCAACGCTATGGCACTCGACATTCGCTCCACTTTGTACTCGGTTCCATCGGGGCGGGTTTTTGGCAGTCGCGATGACGAACCAGCGGCGGTGCTGGCGATCGGAAACACGCCACTTCTGGAATTGCGACGGTTCGCCGAGCGGTTGGAGCTGCCTCGCAATGTCGAACTATGGCTGAAAGCCGAGTGGGCGAATCCGGGTGGGTCGGTGAAAGACCGGCCGGCGCTGGCGATTGTGCGTCACGCCCTGTCGAGCGGCGCTTTGCGAAACGGGAAGACGCTCCTGGACAGCACCTCGGGCAACACCGGCATCGCCTACGCGATGCTGGGCGCGGCGATGGGCTTTCCGGTCGAGCTGGTGTTGCCCGACAACGCTTCTGACGAGCGAAAGTCGATTCTGCGAGCGTACGGCGCGACTGTTGTGCCGAGCGATCCATTCGAGGGCTCGAATGGCGCGATTATGCACGCGCGGCGGCTTTTTGCCGAGAATCCGGACCGGTACTACTACGCCGATCAATACAGCAATCCCTGCAATGTGGCGGCGCATTTTGCGACGACCGGTCCGGAAATCTGGAATCAGACCAATGGCCGGATTACCCATTTCGTAGCCGGACTGGGAACGACCGGGACGATGATGGGCGCTGGCGGCTATCTGAAACGGCAGCGAGCGGATCTGTCACTGGTGGCGGTTCAACCGGCGGAGTCGTTTCACGGCATCGAGGGTTTAAAGCATCTGCCGACGGCGATCGTGCCGCCGATCTATGACGCGACGGTCCCCGACGTTCAGTTCGGAGTCGATACCGAAGACGCGTACGCCTTCGCCCGGGAGCTGGCGCTGGTGGAAGGGTTGTTCGCGGGGACGTCGACCGGGGCGGCACTGGCCGGCGCGGTGAGGGTGGCCCGGGATGCCGCCGCTACGGGTGAACCGGCGGTGATTGTGGCGCTCGCGCCGGATGGTGGGGCGAAGTATCTTTCCACGGAGTTGTGGAGTTGAGGGGATGGATCATAGTACATAGTTGATGGTAGATGGTTCGTGGTTGAGAGAAGTCGAGCCGAAAGATCGAGTTGCCATGAACCATGAACTAGCAACTCTCTACTATCAACTATCTGAGAGGAACAGATGTCAACGACAGGAACGGTCACCGTATTGATTCCGGCGCCATTGCGCCGGTTTACCGGTGGAGAAGCGAAAGTCAACAGCGGCGGCGCGACGGTCGGTGAACTGATCGACCAGCTGGAGGCAACGTATCCGGGCATCCGGGACAAGATCGTCGAGGAAGATGGCGAGATTCGCCGGTTCGTGAACGTCTTCGTGAATGGGCAGAATGTCCGGAAACTGGCCGGCGCGGCGACGGCGGTGAACGAGGGAGACGAGGTCGGCATCGTTCCGGCGATGGCGGGCGGCTCGGTGGCGTGAAACCGTTGCGGCTGAGCGAGGAGCATCGCGAGGCGATCTATCAGCATGCCCGGGACGAGACGCCGCGCGAATGTTGCGGGGTCATTGCCGGCAAAGGGGATGGCACGCTTACCACTTTTCACCGGTTGACGAATGTGGCCGAGGGGAACCGTCTCTACCTGATCGACGACACCGAGCTCTACCTGCTGACGCGGGAGCTGACGGAGCGGGACGAGGATCCGGTCGTCATCTACCACTCCCACCCGGAAACGCCTGCCTACCCTTCTCAGACCGACGTGGCGAACGCCTTTTACCCAGATTCGTATTATGTCATATGCTCGCTGGAGCGGCCGGACGAGCCCTATCTTCGCGCGTTCACGATTGTGGACGGGGAGATTGGGGAGGTCGAGGTTCTGGGGGCGTAGAGCGTAGGTCGTAAGCCGTAGATCGTAGGGGTCGGGCTCGCACCTGCCGGTATTTCCGGCGAAGGCTTTCAATCACAACGACGATGCTTCGAGCATCGGTGTTCTCCGCGGCGATGGTTGCGGGTGACGAGGATACCCACGAGGGGTATCCCTACATCTGCAGAACGCCTAAAGGCGCGTATCGCTTCTCGCGTTACCTTTGGGATTGGGGTTGTGTCTTCCTGCATGACGCGGCGCGCGAGTGCGGCGGCGTGGAGAGCAGAATGTGACGACGCTTTCCATTGGCGTGCTGGAGGACTATGCCAGATCTCCAAGAACACACCAACAGTCCATGAAACTGCGGAGAGCCGCCCCCTCACCTGCCGCGGCGCAGCCGGCGTTCGCTGCGTTTTACGAAGCGTATGCCGAGGCGATTCTGCGGTATTGCCGGGTGCGGATCAGTAACGCGGCGGAGGCGGAGGATGCCGCGGCGACGGTGTTTGCGCGGGCGTTCGCGGCCTGGCCGCCGGCGGATGCTGCGGCGGAGCGGGCGTGGCTCTTCACGATCGCCCACAACACGGTCGCCAATCACTACCGGAGTCAGAGCGCGCGGCCCCCGGCGCGGTCGATCGACGAGGCATTCGACGTTCCGGCACGGGAAGCGTCGCCGCACGAAATCGCCGTGCAGCGAGAGGAGCAGCAGACGTTGCAGGCGGCGATCACCCAGCTCACGCCCGATCAGCAGGAGGTGATCCAGCTGCGACTGGCAGGGCTGAGTGGTCCGGAGATCGCCGATGCGAAGGGACGAAGCCCGGCCGCGGTGAAGATGCTGCAGTTCCGGGCGATGCAGTCGCTGCGGACGATTTTGCGGCCAGATGACGGTCCATCCACCGACGTCGCAAGCGAGAAGCGAGCACGATCATGACCTCACGCGACTTTGACAAAGACCGGGCGAAGCGTCTCGACCGCTACTGGGACGAACTCCTCGCCTCGCCGCTGGTGGGTTTGCCGATCGACCTCGATGATGACGATCGGGCGTTGTTCGCGCTGACGCAGGAGTTGCAGGAGACAGCGCCTCGTGTCGAAGCGGCCGATCTGGAGCGGTTGCGGCAGCGCGTGTTGTCGACAAATGGGGGCGTCGAGCAGCGGCCCTTGAAGGTCGTCCCGGTGGCGCCGATGCCCGTGTATGACGAAGAGGAGCGTGAGAGACGCGGTCTGCCGCGTTGGACCATGTTGGCGGCGGCGGTGTTGCTGGCGTTTCTGGCGGTTGGCGGATATCTGGTGAGCAGTGAGCGGGGGCCATTCGGTCCGGGCAATGGGGGCCGGACGACGATCATTCCTGCCGCGCAGCCGCCGGGTGACGGTCAGCTCGCTGTCGCATCGCCGGAACCGACGCTCGCTCCGTCACCGACTTCGACGGCGATCGTCGTTCCGACGATGACGGCCGAGCCGCAAGCCACGCTACAGCCGGAGTTCGAAACGACGCTCGTGCTGCGGGACATCTACTACGACCCGGCGGTACTGAGAGTGCCGGCCAACGTCCCAGTTGGCATCTGGGTGATCAACGAAGGATCGTCTCCCCATACGGTCGTTCTGGTGGCAGGGCTCGTCGAACCAGTGACCGTGGAGCCGGGTGAAGTGACGCTAATACAGCTTACTCTCGAACCGGGTGAGTACGAGTTCTACTGTTCCATCGTGGGCCACCGCGAAGCGGGGATGGTGGGGTGGATCATCGCAACGGATGAATCGTCCGACACGGCTGCGACGTATGAGGGACCGGCCGATGCCCAGATCACGCTTCGGGACATTCGGTTCGATCCGCCGGAGCTCTTCCTCCCGGCACTGGTCACGTCGAATGTGGAAATCGTGAACGAAGGCGCGGCGCCGCACAACCTGACGATTCCAGACCTGGGAATCTCAATCGATGTGCCGCCCGGCGAAACGCGGATCATCTCGATCGCGCCGCCGGATGCGGGCGAGTGGCAAATGCACTGCGATATTCCCGGGCATATGGAGGCGGGGATGGTCGGGGTGTTGATTGCGACGTGACAATCGACGTAGGCCGTAGACCGTAAGGCGTAGATCGCGGGCCAGTGGTCAATGTTGTAACTGCGCACGGTGATACGCCGTGCGCAACCCAGGCGACGAGCCATGGTCAAGAACCAATCGCGTGGCTGGTTTGCGGGGCGCGTACGCCGTCTGGGATGCGACGGGCGCACCGCTGTGCGCCGCTACGGGGCATCGCTGAGGTCGCCGAGAGTCGCCGTGGGGATGGTGCACGCATGCCATATACGGCGGCGGGGCGTCGTTGACGTCAGCGAGCGTCGTGTCTGGTGCGGTGGGGACGTCCATCACCCTGCCCTCTCCCGACCGCGGGAGAGGGTTCTTTTTGAGGGGCGACTACCCGGCGAAGGCTGGGATGAGACAGCCGACGTCGGTGTATTCGATGTCGTCGAGTGAGGTGGGGCGGTTCTCGCCGCACATCGGGCAGGCAGGGTCGCGGTCGAGCTTGAGCTCGCGGAATTCCTGATAAAGCGCATCGTAGGCGAGAAGCCGGCCGACGAGGGTGTCGCCGATGCCGAGTGCGATTTTGAGCGTTTCGGTCGCCTGGATCAGCCCGATCGTGCCGGGAAGGACACCGAGCACGCCGGCTTCGGCGCAATTCGGGGCGAGCTCCGGCGGCGGCGGATCTGGGAAGAGGCAGCGATAGCAGGGACCTTCCGGCGGGTGGAAGACAGTCGCCTGCCCCTCGAAACGGAAGATGCTGCCATGGATATTCGGTTTGTCGAGAAGCACGCAGGCGTCGTTGATCAGGTAGCGGCTAGCGAAGTTGTCGGTGCCATCGAAGATGATGTCGTAGCCGGCAAAGATGTCGAGGACGTTTTCCTTGTCGAGGCGGGTCTGGTAGGTGTTGACCTTGACGTCGGGGTTGATCGACTGAATGGCGATCTTGGCCGACTCGACCTTGGGCATGCCGATGCGATCGGTGGTGTGAGCGACCTGGCGCTGCATGTTCGAGTCGTCGACGAGGTCGTCGTCGACCAGGCCAATCGTGCCGATGCCCGCGGCGGCGAGGTAGAGGGCGGCGGGCGAACCGAGACCACCGGCGCCGATCATCAGCACGCGGGTATCGAGCAGTTTTCGCTGGCCTGCTTCGCCGACTTCGGGCAGAAGAAAATGGCGGCTGTACCGGCGTCGCTGCTCGGGGGTGTAGCTCTGGGGCACACTCCAGGGAAGGTTTGAGATCTTCCAGGAGTTGAATCCACCGTCGAGATTGAGCGCGTTCGTGTAACCGAGCGCTTCCAGCGCCTTGATGGCGAATGCGGAGCGGGCGCCGCCGGCGCAATAGACGACAAGCGGGGCGCTTCTGTCTGGTGCGACATTTTCGATGCGCGATTCGAGGTAGCTGCGGGGGATGTACGTCGCGCCGGAAATCATCCCCTGTTCGACTTCATCCTGCTCACGGACGTCGACGAAGGGAACGCCTTCGCGGCGAAGTCGTTCGGCCTGGGCGTTGTCGATATTGGTGATTTCGGAGCGGGTTTGCTCGAGAAGGTCGCGGTATGTGGTCATTGAATCCTGTCTCCCGGCGGTCGCCGGGGAAGGCGTGGCGACCGCAATGTTTAGTTGTTCGTCAAGATAGTGGATTCAGGGCGGGGAGGCAAGTTTTTGGGAACTGGGAACTGGGAACTGGGCGGAGGGTAAGTGGCAAAGGGCAAAGGGTGAAGGTAACTGGTAACTGGCAACTGGTAGAGGGCAAATGGTGGATGGTAGGAGGCCAGTGCACGGTTGACCTCTGCGAAGGGATTGTCCATCCGGAGAGAGGTTCTTTCGTCGGCGGTTCGCTGGAGACGGACTATTGGCCAGTGCCCATTGTGGGGTGCCCAGTGTCCCTCACATAGCCATTTTTGTCGCGGAGGCCGTAGCCGAGGGCGCGGTCGACTGCGACATGGGCCAGCCAGGCGAGTCCGGCGATGAGGAGCCATTCCGGGGCTGGGCCGGAGAGGCCGGCGAGAATCGTGACCAATGGTCCGCCGACACTGTGCAGGATGTTGTAGAGCGGAACGGCGCGTGGATGGAGCTGACCTTTGGCGAGGGATGGTGACATGCCGTAGAGGAGTCCGATGTCCGGCATCAGCCCGAACGCCAGGGCGATCCAGCCATGACCCTGGTCCCTGGCCAGCCAGATGACGAAAGGGACGAGAACGACCGCGACGACCGCCCAAATGAGCCGGCTATGACGCTGGACGACACGGAGCGTGCTCATGCCAGCGCGTTGCCGAGATCGGCGATGAGGTCATCGGCGTCCTCGATACCGATCGAGAGGCGAATCAGGTTCTCGGTGATGCCGGCAGCGGCGAGGTCGTCGGGGTCCATGCCCCGGTGCGACGACATCGGCGGATAGAGAGCGAGGCTGTAGACGTCGCCAAGTGTCGTGCCGGGCAGGAAGAGATCGAGCGACTCGAGAAAACGGAAGATGTCGTCGCGCCTGGCGTCGCGAATCTGGAATGAGACCATACCGCCGCGCAGGTCGGACGTGAAAACGCGCTCCGGCACTTCGGTCTGAAATCCGGGCCAGTGGACGCGTTCGACGCGGGGGTGGTCGTTCAGGAATCGGGCCACCGCCTCGGCGTTGCAGCTCTGCTGTCTGATGCGAAGGGGCAGCGTTTTCAAACCCCGCAACGTCAACCAGGACTCGAACGGCCCGGGCACACCGCCGACCAGTTTGGTGAGCTCGTTCAGCTCGAAAACGCGATCGAACTCGGTGCACACGGCACCGCCGGTGACGTCGCCGTGGCCTCCGAGGTATTTGGTCGTCGAATGGACGACGGTATCGACGCCGAATTCGGCCGGTCGCACCAGTGCGGGGGTGGCGAAGGTGTTGTCGCAGACGACCTTGGCGCGAACGGCATGCGCGATTTCGACGATTGCCGGCAGATCGGCGACGCGGAGGAGGGGATTGGAGATCGTTTCGCAAAGGAGAACGCGCGGACGGACTTCTTCAACGGTTTTCCGCAATGCATCGAGATCGAAGAGGGAGACGAAGGTCGTTTCGACGCCGAGCGAGGAGAAAACCGTGGTCAGAAGCTGGGCGGTGGCGCCGTAGAGATCGGTCGATGCGACGATGCGCGATCCGGCTTTGACGTCGAGCAGCAAGGCGGCGTGGAGGGCGGCCATTCCCGAGGCAAAGGCGACGGCGCCGTCTGTGCCCTCGAGCGCGGCGATGGCAGTTTCCAGCGCGCGGGTGGTGGGATTGCCATATCGGGAATAGGCAAACCCCTCTGCTTCGCCGCCGAGGACGGAGTCAAGGGCCGTAATGTCATTGTAGAGGTAGGAAGTCGAGGGGTAGATCGGTGTCGATGTCGGGACAATGGGCGATCGCTCTGGTCGTTCGCCAGCGTGGACCGCTCTGGTGGCAAATCCACGCTGTCTCAGGCCTGCTGGCTCGGTCGTATGGTCCACGAGTCTGGTGCTCCAGCTCAACATTCACCCGGCAATCCGACCGCCGGATGACACCTGCGGAGTATACGAGGTGGCACGGACGAATCGGGCGTCGCTTTCCGGACATCGGGGCTTGTCCGATCGCTACGATCTCGAGATCGATTTTTGTCCGTCGGTCGTCAAAGCGCAGGAGGCAGCGGATTCAGTGCTACAAACACGATTGCTGCGGATTCGTACACGGCCGGTGCATACGCGACAAGTACTCCGGCTTCCGCGGCGATCGCTTCGTCGGCTGCCAGTCTCGTGTTATCGGCGATTCGGCCGAGCGTTCCTGACGGCGTGAGCCGCCGAAACGTGCCGCCAGAGATCGAGGCGTCGATTTGCCCTTCTGTGACAAGTATGAGCTCCGCGCCTGCGGTTGCGTGGTCCGGCACTCGGCTGCCTGGTGGCATGTAGAGCTCATGCACCTTCATTTCACAGTGACAGGCCGTCCCGCCACCGATCGGCCCATATGCCAGAAGTGTCTGGCGAATTCCAGGCTGATCGCGCTGATTTACGACGCCGCTCGATTGCACCACGATGAAGTCGAAGACCTCACGAACATAAACGAACAGTACAACGGCTCTTTCCAGCCCCGCGTTGCGAACGGTAAATGGAACCGACCCGGGAATGCTCTGCGCCTCGCCGGATCTCAGCGCAATGCTGGTTGCAGATTCCGTATGCTCTTGATTGGCATTGAGCGGTTTGAAGATGACGTTTGGTGTTCCGGATTCGGCAACAATGATAGAACCACCGTTCTTCGTGACTTCAAACGACGAGTAGCGATCGATTTCCACGCGCTCCAGATACACATCCTGCGGTCGTGCGGCCGGATCGATATCAAGTGAACCAAGCAGACGAAGATGCTGAGGTTCCGGATATGTCGTCTCCGACCAGCGCTCAATAACGGTCTGACCATCGACTCTCAACACCTCAAAACCGCCCGAAGTTGGAGCGTCGACAACAAACACGTCACCGGCAAGTCTCTTCGAGCTACCGACGAGTGTCAGCCTTGCCAGGACCATTCCGCCCTCGACTCGAGTGATGTCAGCATGCACGTTCAACGAAGGTGATTGCTCCCTGATGCTATTTAGCGCATGGATCAGAGATGAGACGTCACGGGGATCGGTGTTGCTGTGCAGGTGATCGTTGAAATCAGGATGGAGGAGTTCCCTCAGCGCTGATTCGTCTCCACTCTGGAGCAAAGTGTTCACCGCGTCGTAGTAGCGTTCCGCAATCAGCCGCGCGCCGGCGTTCGCGTTCGGTTTGTATGTGGCGCCTCCAGGCATGATGACATTGACGACCTGACCCAGCACCAGGCCTGTCGCCAGCAGGAGCGCTGCCAGCAATCCGGTTGCTGTTCGATTGGGTTGGTGCCGAGTGTGAGTTGTCATCCTTGATGCGTTTCGCTCTGGCGCCCGGGTGTTCTGCCCCACGGGAACGCATAGTGGACGCCCGCATCAAACATGCTCTCTTGATCTGCAAAAGAGAATCGCAGAAGGTACGGAGTTTTGTACACACGCGAAGAAATCCGTATGCGGAGAAGCCGAGCACGTCACCGGGCATTTCTGAGTCGAGCGCAGATGCTGCTACTCGAGAACCCCCTGGAATCGGGCCGCTTCAATCGCATCACCGCGTGATGCGACGCCGAGCTTGGCCAGGATGTGTGCGACATGAGTGTCTATCGTGCGCTGACCGACAAAGAGCGAGTCGGCGATCTGCTTGTTCGTTCGATGCTCAGCCAGATGCGTGAGCACTTCACGCTCCCGGGGAGTCAGGACGACGTTGTTGCGAGCTTTGGCGTTTCGATTCGGTTTCCAACGGAGCGCCTCGTCCCATACGAATGACGGAACGAGGAGCTGGCCTTCCTGAAAACAACTGTCGAAACGATCCGATCCGATCTCGGCAACGGCAAGGGCCCGAGCATGTTCGCGAACGTCCGTTTCGTCTGGAGTCAGGCCAACTCGCCGTAGTTCCCGTTGACGGGCCTCGAAGCCCAGCCAGCGTGCGGCGACCTCGTGATCGCCCACCGCACTGGCAACCGCTGCCAGCTCGGCAACGCAGTAGCCAGCTTCATGATATGCACCCAATGAGAGCGCCAGTCGAAGTGCCTGTTGATACGAGACGGCCGAACTCCGGAAACTTCCTCGCAAGCAGTCGACACGGCCCATGAGCCGCAACAGACAAGCTTCAGAGTAGGTGGCGCCGCGCGGGCGAGCCTTGGCCAGTGAAGTGGTCAGAAGCGTTTCACTTTTTTCGAGATCGCCCCTGGCAAGGGCAACCCAACCGAGAGGATTGAAGAGCTCAGCAGTCTCACCGGCCATCCGCACAAACTCGGTAAATGCCTCAGATGCTCCGCTTGTGTCGCCCAGATACATCAGCGCACCGCCCAATCCCTCAAGCGATCTGGCGATTGCATCGTTGCTTCCGGTTTGCCGGTGTATCTGCAGCGCCTTCCGATGCAGCGAGACGGCGCGAACGGGGTCTGAAGCCAAGACTGATTCGCCAAGTTGCAGTAGGCTGCTGCCAATCCCGGCCTGAATGCCCTGCTCCCGGCATATTGCAAGGGCCCGCGTGGCGCAGTCGCGAGACGCGTCAAAGTCACTTTGCCGCCATGACGCGATGGAGGAAGCAAGCAACAATCCTGCGATGAGGTCTGGGTCGAGTGAACGATCAGTTTCGAGCACTCTGCGCATCGTTGTTCGCGCCTCGGTGTAGTGCCCATTCCTGCTGAGGAACGGCCAGAGGCCCACGGTGAGTTGCGCAGCGATCCTGCCAAAATCGTGTTCGATCGCCCAGGACACTGATGAACGGAGGTTGTCGTGTTCGCTGATCAACACATCATCTTCAGCGAACGGCGGTGTGAAAACCCAATTCACTCCTCCTGCGCGCACGTTGCCTGACAGCCACGAGGCAATCGCCTTTCGCGCTGATTCATCTTCCCCAGCGGTCTCGAGACGTACCAACCCATGCGCTCGTATGGTCTCCAGTATCGTGAATCGTGGTTCGCCCAGAACACCCAGCGTGCGAACGATCAAACTCTGCTCGAGCAGCGATCCGATCGTGCTGACGGGGTCACCGGAGGGGTGACCGGCGTCTGCGAGCAATTCGTGCACTCCAACAGCGGATTCGATGGTGAATCCACCAGTGAACGCGCAAAGCAGGCGGAACATCCGCTGCTCGCTGGCATCGAGCATGTCGTACGACCAGGCAACCGCTGCATCCATTGATTGCAGACGTGGCGGAGCATCTCTTGGACCTTCGGAAAGCGCCAACGTGCCCGAAAGCAGCCGCGTGTGCATCTCACCCAGCGAGAAGAGACGTGTTTTCGCGGCCGCCAGCTCAATCGCCAATGGCAGACCATCCAGTTGCCGGCAGATATCGGCTACGAGCTGGTGAGACGCCAGATCGGTTTTCTCTGGAATTCTCTGTCCAGCAGTCGCCATCCGATCGAAGAAGAGACGGGCGGCGCCAAATTCATCTATCTGGGTTGCCGATGCTCCCGGTGGCGGCGTCTCGAGCGGCCGCACCTGGTGTTCGCGTTCACCCGTGACCCTCAGCAGGGTCCGGCTTGTGACGATCATCGACAACCGACGGCAGCGCCCGAGAAGCCGAGTCAACACTGGAGCCTCGGAAACGAGCTGTTCGAAGTTGTCCAGCACGAGGATGAGATTGTCGTCGCCGATGCGCTCGGCGAGCTGATCGGGACGAGATGGCGCCTCGGGGCCGAGAAATCCGATCGCACGCCCGATCGTATCCAAGATCGCGGCAGGATTCGTCACTGGCGCGAGAGGAACAAAAACCGATGTTCTCTTCTCGACGTGGGCCAGCTCATGCGCGACACGAATCGCGAGACGGGTTTTGCCAACACCTCCAGGTCCAGTTAGCGTCAGCAGGCGCGTGTCAAGTTCACGGAGGCATAACACTAAATCGGCTATTTCCGCCTCCCGGGCAACAAACGACGTCAGCGGCTCAGACAAGTCGCTGCCAATCGATCCGCGACGTGACGGGAGGCCGGGAAGCTGTGGGCGAGAAGCAGCCAGTTGCCTGCGTTGTGTGCCGTATTGCATAGGAGACTCCGTGCAGAGTCATTATGTATCGACACACTATGGCCGACGATTCGCGTCAGGTCAATTCAATTGCCGCTCGCTTGGCGCGACCTCGTCTGCGATTGATGTCTTCGCGGGCGCGATGCTGAACACGAGGACGGTGGTTCCCGCATTGGTCACGTTGCGATAGCCAACGCTGGCGTCGTGGTGGGCCACAATCGCCGTATGAGCAGTCACAACAGGCGGCGGGCCGACTGGGGTCAGTTGTCCGGTCGATGTGAGGCTCTCCAAGTCTCCGTACAGGCTGGACACGCTGATCTCACCGGCGACAGGAAGCACGATTTCTTCCCCGATCACCACGTGTTCGGCAATGCCGTTCCCCGGCTCGAGGTACGCCTGTTGGATGACGATTTCCAGCGGTTCTCGACCCTTCAGCTCGAACGAGCCGAACGCAAGCACCTGCCCGGAAACCTCCGACTGCCCGCCTACGCTGCCCCCAGTGTCAGAAGCACCTGGCGCGATACCGTCTTCTTGCAGTCTCCACGTGACGAATGAGGCAAGTTCCGCGCCAGGGTTCGTCAGCCGAATCGATCGTCCACCCTCAATGATCACATTGCTTCCCTGGTGTTTTCGGCATGGTTCCTGTGTGTCCTGCAATTGCCCGAGACGCGAGGTCGCGATACTCTCGCAGGACACCGCTCCGCTTTCTGTCAGAATCACGACGCCTGTCTCATGGAGCAAGTCCAAGTGTTCTGACTGGTCGAGCGTATACCGCTCCAGGATGTAGCCCGTCGTTCGCACGGATAGCTCAAATGTGACTTCGGCGAGCGTCTCCACGTGACCGATCCGAGGCGCCGTGGGAAACGACCAGCGCTCGATGAGTCTCGATCCGCGGAATCTCAGCAGATCGAATGCCGGGAGACTGTCGTGAACGTCGAGCCGTAGTCGCACATCTTCCTCATGCACGGGCAACTCGCTCACGATCGTCACAGCAACGACTCCCGGCTCACGGAGGACAGCCGTGATGGAGAATTCGAGTCCAGGTGATGCCAGGCGCACGGAGTCGATGTATCGCTCCAGATCGGCGCCAGTGGCCGGGCTGCCCGCGTCCAGCGAGTGATCGACGAACTCTGGGTGCAGGGTCGACCGAAGCTGCGCAGGATTCCCGGTCGCCATGAAGTCATTGATTGCGTCGTAAAACTCGTAGGATCCCTGGAGCGACGCGGCGGAAGAGATCGAAACTGGCGCCCGCCGGGATGTGCCTACTATGCCGAGCTGTCCGACCACGAGACCGGTCAACAGCATCAAGATCAGCGAGATTCCCGCGAGGGTTCTGCTCATGGTGGCTCCTGCCTGGACAGCAACTCTCGAAAGGGTCCGGTTGCGTAGCCAGATGTGATCTTTGAACTGTCCGAAAGATCCAATCGATGTCGTACCGAGTAGTGATTTGCCGTCAGTGCAGTGGGGGGAGCTGCAATTTGAGCACGCGGTCGTCGTAGGAATCGCCGACATATAAGCTGCCCTCGTCATCGACCCAGAGCGAGTAGGCGCCGGCGATGCGTTCTGTTCCACCGATCACGGTGAACGCGAGAAGTGGCGTTCCATCCGGGCGAACGACCTGAATCCGGCCATTGCCGAAGTCGGCGACGTAGATGTTGTAATCGTTGTCGATGAACAGACCGGTGACCTGGTTGAATTGCCCGGGCTCGCCGCCCCGTTCGCCGCCGATCATGCCGAGGAAGGCGCCGTCGGCATCAAAGTGCTGGATGCGGGCGATTCCCTTGTCGGAGATCCAGACCGTCCCATCCGGCGCCACCGCCACATCGGATGGCGCCCGGAACTGGCCCTCTTTTCCGCCGAACTCGCCCCAGGTATTCAGCAGATTTCCTTCCAGATCGAAGACTTGCACCCGGGGATAGAGCTCGGTGACGACGTACACCCTCTCGTTGACCGGATCGACGGCGCCAAGTGGCTTGTTGTACTCGACACGATCACTCCCCTCGATTGGCCATTCCCTGATGAACTGCCGATCGGGGCTGAACTTCTGAATGCGGTCGTTGCCGCTGTCGAAGACGTAGATGTTTCCTTCGGCGTCAAAATCGATATCCCCACCGGGCAATGGATTGGTGGAGCTGGGGAGAGCGAAATTGAAGGCGCCCGGCTCTGTACCAGGGCTACCCCATGTGCCGGTTTGAGTGCCGTCCGCGTCGAGAAGATGAATTGCCCCGTCTGCGTCCGGATCGATGGCATAAATCGTGCCGTCCGGGCCGATGGCAACGCGCAAAAATTGATCGAGCCCATCGTTCTGGTTGTATTCAGGGGGAAGATCCCATTGCCAGATCGCTGCAATGTTGTTTGGATTGACCATCACGGCGGGCGTGCCGGCCGGCGATGCTTCCGGGGTCGCATCCGATTGCATAACAGCCGGAATAACTGGAACCGGTGGGGCGTCGTCGCCAAACCAGCCAAACCGCCCATACATCGCAATGCCAAGAACGATGCACGCAGCGGCGGCGGCCACCAGCCACCGAACGGACGCAGCGTTTCGCGCCGGCCGCGAATGCGGTGCTGGATCGCTCCATCGAACGTCCGGAGCAGTCAGGGGGGCGATCATTGCGGCACTCTCTCTCTGGTGAACGAGCAACTGTCCCTCCAGCCGGGCGACAAAGCTGGCATCGGGCAGGATCGCCACTGCGACCTGGTCAAGATGACGAGCGATCCTTGCAATCTCTGGATCGGTGTCAGGACCAGGGAGCGTTTCGGCTCCAGCATGGCCGACGAGTGCGTCCCAGTAGTTGTTCAGCGAGATCGTCGCCTGCCGGTTGTTGTCGCGCCGGAATTTCACGTCAGACCTCCGGGAGGTGGGACCATTCTCGATTTGAGCGCCCTGATCGCGCGGTATTGCGTGGTGTGAACCCAGGCATCGTTCCGATTCATAGCGACGGCGATCTCCTGACCTGTCAGGCCGGCAAAGCGCAGTTCGATCACCGCGCGTTGATCGGGGGTGAGAGCGGACAAATGCCGTGCGACCTCCTGCAATGCGAGCGATTGTTCGGTCATCGCCTCGATGTCGTCGGACGACGAGACGTCCTCGGCAACGTCAAGCGAGAACGTGGTTCGATTCTGGCGATAGACGTTGGTGACCTCATTGCGAGCGATGGTGAAGAGCCAGCCACGAAAGCGATCGGGCTGGAAGCGATCGATCGCGCTGACGACGCGCGTAAAGATCTCGCTGGTGCAGTCTTCAGCAAGTTGCCGGTTGTTTAGCCTGAGCAAGCAGAAGCGATAGACCGCGCCAACATGGCGTCGATAGAGCTCAGCGAGCGCGGCTTCGTCGATGGAGGCACGCGCGGCCAGGGCTTCGTCAGTTTCGGGAATGACGTGCAGCGCCGGAGTTGCGTCGCTGGCGAATGGGTTGCTCAACATTGCCTCGTTGACCTGACAGACCCTGTCCCAAACGTTCTCTCGCTCAGATAAACGCTTCGGGTGGGGAAATCTGACAGATCGTACGAGACGGAGTCATCAGACAGCGCGGTCGTTGCTCGCCTTCAGGGAACCCTGGCGCCTGTGACGAGTTGGAGTGGGCGACATCCGTGCGACAAGCGCCACAGATGCGAGCGTGCGACCGGCCCCAAGGGTCAGCTACGCCATCCGTACTGGCATTCCCAGCCGAGGAGGCGGCGAGCCTTTTCGGTCGAGTAGCCGGAGGTCGTTCCCGGGAGCTTGCCTTTCAACTCGGTGTTTGGCGCGTAGAGGCGGAGCAGATCTTCGGTCGGCGTGTGGCTCTGGGTATCGGGAGCGACGACGTTAAACGGCTCGAATCCGCCAAAATCGGCTTCCAGAGCGAGGCGGCATGCGGCGGCGGCGTCACGGGCATCGACATATCCCCAGAGGATTTTGGCGTTGCCGACGAGCTCTTCCTCCGTCATGCCGTCGGGACCAATACCGGCGATTTCGTCCGGAGCGCCGACCCAATGAAAGCGCATCGCGGCGATCTGCATGCCGTCTCGCCTGACGAACATCTCGGCGGTGCGTTCGTCGACTTCCTTGGAGAGACCGTAGGCATCGTGATTGTCCATCGGGTGTTGCTCGTCGACGGGCGCGTAGCGTGGCAGAAGCGGCGTCAGCGACCAGGCGGCGCCATAGGCGGACACACTGGAGGCGATGACGGCTTTCTTCACGCCGAGCAGCGAGGCGGCCTGCAGGACGGCGAAGGTGGCCTGGGTGTTATTGGCAAAGACGACTTCGTCGGCGACGCCATAGGGGTTGGGAATGGCGCCGAGGTGAACGATGCCGGCCGCACCGCGCATGGCGTTGGCGATTTCACCAATGCTGTGCAAGTCTGTTTTGATGAACCGGGCCGAGGATGGCAGATCAGTTGGCGCTTTCTGATCGATGCTGACGACATCGTAGCCGTGAGCGGCCAGGTCGTTGACGACGAATGTGCCGAGTTTGCCGCTTCCGCCGGTGACCAGAACCTTCATTTGCATGCGCTCCTGTTGTGTCATTTGCCTGCTTTCCATGCTGCGTAGTATGCCGGGCGCGAAGAACTCAGCACAGACACGAGATTCGGGAAGTGGCTGCGGCGATTCGATCGACTGGGTTGGTGGCTTACCGCTGCGGCGGGAGATTCTTCGCTGGCGCTCAGAATGACATGGCAATTGGGGAGCTGACAGGGCAATGAACGTTGGACTTACTACTTAGGTTGGGGGAAAGAGTACCGCTGCAGCGTCGAGGATCAGCAGCGATGCTGGCTCTGCGTAGCAGTTGCGAAGAGCGCGGAGACCGTCAACCTTGTGCGGCGGCGGCCAGCAGCGTTCGAGCGATGAATCAGGAACAACGACCACGCCGTCGATACTCGGCACGAACACGGTCGCATTCGGCATCATGCTGATTTCTGCGCAATTGATCTGTTGCTGGGCGCTGAGCATCTCGACTGCATGAACGCGGGGGTCGAGAGCGGACCGATCGTTCCACGGTCCGCCGAGGACCGATTCGACGTGCTGTGTGAAGAGCAGCAAGATCGCACCGTTACTGCCGGACGAAATTCGGTGCGTGCCGGAAGAAGCGGTCACCGTCGATCCTTCCTGGAGCAGGGTGAGCTCCGACCTGGCGGCTGAGCGATCGGAGGATTCTGACCGGACGTCGATGTATGTCGCACTCCCCGCGATGACCCGCATGCCGAGCGATCCCAGGGGACTCGACACCCGCGTCGACGCTCGCGGCGGCATTTCGATGCGCGTGACTCGGATGATGTCATCGCCGCGGCTCGCCGGAAATTCGAATCCGCAACCGAACCTCACCTGAACGAGGCCGGAGTTGTCTCCGCGTCGTTCGCGAACCTGTCCTGCTGCGATCGCAAGCTCCTCGCGCTCCGGCCACAGACCAGATCGGTGGAACTTCAATCGAGCTTCGCTGCCGGGTATGATTTCGAGACTCACTCGCGCCCAATTGCCGGCGACATCGGTGCCCGTTACGAAGAGTCGCAAACCCGGATCGATGGCGTGAAGGCTCTGGACGTGCTCGACCAGTCCCTGGCGATCGGAGGCCTGACTGGCAAACGGGTTCGTATCGACATAGGACTGCGCGATGACGGCGCGCAGGGGTTGCGTGTCGCTCGAGGCAATGGCGATGTTGATGGCGTCGTAGAAGCGTTGAACAACGGCAACGACTGCCGGTGCTCCATCTGCGCCGGCAGGTCCTCGCGTCCAGACAGTCGCAACCGTCGCGGCATTCAGCATAATGGCGAACGTCACCGCGAGAGAGATGAGGCGTTTTGCATCAACCATCGGATGGTCTCCCGGTTCGATCTTTGCGGAGAGATCACCGGGAGGCATCCGTCAGGTTGACGGTTTGCGATATGTGCGCGGTCTACGTCAAATGTGCAAGCAGGTCAGGAAAGATCGTTGCGGACCGCCCAGGCTGCCGCCTCGGCGCGGGAGTGGAGATCGCATTTGCGGAGGATGCTCGAAACGTGCGTGGCGGCGGTGCGACGGCTGATGAAGAGGATCTCGCCGATTTCGCGGTCGGACTTTCCTGCGGCGACCAGTCGCAACACCTCCCGCTCGCGGCTTGTTAGCAGCGAACCTGTCGAAGGCGCCGTCTCGCAGCTGGTCGACTCCAGAGAGCGTTGGGCGGTTCTGTATGCCTCCATGCTCGTCAACATCGTTCCGGCGCGAAATGCTTCGCCAAATCCAGTCTCGCCCATGGCAGCGACGAGTCTGGATCGTGTGTCCTCCCGGAGCGACTTCTCGGTGGGAATGCTGGCAAGCTTGAGTTTCTTCCGGAGCGCTGATGACGCGCCCAGCAGATTCGCCGAATCCTTGTCGTTCGACCCCACCGCGGCGGCTTCATCGAAGCAGTAGCTCTTGCCGTGCTCCGAACCGAGGAGATACGCGATTGCCAACGCCTCGGAGAACCGCTCCGCGGCGCCGCGGCGGTCGCCTTTGATGAGATGGATGCGTCCGATGTCGCGGAGGCAATGCATTTCAAACACGCGATTGCCCTGTGCTCGCCGTTCGGCCAGCGCCAAGTTCAGGAGCGGCAACGCCTCGTCGTAGCGCGACGAGTAAAAGGCAAGGCTGCCGCGCATTTGAATCCGCTCGGTTTCCAGCGCAGGATCGGGATCCACGAGACTTTTCAGCGCCGCTTCGGCATCGGCCTCGTGGCCGATTGCTTCCTCCAGCCGGTTGTCATAGACCTTGCACATTGCCAGCATGCAGAGCGCCCGCACCTCTCCTTGAATGTCGCCGGCATGGCGGGAAATTTCGATTATCTCTTCGGCCGGAGCGATTGCCGCGGCTGGATCGTGCACCATCGTTGCCCACGAGATTTGCCGCAAGTGCCAGCGGATGAGCTCGTCGTCGCTAATCTCGCGTGCATATTCCAGCGCTTTTGCCGCGAGTTCCCCGCTCGATGAGAAGGCGCTCTGTTGAATTGCGAACTCGGAAGCCGCGCCGTAAACCATGCCGCGCAAAGACAAAGGCAATGTGTCGGCGATGGCCACGAGGGCGTTGTACGCGTCTCTTGCCTCACTGAAATACCCCTGCTGCCACCAGAAAGGCGTCAACAGGGAGGCGACGGAGGTTGCAGCCAGGCCGGCACCCTGTGCCAGCGACCACTTCAGCGCCAACCGAAGGTTGTCCTGATCACCGGGAGCCAGGAACTGATGCCAGGAGAGCCCGACAATATCCCTGATCTGCTGGGGTGGCACGAGACGAGCAAACCAGTCGGCATGCGCTTTTCGTACTGATTGCTCTTCGCCTTCGGCAGCGAGGCGTTCCAGACCATACTCGCGAATGGTCTCGAGCATGGTGAATCGTTGTGATCGATCTTCAGCATGTTCGCGCTTTATCAACGAATGATCGAGCAATGACTGCAAGCCGGTCAGTATGTCTATGTCGCCAAAAACCCGAGCGACAGCCTCTGCGGCTGGAATGGTGAAGCCGCCGGAAAAAACACTCAGAGCGCAGAAAAGGTGCTGTTCCTCGTCATTCAGCAAGTCGTATGACCAGGCGACCGCGTTGTGCATCGTCCGCAACCGGGCCGGGGCGTCGCGGTGACCATCCACCAGCAGCGGCAGGGCTGGGTTCATGCGGGTCAGGAGCTCCGGCAACGTCAGGAGGCGGGATTTGGCGGCGGCGAGCTCGATCGCCAGCGGCAGTCCATCGGCGCGCCGGCAAATCTCGGTGACCGTTGCTAGCTCGTCCGAACTCAGCCGGGCGCCATCGAGTCCGGCACAACGCAGGAAGAGCTTGACGGCGGGAGCTCGTTCCGAATGGGGCGACTCTTCGGAATCGAGGAACTGAAGTGGCTGAACCGGGAATTCTCGCTCGAGGGAGAGTCGAAGCAGCACGCGACTCGTCACCACCACCTGCAAGGCGGGCGATTCGTTCAGCAGCGCGACAATCAGCGGGGCGGCGTCGACAAGATGCTCAAAGTTGTCGAGGAGAAGCAGCGTTGGACAATCTCCCACCAGAACGCCCAGTCGCTCGGGCAAGGCGTCCGCATCGACATTGCTCAACCCGAATGCCTGTCCAATCGTGGGAGCGACAAGATCAGGATCGGAGAGCGATGCGAGCGCAACGAAGGCAACGTCGCGTTCCTCGGCGGCGATCAACCGTCGCACAGCCTCGGCGCTGAGCTGCGTCTTGCCGACGCCACCGGGACCGGTGAGCGTGATCAGGCGAATCGACGGATCGAGCAGAAGGGCCAGCAGTTGCACGATCTCGCGGTCGCGTCCGATCAGGATTTGTGCTGTTGCTGGCAGAAAAGATGCCGCCATGGCGGGAGCTCGCTTCTTAATCGAGGTGTATGGCGATATCTTGCTCCATTTACCGTGCAAAGAGCAACTTCGCAATGATTCTCTTTCAGAAGAGCGCTGCTGACTCAGTAACCGACGAGTTTGTCGACAATGCGCAGCAGAGGTTCTCCGGCCAGGAAGCGCTTCGCGTTGTCGATGGTGGCTTCCGCCAGCACGTCGGAGACCAGATCGACATTGGCGGACATGTGCGGCGAGAGGAAGAGATTCGGAGCGGTCCATAAGGGGCTGTCGGGCGGGAGCGGCTCCGCTTCGAAGACATCGAGTGCCGCGCCGGCCAGGTGGCCGGATTCAAGCGCGTCGACCAACGCCAGCTCGTTGACCATGCCACCGCGCGCCACATTGACGATCACTGAGCCGGGTTTCATGACAGCGATCTCACCGGCGCCGATCAGGTTGTGCGTTTCCGCCGTGCGCGGGGCGCAGATGGCAAGGTAATCGGCATCGGCCAGCAGTCGATCGAGCTCGGATGGAGCGAGAACGGTGACGCCCGGCAATGACGCATGGCCGGGATTGCGTCGCGTGGCAACGACGTTCATATCGAAAGCCAGTGCGCGTTTGGCCAGCTCCTGGCCGATAGTGCCGAGACCAATCACGCCAAAGGTCTTTCCCTGGAGCAGGGAGTGCCGTACTGGAGACCACTGGTGACTTGCTCGGTTTCGTTCAACTTCGAGCAGTTTCTTCGCAAAGAGAGCGATGGCAGCAAAGGCGAATTCGGCCATGGCGACGGCGTAGATCGACACGCCGCGCATGTTGGTGACCACGATGTCGCTTTCAGCCAATCGCGGGAAGAGAAACTGATCGACGCCGATGCCGGAGTGGGAAATCCAGCGCAACCGTTCCGGCCAGATCTCCATCGGTTCGAGGAGGCGTTTGGGATTGCCGCCGCCATAGGTGACGAGAAAGTCGACCTGATCGGCGACGGGGGCGAAATCGCCGGCCGACGAACCGGTATGGATCGTGGCGAACCCGGCAAGTCCGCCGACCATCGCCTGCGGCGCGGAGACTCCGGACGGCGTCAGAATGAAGCAGGTGCATCGCGTCATGAATTTGTCCTCGTCCCAATCAGCGCGGCGAACGGATGCGCCAGCCTACCAGTTGCTGACGGGACCGTCACGAAACCAGCTTGGAACGACAGCGCCATTCCTCAGAGCGCCCAAGATGCACGACAATGTGTGCAACAACAGACACGAGTGAAATCGAGAGGGGAAGCAATGGCAGGATCGGGGAGCAGAAAAGTCATCGTCACCTGTGCGGTTACCGGGGCGGTGCATGTGCCGTCGCAATCGCCGTATTTACCGTTGACGCCGGAGCAGATAGCCACGGATGCGGTGGCGGCGGCGGATGCGGGGGCAGCGATTTTGCACTTGCATGCCCGCAATCCCGAGTCCGGGAAACCGACGCCCGATCCCGACATGTATGCACTCTTTCTGCCGGAAATAAAGGAACGAACCGAAGCCGTCGTCAACATCACGACCGGCGGCGGTCAGGGGATGACGCTCGAGGAGCGAACCGCGGCGGCGCGGCGCTTTTCGCCGGAAATGTGCTCACTGAACATGGGGTCAATGAACTTCGGACGGTTCGGCATCGCCAACCGGATCAAGGAGTTCAAATACGACTGGGAAGCGGCGGATCTGGAGGCGTCACGCAACTACATCTTTCGCAACACATACACCGACATCGAGTGGGTGCTGAAAGAGGTTGGTGAAACGCATGGCACGCGGTTCGAGTTCGAATGCTATGACGTGGGTCACCTCTACAACCTCGCCTATTTTCTCGACCTGGGGTTGATCAAGACGCCGTTTCTGGTGCAGACGATCTTCGGCATCATGGGCGGGATCGGCGCCGATCCGGAGGACCTGATGCACATGAAGCGGACCGCGGACCGACTGTTCGGCGACGAGTACGTCTGGTCGATTCTCGGCGCGGGGCGGCATCAGTTCAATCTGGTGACGATGGGCGCAATTATGGGCGGGAACGTGCGGGTGGGGATGGAAGACAATCTCTATCTCGGCAAGGGCGAGCTGGCGACGAGCAATGCCGATCAGGTGGGGAAGATCGTGCGGATTCTCAACGAGTTGTCGCTCGATGTTGCGACGCCGGAAGAAGCGCGGGCGATGCTGGGATTGAAGGGGTACGAGCACGTGACGTTTTAGGCGGAAGTTTCCCTCACCCTGCCCTCTCCCGACCGCGGGAGAGGGTTCTCATTTCCTCCATCCCTGGCCCCTCTCCCGACTGCGGGAGAGGGGTGGTTCAATTGCCTTTTGGTTATTCGTCGCCGAAGTCGTTGCGGAGTTGGGCTTCCTGATCTTTGGTCAGGTTGCTGGCGATGAGCGTGGGGTCGAGTCCTGCGGCTTTGACGGCGTCGATGACGCGATCGGGCGCTGTGCTCTCAGAGAGGAGGAAAAGTGCCGAGGTGCCCTGGGTCACTTCCGCTTTGACGGTGTCGATGAATTTGTCGTCAATGCCATAGTCGGTGAAGTGGCCAGCGAGTGCGCCCATAGCCGCACCGATGGCCATGCCGAGGAAGGGCACCAGGAAGATCAAACCAAACAGCATGCCCCAGAATGCGCCGCCGAGGGCGCCTGCGCCGGTTGTACCGACCAGCTGCTCGGTCTTTGGCTTCTTCTTGCCCTCTTCCCACTTGACGATGGCGCCATCCTGAATGTTCAGAAGTTGCTGCTTCTCCACGTCCCTCAGGACCGTCAGCAATCTCTCTGCACCATCAACGGTATCCATTTTCCATGCTGTCAACGACGCCATACGCATTTCTCCTCTATCCAGACTGCCCAGGGCAGTCATTCGATTGCAACCAAGGCGAACGAGCTCGCCATACGGTCTCACAGGAATGTGTCCGGCAGCGGCAATGCGCGACGGCGCTCATCCGGGATCATCTTAAGACCGGAGAGGCATTGCTGTCACGGTCCAAAGGTTGAAGAACGGCGCGAACGGGGTCGTGGATCGACCGGCGGTAGCATCGTCCTGCTCCACATTCGACCTTGGCCGGAGGTGGCCTCCCGTTGCGGCGGGAGATTTCTCGAGAAGCACGGAATGATGGTGCTTCGTTTATTGACGAGACTCTTGATCCGCGCTCTTGGTGACAACTCTGCGGCTCAGGAGAGCCCGACGATCGTGCCGTCGGGCAAGAGGTCGATGCCGAAGCCGGAGGGATTTCGTCCCAGTCCGGGCATGAGCATGATGTTCCCCGTGATCGGCACCAGATAACCTGCGCCGGCGTAGAGTTTCACGTCGCGAATCGTCAATCGGAAGCCTTCTGGTCTGGCCAGGAGCTTGGGATCGCCGGAAAGTGAGTACTGAGTCTTTGCCATGCAGATCGGCAACGCGCCGAAGCCATTCGCTTCGAAGCGCGCAATGGCATCGAGCGCAGCCGGTTCGTAATCGACACCGTCCGCTCCATACATGATGCCTGCGATCTGCTCGATCTTGTGCTGAACCGGCTGGTCGAGCTCGTAGGCAAAGCGGAATGCTGTCGATTGATCGCACGCTGCCAAAACGGCGATGGCCAGGTCGATGGCGCCATTGCCGCCCCGGTCGAAAACGTCAGCCACAACGGTCATATCAGCTCCGGCGGCACGGGCGGCCTCCGAGACCCTGTCGATCTCGCGATGCGTGTCGTTCGGCCAGGAATTGATCGCGACGACCGCGGGAATGCCATACCAGCGGACGTTTTCGATGTGCTTGACCAGATTTGGCAGTCCGAGCTCCAACGCCTCCAGATCTTCTCGCTCGAGACCGGGGTCGAGCGGTTTGCCCGGCTTCACAGTGAACCGGCCGGAATGTGCTTTCAGGCTGCGGATCGTGACGACGATGACCGCCGCGCCGGGCGTCAACCCACTCATCCGGCATTTGACATTGCAGAACTTCTCAAAACCGAGATCAGTGCCAAAACCAGCTTCGGTGATAACCATGTCGGCATGGTGCAGCGCGATCTGGTCGGCGATGATCGACGAGTTGCCGAGCGCGACGTTGCCGAACGGCCCACTGTGCAGGAGGGCGGGGGTTCCTTCGCGGGTCTGGACGAGATTCGGTTGCAGCGCGTCCCGCATCAGCGCGGCCATGCCGCCGGCAATCTGGAGATCGCCGGCGGTGACTGGTCGACCATGTCGATTGTCCGCAACGACGATCGCGGCGAGGCGATCGCGCAAATCCTGCCAGGAGGTGGAGACAGAGAGAATTGACATCACCTCTGACGCGGCGGTGATTTCGAAGATGCTCTGTCGTTCGGGTCCGTCTTTCGGTCCCTGGCCGACCGTCACCGAACGCAGCGCGCGATCGTTCATGTCGATCACCCGCGGCCAGATGATCGAGGCCGGGTCGATGTCCAGCTCGTTGCCATGGTGGAGATGGTTGTCTAGAAAAGCGGAGCAGGCGTTGTGCGCGGCCGTGACGGCATGAGCATCGCCGGTAAAGTGCATGTTGATGTCGCTGGCGGGGACGAGGGTCGAAAGGCCGCCGCCGGCGCCTCCGCCCTTGATGCCGAATGAGGGGCCAAGTGAGGGTTGTCTGAGCGCGGCAATCGAGCGGACGCCGGCTTTCCAGGCGCCCTGGGCGAGACCGATCGACATCGTCGTTTTGCCTTCGCCGAAGGGCGTGGGGGAGATCGAGGTGACGACGACGTACTTGCCGCGCTTGCCTGAAACGCGCACCGGGCGGTCGAGACGAATCTTGGCGATGTTGTTGCCGTAGGAGATGAGGTCGTCGTCAGTCAGACCAATGTCGGCGGCGACGTCAGCAATCGGTCGCGGATCGAAGGGCTGCGGATCCGTAACCTGTGCCGACATCGAGGAAACTCCTTGTGAGTAAGAAGGAATCGGTTTTGTGGCAGGAATCGTAGCGCAGCATCGAGGGCACGATGGTGCTTTGCGGCGCGCAGTTGTGGCTCAGCGGCACGTCGCTCTCTACGTTCGCTCCGTACCGCATCGCCACCGGCGGGCACAAGGCGCCGCCGCTACGGCCCGCGTGTGTGTTGCATCTCGCCACCTGCGGGACAAGGCGCCACTGCTGCGTCTTCTTCAGTACATCGAGGATGTCAATCGAGCGAGTATTCTTACCGGCTGACACGATCAATGGTTATCGAGGTGGTGGAGCAATCGTGACTCGCGCAATCAGACTCCTTCTTCTCCTGGCACTGTCTGTGTCGCTGTTGGCAACCGGCGTGGCAGCAGCGCAAAGCGACAAGGAGGAGGAAGAGATTCCCGAAGGCGCCGTGCAGGTCGAGTTCATCGCGGTCATCGACGGCGACACATTTGACGTCGACTACGATCTTGGTCCAGGCATCGACAGGGACCGCATCCGGCTGATCGGGATCGACACGCCCGAAACGAGCTATGCCTACGGCAACGAACCTGAGTGTTACGGCACGAATGCGACCAACCGCACGGAAAGCCTGCTCCTGTCGGCGGACGAAATCTGGGTCGTGCGCGATGTCAATCCGGTCGATCCGAACGACCGATTGCTGCGCTACGTCTGGTATGTCTCTGGAACGGACGATCATGAAGTCATCTTTTTGAATGAACAACTGGTGGAAGAAGGATTCGCCGTGGCGCGGGACTATCCACCAAACCTTGCGTATCAGGACCGGCTCGATGATGCCGAGAGACGGGCGATCAAGGAAGGTCGCGGCATGTGGACGGCTTGCGACGCGTCCGTGAGTCTCGATCCCGATCTCGAGGATGACGACATTCCGGATTCGGCGCCGATCGATCGGACGAAGACGCCCATCAGCGATTCGGACGAGAACCTGGTCTGTTCCTTCTTCAATACGAAGGACGAAGCGCAGGACTTCATGGAGATGTTTCCGGAGATGCGGTCGGACCTCGACCCTGACGGAAACAACAAGGCCTGCGATTCGTATTTCAATTGAGACTTGATCCGAGAAGCTGGGAGTTTGCTGGGCGGTTTTGCCGCGGGCGGCGCTGGTCGAAGTGGTACCCTTGCCGCGTTTCGCCTGGCGAACACCGCAGGCACTGAGGGCCTTGCCGGAAACGGCCGTACCGACACGTTGCAGAGTGCTTCATGGCGATAGTGGTGGGATCGCCAAATCAGAGTTTTATTGCGTCCGAAAGTAGCATGATTCGCTCGCACCAACGAATTCAGATTCGCTCGGTTCATGCCTCCAGAAACAGAGGCATGGCGCTCATAGCGCTGTGCATTTTGGTGCTTTCGGGGTGTGGATCAGCGGGAATGGGTTCGCAACGAGGCGGTGAAGTCTCCCAGCAATTTTCTCCCACATCAGAGGTTCAGACCCCGCTCTCGATTGGCGTTTCGCCGACGCCGATGCCAACCGCGACGAATACGCCGGAGCCAACCCAAACGCCGATTCCCTATACCGACGAATGGCCTCCGGAGATGCGGAGTATCGCCGACGGTCTGATCGACCAGGAAGACGGCGTTTTCGGCGTTGTCATTCTGGACGACGAGGGCCAGGTGCTCTACTCGCGCAACTCGACGATTCCCTTCATCACGGCCAGTCTCTACAAGCTGATCGTCATGGCCGACATATTGAAGCGCGTTGAGCGGGGCGAAATTTCTCTCGATCAGGAGATCTATCTGGCTCCGGAACTGTTTGTCGAGGGAGACGACGGGGACACATTCTTCACAGCAGCGGACATCGGAAGCACTGCCACGATCCGGGAGTTGCTCTACTACGTCGGCGACTACTCGAGCAATGTCTCGGCCCGGATTCTGCTTGGCTTCACCAACTGGGAATCGCTGACGCAAACGGCTCGGGAATCGGGCATGGCTCAGACATACTTTTATGTCGACCCCGCAACGACGTCGCTCTGGCCACCCACACCCGGCGAGGACAGCACCGACGCAGAAGCCGCTGTCGCCCGGGCGTTCATCGAGGAGAATTTCGAAGCGACCGGTCCAGTGAATCTGACCACCGCGCGCGATATGGCCGCTTATCAGCTCGGTCTGATACAGGGCACGGTTGTCAGTCCATACGTCAGCGAACAAATCCTCTCGATTTTGCGGTTTCAGGAGATCGACGACCGCATACCGGTGCTTCTCGACTCGCGATTCAGCACCGCGCACAAACCCGGCAATCTCATCCACGCGGTACACGATGTCGGCGTGATCTTCACGCCGGGCCAGCCACGAGTGCTGGCGGCCCTTTCGGAGGGACTCATCTGGGACGGCCGAGCGCATGAAGTGATTCAACGGCTGGCGCTGGTGGCGACAGGGCAACAGAATGTTCCACCGGTATCGGCACAGGCAATGGAGGATCACGGTGTGGTCGAGGTTGTTTTCGGAACGCCCCTCGATGCGCGGGACGTGATCAAGGATCCGGAGGTGATTCTCGAACGGCCTGCGGCCGACGAAGAGGCCTCGGCCGAACCTGGAGACTAACGCGTCGTTGACTGGTGCACACCGCTGATGCTCTGAGATCTCGTCCCAGGGACGAGACACCCGATCTCATGTGATGAGCGTGGGGATAGCTGTGCGACGGACGCGAATGTCCTCCACTACCCGGGCGACATGGAGTAGCGGAGACATTCCTCGCTGATCGCCTCTCAGGTTGACCAGAATCGCCCATAGCGACATAATCATCAGCACGCACTCGTACTTCCATCGCATTTCGGGAAGGTGGTACTGAACTTGGACGGCCAGCAGTTCGACTGGTTTGTGCGCTCGTTCGCCACTCGTGCATCTCGGCGCAGCCTCCTCAAGGGTTTGATTGGACTTGGCGGAGCGTCGGCCGGTGGCATCCTGCCGACCCCAGGGGTCGATGCGCGATCGATTTCGACACGACCAACGGTTCCACCGCCGGCCAAGCCCACAATCCCGACGACGACCACCTGCCCACCTGGCGAGTCGGCGTGCGGTTCCACCTGCTGTCCCGAAGACGCGTGCAGACGCGACGGTACATGCTGCGATGTGCCTGGTGATGTTGTATGCACGGGAGGCCTGGTTTGCTGCTCTGCGGGGACGTGCGCTCGTTCAGGCAACGCGGACTTTTGCTGTGATGGGCAGGATGGCCACGGATCGTTTCCATGCGGTTTGGAGTGCTGCCCTACTTCGGAGCAGTGCTGCGACAGAGAGTGCTGCAACGCCACCCATACCTGCCTTACCCGCGTTTTCCCGGAGGGTCCGTTTGTCCAGGAAGAAGTGTGCTGTCCCACTCACCTCACCTGCGACGATCGATGCTGCGACGGCGCCTGCTTCGATCCATCGTCGACGTTCGTTTTCGAACCGATTTCACCGACCAGCGCGCCGCAACCTGCCAGACCGGGTCTCACTTGCTGTCCTGCAGGCCGAGTCGTGTGCCGGAATGAAGGTCTCGGTACGCCAACGTGCATTGATCCCGCGTATCAATGCTGCAATAACCCGGATTGTCCGCAGCTAACAGCAAGCGGCAATGAAGCGTGCTGGGCATGCATCGCCAACACCTGCGTAGCCGTAGCACAGGGCGGCACGGGAGACTGCCCTGATTGTCAGGTTTGCGACGGCAGTCATGAATGCGTTGCCGACACCGATGCGAACGAGGCCCAGTGTGGCGTGTCTCCAGACCATATCTGCTGTGACGGTCGATGCGAACCGGCTTCGGGCAGTTCGTGTGCCGGTTCAACCTGCCCGGCGGGTACCTGTGGCGGATTAGAAACGTGCTGTCCTCTCAGTGCGGGTCAATGGGGGTGCTGCCCATATCCCGAGGCCATATGCTGCGGTGTTGGGTCTCATTGTTGTCCGAGCACTCTTCCCATTTGTTGTCCGGGGTCCGAGGGCTGTTGCGAGAGCGGAATGATCTGCTGCAATGGAGCTTGCCAGGACGCGAATCAGCCCTGCGAAGCGCCGACGACCACGACCGAACAGCCCACGACCACTACATCACCCCCAGCATGGGTTTGTCCTGGCGCAAGCGAACTGCCTCTGGCTTCGGTGTTCGAAGCAATCAAGGGTATATGCCGGGAGAACTTCCCAACAGATGACGAAGCGTTCGCAGAATGCGTACTTGCATCAGCCTGTTGGGAGAGTTGGGATTGTTCGGAAGGAGTCACTCCGGCCCCGCCAAACATCCTGGCGCAGATCATCACCAACTGCAGCAGAATCTATCCGACGGCGCCAGCGCTTTTCGCCGATTGCGTTTATGACGCCATGTGCGCCGGTGAACCCGAGGCCATTCCGGCCGTTGAAACGAACGTAACCAGTCCGACAACCTCGACGACCACAAGCGAGCCGGAGATGACCACGTTTCCGCCAGATCCTGCGACAACGACCGAGGCCCCCGAACCATAGTCTCCGGCGACGGCAGGACAGCAGACCAACCACCGGAACGGCGGCCGGGCGGAAAACTGCCGCAGGATCGAGCCGCCCTGCTTGTGCCGGTTCGCCTACCTGGGATGACCGAGCCGGCCTCCCATACGGATGAAGCGCGGTGAACCGTCCGCATTCCAGAAGAACTCGGCCACCGCGCCTTCGTAGAGGCCCTCGGCGATGATGACCTCGGTCGCCGAGATTGGCACAGCTCTTGCCGGAGCGTGAACGTCCTCCTCGTCGCGGAAGGGCTCGTGGTCGACACGGTGCATGATGAGGTCGTCGCCTTCCAGACGGAAGGTGATGTCGGCGAGACCGTGATGAAAATGCCCCTGCAATCGCGACAGCGCTTCGCGATCGAGCTCGATCGTGGCCGGGGCCGGAGTGTCGAGAGACAGCAGCCGGCTCAATGCCGCGTTCGCGATGGCGCCATGCACCGCGCCACCATTGTCGTGATTTGTCAGAATGGCGACCGCGAATTTCCGCTCAGGAACAGTCAGAAGCCGGGCCGTGAAGCCGTTGGTGGCGCCGCCGTGTTCAACGGTGTGCGTGTCGCCGACAGACCGCATAAGCCAGCCGAAACCCCAGCTCCTTCCAAAGTCGGCGGGCGTCTGTATCGTGCGCATAGCACGGGCGGCATCGGCGGAGATGACGCGCACACCGCCCAGTTCGCCGTCGTTCATGTGACAGCCGGCAAAGCGCAGAAGCTCGAGGACATTGGAGACGACCCCGCCGGCGGGATGTGTACGGCGAGGCACCGGCCATGGCGCAACCGTTCGCACCGGTTCTCCCCCGCCGCCGGCGTGCCCGACGGCTACCGAGTGCATGATCGCTTCGCTGGCGAAGTAGGTGGAGCGTTCGAGTCCGAGTGGATCGAAGAGACGTTCTTTCATCGCCTGCTCGAAGGGAATGCCAAGCATGTTTTCGATCGCCCGGCCCAGGAGGTCGATGCCGGCGTTGCAGTACGTCCAGAGCTCTCCGGGCCGGGTCTGCTGGGGAAGATCGACAAACGCCGCGACGGCGCGCGCCAGGGCATCGTCGCCATCGCCGTGACTGTCGAAGCGGTCGCCGTAGAAACCGGACATGTGCGTCAACAAATGGCGCACCGTGATCGCGCCACGAGCGCTCGCGTCTCGCAGCGTGAGCTCCGGGACATACGTGACGATCGGCGCTTCGACGTCGATGCGGCCTTCGTCGACGAGAGTCATCAAGAGAGTGGCGGTAAAGACCTTGCTGATCGAGCCAACCTGAAAGAGCGTTTCCGGCGCGACCGGCGCTCCCGTCTCGGCATTGGCGATGCCGTGACCGGCAAACTCGACCGCGCCGTCATAGAGGATGCCAACGGACACGCCTGGGACCTCCCACCGTTCCATTGACTCCTGGATCACATCGTCGAGTTGTTCGAGCAATGCCATCTGTCTTTCCTCATCGTGAAATCATCGAAACCGCATCGCCGAATCATATGCGGTATCGGCGCAAAGTTGACATGACCGATTGAAGCGGCGAGTATGGGTTTCTATCAAGGCACGGTCCGCGAGATCGGGCAGGAGCGAACTGCAATGTCACTCGAAGGTTTGAACGTATTTGTGCGTGGCGAACTGCCTCGCTGGCGGCTCGTGCGTCAGGAGCTGAACAGCGAGGAGATCGAAGACATTCCGGCCGCGATGGCCACGGAGTTCGCGAAGCCGGGCATTGGGGATTCGATTGCGCCGGGGGCGTCGGTAGCGATCACCTGCGGCAGCAGAGGAATTCATCGCATCGCCGACATCACGCGCGCAGTGGTCGACCAGGTTCGGGCGTGTGGTGGCGTGCCGTTCATCGTACCGGCGATGGGAAGTCATGGAGGGGCGACGGCGGAAGGACAGCGCGAGCTGATCGCGCATTACGGCGTCACCGAAGAGGCGATGGGTTGTCCGATCCGGTCGAGCATGGAGACGGTACTGCTCGGCTCGGTGGAGGATGATGTTCCCGTCTACTTCGACAAAAACGCGTATGAAGCGGACGTCGTCATTCCGGTCGGCCGGATCAAGCCGCATACCGACTTCCACGGACCGATCGAGTCCGGATTGATGAAGATGATCGCGATCGGTCTGGGCAAGCAGAAGGGGGCCGATGTCTTTCACAGCCACGGTTTCCCGGAGTTCCACCGACTGATTCCTGCCGTGGGGCGGTTCAGCATCAGTCACGCCAACATGAACTTCGGGATTGGGATCGTCGAGAACGGGCATAGTCATCTGAGTCTGATCGAAGCGATGCCTGGTCCGAAAATCCACGAGCGGGAGATCGAGTTGTTGAAGATCGCCCGCGAGCGGATGGGGCGGCTGCCCGGCGAGCGCATCGACGTGCTGATCGTCGACCAGATCGGCAAGGACATCAGTGGCGACGGCGCCGACCCGAATGTGATCAACCGGGACGTCTCCGGCGAGTTGCTTAAGAGCGAGATCATTCCCAAACCAGACATCCACCGGGTGATCTTTCGGGATCTGACGCCAGACACCGAGGGCAACGCGACGGGGGTCGGTCTTGGCGACTTTGTTCTCAAACAGCTGGCCGATAAGATCAATCCGACTTTCACCTATATGAACGTGATCACCTCGAAGTATCCGGCCGGTGGACGGTTGCCGATGGTCATCGACAACGATCGGCAGGCGCTCTATCTGGCAATCGGCAGCGCCATGCACACGCGGATCGAGAGCGTGAAGATCGCCCGCATCCGGAACACGAAGGACGTCGAGGATCTATGGGTGTCGGAAGCGCTCTGGCCGGAGCTGGAAGCGACCGGCAAAGTGACCGCGCTCGGCGAGTTCACCGATATGCCTTTCGATGAGCAGGGGATGTTGCCTGCGTTTGCGGCAGGCTGATCCAAACGACATTGGCAGACCAGAGCATCCCTGAGAGAACCGAGTTTCTGCTCTTCGCTGCGGAAGACGGCGCCGACATCGAAGTCCGCCTGATCGGCGAGACAGTCTGGTTGTCCCTCGACCAAATGGCCGAGTTGTTTCAGCGAGACAAGTCCGTCATTTCACGGCATATCTCGAATGTCTTCTCAGAAGGCGAACTCGACCGAGAGGCAACTGTTGCATTTTTTGCAACAGTTCAACTCGAGGGCGAACGTGAGGTGACCAGGGAAATTGCCTATCACAACCTCGACGTCATTATTTCGGTTGGATACCGGGTGAAATCACATCGAGGCACGCAGTTTCGCATTTGGGCAACAAAACACATTCGAGAGTACCTGATCAAAGGTTTCCTCCTTAACGATGATTTGCTCAAGCGAGCAGGGGGCGGAAACTACTTTGAGGAACTCCTCGAACGTATCCGGGATATTCGGTCCAGCGAGAGAGTGTTCTGGCGGAAGGTTCTGGACATCTTCTCAACGAGTATTGACTACGATCCTGCCTCCGAGGTGTCAAAGCTGTTCTTTGCAACCGTACAGAACAAGATGCATTTTGCCGCGCACGGCAAAACAGCGGCAGAAATCATCTACTCACGCGCTGATGCCAACAGGCCCAATATGGGGATGACCAATTGGGTTGGCGCTCAATTGACTCGGAGCGAGGCAGAAATCGCCAAGAACTATCTTTTTGAAGACGAGCTCTCTCTGCTCAACCGAATCGTCACGCTTTGCCTCGACTTTGCCGAACTGCAAGCAATCGGCAGAACGCCGATTTACATGAAGGACTGGCTGGAAAAGATTGACGGATTTCTCGCCCTTTCTGGACGGGAAATCCTCTCGAACAGTGGATCGGTGTCGAGAATTCAGGCACTCGAGCGGGCGCATGCGCAATATGACGTTTATCGGAAACAGAGAGACTCTGAGCGGGGCCCCGTTGAGGACCACTTCAACACCTCAATCGGGAAGATCAACAAGAAAGAAATCAATTCTGCCGATTGACGCGGCTAGGTCTAGTGATGGGAGTCGCTTCACAGCAGTCCTGCAAGGGCCGACCTCGTGCCTGCCCGTCTTCGCCAGACGGTGTGTGTCCACCAGAACCATGTCTTGACAGTGTTCATTGATTCGGACCTCCCTTGCGTGAGAAAATAGTACCCACGAGAGGCACCCCTACACGGATGTTGGCAGAATGCGTTCCGTCGCGATCTTTTCGAACGTCGCCTGCTGGGCCGCGGTGACCGGTTCGGCGTCGGCGAATGGCGCGTCGGAGGTCGCCCCGCCGCCCGCGCTGGGGAAGATGTTGTCGAGCGGGGGCCAGTAGAAAATGATCTCCGAGACGCCGATTTCGCGGTAGCGGCCGACATACTCGTCGAAGGCGTCGAGCGAAGCAAGGGGATCGAACACCGGCCGGTAGTTGATGATGCTACGACGCAATGTAAGGGGATCGCGACCGATCTGAACGCAGTATTCGTCGAGGTGCTCGCTCAATCGCCGGGTGTTCTCGACCGCGGTCTCGAAACTGACTCGTTTCGCAGGATCCCAGGCGATGCGATAGGGTTGACCACCCAAAGAGTTCCAGACGTCGGCGAGACGCGCGGTCAACCGCAATCCTCGCTCACCGTGGGCGGCCAGAATCAATGGCGGTCGGGGTTGCTGGACAGACGGCGTGAGCTGGGCATTTCTGATCTGATAGTGGCGGCCGTGATAGTTGACGAGCTCGCCGCGCAGCAGCTTGTCGAGGATTTCGGTCTGCTCCTCGAAGTGCCCTGCCCGCTCCTGGGCGGTCCAATCGTCCAGACCAAACGCCCCGTAATTGTTTGGCGGTCCGCCGGCGCCAAAGCCGAGCTGTATGCGACCGCCGGAGAGATGATCGGCGGTCATCACCTGTGCGGCGAAAATCGAAGGATGGCGGTAGGTCGGAACGGCGACCAGCGTGCCGAGCCGAATGCGGGAAGTGTCGCGAGCCAGCGCCGCGAGCAGCGTCCATGAATCGAATTCGGAGGTATTCGGTGTGTAGATATCGTCATCGACCCAGGCTGAGGAGAAACCGAGCGACTCCGCGAACCGAAACCGTTGAGCCAGCTCTTCGTATGGGCTAACACAGAAACTCATGATGCCGAAGGTCATCGAGGTCATGCGAACTCCCATTTGGTCAAGAACGGAACCCGCGAATCGCCGTGCAGATGTTTTGCTCCACTGAGCGGATCGTATCACGAGCTTCTTCTTACTTGTGTATCAGCGCCTGAGGACAAGCAGACGGAAAGGGGGAAACGCGGAAACCGGCTCGCTATCGAGGGGAACTCAAAGTTCTCTGAGGGGGCAAACCTTAGTCGGACAACTGTTGATCGTCATCGCTGATCGATTTTGTATGCGACTTGCTGCTCGTCCAGAAAGAACTTTGGGTCAAGTTTGCCGCCGCGGCTGATAATTCGCCCCGCATCATCCACATAGGTATGCACAGTCAAACGACGAACGCCTCGTTGATCCTCGAAACCTACGGTCAGCGACATGGCCTCAGTGCCGTCGCCGAGTCGCACCAGCGTCGCTTTGTGCAGGCAACACGTATACTCTTCAGCGAGAGCCACCTGCACAAGTGCCAGTTCATCGAACTTTGCTCTCAATTCACGACTCGGGAGCCAAATCGTGGCGACAACGTTTCTCGACGATCTCGATCTGCACTTGACCAGACTGCTGAGTGATACGGAAGCCGTATCGGACTTCAGACACTGGTTCAGCAGGGCCTGGTGGGACGCCGAGTCGTCTGTTGACGATTCCATTTTCGAACTAGCCTCAACGATCGAACACTACACGTACATTTTGGACGATGGCGTCTGGAATGAGGAGACCTTTCGGCGGAAGATCGGGGAGACGTGGCTCGAACACAAGGGGCGGTTCGCCGATCGAACCGAGGCAGCATACTCCCACGCTTCGTGAATTTAGGTTTGCATCAGGACTCATATTCGACTTGATCGCCACCCCGGTCATGAGTGACTCCCACGAGAACATCGACATGCTGCTCTCAAGACTCTCCGAGTACATCGGCAAGCTGGAGGGAGGCGTTGTTTCAATTGGAGAATTCAACACGTGGTTTATGAACGCGTCGTGGGAGGCCCGGATGGCCGCCGATTCGGCGGCACTTCGACTCGGTTGGCGCATCCAGAATTTCCTCTACCAGTGGCAAGACAGCCCTGAGGCATTCACTAACGTGAGCCTTGGAACTGCGCTGCGCCGGTCGTGGCTGCAGTTCGCGGCCGATTCTACGAGCGAATGGCCGAACCTTGCAGAGGTCGAGAAGGCAACGCTGACCGCCTGATGATCCCTTTTTGAGCAGTTCTTGATATACTGAATCCACTTCCCCTGTCGCCACCACGGCAGGGCGCGGGACCGCCTCCGGGCGGTCTTCGCATTTCTGTTGGGAAAGGACATGACGAATGCCCGCTGATGCGCGACCAAGGGCGATCGTCTATTTCGACGGGTTCAACTTCTACAACGGCTGCTTCAACAATCTGGCCCGGCCGCATGCGTGGCGGTCGTACAAATGGCTCGATCTCGGCAAATACTGTCAGCTGATGTTTCCAGCTCTGCGGATCGAACAGATTCGCTACTTCACGGCGCGATTGAAGCCTACGCCGATCGATCCCGACGACCCCCTCCGCCAGCATGACTATCTGCGCGCACTGGGAACGATCCCGAACCTGACGATCCACGAAGGGCAATTCCTGATCCACAAGAAGCGGCGCTACGTGGCAGATCCGTTTCCGCGCAAGCTCTACGCCGAGCCGTTGCGCCAGGAGTGGGTCGTGATTCCGGAGGAGAAAGGATCGGACGTCAATCTGGCGACGTGGCTGGTGGCGGATGGGTTTCGGCGACGCTACGACACGGCGGTTATCGTGTCGAACGATTCCGATCTTGCGACGCCGTTGCGGTTGGTCTGTGAAGAATTAGGGTACCCGGCCATTCTGCTCAATCCGCAGGTGACGATGGCCTGGCACCTCACCCAGATTCCCAATGTCACCTATCGCAAGGTGACGCTGAAAGCGCTGTCGGCGGCGCAGTTTCCAGCCGAGCTGACCGACGAGCATGGACGGATCAGCCGTCCGGAGAGTTGGGCATAACGGCGTCGCGGACTTCAAGCACGATCGGTGTTTCGAGTGTTTGCCGCACTTCGAGCAGAAAGGACTTGACCGGAAGATCGGGATAGTCCTCCAGGTACTCTCGCGATTGCAGGAAGGTCTCCAGGCGGTCGATTTCTTTGACGAATTTTGCTTCCGGTGTCGTTCGCTCGGACATCTCCTGCCAGAGCGAGGCGATCTCCACTTTCATGGCAGCGGGAAGATTGGCGATGAGGCGTTCGATAGCGGCGTCTTCCGCGATCTGCTTTGCGCGCTTCTGATCCTCCGGCATGATCTGCCGATGTTCGAACGATGCGTGGCGAGCGGGGTCGTCAGGGGGCGGGAGGTCCGCAGGGTCGTACGGGGGGAGATCGCCCGTGACCGATTCAGCGAGGTCGTGGATGAGTGCGAGGAGCACGACGCGATTGCGGTTAAGGCCCTCGACTTCAGCCGAAAGCAACCAGGCCATTAGTGCAACTCGCCAGGTGTGATCGGCGACCGACTCCACGTTGAGCGGCGAGATGCCCCGATCGAGCCAGCCGGTGCGCGGTACTCCCTTGAGTTTGCCGGTCGCCTTGAAGAAGTCTGCGAGCGCAACGCCGGAATCGGTCATGCGGCCAGTTTCTCGCGCAGGAAGGTGAGGGTGCGTGTCCAGGAATCCTGCGCTCCTTCGTAGTTCGGGGAATCGGGGTCGAAGGTCAGGAAGCCGTGCGGAAGACCTGGGTAGATGACAATGTCGACATCCTTTTCGGCGGCATCGGCGGCTTGCTGCCAGGCTGCGACATTGTCCATGCCGACGCCATGATCCTGGTCGCCCCAGAGCGCGAGGACCGGTGATCGGAGCTGACCGACTTCGTCCGTCGGCACGTGCTGCCATCCCTGGCGTCCCTGCGGAAATCCGTAGTACGCCACCGCCGCCGATGGGAGGGGCGAACGACCGGCAGCCAGGAGAGCGAAGGTGCCGCCCATGCAGAATCCCAGCACGGCGATTTGGCTGGAAATCTCCGAACCCAGCCACGTGACGACGTGGGCGATGTCCTCGAGGGCGACCAGCTGGTCGAGCAATTTGGCGCGTTCCATCACGGCCTCACGGGTCGAATCAGTGGGAGGTCCTTGCCGGACGAAGAAATCTGGCAAGAGCGCATTGAAGCCCTCACCGGCGAGCCGCCGAGCGAGGTCCTGATAAAAGGCGTTCGCGCCATGGACGTCATGGATGATCAGAACCGCCGGCGCATTTGTTTCGGCCGGCCGGGCCAGGTAGCAGGGGAGGCCGATGCCTTCGCCGGGGACGACGATTTGCTCGAAGGTGGTTCCGTCGCCACCTGAGACTGGCATCGTCAGATCTGGATGACACATCGCTCGCGCTCCTTTCACCGAGAATCGGCTGGCTGTGTCGGGCATACTGTCGCATGTTCAAGTCATTGACGTCGGGCTAAACGCTCCGACGACAGCCGGAGGTTGATTGTGGTACCAGGATTTCCCCGCGATGCATCAATTCCCTTTCCCAATGCCACGCGCCGGCGCGGCACGCCCGTGTTGTCGACCAATGGCATGGGCGCTGGTCAGCATCCGCTGGTCACCGGATCGATTCTGAGCGTGCTGGCGGCGGGTGGGAACGCGGTCGACGCGACGATCGCCGGCGCGTGGACGGCGGCAGTGGTGATGCCGGCGGCGTGCGGTGTCGGTGGCGATCTCTTCGCCATCGTTTCCAAGCCGGGCGACGATCCGGTCACCGTGCTCAGCAGCGGCATTGGGCCGCGCAACGCCTCGCTCGAATTCATGCGGGAACATGGCGACGAGGGGGGCAGGGTGATGGCCCAGCAGGGACCTCTGTCGCCGTCGGTGCCCGGGTTTCCAGCGGGAGTCGGCGAACTGCACCGGATGTACGGAACGAAGCCGATGGAGGAGTTGACCCGGTTGGCGGTCGGATACGCGGCGGATGGTTTCCCGGTCGTGCCAACGCTGGCGCGTCAGCTGGCTGCAAACGAGGCGCTTCTTTCGTCGTTTCCGGCCTCGAAGGCAACCTTCGTGCCGGCGGGGCGGGTGCCACAGGTCGGTGAGTTGCTGAAGCAACCCAATCTGGCGCGGGCGATTCAGGCGATTGCAGCAGACGGTGAAGCCGTTTTCTACAACGGTCACCTTGGCGAGCAGATCACCGATGCACTTCTGGCGCTCGGCGGCAAGCTGGAGGCCAGCGATTTCGCCGATCACGAAGCAGACGTGGTAGCGCCGATCAAGACGACATACAGGGATTACACGATCTACGAAACCGGCTATCCGACGCCGGGGTTGGTGCTCCTGGAGTCGCTAAACATCGTCGAAGCGGACGACTTCGGCGCCATGGGGATCAGCTCGACGCAGGGCGTCCATCAGCAGATCGAAGCGCTGAAGCTGGCGTTCGCGGACCGGGTGGCATTCGGCGGCGATCCGAGTTTTGTCGATTTTCCGATTGAAACGCTGATCAGCAAGGGCTGGGCCGCTGAACGGCGGAAATCGCTCGATCCGAATCGGGCGGCAACAGACGTGCCGGGTGGGAGGTTGTCGGAGAGCGACACCACCTATCTCTGCGCGATCGACGGCGAGGGGATGATGGTGTCGATGATCATCTCTGTTTCGGCGGCGTTTGGCAGCGGAGTGGTGGCCGGCGAAACCGGCATCCTGCTCAACAACCGGGCGGGGAACTGCTTCTCGCTCGACGATGGACATCCCAACCAATACGCACCTGGTAAGAAAACGATGCACACCCTCAACTGCTACATGATCGGCGACAGCACCGGCACGCCGTTTCTGGTCGGCGGCACACCGGGCGGCGACAGTCAGCCGCAGTGGAACATTCAAACGATCACTGGTCTGCTCGACGCCGGTCTGGATGCCCAGGCAGCGACCGAAGTGCCTCGCTGGACCGTCTTTCCCTCGACCTATCCGATCGACATGGGCAATCCCTATGAGGTTCGGATCGAATCGCAGATCGGCGAGGAGACGATCGAGGGTTTGCTTGAAAAGGGTCACACACTGGAAGTGCAGGAGCCCTGGGCGCAGTTTGGGTCGGTCCAGGTCATTTCGCGCGACCCGGAGAGCGGCGTGCTGTGCGGTGGTTCCGATCCCCGCGCCGAGGGGTTGGCGGCCGGAATCTAGGAGCCCCGACCCCGTGATCGAAATCACGGTCTCAGTGAGCAAAACCTGCTAATGAGAGTTGACAACTTGATGCGGATACGCCCGACAACCCCCTATCCCCAGCCCTTTCCCCGGCTGGACAGACGTGTTGACGAGAAGCTTGTTGACGCGGGGGAAAGGGAGAACAGCACGAACCCGGATTAGCGGGTTTCAGCGGGATGAGATCGGGGATTCCATCCCCGAGTGGGCCTCCAAGGGATTCTTCGACTTCGCGTGGTATAACGGGCGGCGGACCAGATTCTGGTCCGCCGTTTCCACAATGTTCTTCCTCTTTACAGGATGGGACCTACGATGACACACGATCCGATGCGCAAATGGGCGAAAGCGCTGGTTGGTTTTTCGGCGGAAGTGAAGCCCGGCGACACTGTGGCGATTCAGGGTGGAACGACCTCGGAGCCGCTGCTGCGAGCCATCTATCGCGAGGTGATCGAGCTGGGCGGCAAACCGGTGATGTTTCCGGTGCTGACCGGCATCAACGCGGACCTCGTCAATCACGGCTCGGACGAGCAATTGCAGTTCCTGACGCCAATCGAGCGATTCGTGCGCGAGGAAGCCGACGTGGTCGTGCAGGTGATCGCCGACACCAACACTCGCTCGCTGGCCGGTGTTTCACCGGAACGGCAGGCAATGTTCCAGAAAGCGCGAGGCGGTCTTTTCAAGACGTTCATGGAGCGCGAGGGACGGGGCGAGGTCGAGTGGACGCTGACGCTTTACCCGACTGACGGGCAGGCGCAGGACGCCAACATGTCGACGGCCGATTTCTCCGAGTTCGTCTACCGGGCCTGCAAATTGCACGAGGACGACCCGGTTGCCGCATGGAAGAAGCAGGGGAAGGAGCAACAGCGGCTGATCGACTGGCTAGCAGGTCGGGAGAATCTGCATATCACCGGTCCCGGCACCGATTTGACCCTGTCGGTCAAGGGCCGCAAGTGGATCAACGCGGACGGAAAGAAGAACTTCCCCGATGGCGAGATCTTCTCGGCCCCGGTGGAAGACTCGGTGAATGGACGCATCACCTACTCCTTTCCAGCGATCTATGCGGGCCAGGAAGTAGCGGGAATCCTGCTGGAGTTCAAGGACGGCAAAGTCGTCAATGCCTCGGCCCAGCGGGGCGAGGCGCTCCTGTTGCAGCAGCTCGAGGTCGATCCCGGCGCACGCATCCTGGGCGAGTTCGCCTTTGGCACGAACTACGACATCCAGCAGTTCACGCGGCAGATGCTCTTCGACGAGAAGATCGGCGGGACGATTCACCTGGCCCTGGGCGAAACCTATCTCGAGACCGGCGGCAAGAACACGTCGGCGATTCACTGGGACATGCTGTGCGATTTGCGCGAAGGCGGCCGGGTGGAGGTCGATGGCGAGGCGTTTCTGGTTGATGGCAAGTATGTCGTCTAGTTTCGGCTCGCAGTCATGACGTTCCCCGATTCGCTGGAGATCATTCCGCTCGGTCGTCCGGTCGACGCGACGGTTGTGGTCCCCGGCTCGAAGAGCATCACAAACCGGGCACTGCTGATCGCGGCGCTGGCTGATGGTCGCAGTGTGCTGACCGGCGCGCTCTACAGCGACGACACCCGGTATATGGCCGCGGCGCTGAACGACCTTGGCATACGTGTCGAGTCAGATGAAGCAAATTGCCGGTATGTGGTCGACGGGCAAGGCGGCAGAATCCCGGCAACGAGCGGCGAACTCTATGTGGGCAATGCCGGAACGGCAATGCGCTTTCTCGTCGCGGCACTGACGCTTGGACGGGGGGTCTATCGCATCGATGGTGTGCCCCGCATGCGCAAGCGCCCGATCGGTCCGCTGCTCGATGCGCTGAATCAGCTGGGCGCCAATGCGGTCAGCGAAGCCGGAACAGATTGTCCGCCGGTTCGGATCGAGGCGAACGAGCTGACCGGCGGCGTGGCTCGCATTCCCGGCGACCAGAGCAGTCAGTACTTCTCGGCGCTGCTGATCGCGGCGCCTTTTGCCAGCAATGGTGTCGAGATCGAGGTCATCGGCGATCTGGTGTCGAAACCGTACATGACGATGACCGCGCAGGTGATGCGTGATTTCGGCGTCGAGGCGGTGCTTGACACGAAAGAGTGGCGCACATTCCGGGTCGCTCCGGGACAACGATACCTGGGTCGCGACTACGCCATCGAACCTGATGCTTCGAACGCATCCTATTTCTTCGCGGCGGCAGCGGTGACTGGCGGCCGTGTGCGGGTTAACGGATTGGGTAGGTCGTCGACGCAGGGCGATCTCGAGTTCGTGCGGGTGCTCGAGGCGATGGGCGCCGCGGTGACGATCGGCGATGACTACACCGAAGTCACCGGTCCTCCGGAAGGGAAGTTGCGTGGCGTCGATCTCGATCTCAATGCAATTTCGGACACCGCGCAGACGCTGGCGGCGATCGCACCATTCGCGGATGGGCCGACGACGATCCGGGGAGTGCATCACGCGCGGCTCAAAGAAACCGACCGGGTGGCTGCGGTGGCGGCGGAACTGAGAAAACTGGGGCAGGATGTCGTCGAACGCGACGATGGACTGACCATCACGCCGCAGCCGATCATCCCCGCCTCGATCGCGACATACGACGATCACCGCATGGCGATGAGCTTCGCAGTCGCGGGGTTGCGCGCCGGGGGGATTCGCATTCTCGATCCTGGTTGCGTGCAGAAGACCTTTCCCGACTACTTCCAGCGGCTCGAACAGCTGCGATGACCCGCCCGGGGATGAAATCCCCGGTCTGGCCTAGCCGAAAACCCGCTGAAGCGGGTTGAAAGTGAAAGACCGACTGTCCTGCAACTTGCTGTGGCAGGTTTTCTCACTGAGGGCGCGATTTCAGTCACGGGAGCGATCTGTTTTTCGCCGATCTCTGCGGGCGATGCTTCGGTACACTTCAATCCATGCAACCGCCAGCGATCTGGAGCAATGGGTGAGCGAGCACGAACCGGGAATGTCATCTACGTCTTCATTCGAATCGCCCAATGAAGTGTCCGCAGACACCCGATCTCGCATGCCCATCCGTGTGAATCCGACAGCGCGGCGGCGCATTGCGCTGGCAATCGTCTCGGTGCTGATCTTTCTCTGTTCGATGTGGGATATCTCGTCGGAGCTGCGGAGTTCGCCATTTCACCCGGACGAGTCGCGCTGGATCAATCGCGCTTACTACCTGCGCGAGGTTCTCGACCCGCTGGGCTCGACCTGGGCCGATCGCTACCTGATTCGCGGTCAGCCGCCGATGGGCTCGTATGTCACGGGGCTGTCGCTGCTGGCTCAGGGACGCGATCTCGACACCAACCGAGCGTGGGATTTTCAGTTCGGATTCGAATCGAATGTGACCTGGAATGTGACGCGGAATGCCATGCCCGCCGAAGCAGACCTGATCGCGGCGCGACGAGGCAGCATGGTTCTGGGTTCGTTGACCGCCGTGATGCTCTTCCTGATCGTCGCGGAACTGACGAATATTGCCGGAGGGATCGCGGCGTCGGTCGTGCTCTTCGTCAATCCACTCAACCAGTATCTCTCGACGTTGGGCACCTCCGATGCGGCATTCACGTTTTTCGTGTCGCTTTCGGCTCTCGCGGCGATCTGGCTGGCGAAGCGACCGACCTGGTGGAGAGCGAGTCTGCTGGCCGTGGCGATGGCGCTGGGCGCGTCGACGAAGCTGAGTCCGCTCGGTCTGGCAGCGGGATTCGCGGTATATGGACTGGTGCTGCTGCTCGATCCATGGTTGCAGTCCAGGCAACGACTTGGCCGGGTCTGGGGATGGATATCGCGAGCGCCGCGGGGGACGGAACGGCCGCTTGGCTGGATGCTCGGCGTTCAGCCGGCGGTGGTGGGAGCGTTGTTCATCCTCTCCTACCCCTATCTCTGGTCGGCGCCGATCGAGCGAACACGGTTCCTCTTCGCCTTCCGGCGCCAGGAAATGGACAATCAAGCCGGGTTCTGGCCACAGGCGGCGATCACCTCGCGGGAAGAGGCGTTGCGGCGGACCTGGGAGAACCTCAACGACCGGTACAGCAGCAGCGAGCGGATTTTCCGTGAGCTGGGCGATCTGTTCGGGGCCGACTGGTCGGGCGTCAGGATCGATCTCTATCTGGCTGTGCCCGGTTTGCTGCTACTGATTTATCTCGCCTGGGTGAACGGATTGGCGAGTCCGCATGCGCTCGGCGCGGCGGCAGTTTTTGGGCAATCGGCGTTGATCCTCTATGCGCTGGGAGTCGATTTCAACCGGTACTATCTTCCCCTGCTCTTTGCGACGTCTCTGGGTGTCGGCGTGCTGATCGGGTGCGTTGGCGAGACCGCGCTGGCGCTGGTCCGGCGCGGGTTGGAGCGTCGCGGCACGCGGTCAGTCGAGGTTTCCCGTCCTCCCGGCAACGCGGTCCGAGTAGGCGACTCGTGAGCGCTGGCACAGGGCCGGGTTCTACGTCGATTGCGGCACGTGGCCGGATTCCACGTTGACGGGCCGGCCATTTTCACCGACGTGCCCGCCATTTTCGACGTTTGTTGTCAGGAAAGGCGGCGCGCGAGACCGTCGCCGAGGACGGTGGCGGCACCCCTCGATGCGACAGTGAAACCGAAGAAGGGGCCAAAGTCGCGGCCAGCGAGAAGGCTGGTCATGTAGAGCCCGGGCACTGTCGTCTGGAACCCGGTGTCGAGCCGGGGCAGGCCGTTCTCCTGATCGATTTCGCCAAGGAGTGTGCCGTTGCGCAGCAGATCGATGCGGCTGATGTCGGGTTTGTAGCCGGTCGCCAGAATGATCTGATCGACGTCGAGTCGCTGGCGGTTGGAGAGATGAACGGCGACGCCGTTGTCAGTTTGTGTCGACGACTCGATGGTTGTCTCGGGCCAAATTGTGACGGGCCCGCTACGGATGCGCGGTTCGAGCCAGGGTTCGACTTTCAGACGCCCCTCGCCCCACAGGCGATGGACGTACGCGGTTTGTTCCTCGACGGGCAAGGATCGATACCAGGCCGGGTTGGCCACCATGTTCTCGATGAGCGGCGGCACCCAGGTCCAGTCGGCTTCGGCGAAGGCCGGCGACGGGTGGCGGTGGACGATGTCGACCGATTTCGCTCCCGCTTCGGCGAGCAACGCGGCCCATTCGAAGGCACTCTGGCGGCCACCGACGATCAGACAGCGTTGTCCGGCCGCTCCGGAGAAGTCGACGGTATTCAGCGTGTGTTTGGCGATTCCAGTTGGAAGTCGCTCGACGACCTCCGCCGGCAGCATCGAGAAGCTCGAGAACCCGAGCGACACAACGACGGTACGGGCTTGAATCTGCTCGCCGTTCGTCAGATGCGCGAGGAAGAGACCACCGGGTTCGCGGACCAGGCGTTCGACGACAACATTCTCTGGTTCAATGCCGGAGCCCTGGCGGAACCATTCGACGTAGTCGAGGTAGGTCGCGATCGGAATCGGATTGACAGAGGCACGATCGATGCCGCGCTCCTCGAGAAAGCGCTCAATCGTCCAATGTTCCTGCGGGTCGAGATGCCAGTCCCATGACGATCGGAGGAACATGCCGGCTGGCATGTTGTGACGCCAGAAGCTCATTGAGTCTCCGACGATGCGGTAGTCAACGCCGAGATGTCCGAGACGCGCCGCCTGCGACAGGCCGAATGGTCCGGCACCGATGATCAGCGTGCTGACAGTCATGGAATCGTCGAAACGTGCGTTTGTCATGGTCACTGGTCCAGATATGTCATCAGGGCGGCAGGGTCGGATGCGTCGACGCCGAGATCGGCAAGCGAACGGGCACGTTGCGCGAAGTCGACGCCAGTCAGCGCGGATGTCAGCGTGACCAGGGAGTCGATAACCGGCGTGGCGATGCCGACTATGCTGGCCAGCGCGGACCAGGTCATCAATCCGTACGGTACGTCTTCGGTCAGCCAGCGGGTATCGAGCGAGCCGGGCGCGCGCAGCGCGGTGAGCATCCTGGAGCCATTGATGACGCTCCAGAGATCGCCGTCCGGTCCAAATCCGGCGGCGTGAAAGGCTTTATCCACCGGCAAGAGGTCGAGTCCGAAAGCCCGACCGATGGCAAGACGTTCGGCGTCCAGCGCTTCGATGACGCGGGCAACCGCAGGAGTCACGCCCTCATCGTAGAAATAGAACTCACCCCGGCTGTGCTCGATACGGCCGGCGTTGAGAAGCACGCCGGGAGGAAGGACAACGGGATTCATCGCCGAAAGCCCAGCCGCCAGGACGTGGTCGTGTGCCGTAGCGCCGGGAAAGAGCCGTGCCAGCTCGGGCATGACTTCGGAGGTCTGGCTTTTCGGATGGACGCCGATGCCGAGTCCGCTCACCTTGCCCCAAATCGTCGCTTCGGACGACGCCGTTTTGCGGCAGACGTATGGGGCCGTGTCGGATTCGCAGACGATGACTCCGCTGACGCCGCGGGCGGCGATGGCGTTCGCGAATGCGAGAGAACCGAGGTTGCCAGGCAACAGCGTGAGGACGTGACCCGGTCGCAGGTGGGGAACGATCTGTTCGGCGAAGGGCGCGTGGGCGTAGGACGGCACCGAGCAGAGCAGGGTGTCCGACCAGGCCAGCGCGGTGGCCGGATCGGTGGTGACCACATCGATCGTGGCAACGCGGGTACCGTTGGGATCATTCAGGGTGATGGTGAGGGAATCCCGCAAAGGGTCGATCGTCTGCGCAAAGTCCGGATGCTCCCAGATCAGAATCTGATGACCGTCGAGCGCCAGTTTGGCGGCAAGGCTGAAGGCGGTGTTGCCGCCTCCCAGCACCGTCAGTTTCGTCATTCCCGATCGATCTCCTACTGAGGTCTGTCAGTGACTGTCCTGATGTTCATTTTTCGCGCTGGTCGGGATGCGTCAGCCGGGCTTGCAGGAGACTCGTCGCCGTCGCTGTTCGGAAAGCCCCACGATACACGAGCGCCCGACCCGTGAAAAGTCGCCATAAATGGCGACGCTACGTGTGGTTCTTACTTCCTAGCGCCGAGCACTTGCGTCCGGGCGCACGCGCTGCAATAGCGTAGCGCACACGCTCATTCAGGGCCGGAAGCACTGGTCATAGGCGACCTCGCCAGGCGGAAGCCGATGTGTTCGCGGCGGCGCGACTCGAAGCTGAGACTGCGCATCGCGCAGCGGACAAACTCTGCCGAAGGACTGAGAAACGAGCCGCCACGCAGGACGCGCTTGCCAGCGGGAAGTGGATCGTCCCGTCCGTCGCCGGGATCGCAGGGATAGGGGCCGTATCGCGACTGCACCCATTCCCAGACGTTGCCGGCCATGTCGAGGACGCCGTCCGGGGTTGCGCCGAGCGGATATTGGCCGACTGGCGAGGTCGTTGGCATGCTGTCTGGACAATGCGGAGCGAGCTGGGTGCCGTCAGGCGGCTCATCACCCCATGGATAGATACGGTTCTTGGGGCCTGCAGCAGCTCGTTCCCATTCGGCTTCGGTTGGCAAACGGAAACCGGACCACGTTGCGTAGGCTGTGGCGTCGTGCCAATCGACGAACGTAACGGGATGGTCGAGTTTGTCGTCTGGCGGACGGGCACCGGTCCAGTGGGGAGGCGCTGGGTGCCCAGTAGCGAGAACGAAGTCGAGATAGTTCCGGTTTGTAACCGGAGTTTGCGAAATCTCGAACGCATCGAGATCGACAGCGTGGCGCGGCAACTCATCGTCGTGCACCGCGCAATTCCGGCGGGAAGGCTCGCTGCCCATCCAGAATGGCCCGGCGGGGATGTCGACCATGTCGATGCGGAGGCCGGGTCGCAGATCGCCGTCGGCGGCAATCCGGAAACCAATGTAGACGTCGCGGGCTCCTGACGACATCGGCGTACGGTCGGCACAGCGAACGCCGTTGAGGTCGTGGTTGTAGCTCCCTCCACGCACGACGCCCGGTTCCTGCTCGCGATCGGACAGCGACGATGTCCATGGATAGGGCGCGTACGGCGAACCGGTCCATTCCCAGACGTTTCCGGCGAGGTCGAGAACGCCGTACGGACTCGCTCCGGCCGAAAGCTGCCCGACCGGCATGACGTGTTGTTCGGCGGGGGCGCTGCCCAGACGCAGTTGATCGACATGGCAGCGCGTCGCATCCGGGAGCGCGTCTCCCCACGGCCAGAGGCGGGTTTCATCCAGGCCCGGAACGAGTGAATGAGAGGGGCCACGGGCGCTCTTCTCCCACTCGGCCTCGGAAGGCAGTCGTCCTCCGGCCCAGGCGCAGAAGGCCTCGGCGTCCGGACGGGAGACGTACGTGACTGGAACATCTGCCAGCGACTCCGGGGGCGACTGGCCCAGCCAGTGGGCGGGAGCGGGATGGCCCGCAGCCACGAATTGCGCATATTGCCGGTTCGTGACGGGCGTTTTTCCAATGCGGAAAGCCGGAAGATCGACGCGGTGCAACGGCATTTCGTCAGGCGACGGCGTTACTGCGTCGCGAGGATCACTGCCCATGAGGAATGTCCCGGTCGGGATCGCGATCCAGTTCATTTCCAGCATTGATTTGCCATTCTCGCGTGCTCACATACTGCCGCATCACTTCGGGTATTCTGCCAGCAGAAGCGAAGATGAGTCCGATGACGGGAGTTGGTTCATGAGTGCAGTCGATCTCACCCCTCGCGACGTCCATCCATGGGTGGCGGAAGCGGAGGAGCGCCTCCGGTTCGCGGTCAGCTTCTTTCCTCAGCCGGCTGACTGGTCGAATTTCACCGGCATCGTGCAGAGAATGGAAGCGCAGGGGTTCGACGCCTACTTCGCCTACGACCATCCAGGCGTGAACACCGACTGCTGGACCTCGCTGGCGGCGCTGGCGGCATCGACGTCGACGATTCGGCTCGGCACGCTGGTCGATTGCATCTATTACCGATCGCCCTACATGCTGGCCCGGCAGGCGGCAGATGTCGATCGCATTTCCGGCGGGCGGTTGGTGCTGGGCATCGGCATCGGCGATGCTCCCTACGAATTCGCCGAGATGGGGCTGGAGTATCCGTCGCTGCAGACGAGACTGGATGGCATGGAGGAGACGATCGCCATTCTGCGCGGCATCTGGAGCGGCGAGCCATTCGCCTATAAAGGGGCACAGTGGTCGGTCAATGTGCCGTCCGGATTCGCGCTGCCGGTTCAGCAACCGCGAGTACCGATTCTCCTGGCAGGTGGCGGCGAGAAGGTGACATTGCGGCAGGTCGCCCAGTACGCGGACGCGTCGAACATGGGCGCGCATCCGGCGATTGGCAGCGCATTCACCATTGAGCAGATCGCCCGCAAATTCGCGAAGCTCAACGAGTATCTGACGCAATTCGGGCGATCGCCAGAGTCGGTGCTGCGGTCGCATTTCACGATGACGCTGGTTCTGGGGCGGGATGAAACGGCAGTCGCGGCGAAGATGGCGTGGCTGGCGGAGGTCTACGGGCAGGAGAAGCTCGACTGGTGCGGCGAGGCGCTCTTCCCTGGAACTCCGGCGCAGGCGATCGCGTTCTATGAGGAACTGCGGGGGATGGGCTTCAACTACTTCATCGCCAATGTGTTCGAGGTCGACGAGGAAACGGTCGATATCCTGGCCGATTCGGTGATGCCGGCGTTCAGCTGACAGAAGCGTCAGCCGCCGGCTGGTTGGGAAACCCTGCGTAGCCTCGCCATTTATGGCGCTTTCTGTGCGAACTGTGTAGACACGGGTTCTCTACCACAGTCTGTCCGGCCGCAACACTCGGGTAGAGGCTGAAGCGATGCGATCGGCACTGTCGGCGACCTGCCGCTGCGGCGGGAGATCCCTCGACTGCACTCCGCCTCGCGTCGTTCCGCTCGGGATGACAACTCTTTTTCATGCCGCGCTGCTGACCATGCGCCATAAATGGCGAGGCTACGCTTGGTACTCAGGCCGAGCTGGTGGGCTTGGAATGACCGGGTTTATGGGCGCCCTGCTAGCGGTGATCGACCTCTACGTAGTGGAGATCGATCGGGCCGACGAATTCTGATTGCGGGCGGATCAGGCGATTGTTCGCCACCTGTTCGAGCACGTGAGCGCTCCAGCCAACCGCGCGGGCGACCGAGAAAGTCGGCGTGAACATGTCGCCTGGCAGTCCCACCGCAGCGAGCACCGCGGCGGAATAGAACTCAACATTGGTGTAGAGTCGGCGACCTGGTTTGCGTTCGTTGAGAATCTCGAGGGCGCGTTCCTCGGTTTTGAGCGAGAGTTCGAAGAAGTCGGGATCGCTGGCCGTGCGGGCCATTTCGCGCAGGATCTCGGCTCGCGGGTCTTCGGCCTTGTACACGCGGTGACCGAATCCCATCAACCTGTCACCGCGGTCGAGTGCGGAAACAAGCCAGGCATCGACATTCGCCGCGGAGCCGATTTCGTTGAGCATGTCGAGGACGAGCGACGGCGCTCCGCCATGGAGGGGACCTTTCAATGCGCCAACTGCGCCGGTCAGCGACGAGACAATGTCCGATTGAGTCGAAGCGATGACGCGCGCCGCGAAGGTCGAGGCATTCATGCCATGGTCGGTGAGGAGTGTCAGATAAACCTCGAGCGGCTTCCAATGCCGCTCGTCGGGCTCGTTGCCAAAGAGCTGATAGAGGTAGGTTTGAGCGGTGTTGTGCCCGGATTTGGGAACAATCGGCTCTTCGCCGTTTCGCAGCCGGTGGAAGGCGGCGAGAATCGAGGGAAAGCGCGCCGCAAGGGCAATCGCCTGATCGAGATCGGGTTCATCCTGAAAGACTCCCGGCAGAAGCGGGCCAAGTGACGAGACCCCGGTGCGCAACGCGTCCATCGGTGCGGTATCGGCCGGAAGCTGGCGAAGAATGGCGATCACACCCTCGGGAAGAGAGCGATTGGCATCGAGCCTGGCCATGAACTCTTCCAGCTCAGTTTCGCTCGGCAGGTGACCGGTCCAGAGCAGAAAGGCGACTTCCTCAAAACTCGCTTTCCCCGCGAGCTCGTGGATGTCGTAGCCACGATAGACAAGCTTCCCTTCCTCGCCGAAGACATGGCTGAGGGCCGTCGACGCCGCAACGACTCCTTCGAGCCCACTTGGCTTGGGAACCTCGACGTCCGAGACAGCCGAATTACTCATTCCTCGCTCCTTGGCAGTGTATTCACGATTTCGGAAGAAATGGATGATCTGCGACGCACGTCGCCAAGTTTCAGCCCTGGCTCCACTTCTTCCGCGGGGCAAACACGGGTCCGAACGCGTCGAGCTCGTGGCCACCGAACCGGCATCGCGAAATCGTAGCATGATGGCCAGATATCTCGCTGATGGGTGGGATTCATGCACCAAAAAACGCGCCGAAGCGTGGGCTCCGGCGCGTGACACTCATGCTCAGTCGGCGCGTTACTTCTGACCGCCCAGGATGTTCTTCATGGCGAATGCGCCGGCGCCGGCGATGATCGACTTGCCGATCGGGCTGTTGATCAGGTCGCCGAGCATGTCCGTGATATCAGGTGCTCCGGCTTCCGCCGTCGCTCCCGCATTGGAGCTCGCTCCACCACCGCCGAGAATCCCACCGAGGAGGCCCCCAAGCATGCCGCCGAGACCTCCGCCGCCCTCTGACTGAGCCTGCGGCTGGCCGCCGCCACCGAGCAATCCGCCAAGGAGATCGTCGAGATCAGCGCCACCTGCACCTCCCAGAAGTCCACCCAGGAGGTCGTCGATCCCACCGCCGCCACCGCCGCCAGACGGAGCTGTGCCGGCCGGTACGCTTTCGCCTCCTCTGGTGATATCGACCATTCCCTGTCCGGCCTGCCGCTGTTTCAGCATCTCACCGAGTGAAGACCGGTCTGATTCCGACATGTTCGATGAGAGATTCTGAACCGAGCTCTTCATCGCCTGCTGGAACTCTTCAGGAGAGAGATTCGGCAGCACCTCTGTCGTGATGCGCTGAATGTCGTCGTCATCGAATCCCTGCATGGGATCGCCGGTTGTCACCCTGCTGACGAAATCCTGCGCCTTGGCGACCTGATCGGGAGATGCACTCTTGAGAATCTTGTCGAACGCGCTTTCCATATCTGCTCCTTCCGCAATTGTCACGAATGCCGGCAGCCCGTCGATCGGCTCCTTCGCCCCTCTGGTTGAGGATTGCGCTTCTACTCATGATGATTGTACTCCTCTTCCATAACCATGGGTCGATGGGGGTAATTCAGCTGAGGGAACCATTCTTGCGGACGGGCGACGTGATGCTGTGCCACCAGAAACCAAGACGTCACGCCGTTCTCCGATTCGGCGGATTGTTACGTATACTCTTCGCGTGAGTGTCCATGCAGAACACTCAGCAGGTGTCCAGGGAGAGAGTCGATGGCGAAGAGACTGATGATTGCCGTTCTGGTCCTACTCATCGGCGCAGGTTTCCCGACCGCCGGTGTTCTGGCTCAGACCACATCCACAGAGATAAGCGCTCGCGAACAGGCCACCGTCGCCCGGACCGTGCAGGACATCTTCGAGATGGCCAGCGCTCGCGACTACAACGCCCTGTATGACTCGATGCATCCGGACTCCCAGGCAGCGGTTTCCAGAATTGTCGCGCTGAATCTCTTCAATGACGTCTATGCACGGACGCTCGTCGATCAGGCTGAAATCGTCGGTATGGAGTTCGGTTCCTGGTCGTGGGACGTCAATGGCAAGTATTACCCCGATGCCGTTCGGGTGGACATCGTACAGCCCGTTCTTGATGAAAACAACAAGCCAGAATGGGTTTCCGACTCGATCTACCTCGTAAAGGAAGATGGGAACTGGCGGTGGTTCGTCAGCGACTCGAAGGACTTTGTCGACCAGGTGAATTCGTATTACGCGAACGCGCCCGCGATCGACGATCAGACCGCGAGCTCAGGATCGACCTCCAGCATTCCTCAGACAACGAATCTTCAGGATGTCCCCCGGGACCAGGTGTTCCAGGTGGTCGTCGATGATCTCGATGCGTTTTACCGGGACGTTCTGAGCTACACGGACTATACGTATGAGAGTCCGGGGGTTGTCGTCGTGCCGGAAGGGAGAACGGTGCAGTCAGCATGCGGACCTGCATCAACAGGCTTCTACGGGTTCTATTGCCCGCTCGACTCGACGATGTATCTGGACGAGCCGTTCCTGATGAACATGGTCGATGAGGGCAACGCGTTTGCCGCCGCTTTTGTGATAGCCCACGAGTGGGCGCATCACGTACAGACCGGCATCGATCTTGAGCGGACGAGCAGGCCAGACAGCTGGAATGAGGTCTACAGCATCGAGCTGGAATTGATGGCGGACTGCTTTTCCGGCGTCTGGGCACGAGATGCGGAGTTGCGCGGTCTCGTTGATCCAGGTGATATCGAAGCCGCGATCAATGATCTCGTGTTCAACCTCGGTGATCCCAAGTTCATCAACGAATACGATCCGCAAGCGCATGGCAATGGCGAACAACGCGTGCGGGCCACGTTGAATGGCTACGAGCTGGGCTTTACCGGCTGCAACCTGAGCATCTAGTGGTGACCAGCGCCGGGTCCGGCAAAGAGGGCCGAATGACATTTACGCGCCGTGAGGCGCTGGTACCGGCCGCGGTCGCACTTGGCGCGACGGCGCTGAACGTCGAACTGTCAAGCGCGCAGGGCGACGGCACATCCGGTCCAAATGATCAGTTCGGCGGTCCGTATCTCTTTCCGGCGAATCGCATCCTCGCCTACTACGGCTTCCCCGGCAATGAGCTGATGGGGATCCTCGGCGAATATGACATGGAAACGCTGCTGGCGATTCTGCAGGATCAGGTCACTGAATATGAAGCAGCGGACAGTTCGCGGCCCTGGCTGCTGGCATTCGAGGTGATTGCCTCAGTGGCCCAGCGCGATCCTGGCCCCGACGGCATGTACATTGCCTATGCCGATAGCGAGACGATACGGCGTTATGTCGATTTCACAGCGGCGAACGATTTACTGCTGATTCTCGATGTGCAATTCGGTCGCAAGAGCGTCTCGCAGGAAATCGATGCGGTGCGCGAGTGGCTCTCCTATCCCCATGTGCACCTGGCAATCGATCCGGAGTTTGCGGTAGGAGAAGGGGAAACTCCAGGACTCGATCTGGGTCAGATCGATGCATCCGATGTGCTGACGGCGCAGCAGCTCCTGGCTGACATTGCGCTGAGCGAGGGATTGCCGCCGAAGCTGCTGATCGTCCATCAGTTCCACCTCTACTCCCTGACCAACCGGGACCAGGTTCAGCAAATCCCCGGAGTGCAGTTCGTGCTGGAAGTCGATGGTTGGGGTAGTCCCGACGCGAAGCGCGACACCTACGCGGTGGTCGGCGGCAACGTGGTCCATGATTTCTACGGATTCAAGCTCTGGTACCGGCAGGACGAACCGTTGATGACGGCGGCCGAGGTCATGGCGCTGCAACCACCGCCGGATTTGGTGATTTATCAGTAGTCGATGGTAGATAGTGGATGGTGCATGGCGGTTGGTTCCAGTCACCAATCTCTATCTACCATCGACCATTCACTATGCTCCATCTACGGCCACAACTCTATCTCAGCGATGCCGCCGAGATCAGGGATGTCGTCGACGGCGATGAAGGCGAAGCGGACGAACATCGTCGATGCGTTCACCGGGAGACTGGACCAGCTGCCGTCGGTTTGAGCGAGGGTCAGATCGAGATCGGTCCAGGTCTGACCGTCGAGTGAAATCGAGATGTATAGCTGACCGCTGAGTCCCGCTGCGCCCGTTTGCCAGCGGACTTCCGAAATCCATTGCTCGGCTCCCGTGTCGGCGACGAAAACCGCGGCCTGCGCTGCCGGCATGCCGGGCGCGATCCAAACGGTCGATTCGTCCTCATCGACAAGCACCTCGCCGGAGGTCGAACCGTCGGTTCGCTGGATGCGGACGATCTGCAGCGGTTGCGGGCCGGGATCGACGGTGCTCGTCGCGGTGGGCGGCGGTGCCTCCTCGACAACCAGGGCCGCTGTCGGTACGACGACCTCGACGACCTCAGTCGGCGGCGGCGGCACGGGAGTGTCTGTCGCGGGCGGTTCAGTGGCCGATGGCGCCGGAGTGTTTGTCGGAACCGGTGTGACCGTGTTCGCGGGCGAAACCGCGTCGGTCGAACCGGGGGCGCTGGAGACGCTGATCAATTGCAGATACGCTCCGGCAACCCAGCCGGTTCCCGCAGCGGCCTGAACGCGATACCACTGGTAGCTCCCGCTGGCGACAGGACCGGCGAGCACCGTTCCTTGCGCGCCATTCGGCATGACGGCGACCACGCCGTAACCGGTGCCGGCGTTGCTGCGCATATTGACATTCGCTGTGGCCCGGACTGTTGAGTCAACGGGAAACACACCTGCTGCCAGCGTCGGCGTTCGCGTTGCCGTCGCCGACGATGCCGCACTAACCGCACGAAGATAGGTTCCTGCAACATAGCCGGATCCATAGCCTGTGAAGGTGGCCGGATACCAGGTGAAGCCGCCCGCGACGACGGGCGCTCCTGTGATCGTGCCATTGGCGCCGTTCGGCAGCGTGAGGATCGTGGACGCCGAGGAGGATGGTCCGGAACGGAGTCGCAGATTCGCCGTCGTCTGAACCCCGGTTCCAATTGGGAATGCGCCGCTGACGGTCGTCGGTGTTCTGGTGGGCGTTCGCGTTGGCGTTGGACTCGAGCCGGTCGATGGCGTGGCTGTGATGTTCAGCGCGCGCAGATACGTGCCCGCGATCCATCCGGGCTGAAATCCCTGCATGGCGACGGGATACCAGGTGTAGCCGCCGCTCGCGACCGGACTTCCAGTGATGGCGCCGCGTGTGCCGCTGGAGACGATCCCATGCGATGTGTAGTTCGTGCCGGGACCCGACCGGAGATTGACGGCGGCGCTGGTCGTCACCATCATTCCAGGTCCGAATGGGTTCGAGGCGCCAGTTGTCGGTGTGCGACTGGGGGTGGGCGTACGGGTCGGTGTTCGCGTCGCGGTCGTCGTGGGTGTCCGGGTTGGCGTGCGGGTTGCGGTGGGCGTGCGCGTCGGCGTGCTGCCGGTCGAAGGCGTCGCGGTGATATTCAGCGCACGCAAATACGTTCCGGCGATCCAGCCTGGTGCGTGCCCTTCCATGGCGACGGGATACCACGTGTGCCCACCAGCCGTTGTGGGCGCACCCGTGATGGAGCCGCGCGTGCCACTGGAGACGATGTCCAGCGAGGAATAGTTCGTACCTGGGCCAGAACGAAGATTGACGCCGGTTGTGGCCGACACCATCATGCCCGGCGCCCAGGAACCTGTTCCCGTTGTCGGCGTGCGGGTCGGCGTTCGCGTGGGCGTCGACGTTGCCCCACCGCCGCCCGGTCCATCCGGATTGATGACTGTCACGTCATAGGAGAAGGTCGACAAACTCGCGTTGTTGACGTTGGAGATCGTCACACGGTAGGTCGTGTCGTTTCCCGGGTTGGCCCAGGTGTCGCCACTCCCCATCGACGTGGGGCGAAAAACGATCGTGTTCTCGCCGTAGCCGTTGTTGGTGCGGGACTCGACAGTCACCGGGACGTTCACGCCGTCGCGGGTGAGGGTGACGCTGGCATTTGCAAAGTTGGCGCCTGGGAAGGAAAAGGTCCAGCGAGGATAGACGACCTGGTACGGCACATATCCGGGCGGCGGCCAGGCAACGTAGCCGTCGCGGGTGGCCGGCCGGGGACCTCCGATATTCGAATCGAAGACCCACATGGTATTGGACGAGCTGTAGGACGGATTGCCGCCGCTGGCGGATACGAACGGCGTGTCGCCGGTGCCAAATGTGGTCGTTTGCGGGTAGAGCAGCCAGCGTCGATGCCCGGCCAGATAGTTGTTGCTACCACTGTCCTTCATATAGGCATCGACGGCGCCACGACCGAAGTAGCCGATGGCGATATTCGAGCTACCGGCGGCCTGGCTGGCGTCGGCCGTCCAGCACGCCCAATCGGAGGGCGGATTGTGCGACAGCGAACCATTGGCGCTCATGAGCAGAGCGGCCTGCTGGTTCTTGGCGTTTGCGGTGCTCGAGAACCCGATCGTGGTCGGTACGCCGGCCATGCCCCGGAAGTACATGAGCCGCAGCAGGACATCATCCTTGAATGCGGCGGACGTTGTGCCGGCGTTGCAGGATGGGTGATTGCCCGTCCAGCTGATGGCGGGCATGCCCTGACCGCGGTAGTAGCTGTTGAAATAGGCAACGGAGGCGGCACGATTGGCGGGATTGACCGTTGGGAGGTCGGCGGCGAAAACGGCTTCGCCGGCATCGACGACCCAGGCGTCACTTGTGTAGAAGGGCGCTTCGCCCAGATAGCCGCCGTCCTGGGCAGCCGTGCGAGGAGCAGGCACAACTGTGAGAAGGGGCGCCATCAAAAGGAGGACGATCACACATCTGGTTATCAGGGAACGCACAGGCAGTATCCTCTCACATCCCGCTCCTGCACAGCCATGTCTTCGGAGGAGTGTGGCGCTCGCACCGTGAATCCGGACTGCAACCCGGTGCTACGTGCGAGAGGCCTCTATCCTAAACTCCGAGTCTGAATGGTGCAACTTCTGCTCGATGCGGTCGAGCGCCCGCATCAGGCCAAAGAGAAGCGCCTGCGGGCGGGGCGGACAGCCTGGGATCAGGACGTCGACCGGGATGACCTTCCCCACTCCGCCGGCAGTGCAGTAGCTCCCCTGCAGCACGCCTCCACCACAAGCGCAAGCGCCAACCGCAATCACTATGCCCGGTTTGGGCATCGCCGCATAGGTCGCGTGGACCGCTTCCTCGAGGTGACGGGTGACACTGCCAGTCACCAATAGACAGTCGGCATGACGTGGCGAGGCGACGATGTCGATGCCCAGTCGCTGGATGTCGTAGGCCGGACCGAGCAGCGACTGAATCTCCCAGTCGCAGCCATTGCACGAACCGGCGTCGAGATGCCGGATCTGCAGCGATCGCTGAAGCACGCTGGCCACGCGTTCGCCAAAGCGGGCGACGAGCGCAGCATCATCTTCATCGTGAAGGACACCGATGTATGGCACAAGTGGGTGGACGACGCTCACGATCGATCACTCTCCGATTGGGCAAATCTGGCGATGGTCACCAGGTCACCGGGCGATCGCACCGCGAGCTCGAATTCCCTGGAAAGCTGGACCGCTCCGTTCGCACAGGCTTCCGCGCAGAGACCGCAGAAGACACAACGCGCATCGTTCAGCTCCCATGTCCAGCCAGTTTCGGTCGGGGTCACGGTGATCGCCTGGCTCGGACAGGCGCGGGCGCAGGCGGCGTCGCCCATGCACCGGTTCGGATCGAGCTGGACCTGTCCTCGAAACGCCGCCGGTGCAGATTCCGGTTCGAGTGGATAGAGCTGGGTGGCGTTCCCATCTCTCATTCTTTGCCTGAAGACTCTCATCGTAACGTCACCTTACCGGTCGAGACAGGCATAGCAGAGCTCGAAACTCTTGTTGATCAGGGGGAAGTCGGGAACCATGTTGCCAGGCGCCGCCGCGGCGACAGCGGGCCAGTTGGGAAAACTGGCGGAACGAACGCGATAGCGCTCGATCGTTCCTTCGGCGTTGACGCGCAACCAGTGCAGATTCTCGCCACGCGGTGATTCCGTGGCCGAAAACGCTGCCCGGTCTTCTCCAGTGAGACCCCACTCGGTCTTCAGCGACCCGCTCGGCAGATCGTTGATGATGGCCTGAATCAGCGCGAAGCTGACGACGATTTCGTCCATGCGCACGAGCAGGCGGGCCATGACGTCGCCTTCTGTGTGGACCGGAATTGGAAGATCGGCGGCGATCGGTTCGTAGGCGGCATAGGGATGGTCGCGGCGGGCGTCGACATCGATACCGCTGGCCCGGGCCGCTACCCCGACCACGCCCAGAGCGGCGGCAGTCTCCTGTTGAAGGATGCCAGTGGTCCGAAATCGCTCCGATGTCGTTTCGCTGCCGAGCATCATCGCCTGCAGTTCGCCAAACGCCGCCGCTACCCTGGCCAGTTCGATTGACACGCTCGCCGCCAGATCGGGATCGAGGTCGCGGCGCACACCCCCAATCGTGGCGAGACCGCGCAGGAGACGGTTCCCCGTGAAGCGCTCGTTGAGCCGCTGCAGATCGTCCTTGAGCTTGGCGCCAAACGCCGCGCCAACCATGAACCCGACACCGGCGCACATATTGCCGACATCGCCGACATGATTGTAGAGGCGTTCCATCTCCAAACCAATGGTGCGAATCGCCAAAGCCCGCTTCGGCGGAGCGATTCCCAGCAACGTTTCCGCCGCCTGGCAATAGCTGACGGCGTGCGACAGGGAGCAGACACCGCAGATGCGCTCGGCGATCTGGAGTCCATGCTCGAGCGACTTCCCTTCGATCAGCTTCTCGATGCCGCGATGGGTGTAGAAAAGACGCGGTTCGAGGGCAAAAACGACCTCGCCGACGGCGGCAAATCGGAAATGCCCCGGTTCAATTACCCCGGCATGGATCGGGCCGACGGGAATCTCGACGATGCCATCGCCATGCAGGGTATGGAAGCGGTAGGGCTCGGCTTCGACCCGGGGCACCGGGATGTTGGGGTCGAAGTCCTTGCGCAGGGGATGGATATCGGCCGGCCAGTCGTCGTGCAAGACGAGCCGGCGAAGATCGGGATGGTTTTCGGGATGCAGGCCAAACATGTCGCGCACTTCGCGCTCGTACCAGTGCGCGGCAGGCACGAGAGGCGTGACCGATGGAAAAGAGGGTTCGTCGGCAGGAATCGCGCACTCGATCGTCATCCACTGGCGATCGGGTAGCGCAAACGTGTACGAGAGGGTGTACACGCCATGCTCGGCGCGTTCGTCCTGACCGATCATCGTGGCGAGGCGCCCCGAGGCCGACTCGACGATCGCCACGCAGGCCTGAGGGAGTGTGATCAGGGGTACGAGCGTGCGAGTCTCGCCGGTGACGCGCGAAGGCAGCGCTTCGCCTCCCGTGAATTCGAGCAGGGAAGGAGCAACTGCCGGAGCAAGCTCGGTCATTCCACCACCCCTCCCGCCGTGAGGCTGACACGAGCGGCATCGATCAACGTGCGAACATGGTCGGGCACATAGATGCCGAAGAGCACGACGATCGCCGCCAGCGGCACAACGGCGACCACCAAATGCGAAGAGACGCGGCCGGCGGCATGGTCGCGCTGTTCGGGTGGCTCCGGTCCAAAGCCCACACGCATGACGTGCATCAGCAGTCCGGCGAAGATCACCGCCAACGCGACGATCGCGAGAACGACGGCAACGATTTCAAACCACGATTCCTGGAACCCAGCCCAGAACATGGTCATTTCACTCAGGAAGATCGCCGAGACCGGCACCCCTGTAAGTGCCAGCACGCCGACAACGAGCAACCAGCCGGAGAACGGCACGGCGTGCGTGGCGCCCCGGATCACACTCATCCGGCGCGAGCCGAACCTCTGGACGATATCGCCAGAAATGAAGAAGACCATCCCCTTGGCGGCGGCGTGTCCCATCAAATGAAGGAGTCCGGCAGTGATGCCGAGTCTGCCGCCGATGCCAAAGGCGATCGCCATCAGACCGATATGCTCGACGCTGGAATAGGCGAAAAGGCGTTTGAGGTCGCGCTGAACGAGAATGAACGGCGCCGATATCAGCACGGAGAGAACACCGAAGCCGATCAACAGGCGCGAGGCGAACTCATCTCCCGTGGCGATGTCGGTCAACGCCTGGAATCGGAGAATCGCGTAAAGCGCGCACGCCAGCAGCACCCCGGAAAGGAGTCCGGAGATTGGCGACGGGGCCTGACTATGCGCATCGGCCAGCCAGGTATGGAGCGGCGCAAATCCGGCCTTGGCGCCGAAACCAACCAGCACGAAGACGAAGGCGAGTCGCATGATGCCGGTATCGAGCGACTCGGCATCGACGATCATCCGGCTCCAGTCCATAGAGATCGAGGCGTGCTCATCCTGTCCCTGCCGAGCCGCATAGTAGGTCAGCAGCACACCAAAGAGCGCGCAGGTGATGCCGACGGTGCAGAGAATCAGGTATTTCCAGGCCGCTTCGAGGGCAGCGCGCGTCCGGTAGAACCCGACCAACAGCGCCGAGATGATGGTGGTCGCTTCGAGGCCGACCCAGAGCAGACCGAGATTGTCGACACTGACTGTGACAAGCATCGTCCAGAGAAAGATCGTGACGCCCGAGTAGTAAAGGCGAATGCCCCGCAACCCACCGGGGACGTGGCCGATTTCAGCGTCATGCGCCATGTATGGCACCGAAGCCATGGTGGCGCAGAAGCCGAGCACGCTGATCGTGGCAATCATCAACGCGGAAAGCCCATCGAAATGGAGATAGCCGCGCAGTGCTTCCTGCGCTCCACCATCAGCAATCAGCCATGCGACGCGCACGCCGAGCACCAGGGTGATGGCGCTGGCGGCGATCGCTGCTCGTTCGATCGCCTCCCTGCTGGGCATGATCAGCACGACCAGGGAAGCGATTAACGGCACAACCAGGAGCGCCAAGATGGTGAGGTGGTCGGCGCTCATCGTTACCCCGTCAGCGTTCGCAGGTTGTCGACATCAGACGAGCCGAGCAACCGGGTGATTTCGTGGATGACGAGCCCCATGACCGCGACCCCGGCGAGCACATCGACCGCCACACCGAACTCGACGGCGAAGGGCAGACCACGTGTCGCAGCTACGGCTGCAAGGTAGAGACCGTTTTCCATCGTCACCAGCCCGATCACCTGGCTGAGCGCTTTTTTGCGAGTGACCATGGTGAAGAGACCGAGGAGGATGAGCGCCAGCGCGGCGGGGAGGGCGTTGGTGGCGTTGAACGCCCCGAGTGTGTCGGCGGTGAAGGGCTCGATCGCCCGGTAGGAAACGGGAATCAGCGCCGCGGCCAGCGGCACCGCCAGTTTCACCGAGAGAAAACTTGGCGGTTCCAGTCGAACCGGCATTTGGGCGAGGATGCGCCAGAGCATAAAGGGGATGAAGATCGCCTTGACCGCCAGAGCGACGGTGAAGGCCGCCCACGAACGCCACTCCATTTCGGCAAGCGCTGCCGATCCCGAGGCAATCGCCAATACGAGCCCCTGCACGGCGAGAAGGGCGATCGTGGTCGACAGTTTGCGCGCCACTGTGCCGACAAATGCAAGCGCGATGAGACAGACAGCCGCGGCGTCGATCACCGACCCCGCGGTCGAGAGCGATATGAGCGGTTCGAGACTCATGACGACACCACATAGGTGGACATCACCGCGAGGATGCCGAGCACGCTGGCCAGTCCGATCAGATCGGGCGCGCGGAAGATGCGCAGCTTGGCGACCGAGCTTTCGATCACCGCCAGCGCGATGCCGATCAATGCCGCTTTGCCCGCGAAGCTGAGCAGACCAATCGCGACCTCCCGGGCGGATGGGTCATGCAACGGCGCGATGCCCCACGGCAGGAAAAGCGCGATGGCCAGCGCGATGAAGGCAATCTGGCGGACCTGGGTGGCCCAGGTTAGAAGACCAAGAGGCCTCCCACTGTATTCGAGGATCATTCCCTCGTGGGCCATCGTCAGCTCGAGGTGGGTATCGGGGTTGTCGATCGGGACGCGGCCGGTTTCGGCAATGATGACGATCGCCAGCGCGGCGAGGGCCAGCAGCTTGGCAACGGTCATATGTCCATCACCCGAAATCATGGAAAAGCTGGTCGAGCCGGCCGGTAGCGCCGCAGCGAAGAGCACGAGAATTAGCGCCGGTTCGGTCAGCGCGGCGAACGTGAGCTCGCGACTCGTTCCCATGCCTCCGAAGTTGCTGCCGGTGTCGAGTGCGGCGATGGCCAGCGCAAACCGGGCCAGGGCGAGCAATCCGGCGAAGACGATGACATCGGTGAATCCGGCCAGCGGCGATCTCTGCGCGACGGTCGGGACGAGCATGGCGGCGGCGAGCAGACCACCCATGTAGGCGAAGGGCGCGTAGCGAAAGACCCAGGATGACTGGTCGGACAGGACGCTCTCCCGTTCGAACATTTTCAGGAGATCGCGATAGGGTTGCAGCACCGGCGGGCCGGCGCGGCCTTGCAATCGGGCTTTGCAGCTCTTGATCAGTCCTTGCAGGAGGGGCGCCAGACCGGCGACGATCAGCAGTTGGAGCAGGAGAAGGAGGAGGTCGCGCATCGTCTACCGGGCCAGGATGATGACGGTCACGAGCGTCACAAAGAAGAAAAAAAGGTAGAGACGGACGGAACCACTCTGTAGACGACGAATGTGCTTCGCCGTATGGACCATGACGTCGACGAACGGCTCGTAGAAGTACCGCTCGTAAACCGGTTTGAGGTTTTCCTGATAGCGAATCGAGTCGACAACGTAGGGCGAGATCGTGCGCTCGACGACGAGCGAGCGTTCGGGCCGCAGCACCGACTTGAAGATCAGACGCAACGGCTTGGCGAAGGCTGTCGCGGTGTACTGCATACGCGGCTGCAACACATTGCCGCAGACCCAGGTCGGCGAAACGCGTTCAGTTGCCATACCCGACCGCAGGCGGATGAGCAGCCAAGGCAGTACACCAGCGATCAGCAGGAGTCCGACGACCAGGAGCGGTACATAGTTTCCAGCCGCGCGGCTTGCATCAGCGGCGTTGCGCCAGGTCGGCGTGGCAACGGGCGAGCTGCCGGTCAGCGACATCGTCACCGGTTCCAGCAACCTGACGAACACCATCGGCACGAGACCGATCACCAGGCAAAGTGCGCCAAGGAAGCCCATCGCGGCGAGCATCGACCTGGGCGGTTCAGTCGCGGCCGATGTCGCGTCGCTGCGAGGCTGCGCCAGAAAGGCCATGCCAAAGAGCCGCACGGCTCCAACGAGCGCCAGCGCGCTGGTGAGCGCGAGCGCGGCTGCCGCCAGTGCGGCGCCGGTGCCGATCGTTCCCGAATCAGTACCCCAGCCAAGCGAGAAGAGCGACTGGTAGATCATCCATTCGCTGGCGAAGCCGTTCAACAGCGGCAACGCGGCGAGAGCCGCCACCCCGGTCAGTGCGGCAATCGCCGTGCGAGGCATGTGGCGGATCAATCCCCCGAGCCGCTCAAGATCTCTCGTGCTTGTGGCGTTCTGGACTGCGCCGGCGACGAGGAAGAGCAAACCCTTGAAGATGGCGTGGTTGAGTCCGTGGAAGAGCGCTGCCGCCAGGGCCAGTGCGGCGAGACCGGGTTGTTGCTCGTTTATCAGCAGAATCGCGATGCCGAGCGCACTGGTGATGATGCCGAGATTCTCGATCGTCGACCAGGCGAGAATTCGGCCGCTATCGCGCTCCATCAATGAATAGAGAATGCCGAGAACCCCGGAGACCATACCCGCAACCAGCAGCGCGGCGCCCCAAACAGATGGTGGTTCACCAAGCAGCTGAAAGATCGTGAGAACGAGACCGAAGACCGCCATCTTCGCGAGCACGCCTGACATTAAAGCGGCGCCATGAGCGGGAGCGAGCGGTTCGGCGCGCGGCAACCAGACGTGCAGGGGAATCAATCCCGCTTTGCTGCCAAACCCCAGCAGGGCTAACGCGAAGATAAGATGTCGCTCCCATGATTCGAGCGATGTCGCCGCCGCCTGAATGGCAGGAAAGTCGAGCGACCCCGCGTTGCGAGCCAGAAGCAGAAACATGATCAGCACAAACACCGATCCGGCGTGCGTCATGACGGCGTAGATGTAGGCGGCGCGCCGTGTGGCCTGGCTACGGCCATCGCCCATAACGAGCAAAAACGAGATGACCGCCATCGCTTCCCAGAAGAAGAAAAAGGCGGCGACGCTGTTCGTCACGACGAGCAACACCATCGAGGCGAGAAACAAGGCCGCCGTGGCGTCGGTCCATTTCCGTTGCGGTCGATGGACGGCGTCCGGCACCTCGGCGTCGAGATAGCCAGCCGCGTAGATGCCGGCGGCGATTGCTGGAACCCCCGCGATGAGCAGGAACCAGCCGCGCAACGGGTCGAGCTGGAACGAGAAATCAATCGCCGGCGATGGTTGCCAGCCGGAGAGCTGCTGAACTTCTTCGCGCAGGAGGGCGTTCAGTCCGAGCAGCGCGGTGAGGAAACCGGTTGCGGCTGTGAGCCCGGTCGAGCCGAGTCGCAGTTCCGGCCGGTTGCCGGCGGCGATCGCGACGACGCCGGCAATCGCGAAGAGCGCGCCGGGCATCAGCATGGTCCAGTCAGGAAGGGCCACTCCTTCCATCATTCGCGCGGACTACCCCCTGGCGAGTCGTCCGCCATTTCCTGCATGGCGACGAGCTGCGATTCGAAAATCGAGCGGGCGACGTCGAGGAGGTCGAACACACGTCTGTCGGACACCCGGTAATAGACGCGAGTGTTTTCCTTGCGGGCCGTCACCAGATTGCGAGAACGCAACACCGCGAGCTGCTGGCTGGCAGAGGAGGCCTCAATGCCGAGCTGTTCCTGCAGCTGGGTTACGGTCAGCTCACCGGTTTCACTGCCACGCAGCAGTTCGAAGATCCTGATCCGGACCGGGTGCCCAAGCGCTTTGAAGAGATCGGCTTTGAACTGTTGAAGCATCTGTGTGAATTTCACTATATGCAAATCTACGCGGATAGTAGCATACTAGCAGTCAGCCACAAGCCGTGGGCCGTAGAACGTCAGTCGTACGGGTTCAGTGGCAATCGACCGTTCTCATGCGCCAATTGCTGATGGCTGACTGCTCCGCTTCGGCGACAATTCGGCGTATGTCGAACCGAATTGTCAATCTGCTGGCCTATGTGACAGGAGCGCGCGGACCGCTGCGCTCCGCGTTCGACTGGCTGCGGTCAAAGGGAATCGGCGAGCGGGTCAT
>CAYWSE010000006.1:0-1231 GCA_964461025.1 uncultured Sphaerobacteraceae bacterium | reverse complement strand
AGAGCGCGCTGGCGGCGATGCTCGCTTACTGGCTGGCCCGCTTCCTGCCCGACAACGCAAACCCGATTCTCGCGCCTTTGACCGCCATTTTTTCGATCAACCTGACAATCGCGGGCAGCATGAAGGACGCCGGGCAGCGCATACTCGGCGTCCTTTTCGGCATCCTCTTTGCCTGGGCGGTTTTCGAGCTGATCGGACCGGGATCAGTTGCGATCGGCATCATCATCATCGCCTCGTTCTACGCCGGCCGAAGATTGGGACTCGAAGCGTCTGGCGTGCAGCAGCTGGCGGTCACGACGTTGCTCGTTGTGCTCGGGGCGGCAGGCGCTCAGCTCGACAATGTGGCCGTTCTCCACCTGGCCAACACCCTGATCGGCACCGGTGTTGGGCTGCTGCTGAATGCGTCTGTGGCGCCTCCCAATTACGTTCCTGCGGCGCGCGCCGAGCTCGACAAGCTCGGTCACAGCATCGAGGCAATCCTCATCACGTTGCGTGACGCGCTCCGCACCGGCATCGACCAGGAATCCGCTCTGAGAGCCCTGTACGAGGCGCGTCGCGTGGCGGAAACACTGCACGACACCGAGATCGCGCTGAAGAATGCCGAAGAGAGTCTGACCTACAACCTGATGGGCGCAGATCAGCGCGAGGTGTTGACGGTATTTCGGCGCATCGGAGAGGCGCTCGAGCATTCCGCATTGCAGACGCGCATCATTGCCCGAGCATTGACTGATGCAACCGCGTCACCACCACATGGCGCATCCCGGCCAGCCTGGCTGGAACCGGACGGACTTGGAGAAGAGATCGGCGCTTTGCTCGACGAGGCCCTGGTGGCGTTGCAGACGTTCCTGCGCCCACTCGATGCCGGTGATTCCCGGCCGCAATCGATCGCCGTCGATGGCATCGCCCGGCAGCGTCAGGTCGTGACCGAAGCGGCCGCGGCCTCGCTCGACCTGATTGCTCCGGACGGCTGGATACTCCTCGGCGAAATCGTCGCCATTTCAACGCAGTTGGTTGTCGATCTATCCGCCGTGCCTACCGATGTCGTCGATCCGGCAACTGGTCGCCGTCTCCGCTGGTGGCAGGACACGATCGATACGTTTACGTGGTGGAGGGAGGATTAGGCGAAAGGCAAAGGGCAAAGGGCAAAGGGCAAAGGGCAAAGGAAGAATACCGTCCGACAGGGGGCGCAGTTTGGTGTAGGCTCCGGCGCTCTGCCGGAGCAATCGGCCGG
>CAYWSE010000005.1:2859-78678 GCA_964461025.1 uncultured Sphaerobacteraceae bacterium | reverse complement strand
GGTGTTGCTTTGTGAGCTGGGAGGACATCGCAGGCATTTTGTGTTGATAATGTGCCTGCGCGAATGACTTTGCGACCATTTCTGTTGAAAGGAACGTTGCAGCGTTTTCATGATTGATGCCGAATCGCCGGGGCCGGCACTCAAACCTCGTGATCGTCTTGCAGGATCGTCGCTCTTTCTTCGCTTGCCCGAGTCCTCTGACGCCGCGTTTGCCGCAATCTGGCGCCCATCGCAATTTCCCGCCCCTGAAAAGCTCGTTAGCGACCGTTTGCGGGATGAGCCGAGCTTTCCAAGTCGCAGCTTCCGGATGATGATCTGTCGCGTTCCTGATGCTCGCCTGCTTGGCAGTCTGCGGATCAGGGTGGAGGGCGGCCACTTTGCCAGAATCGAGCCTCACGCCGATCCTCTGCTGGCGGAGGACGACCGGGCGGCGATCGTCGGCGAGGCGTGCGGCATCGTCGTCTCCTGGCTTTTCGAACGTGCTTCGTTGATGAGTGTGGCGGTGCATCTGCCTGGACTGCATCCTATCGTCGAGGAGCAGTTTTCGCAGTGGCCGGGCCGGCTTGCGTACCGGTTGCGGGACCACCATCTGGTGAATGGTGTCCGCACTGACGGCGTGGTCTGGCAACTGTTCAACCAGGCGTGGATCGATCGCCTCGGTGAGCCGCCCTCTGCCGATCCGGCATTTTCGGAGCGATTGCCAGTACGGCGGTCGGTGGCAGACCTGAGGGGGTCGCACCCCAGACATCCCGAGGCTCTGGCGAGCGGCAGCCGAGTGCATCTTCGCCCGTTCAAGGCAGGAGAAGGCGCACACGCTGCCAGAACATCGATGGAAGAACCGGAAATCTACCGTCCGCACGGGAGAACGATTCGATTCACGCACAACTACGAAGCGTTCCACACGCGCGTCGCCAGAAACGATCCGCCGCACTGGATCAGGTTCGCCATCGCCGAGCGAGAAACCAACAGGTCGATTGGCGCCATCGGGTTGGACATGATCTCCTGGGTGCATCGCCACGCCACGTCTGAGGTCGAGTATTTCGAAGCGGAAGACCGGGGCAAGGGATTTGGCACGGAAAGCGGTGCGCTGATGATCGAATACGGGTTCCGCACATTGGGGATGCACACCATCAATGCCTACGTCTCAGATGTCAACCAGCGGTCGGTCAACGCGACGCGCAAGCGGGGCTTTCGCCTGGCCGGCTATCTCGCCTGGCGAACGATCAGCTCCAGCGGCATGAGCGGCTACTACGTTTTCGATATGCTGCAATCAGAATGGCTGGCGGCGGATCCTCCTGGCGGCCACGCCTCTCATGACGGTGCGTAGGAAGATGCGATGTACGGGGAACGTGGCAAGATCGGGCTGATCACGCTGGCGACCGACACCAGCGTTCTGCCGGAATTCCAGCGATTGATGCCGCCTGGTGTTCAGGTCTATCCGGCGCCGATCGTGCTGCCGCGCGGCGAAGTGACGCCCGAATCACTCGCCGAAATGCTGGAAGGCGATCAGCTCGAACGAGCCGCCAGTCTGCTCGCGTGGGCGGACGTACAGATGATTCTCTTTGCCTGCACCTCCGGGAGTCTGGTGCACGGGCCAGGCTGGGACAAAGCGCTCAGCGATCGCATCACCGCAGCAACCGGCATTCCCGCCACCACCACGACGTCAGCGGTGCTGGACGCCCTACGGCAGTCGGACGCGACCCGCATCGTCATCGCCACACCCTATATCGACGAGCTGAACCGCATCGAAGAGGATTTCTTCAATCGCAGTGGGTTCGACGTTCTGGCGATCGGCGGGTTGCAGTGCGGAACCGACCCGGAAATCGGCCGCCTGACACCAGCTGACGCGATTGCGCTCATCGAGGCGATTCGAGAGGCGGCAATCAGAGACAGCGGCCACGATCCCCAGCTGTTCCCCGACTCCCATTTTCCGTTTCCTCTTGACGCAATCTTCATTTCCTGCACGAACTGGCATGTGGTGGAAATCGTCGCAGAGCTTGTAAATCGTTACGGTATTCCCGTCATCACGAGCAATCTGGCTGGTGCATGGAAGTCGCTGCAGGTGGCAGGAATCAACGAGTCGCTCAACTCGCTGGTCCTGCGTGGCGCTCATACATGACATCTCCCGACCGTGCTTCGCTGTCAGGCTATCGCGATGCCGGCTTTCTCGCCTGGACGAATCTGAACCGCAAAGGAAGGTGCAATGACTGGATTTTCGATCTGCTAGTCTCTGAATGGCGAGAATCGATTCGGCGGGCCCACTAGAAGGATTCAGTTCCCACTGATGAATCGGCAAGACGTGACAGGCAGAAGCGCGAAACAGACATTTCTCGTCGGCGACACGATCTACTTTCGTCCGGTCGAACTCGACGATGCGCGGACTGCTCCAGCCTGGCAGCCCAAGCCGTTTCCCGCGCCTGCGGAGGTGGTCGAGGAGCAGTTGAAAGAACGTCTGGAGGTCGACGACCCCGATGTGCTGCATGAGCGCATGTTGCTCATTGCTTGCCGCAAAGACAACGATCAACCAGTCGGTTCGGTGGAGATCGTCAACGAAGGGTGGCGTTTTGGCGAGATTCTGCCGCGCATCGATCCTCTGGCAACTGCGGAGGAGCAGGCGGCGCTGATTGCTGAATACATCCGGATCCTCGTGCCCTGGATGCTCGATGAACGCCATCTGATGACGGTCACCGTCGAGGACGCGGGAGTACGATCGGCTGTCGCCGAGACGGCCGCTTCGATGGGCGGCCGGTTGACCACGTTGCACCGCAAGGCACTTCTGATTCGCGGAGAGCGTGTCGATGCCTCCTGCTATCAGTTCTTCAATGCGCGCTGGCTGGAGAAGATGGGTCCTCCGGCCGAGCCGGTGTTTGGACCGGTCGAGCGTGAGACCATCGCGCCGGCGCGACCGCGCATGACTGCCACGATCGACGACCGTCCTGACGATGCGATCGTGCTCGGCAAGCGGGTCTATCTGCGCGCCGTCAAGCCGGAAGAAGGCGCTTTGGTGGCGCAATGGGCACTGGAGGAGACTGAACTGCCCTACCCGGAAGGGCGACTGGTGTTCAGTCCGCACGGATTCGCGCACGCGCACAAGAGGATTGCCGAGCAGGACCCACCGGAACTGGTGCGCTTTGCGATCGTTCTGCGCGATTCGGGCGAGATGATTGGCTGCAATGGGTTGTGCGACATCTCCTGGGTGCACGGCCGGGCGGAAACGGAAACAGAAATCTTTCGACCGCAACACCGCAACGCCGGGTACGGTACGGAAGCAAAGCACCTGTTGCTCGAATACGCCTTCGAACGGCTCGGCTTGCACATGATCTATTCGTACGTCGCCGAGACGAATCCTCGCTCCTCCGCGGCGCTCGTCAAGCAGGGATACCGGGAAGCCGGGCTGATCGCCTGGGACTCCCTTTGCAAGGATGGTCTGTGCGGATACCTGACTTACGACTTGCTTGCATCGGAATGGCGTGACGCGCGGGATCGCGCCGCTGGCTCTTTCGCATGAACTCTCGGTATTGAAGCCGCGCAGGTCATTCGGCGACACTCCGCGGGAGACACCCAGTCAGTCTGCGGAGAACGATCATGTCGCCTGAATCATCATCGCCAGAGCCTCGCAGCGCGCGACAGACCTTTCTGACCGGGCCGATGCTTTATCTGCGGCCGGTGGAGCTCTCCGACGCCGCCACCGCCACCATCTGGCGACCCACGCGCTTCCCTCTGCCGGTCGAGGTCGTCGAAGATCAGCTCAAGGAGCAGCTCGAGGTCGATCCCGACGATGAAGAAGCGAATCAACAACTGATCGTTTGCAGGCGAGACGACGATCGTGTTGTCGGCTCGGTGCGAGTGCGCCGGTCTGACGCTCACCTTGCTTTGATCTATCCGCACATCAATCCACTCCTGTCCGAAGTCGAGCAGGACGCAATTAGTGCTGAAGTCGCCAGCATTCTCGTGCCCTGGCTGATTGGCGAGAGCAATGTGCCATCGGTCATCGTCGAGTCGATGTCGGCCCGGCCCGCATTCGAAGCGGCTGTCGCCGAGCTTGGCGGCCGCCTGGTGTGCACCATGCGTGAACGCTACCTTGTCCGTGGTCAACGTCGCGACCGCCTCTTCTTTCAGTTTCTGCATCCAGGCTGGCTATCGGTGCTCGGCGCTCCGCCGGAAGCCGTTGCAGGCGAAGCCGTCTTGCAGGCGTCGAGCCCCGCGCCATTCTGGGGAGAGCTACCGGCCTTGGAACACCCCTCACAGGCAATAGCCGTCGGCGATCGCATCTACTTGCGGCCCTTCAAACCCGAAGAAGGTGCGCTCGTTTCGCAATGGACATTGGAGGATCCGGAAATCTACTACAACGAGGGCCGGTTCGTTTTCAACCCAGTCAGCTATGGGCATTTGCACAAGACACTGGCCGAAAAGGAAGTTCCGTCCTGGATCCGCTTCGCCATTGTCCTGCGAGAAACGGATGAACTGATCGGGGCGAACGGACTGGACAATATCGACTGGGTCTCCAAGACCGCCGAAACCGAAACAGAGGTCTTTCGTCCTCAGCATCGCGGCGCCGGATTCGGCACGGAAGCCAAACATCTCATGCTCGACTACGGCTTCGAGCGACTGGGACTGCACATGATCTACTCCTTCGTCGACGAGCGAAACGCGCGCTCTCAGGCGGCATTGCGTAAACAGGGCTATCGTGACGCTGGATACCTTGCGTGGGTGTCGTTCGGCAATGGATCGATGCTCGGCGTTCACTGTTTTGACCTGCTGGCGACCGAATGGCGCGCCGCGCGAGAGAGTGGGAATCAACGCACCGGAGACTGAACCCTTCGTGACAATGGGCAACCGGCATGGGGATGGAGAATCGTCCTTCGAGCCACCGAACAGGAGAAAGCAACACAATGGACCAGGTGCGACTCGTGGTAGCCGGTCTTGGCAGCTTCGGACCCTCGTGGGCGAGACTCGTGCAGTCGACGGACGGCGTCGAACTTGCCGCCGTAGTCGAACCGATGGATGAGCGCCGGAACAAGGTCGCGGAGGAGCTCGGACTGCGATCCGAACAGGCGCAACGCGATCTGCAGTCGGCGCTGAGCGAGGTCGACGTCGACGCGGTGGTCGTGGTCACACCACCACAAACACATCTCGATGTGGCGCGCATCGCACTCGCCGCCGGTAAACCGGTGCTGGTCGAAAAACCACTCGCGGCAACGATGGAGGATGCGCGGGCGATCGTCACAGCCGCGAACGAGGCTGGTCAGCTCCTGGTTGTCAGCCAGAATTACCGCTACCGGGCGCCGATGGTGACGTTGCGAGCGGCAATCGAGCGAGGAGACGTCGGAGATCTGGTATCGATTGGCGGCAACTGCCAGGAGGACATGCGTCTTTTCTATGAGGCGACCAATTTCCGCTACCTGATGCACCATCCCTACATCATCGATATGACGATCCATCATTGGGATTTGCTGCGGTATCTGACGGGGCGCGACATCGCCCGCGTCCATGCCGCGTCGTGGCGGGTTCCCGACAGTCCGTATCAGCAGGATCCCTCCTGCGCGGTATTGCTCGAGCTCGACAATGGCGTGCCTGTCTACTACGAAGGATCGGGAGCAACCTACCGGGAGCGGACGTCGTGGAGCGCCTGGTGGGACATCGTCGGGGAGAAGGGTCGCGTCTGGACCGACGGTGGTGTAGGCGACCCGCACACCGATGTCGTGCACCGGCAGATGTTTGACGCCGATGCTGAGGTGCTCCCCTATGAGGAGGCGGCGACCCGAGATACGCTCGGCTCGTTAAAGGCATTCGTTGGCGCGGTGCGGGGAGGTTCGGTTCCAGCCCATACGGGTGAGGACAACCTGCGCAGTCTGGCTGCGGTGATGGCGTGCGTGGCGTCGGTTGAGCGGAGGGGGGTTGTCGAAGTGGCGGAGTTCCTGTAGGCAATGGGGACTGGGAACTGGGAATGTGGTCCGCGGAACGGAGGTTCCCGACCTTGAACTCTGGATGGTTGTCTCAACCCAACTTGACATGCCGAAGTTGATCCGTATAATGTGCATCAACAACTGAAGATTACCACTCATCCAGAGGGGCAGAGGGAACGGCCCGATGAAGCCCCAGCAACCGTCCAATGATGGATTGGTGCTAACTCCGACAGAACGATCTGGAAGATGAGGATCGGTAAACCGGCCATTCCGCGCCGCGTCTGACGAACCCCTCGCTTCCACAGCCAGGGGTCTTTTCGTGACCGCTGTGAGGGCAGCAACGGATGGCTGAATCGCTCAAAATACGCAGCGTGGAAAAACGGTTCCCTTCGAGCCGTACAGAGGTCGTCGCGCTCACCGGTATCGATCTCGACATCGAGCCAGGGGAGTTCGTGGGGATCGTCGGACCGAGTGGCTGCGGCAAGTCGACACTCCTCCGCCTGCTGGCCGGTCTCGATACGGCGACGAAGGGCCAGATTCTTCTCGACAACAAACCTGTTGCCCAGCGTGATCCGCGCTGCGCGGTGATGTTTCAGGAGCCACGTCTCTTCCCATGGAAGCGAGTCGAGGCAAATGTCGCCGTGGGCGCCCGCCGGACGAAGGAGAAGCCATCGCCCGGCCAGTGGCTGGGACAGGTCGGGCTCGATGGTTTCGGTCACTGCTATCCTCATCAGCTCTCTGGCGGCATGGCTCAACGCGTCGCGCTGGCCAGAGCGCTGATCGGGCATCCGGAAGTCCTGCTGCTCGACGAGCCATTCGGCGCGCTCGATGCGCTGACGCGCATGCAGATGCAGGATTTGCTTGCCGATGTGCGCAATCAGATCGGCGCGACGGTGGTGATGGTCACGCATGATATCGACGAAGCGCTCTATCTCTCCGATCGGGTAGTGATCATGTCTCCCCGGCCGGGAGAGATTGTCGAAGTCCTTTCTGTGCCGTCTCATCGCGCCAGAGATCGCTCCGATCCGGCTGTTGGGCGGCTTCGAACCAGAATTCTGCGTCACTTCGGTTTTGAGGAACCGTGTACAGAGTCCGCCGCATTGAGTTACGGCGCCGCGGCGGACTAGCGAGCCGGTTTCGGGATATCGCAACACGCCATCAGGGTTCTTGGAGCGGTCAGGTCGACTCGCTCCCAGGGGGGAAGCTGTCCCACATTTCTGGGACGCTTAGAAGGAGAAAACAGGAAGATGACCCAGTCACGTATCTCTCGACGCACAGTGCTCGGCGGCATCGCTGGAGCCGGACTCGCCGCCGGTGTTTCTGCCGTTGCGCCTCGCGCGTCGCGCGCCCAGGATTCCGATGTTCCCGACAAGATCCGGCTCGATTATGCGTTCTGGAATCCCAGCAGTCTCGTCATCCGGGAACACGGGTGGCTGGAAGAGGAGTTTTCGGCCGATGGCGCTGAGATCGAGTGGGTCTGGAGCGCTGGAAGCAACAAGGCGAATGAATGGCTCCGCTCGGACGTTGTCGATATCGGATCGACGGCAGGCTCGGCCGCTCTGTTGGCTCGCACCAACGGGTCGAATATCCACACCATCTATCTCTTCTCGCAGCCGGAATGGGCGGCTCTGGTTGTCAAGGAAGGATCCGAGATCGCGGCAATCGAGGACCTTGCCGGCAAAAAGGTGGCCGCAACCAAGGGCACCGATCCCTACTTCTTTCTCCTCCAGTCGCTCGCGTCAGTCGGTCTTTCGGGTTCAGATGTCGAAGTTGTCAACCTGCAACATGCCGACGGCCGGGTAGCGCTGATCAACGGCGATGTCGATGCCTGGGCGGGACTCGATCCCTACATGGCCCAGACCGAGCTGGAAGAAGGCTCAGTTCTCTTCTACCGCAACATCGATTTCAACACCTGGGGGTATCTGAACATTCGGGAGAACTTCCTGAACGACCAGCCGGCCGTCGTTTCGCGGATTCTGACGCAGTACGAGCGAGCCCGGATCTGGATTCAGGAGAACCCCGCGGAAGCGTCGGCGATCCTGGCCAAGGAAGCCGAGTTGACAGAGGAAGTCTCGAACGTGGTGCTGCACGACCGGACGAATCTCGACATCAACCCGATTCCAGGCGATGTTCAGCGGGCGGTGCTGGAGGTGGTGATTCCCATCTTCGAGGCGGAAGATCAACTACAGCCCGGGTCTGATGTGCAGGAGGCACTCGATACCCTCTATTCCACCGAGCTTATTTCCGAGATATACACACCGGCGAGCTAGCGTTCTGGAGCAGGCTCCCCATTTTGGGGGCCAGGCAATAAAGGAACAATGATGGCCCAGATCCCATATCCAACGTCGACGCCGCAAAGCGCCCTGCAGGGGGTGAAGAGCGCCTTGCCCGGGACGAGCAAGCTTCAACGGCTGGGACTGGGCCTCATTCTTCCGATCGGGCTTCTTATCCTGTGGCAGCTGGTCGTCAATGCCGAAATCTACAGCCGGGGTCAGCTGCCGGCTCCAGTTGATGTCTGGCGCGCGGCCGAACAACTCTGGAACAGCGGCAGACTGCAGGAACACATTATGATGAGCCTTGAGCGTGTCGCCCGCGGCTTTGCCTTTGGGGCGCTGCTGGCGGTTGGCATCGGGCTCATGGTGGGGTTGTCACCGCTGGTGGGAGCGTTGGTCGACCCCAGTGTTCAGGCATTTCGGGCGATTCCCTCGCTGGCCTGGGTGCCCTTGTTCGTCCTCTGGATGGGAATTGGCGAGCAACCCAAAATCACGCTCATTGCCATCGGCGTGTTCTTCCCCGTCTACGCCAACCTCGTCAGCGGCATCCGGCAGATCGACCGAAAGTTGATCGAGGCGGCGTCGGCCTATGGGTACCGGCGCTTTTCGCTGGCATGGGAAGTCACCTTGCCCGCCGCGCTCCCCTCCCTGATGACCGGATTGCGACTCGGTCTCGCGCAAGGGTGGCTCTTCCTTGTCGCGGCAGAACTGATCGGCGCATCGACCGGCCTTGGATTCCTGTTGATCGACGGTCAGAACAGCGGTCGTGCCGACGTTATTGTGCTGAGCATCATTCTGCTGGCGATCCTCGGCAAAACGAGTGATCTGCTGCTGCAAAAGCTGGAGACATACCTCCTGCGCTGGACGGACACCGTTAAGGTCTAGCCGGGCCCGGTCCAATCCCCACAGGGCATCGCGTCCAAACTGTGTCATTCCGACCGGAGCCGCAGCGAAGTGGAGGAATCTCTCGTTCGGGTCCAGGATCGTCGCTCATTGGGACGACGCTGCGCGCCATAGACGATAGATGCCTCGACAGACTGCGGTGAAAAAGTCGGTACGGACGCCTCTCTCGGGAAGAAGGTCTCGCCATTTGATCGACGATGTCGGAGGCTTGCCGCTGAGGCGGCAGATCCTTCGACTGCACTTCGCTGGCGCTCCGTTCCGCTCAGGATGACAGGCGCTTTTCATGCCGCGTTGGCGCCGGCGGCTGGCATGCTGACTCGAAATGATTCGGACCGACAGCCAGCACCGAGTTGTCACGGTCTTGCAACGCCGTTTAATCCATTGCCACACCCCAAACACGCGCGTTTGTGCATAGTTACCTGCAAACCTCAATCCCGGCAGTGTTGTCACGCCGGGAACGACAGTGACCAGGAAAGGAACACAGACAGTGCCACTCGGAACGTTTTCCCGGAGATCGTTCGTGGGCGCCTCGGTTGGGGCCAGTCTTGCGGCGCCTGTCGTCGCGCTTAATAGCGCGCAAGGCACGACCGCGCAGGGCGTCACGCAGTGGACCCCCGCGGACAGCATTCTGCCAACGCTGACGCCGGTCGAGGAATTGTTGCCCGCGCCTGACGATGAAGTCCATATGGCATGGGCGCCAAGCGTGCCCCCACCCGCTCAGCGTAGCGATCAGCGAACCTGGGAAATCCATCTGGAGTCGATCGAGGGCATCTGTCCGCTCGACCCGGACAATAGCGTCTACACCGAAATGTGGGGGTTCCGCATGGCTGGTGAGGAGGATGTCCTCTGCGGCTCGCCGGGACCAGTCATTCGTGGCAGAGTCGGCGACTTCGTGACGATTTCCATGACCAATCTCGCCAGCAGCAAACACCCACACAACATCGACTTTCATGCCGTGACCGGTCAAGGCGGCGGCGCGGAAGGATTGACTGCGGTTCCCGGCGAAACGCGCACGGTCCACGCGCGGCTCATGTATCCGGGCGCGTATATGTATCACTGCGCGTACGACGATGTGCCGTCGCACATCGCGCATGGGATGTATGGCATCTTCATTGTCGACCCGGAGGAACCACTCCCTGCGGTCGATCACGAATGGGCGATATCTCAGAGCGAATGGTATGTCTCCGAGCCCGGATCGACCGACGAAGGCGTCGCGCCGTTCGACCGGATTTCGCTCGTCGAGGAGCGCCCGAAATACTTCACCTTCAACGGCCGCACGAATGCCCTGAGGGGAGATAACGCGCTCCGGATGAACGTTGGCGAGCGGGCACGCATCCATTTCGTCAACCAGGGTCTGAACAAACTCTCCAGTTTTCATCCGATCGGATCGCACTGGGACGTTGTCTATCCCGAGTCGTCGACGCATCCGTCCAACCGGGTGATTCGCGGCTCGCAGTCGACGCTTGTCGTCGCGGGTGGTGGGACGGTGGTGGAACTCAAGGCGCTCGTTCCCTCGACCATCATTCTGGTAGATCATGCGTTGTCCCGGGCGTTCTACAAGGGGCTCATAGGACAGATCGTGATCGAAGGCGATCCAGATGAGCAAGTCTTCTCGGCGCCAGAGGCGGCGGAGGGTTCCGCCGATCATATGTCTCCTTCTCCGGCGGCGGAAGCTGGTGTGGAGATCAGCATTACCGAAGGCGCGTTTGCGCCGGATCATTCCGATCATGCCTACGACCCGCCGCTGGTCGAGATCGCGGTCGGCACCACGATTCGCTGGACGAACCACGATATGGTTGCCCATACCGTGACATCGGGAGTCTCCGACGGTTTGGCCGGGACACCGGATGGGAAGTTCGATTCTGGGTTCATGGACGCCGGTGCGACGTGGTCGCATACGTTCGAGGAAGCAGGCGTCTTCCCCTACTACTGCATTCCACATCCGTGGATGCGCGGCACGCTGGTGGTGACGGAGTAGCGGTCAGCAGTCAGGGAGAGCCTATGATCCGTCGGGCTCTCCCAGCACTTCTCTCCAGTTGGGCACGCGCGTCTCGACGCCGAAGTCCTCGATCAGCAGGCGGATGACCTGCTGGAGCGTGACGTGGCCAGTAGGGAAGTGGGCCTTGCTGATTGGGAGCTTGACAGAGGGTTGGCCTGACGGGTGCTGTGGAAGATCGAACGGGGGCGCAATCATATGCAGGTGCGGATGGTGTATGACACTCTCACTCTCCGGATGGAAGTGATAGACGAATAACTCTTCATCCACGAAGTTCGACACACGATATGCATAGCGGAGTTCATCCACAATGAATCTCTCGGAGCGAGGATTGTCGCTTATCTCGTCGATCCGATAGTCGATGACCACGCGCAGTCGCAAATAAACTCGTCCGCTCTTGAGCGGCAAACGAATGCTGCTTAGTTCCAGCGCATAGGGAGTTACGATGCGAGCGCTGTGGGTTATGCCGGGCACTCGTCCACTGCCGAAGACTTCGGCGGCCGCCACACATTGGATTGCTCGCCGCAGCGATTCAATCCAGGCGTCGAGTGTACGCTCAGGTGCCTGAGCGGCCAAAGGGGATCAACATTGTTGCTTCGATGATGTCCCAGTTCTCAGGCGTGTCAGGGAGATCCGCATATTCTCCAGTATCATAGCGGCGCAAGAACTCTTCCCCGCTGATCCCAAGGAGTTCCAGGATCGCATCCTCGAAGAACGCCTTCCCCTCCTCAGGGGAGAGGATGGCTGTACGCGTCTGTCGATCCTTGATCTTCGTGGACATGATCTCCGCTCCGTATGGGGCAATAGTAGCAGGCCAACGGGCAGCTCACCGCGCAGAGTCGCCGCAAGATCTGGCTCTTGGCTTCGCCGTCGATTCACTACGATAAGCAAGTGGAGACAACCAACGGGTTCGCGTCAGCCCTTGGTGGCGCCGGCGGTCAGACCACTGACGTAGTTGTCGACGAAGAAGGAATAGGCGATCGCCACCGGGACTGAGCCGAGGATGCCGGCGGCCATCAGTGGACCCCACATGAAGGTGTCGGCCTTGATCAGGTCGCTGACGACGCCAACCGGGATCGTTTTCATCTCGGCCGTTCCCATGAAGACCAGTGCATAGAGAAACTCATTCCAGGCGAGTGTGAAGCAGAAGATGCCGGCCGACAGCACGCCTGGCATCGCCAGCGGCAACACAATCTGCCGCATCGCCTGCAAGCGGCTGGCGCCGTCGACAAGTGCCGCGTCCTCCAGTTCTGCGGAAATCGTGCGGAAATACCCCATGAGCAGCCAGCTGGCGAAGGGAATCAGAAACGTCGGATAGGTGAGAATCAATGCCCAGTAACTGTTGTACAAACCATACTCAGAGATGATCTGAGCGAGAGGAATAAAGAGGAGGGTCGGCGGCACGAGATAGGCGATGAAGATCGCCGCTCCCAGGGCGTTGCCCATCCGGAACTGGAACCGGCCCAGCGCGTACCCAATCAGAATGGCGCAAAAGAGCGACAGCAGCGTCGCGCAGACCGTTACGATGAAGGTGTTCTTCATCCAGGTGTTAAACGCCGTGTCCTGGAAGAGAAACCGGTAGTGGTCCAGCGTCACACTATAGATCAGAAACGGATTCCGGACTCGGTCGAGCAAATCCGCGGTCGGACGCAGTGATACGACCAACATCCAATAGAAGGGCATTAACAGAAACGCGACGAACAGCCCCAGAGGTATGTAGAAGTAGAGGAATCGCTGCCAGAGGCGATTCTCGCCGACGATCGACATGACTCAGTGTGGCTCCCGCCGAATGCTGCGAAGCAACAGAATGGCCCCAAGCGCGAGCGCCGGAAACATGTAGAGCGAAATTGCCGAAGCCTCGCCGAAGTAGGTGGCATTCAGTCCTCGCTGATAGGCGAGAGTGCCGAAAACGTGGGTCGCGTTGGCCGGGCCGCCTTTGGTCAACACGTAGACGAGCTGGAAATCGGAGATCGTCCAGATGACCGAGAAGAGCGTGGCAATCAGCGTGATCGGCTTGATGATCGGCCAGGTGACGGCCCAGAAGCGCTGCCACCGGTTGGCGCCATCCAGTGCCGCGGCTTCGTTCAATTCGGTGGGCACCGCCTGAAGTCCGGCGAGAATGGTGATCGCGAAGAACGGAACGCCTCGCCAGATATTGGCGACGCAGAGGGAGATACGCGCATTCCACGCGGTGCCAAGGAAATTAATGTTGTTTTCGATCAGCCCAGCCTGTTGCAGGGAAATCGAGATTGGGCTGATGACGGAATTGAAGAGCATCAGAAACGCGAGACTGCTCAACGCAGTCGGTACGATCCAGGGCAGAAGCAAACCGGCCCGAAACACGCGGCTGAACCGAAACTTTCGGTTGAGCAGCACTGCCAATGTCAATCCGAATGCGAGTTTGAATGGTACGGTGCCGATCCCATAGATGGCCGTGTTTTTCAACGTTTGCTGGAAAATCGAATCGCCCCACAGGTAGCGATAGTTATCAAGGCCAATGAAGTCATACGCGGATCGGCCGAGGCGTTTATTGGTCAATGAGAGATAGATGCCCAGAAAGAAAGGGTAGGCCATGAACAGCAGGAGGATCGTCCAACCGGGAATCATGAAGAGCGCCGCCAGCGGGCCCTCGCGCTGAAGCAGCGACCCACGGCCCATGGCGGTCCGAGACGAGTCGATCCCTGTCAGGTGTTGGGTTTTGGGAGCGACTGCCATAGGCGTCGTTCGCCTCCAGATGCATCGCTCACCGACCCATTTGACGATGCTGGGTCGTCTGACATGCATCAACACGGCGGGGGCGGCGTCAAGCCGCCCCCGCGTGCACAATTACCGGTTGTAGACTCGTTCGAGCTGATCGGCGCCCCATTCGATGGCCCCTTGAGCATCGCCATCACCGACCGCTCGGGCGAACGTGTCGATCACGATGTACTCGGAATATGCCAGCGCCGCTGCCTCATCTGACGGTCCGGCATAGCCCTTGTTGCGGCCGTAATTCACCAGATTGAGGAATGGCGCCAGCTTCGGATCTTCGGTGTAAACCGGAAGCTCCGAGAAGCCGGTGGCTGCGGGAATGTAGTAACCGCCGTTGGCGTTGTACCACGAGACGAGCTGATCCTCGCTGTACCAGAAATCGAGGAACGCCTTCGCCGCATCGACATCTTCGGCAAAGGTTGTCACGCCCCACGACTGTGCGCCAATGTTGGTGAAGCGACCGGCCGGCCCCTGCGGGAAATCGGCATGGTTCATATCTTCGAAGATCTCCGGGTTGCCGCCGTCGGCTTCCGGTCTGCCGGCTGAGATGTAGATGCTGCTTCCGTTCAGCGTCGCGGAGAGCTCGCCAGCAAGGAAGGCTGTGTTGTTCGTGCTGTCGTCCCAGGCCGTGCCTGTTTCGTCGAAGGCGTCTTTCCAGCCCTGGATGAAGGTGCCCATGCCGTCGACGAACTCGGGTTTATTGAACGCGACCGTCGTGCCGTCTTCCTCGACTTCCATGGCGCCGTAGGCCCACATGTAGGGATAGGTGAAGCTGGGCGGATCGCCCAGGCTGTGGCCGAGTGATTGGCCGAGTGGCGGCAGACCGGCTTCCTTCAGCGCCTTGCCGGCGGCGAAGAGGTCTTCCCACGTATCGGGGAAGGCATCGTAGCCCACCTCGGCAAAGTGACTCACCCGGTAGGCATAGGCGGAAGAGGATGTGCCGTATGGAACGCTATGCCACGATCCATCGACAGCCGCCGTCTTCACGACCCAGTCATAGAAGCCGCCATGCGCGTCTCCATGCGGGCCGGCGATGTCGTTCACATCGACCAGATTCTCTGCATAGAGATACGGCCATGGATCCCAGAGCTGAACGATATCGACGCCGTCCTGCGCCTGGATCGCGGCGGCAATGCGAGCCTGGAGATCCGGCCAGGCGACAAGATCGAGCGTCACATCGACGCCATTCTGCTCGCCGAATTCGGCCATCTGCTCGCGATAGCGCTCTTCGCCCGCGACAACGAAATAGGAGGCGCCCAGAATATGAATGCTCGAACCCTGCAAAAATGCCGGCGCCGAAGCAAATTTCCGCGTCTGATTTGGCGCCGCGTACCCTGAGGTTTTCATCGCGGCAGTGACGGCCGGCACCGTGAGACCAAGCGCGGCCGCGCGTCGCATCACCTGGCGGCGGGAGTACCGAAGCGTCTTTGCCTCGGACATGAGTCCATCGATTCGGGAGTCGGTCATCGATTGCTCCTCCTCTGTTCGTGGGGACCAGCCCCAATACGCACAGCATCGTGCCGTTTTCCGTAGGCAGCACTCTCTGCTCTACGGTAGGTCGCCGAGGGAACGTCGCCGCATGCGCCGTAGGCGTCTTCTCCTTTGCGCTCTGATGCACGATTCACAAATGCTACATCATTTTTCACGATCGCGTATGTCATCTTTGTGCAATAATTCACAATATCCGCTGAAATCGTGCTGAAACGCGCGCATCCGAGCATTTTGCAGGGGGAAAGTGGTGGAGAGCGCAGTATTGCCGGGGATAGATGACTGCCTCAAATTACACCGAAGTTTCCGTCGGCCGTACACATTGACCGGAGCCTGTCCTGAGCGACGTCGAAGGATGTCGATGCCATGGCCAGCGGTTTTCAGAGATACGACGTCGTAGCTCGGTGCTGTTGTGGCCCCACCTCGCGCCGTTATGACGACTCCGTCGAGGACGGAGCGACCGTGACGACCAGAAAGGTGGCAATGTGGCCTTCTATCGATGAGTACGTCACCTCTTGCGCATCAACGATGGCGGCACCGGTGCCGGAGGCGATCAGGGCCTCATCCTGTTTGGCCATCTGCTGCCGGGCATCTATGGTCCAGACTTGGGTGGGAGGCGCGATGACCGACACGTCCTGATCGACCGGGATCAAGAACGCATTTACTGCTTCCAGTCCCTGCTGAGCGAACGTTTCTCCATCTCCGAGGACTGCCAACCCCACCGAGAGGGTTCGGAGATCGTCATCTCCGCCAATCGCGGCTCCCCGGGCGACGATCCAGTCCCGGGCCACTGGACCGAAGCCTTGCGCCAATACGGCATGCTCCTCACTGCTTGCTTCTGAGGTCAATTCGAGAAAGGTCGCGGATCGCTCCTCAAGGTTGCTCAGCCTCAGCTCGACCTCGCCCGAGACAATGAGCGCGTCGCCTCCGCGAATCACCACTTGACCAGACGCTTCCTCAGTCTCGACAGACCGAGATTTCGCGAAGTCGGACCGAAAGTAACGAATCGCGCCGTCCACCCTCGCGTCGAATTCGACGCTCACCGCTCCACTCTCGCCGATGATGATCCGTGAGCGTGCCGAGCTCAGTTGGAGATATGCACGAGGGTCGAAGCTCCACTTCTTGAGGACGGGGACATCTGGAAATGACACTCGTTCAACGGTGGCGATGGTGCTCAACAGCGGCTGCGGGAAATGATCCACCCACTGCTCGACAACGAGGTCGTCCTGAACTCGCAGTATTTCCTGATAGGCACCCGGGTCCGCAGTTTCGACAGGCAGCCCGGCAAACGCAGCGGGTTCCGGCGCGCTCAGGCGAATAGTCGCGAAGACGAGGTTCGCCGAGGAAGTGATGGACTCAATGGTCATCCGCAGTCCATCCTGTAGCGACGATTGTGCCGCAAGCTCGGTGATGAGACTGTCGGCGTCGCCAGGGTCAGCGGATGCGATCTTCATCCGGCGAAAGTCGCCGGCAACGACATTCCGCAGATCCGTCTCGCTTCCTGACTCCAGGAGCAGATTGACGGCATCATAGAACGCGCGTCCAACGAGCACAGCCGAAGGTTCTGGCGCCGACGAAAGGGTCAGCGACTGCTGGCCGAGCCGAATCAGCGACCCGGCGACCAGACCAGTTGCCAGGGCGAGCGTCAGCAGGAGCACCACAAGGGCGCGACTGAAAGGTCCGGGATGCGTCACTTCGATCATCGAGCCTGGAGCTTCTGCAACGAGCGATGTCGGTGTGACGCTATTCGACTACGGTAGTCCCTTCGCAATCCATAGAGGGAATACACTATTTTCTAACATTTGCCTCAAGAGCGATTGCGGTCCGCGAACTCCGCCAGCATCAATTGGAACAAGCACCGGTTCTTTTGATTGCGATTCTGCGACGGCCGAACTTTGACCACCCGTGGCAACAGCAAGCTATGGAAGCTCCTGATCTCCCCACCACTCTGAGCGATCTCGACGGCTCGGAAAGCGAGCACGCGACCCATGCGCGGGCGACACGCACGCTGAGGCCTCGTGCTGCGCCCATCTCTCTCACGCCGCTCATTGGGCGTGAGAAGGAGCTCTCTGCACTCGACAACCTGCTGGTCGATGCCAATCACCGGCTCGTCACGATCACCGGCGCCGGCGGGATCGGCAAAACGCGACTCGTCCTGGATTGGCTGCAGCGTGATGCCGGGTTATCGATTCCGGCGGCCTGGGCGCCGTTGGCCTCTGTTCGAGAGCCAGACCTCCTGTTCGATGCGCTGGCGGCTTCGATTGGTCTGCATCTCCGGCATGTCGACCATCAACTGAATGAGCTGATCGCGGCAATCGACCACAGACCGATCAGGTTGGTTCTCGACAACATGGAGCATCTTCAGCCGGCTGCGATCCATCTGGCAGAGATGCTAACCCATTGTCCGGAACTCCAGATCATCGCAACAAGCCGCGCCAGACTCGGCATTCCCGGCGAGGCGATTCTTTCTGTTCCCGCACTGAAGATCCCGGAAACGCGTGATCCAGTGCAGGACCAAAGAAAGTCGCCGGCGGTCCGGCTCTTTCTCGATCGCGTTCTGGCCGGAAAGCCCGCCGATGCACTTGGAGATCACGACGTGATCAGTGCCGGGAACATCGTCCGCCACCTGGACGGCGTGCCGCTGGCAATCGAGCTGGCCGCTGAGAAAGCTCTGATGCTGGGCATGACGCCAACCCTCGATCAGTTCGACAAGGACATGCTGGCGTCATTGACAAACCCGCGTCGCAGCGTGGACGAGCGGCATCAGACTATCCGAAGCACCATTGCCTGGAGCGTCGATCTGCTTCCCCGGGCCGCTCAAGCCGCCTTTCGGCGGGTTGCCATTTTCACCGGTAGCTTTACCCTCGACGCCGGCGCGTTTGTCGCGACAGGCGCCGACGAGATCGTGTACACACGGAACGACTGTCCCGCCCTGGATGACATCGTCCTGCTGATCGAGCACCATCTCCTGGTGAAGCAGCGCGACAATCCGCTTCGGCTGCGAATGCTCCAGGTCGTACGTGAATTCGGTCTCGAGTCGCTACAGCAACACGACGAGACCGAAATCGCGAAAGCGCTTCACGCGGCATGGTTCGAGAGAGCTGCGCGAGGCTTGCAGCAACGACCAGGGGCAAACCGGCTCGAAGAACATCAGGTGATCCTGGACTCGATCGCATTTGTCGAAGATGAATGGCCGAATCTCCTGCAGGCTTTTCGCTACCACGAGGAAACGGGCGCCTTCGATACGCTTCTCCTGCTCCCCACGGTAATGTTCTATTGCGCCTGGTTCAGGGGTCATCTCGCCGAAGTCTTCCGGATGTATGATCGCGCCCTCTCTCACGCTCCGTTTGCAGTGACTCATCTGCGATGCAGGGCGGCCATGTGGGGCGGGCTGCTGGCAGCTGTGCTCGGCCGGGAATCGGTGGCAATCGCGTGGGTGGAAGAGAGCCTGGAGATTGTCCGACAGCTTAACGATCCGCGGTTGCTCGGCGTGGCTCTGAAGACGCGTGGGCAGGTCGCCGCGTACTTCGACAAGAACGAGGATGCTGTCGCCTGGTACGTGCAGGCGCTTGAATCGATACCGGACTGTCGAACGACTCGGATCGAGCTCTCTCTTGCCTATCTGGCGCTCGGCCAGCCGAACCTCGTGCGAGCGGCGAACCAGCAACCTCTCGACGACGTGGAGCGCGATTCGATCGCTCTCTTCGTTCCCCAGGCGCAGTTCGTGTCTGCCGCGCTTGCACTCTCAGAGGGCGACGCCGCTGAAGCGCGCAGGGCGCTGAGTCTGGCCCTCGATGGTTCGATAGAGCTCAACGATCCATCGCTCGTGGCCGAATCGATCATGTGCATTGCCGGACTGGCGGTGGAGCGGCGCGACTATCGCGCCAGTGCCCGCCTGCTGGCCACCGCCGATGCGATCCGAGAAACGACTACGCGATACCGATATCGCAACGAGTCACTTTATCGGGGACTTGTGGAGGAGACAGAAGCCAGCCTCCCCGAACAGGCTCTCACCCAGGAGCTCCGGACAGGATCGGAGCTGTCGATTGACGAAGCCCTCCAACTGGCGCGCGCCATCCTCCGGAAGTCGCGCGGAAAAACGCTCGTCCTGACCCCCAGAGAACTGGAAATCCTGCAGCTCATGGCGGCCGGTTTGACCGATCCCGAAATCGCCAACCGGTTGTTCATATCCAGGTCAACCGTTTCGAACCATGCCACAGCGATTCTGCGCAAGCTCGACGTCCATTCGCGAGCGTCCGCCGTCGCCGCGGCTCACGCGCTCAGTCTGCTGCAGTGGCGCCGGCGGTGGCTGCCATGACGCGGCCATTGACGCCGTTCAAATGCGGAACTCGCTCGGCGAACTCCGGCGGTTGGTGCGCGCGGATCGGAGGAATCGCTCCCGCCCACCGCTTGACTTCCACCCAGACGTGCTGTCCGGTGCATCCCTGCGCCAGACGTGAAGTGCCGATGTCGGTGGTCAGGACATTCGGATTGCCATGCACGCAGAGCGCGTCGGGATCGGTAGGGTCGAGGGGGTCGAACCAGGCGCCGGTCGAGAGCTGCACGACGCCCGGCACGACGCCGTCGGTGATCACCGCGCCGGCCAGGCACCGTCCCCGATTGCTGCGAATGAGCACGACATCGCCGTCGCTGATGCTTCGTGCTTCCGCGTCGGTTGGGTGCATGCGCATTGGCTCGCGGCCGTGCACTTTCAGCGACTGGCTGTATTGACCCATGTCGAGCTGGCTATGCAACCGGGTGCGGGGGTTGTTCGCCACCAGGCGAAGTGTCATCTCGCCATCGCCCGGTCGCGGTGGAATGGGATACCAGGCGGGATGACCGACACAGTCGTCGTACCCGAACGAGGCGATGCGTTCCGAGCCGATCTCGATCCGCCCGCTCGGCGTCGACAACGCGTTTGCTTCCGGGTCCTCACGAAACGCGCCAAGCAGCGTGACATTGTCGAGCGTGGGCAGTTGCACCATCCCTCGTTCCCAGAACTCGCCGAATTCCGGGAGCTCGATCTGGTGGTTGACGCGCAGATCGCCACTCCATTGCTCGTAGAGATGCACCAGCCATTCGCGTTCCGTGCGCCCCTCGCTGAATTCCGTTTCAAAACCGAGCTCGGCCGCCATGCCCCGAAAAGTCGTGTAGTCGTTCTGGGAGTCGGCCAGTGGCGCGACGGCCTGGTGCATGGCGATGAGGAGTGCGTCGTTGCGGCTGCCACCGATGTCCTCTCGTTCCAGCGACACGGTGGACGGAAAGACGATATCGGCATGCCGGGCCATGGGCGTCCAGAACGGTTCGTTGACGATGACCGTATCGGGCCGGCCCAGCGCCCGGCGGAAACGATTGAGATCCTGATGGTGATGGAACGGGTTGCCTCCCGCCCAGTAGACGAGCCGGATATCGGGATAGGTCAGGTCGAGTCCGTTGTACTGAAACGCGCCACCCGGATCGAGGAGCATATCGGCCACGCGGGCCACCGGAATGAACCGCCGGACCGGATTCTGGCCCTGGGGCAGCGAGAGCACAGGAAATGGCAACGGCGCCGCGCCCACTTCGGCCATCGAACCATATCCATGCCCAAAACCACGTCCTGGCAGTCCGATTTCGCCCAGCATCGCCGCCAGCGTGATGCCCATCCAGGGCGGCTGTTCGCCGTGTGGCGTCCGCTGCAACGACCATCCGACGGAGACGAGCGTGCGCCGAACGGCCATGTGACGGGCGAGTTGTTCGATGCGGTCGGCGGGCACGCCGGAACGCTCCTCAGCCCAAACCGGACTCTTGGCGACGCCGTCCGTTTCGCCAAGCAGATAGCGTTCGAATGTGTCATATCCGGCGGTGAAGCGTTCGATGAATGCGCGGTCGACGAAACCCTGTGTTGCGAGAACATGGGCCAATCCGAGCATGATGGCCACGTCGGAGCCAGGGGACGTCGGGATCCATTCCGCCTCGACGGTATCGAGATCGTCTCGCAACGGACTGAATGAGATGAATTCGACGCCATTCGCCGCGGCATCGACGAGATGCTGCCGGGTTTCGTGCCGCGATACGCCGCCCGGGCTGACAAAGGTGTTTTTCAGCGGAAGACCGCCGAAGCAGACGACAAGCTCAGCTTCTTCCACGACCTGCCGCCAGTTCGTGGCGAATTGAAAGGGGTTCGTGTTGCTGCCCAGAATGTGCGGCATCATCACGCCCGATGCGCCAAGACTGTAGGAATTGACCCCATACGTGAAGCCACCGAGCAGATTCAGAAAACGCTTCAGCTGGCTTTGGGCATGGTGAAATCGGCCCGCACTGGCCCAGCCGTACGATCCTCCGTAGATCGATTCAGCGCCGTGCGTGGTCACAATCCGCTGCAGCTCATGCGCTGCCAACTGGATCGCTTCGTCCCACGAGACCTCGACAAATGGGTCGATCCCCCTGCCGGTGGTGGCGCCGGGACCATGTTCCAGCCACCCGGCGCGCACCGCGGGACGGCGAACCCGGGCGGGGTGATTGGTCGATCCAGGGATGTTCTCAAGCAGAGGTGAAGGGTCCGCATCGAATGCCGGCGACCGCACCGAGACGATCGCGTTGCCATCGGTTTCCGGATGAAACGCGCCCCAGTGCGAAAGATGCCATTGTGTGTCAGAACTGCGTACCGCCATTGTTCATTCTCCTGAAGAGCCCACTCAATGACACTATAGCGGATGGTGCGGAGCGGATGGTGCATAGTGGATGGTGGCTCTCTATCGACCGGCGATCGATTGCTCCGGCAGAGTGCCGGAGCCTACATCCATTGCGGGCGCATCCAGGACGACGGTCGAGTTTCGGGACCAACGTCACCCCGTAGCCGCGCACAACGGTGCGCCGGTCGCCACCCGGACGGCATCAGGCTGCTGAGAACCGTTCCGCCCCAGGGTCAATCGGTCCCCCGCGAGACAGTCGCCATGAAGTGGCGACGCTACGAGGGCGACGTCTGTACAGTCAGGCGGCAACGAAGACGCGAACATTTGCAGACAGGGGCGTCTGCAGCTACACACTCCTTGCCGGCTCGCAGTCTTGCCGACTCGCTGCCTCAACATTTGAGTACGATACGCAAATGGTGTTCGTCGAAACGAGTCTGGAAGGTATATGAAACTGCTGATTCACACGATCGAGGGTGAGACGTACTTCGACAAGCTGAACGGGATCGAGGGGCTGGAGGTGGTCAGGGCGCTGACGCCCGAGGACGCAGCGGCGGAGGTCGTCGATGCGGACGTCATGTTCGGCTGGCCGACCGCGGAGATGATTGCTTCTGCGCCGAATTTGCGCTGGGTGCAGTTCCCGAGCGCAGGCGCCGACCGTCTGATGCAGGTTCCGGAGCTGGTCGAAGCGGACATTATCGTCACGAACACGCGTGGCGCTCACGCGCCCTCGATCGCCGAGCATGTTTTCGGGCTCCTGTTGTCGATGACCCGGGCGATTCCTTCCTGCGTCGGTTGGCAAAAGGAGCATTACTGGAACAGGACAGATGGCTATCGCCTGCCGCGCGAGATCATGGGTGCGACCATGGGAATTGTCGGTTACGGGAATATCGGCCGGGCGGTCGCCAAACGAGCGACCGGGTTCGACATGCGCGTCCTCGCGGTCGATGTGGCCGAAGGACCGGGTGATGACTACGTGGAAGAAGTCTGGCCGGTGAGCGATCTGAAAGAGATGCTGACCCAGTCGGACGTGGTCGTCATCGCGGCTCCCTTTACACAGGAGACGCGACATCTGATCGGTCCCGCTGCCTTTGCGGCGATGAAAGAGGACGCCTATCTGATCGCAATCTCACGGGGTGGCGTTGTCGATGAAGATGCCCTGATCGCCACGCTGAAGAGCGGCAAACTGGCCGGCGTCGGATTCGATGTCGCGGAGGTCGAACCGCTCGACGCCAAGTCCGAACTATGGGATTTCGGTAATGTGCTGATTACACCCCATTTGGCCGGTTCCTCCTGGCAAAAAGAAGAACGCTGTGTGGAAATCCTGATCGACAATCTCGGTCGCTACATACGCGGCGAAGAGCTGCGGAATGTGGTGAACAAGCGGGCGGGGTATTGACGGGACGGGGGCCGGAGTCCGAGGATTGAGGATCGATGCGCAAGGGCGTAGAACCCGGCCCTGTGCCGGCGGTCGGCGGCGGTGGGTCGCCCTATGTTTCCCGATCGACTGCCGGAGTGAATGTGACGAGCCAGAAGGTGGCAGGGTGTTCGGCGGATGCGGTAAATCGCACTTCGTCGGCGCCCTGCACGGCGCTTCCTTCCAATGGGGAGAAGAGCGCCCGCTCCTGAGCAAGGGGTCGCTGGCTCGCATCGACTGTCCAGACCAAACCGCCGGCCGCCTCGAGATCGACCGATCCGCTCACCGGCAAGACAAACTCTCCGCCATGTTCGATGCCGGTGTGGATAAGCGACGTGCCGGCCGAGATCGTTGCCTGACCGATGTGCACATCGTATCGGGTCGTTTCCGGTCTCAGTGAGAAGCCCCGGGCAATCAACGTGCGCGTCACGGCGGCGGTGCCGTTCGCCAGCTCCATCCCGCCGGGCCTGCCAAACGAGCTGGATATCGCCATGAATTCAGCCGGTTCGGCGCTGCCATTTCGGAGTTCAATCTCTGCCCCGGCTGGCGCGATGAGAACGTCGCCCGCTTGAAGCTCGATAGCATCAGAGACGATGCGGGACTCGATTCCGCCCTGTTGCTGGGGCGATGTGCGGTAGCGATGAACCATCGATTGTTCGCGTCCGTGTTGATCGACTTTCAGTGCGCCACTCATCACGATCAGAATGACGTCGCTCCGCGCATATATCTTCTCTTCGGCGAAAAGACCGAAGCGAAAAAGCCTCATTTCGGGTGCGCCGCTCATCGACGTCGCTTCGATCGAGGCCATTGTCATCAGGTGTGGCGACGCGGTTCCGTCTGTCCAGCGTTCGATGACCCGACCGTCGCGAATGCGCAGGATCTCCTGATGCTCGAACGGCAGTACGGCCTCGACCTCGACACCAGCGAATGCTCCGTCCTCCGGGCCATGCGTTGTGACGCTGGCGATCACCAGACTGCCCGATCCGCTCAGATCGGAGATCGTCTGACGGACACCTGGATAGCTCGACCGCAGCGACTGATATTCCAGAACCAATCCCTCAGCAGCGATCGGGAATTCGTTCGCCGCTGCCTGATTCCGGAAATCAGCGCCGAGTAGTTCCGTCAAACTGCCGGGATCGCCGGTCTGCAACAGATGATCGACGGCGTCGTAGTAGGCTCGGCCGACTTGCTGGGCGCGCGACTCCCAGGCGGGAACCGGCTCCGGAACGAGGTTGCCGACACGGCCGAGAAGTCCCGCGACCAGCCCGGTCAGCAAGGCAAGGGCGATGGCGAGTCCCGTGCTGTACCGCGTCACGAGCAGGCCGCCGGTGTCGCATCCGAGTCTGGGGGATAGGCAATCGTCCAGCGGTAGAGGTGTGCCGGCTCCGGGCCGTCGTTTCGGAAGTCGTAGGCGCCCTGGGGAAACTGATCGATGCGCATGCCGCTCGGCCCTTCCCAGGACGTGGTGAGCGCTTCGTCAAGCTCCGTGTCATCCACGGCGACAGCGATCAGCATTCCACTCGTGAGGAGGTAGATCTCCGTTCGGCAGGTTGAAATTTCGAACGCAAAGCGTGAATCCGGGCCGATCGTGATCTCGTCCATCCGCAGCCCAAGGATCCCATCGCCTATCGATCGTTGGAGCCGCCCGGACGTGTAGAGGGTCGCTTCACTCGTAAACGATGAGGCATAGGTGGAAAGCACGCCCATCAGCATCCGGGTTTCGATGTCTGGCACAGGAATGATTTGGGAATTCGCAGGCGTGCTGGTGAGGTCAGTGATGACCGCGTCTCCGGCGTAGAGCTGAAACAATTGGTGTCCAATATCCTCCGGTTCGGTGGCTTCGAATTCCCTGGCGATGCGTAGCGCCGGTCCGGCAACTTCGATGCCCAGTTGTCCTTCCATGACATAGATGAATGTCAGCGATTTGCAGTCGGGACAAAGGCCGATCACGTTGGCCTGGCCCGGCAGGAACTCCACGAACGACCAGTTGCCGGCAAGCCAGTATCTGGCGGCGTCCGAGACGATGACCTCCGGATCGATCGCCGCACCCGCCAATGGGTTGACCGTGCTGCCCGTGCCTGGTGTCGACTGGCCAGGCCCGTCGATCACCGCTGGAATCAACGATGGCTCACTGGATCTCCTGCCGTCGTACTGACTCACTACGATCGCTCCGACGACAACCGCGATGATCAATGCAAAACACACAGCTCCGGTAATCGCCCATCGAGGATTACGGTTTCGCCATAAATTGAGTGCCGACGATTCGCGCTCGGTCGATGAACGAGGTGGAGACGCAACCGGAGCGACTGAAGTCAATGATGTCTCAGACGGAGTGGGCGACTCGTGCTGAGAAGGAAACTGACTCAGAAGCTGTGCTTCGAGCCGGTGCACATAAGACATGGCCGGCGCTGGTGAGGTATCGGAATCGTTCACGTCCTGGATGAGCAGGGCAAGCAAATCGCTTCCAGCAACCGCATCGACCTGCTGACCGGCGACCAGTGCATTCCAGTAGGTATTGAGCGCTTCCGCGCGTTGATTGCGACTACGCCAAAACATTGGAAAGTGCCTTTGCCTGCGGTGTGCGGTCGTCTTGCATCATTTGGCGGAGACGATTGAGGGCGCGATATTGCGAGGCTCTGACAGCCCCATGGGTGATTCCCATAACCTCGGAAATTTCCTTGTCGTTCAGTCCCGCAATCCTCAGGTCGATCATCCGCTGCTCACGTTCGGGCAGTAAACGAATCAACGCCCGCAACTGTTCTCGCTGGTCAAGGGCGATCGTCAATTCCTCAGGAGAAGGCTGAGGATCGAACAAATTGGGCAGATGGTTGTCGAGCGCCTGATGGGATTGAGGCGTGCGCGCGATATCGATCACGGTGTTGTGGGCAATGGTGAACAACCACGACTTGAACGGACTGTGGGGAACGTAGCGAGGCATTGCGGCGAGCGCTTTTTCGAAGACCACCTGGGTGGCGTCCTCCGCGCTCTCGTTCGATCCCAGCCGGCGAAAGCAATAGCGATAGATAACATCGACGTACCGGCGATACAGGGTCGCGAACGCCTCAAGATCATCGACCGCGCGCATTGCCAGCGCCCGATCGTCTTCTTGCGCAAGGTCGTGGTGGCTATGACTTCCAACCATGCCGGTCCCGACGCGAAACGGTTTTCTCTACCCTGTGAAACGATATGCCGGCGCAAGTGTGACAAACCAACCGGCAACGCCGCCTTCACCCCGCTCGAGAGTTTCTTCGCATTGCCCAGAATGACAGGACTGGAAACGTTCGTCACCCCTGGCGGTTGCGACCCGCTCCGCTGCCTGTGGCGTCGATTGTTGGCCGCGAAACGAACAGCGCGGCGAATGCCCGGCGTTTCCTGGACCAGGTTCCCTTGCCTCCAAAGCAGCTTCCCGGCGAGAGTAGACTACGTTCACGACGATGTGCGCGTCAGCCAGCCGGCCGAGGCGCTGATTCGGTGAAGAACCTTCACGGCGGAGACTCCAGTGTCAGTCGCTCATGAGCTCGTTCCTCGCGACAGCCTTTTCGAGGTTACGCCGAGTTATCGGAAGGTTCTCGCCACCAAACTGCAACCGCCCAGACTCCGTCCCGGATTCGTCATCCGGCAGAGCATTCTCGATCTCCTGGACTCGTCGGCCGATCGGCACATCATCAACGTCCAGGCTCCGGCCGGATACGGGAAATCAACGGTCGTTGCCCAGTGGCTTGCGTCAACGGGCACCACGGGGGCGTGGCTCTCTCTTGACGCCTGGGATGATGAACCAGCCCAGTTTTTCGCGGGCATCGTGGCGGCGATGCGCACCATCGATCCCGGCTTTGGCGTAGATGTTATGGCTCAGATCGACCGCGTTGGACCTGTGCGCGACCAGGGCATCCTCGGCGCTCTCATCGAAGAGCTTTCCGTCGTTGTCTGCCGTTGCGCGCTGGTGCTGGACGACGTTCATCTGATCGCTGATCCGGGACTGCTCCATTCGCTTTCGGTGCTGCTTCGCAACATTCCGCCGGGAATGCGCGTTTTTCTGCTTTCACGTGGTGATCTTGCCCTCCAGTTGCAGCGGTTGCGCGCCAGCGGCGATCTTCTCGATATCGGCTACGAACAGCTGCGGTTCACAAGCGAAGAAGCGACCGCGCTCTTCTCAGCGGACAGCCAGATCGAGCTCAGTCCCTCCGAAATCGTCGCCTTCACCGAACAGTCGGAAGGCTGGCCGGCCGCGCTCAATCTGGCCAGGCACGCGGTCAGAGGCCAGCAGCACAACCTCGTCGAGCAACTGATCGAACAAGGCGCATTCGAACGCCGTTTGGTCACAGGCTATCTCTGGGAAGAAGTTTTGCAGAAGCTCGAACGTCCGCTGCTTGATTTCCTGGTGCACAGTGCAGCGTTCGAGAGATTTTCGGCCGAACTCTGCGATGCGGCATTGAATCGCGATGACAGCGCGGAACGGATCGCCGAGCTCGACGCTGCTGGGCTCTTCGTCGTCCCTCTGGACACGGATGGTCAATGGTTCCGGTATCACCACCTCTTCCGCGATGTGCTGCAACAGCGTCAGCGCTCGAAGGTAACTGCCGGGGAGCTCTCCACGGTCCATCGACGTGCAGCCGACTGGTTTCACGCACAGAACCTGACTGATGAGGTAATCCGCCACGCGATCTGCGGCGAAGACTGGGACCGCGCGATCGCTCTCCTTGAACCTGTCGCCGCCAACCTCCAGCAACGCGATCAAATCGCTGCGCTCCAGCGAAGGCTCGAGTTCTTGCCATGGAATGTGCTCGAGATGCATCCGGAGTTCTCATACTTGCTCGCCTGGGCACGAGCGCGAGCTGGAAAAATCACAGAAAGCATGGCGCCGATGAAGGTTGCCGAGTCGGTCTGGAACGCTTCCGCCGATACAGAGAATCTGGGACGGCTCCAGCTCCTTCGAAGCATGCAGAACGCAGCCATTTCCGAATTCAGTGCAGCCCATGATGCCGTCGACCGCGCCATCGAGCTCTTGCCGGAATCGAGAAGCATTGAACGAGCGCTGGCGTATCAGTTCAAGTCAACGATCTACACATTGATCGGTCTTCCGGCCGAAGCGGCCTTTGCATTGACGAGTTCGAATGTGGTGTCGACGCTCGATCATGCATCCCCATTGAGACGGCTTGATGCCATCTCGCGTGGAACGATCCGCGCGATGCAGGCCGACTTGCACGAAGCGGAAGAACTCTTTCGGTATGCCGCACGCTCAGATCAAGGCTCGGCATTGATGCAAACCCAGCACGCTCTTACCCACCTTGGCATGTTGCTGCTTGAACAGGATCGACGCGAAGAAGCCGAGCAATGCTTCAATCGCGGCTTGCGTTTCAGCGACGAAGCGAGCACAACCCTCTGGCGCGGCAGGTTCCTGGTCGGATTGGCGCTCGTGGCGCGAGCCGAAGGCGACTTTGAGCTGGCTCATGCGGAAATCGAACGAGCGCTCCATCAGTGGAGCGTCATCGGCTCTCGTCACGAGCTCGAGAAGTCAAAAGCATTGCAGGCCCGATTCTGGATCGACGCAAATCATCTCAGCCTACCGCGCCGGTGGTCCGAAGAGGCCGCTCTACCCAATCCGGACGAGCGCAGCGCACCGGAACATCACATCGCCTATTCCACTGAAATTCGGCTGCTGCTCGCCGAAGGCGACATTGCACGCGCGGTCCGGTTGAGCGCCGCTCTGCGCTCCATCGCGCATGCCCAGGAGCGGTGGCACGATCGCATCGAGCTCGATGTCCTCTGCGCGTTAGCGGCTCATGCCTTCGGCGACACGCCAGCCGCGCTCACCGCATTGACGGCGGCGCTTGCCGCTGCCGAACCAGGGCGATATGTGCGCGTGTTTGTCAACAATGGCCAGGCTCTGGCCCCATTGCTTCACACGCTTCTGGCGAAGAACGACTATCGCGACTACGCGCGAAAACTCCTCGTCACGGTCGAAGGGCACGAGACAGCCCACTTCGCTGTCGATCAGTCCCATCTGTCGGAAACGCTGAGTGAGCGTGAGCTCGATGTCTTGCGATTGGTGTCGATCGGTCTTTCCAACAAGGCGATAGGCGACCGGCTGTTCATCACCGATAAAACGGCGAAAAAGCACATCAGCAATATTCTCGGCAAATTGCGGGCGAGCAATCGCACGCAGGCTGTCGATCGGGCTCGCCGCCTCGGGTTGCTGGTCGACTCCTGGCGAGAGACTCCAAGTTAGATGTGATTAAGGTCGTCAGAGATTTCGCCGTCCACAATCCACAGCACTCGACTTGACAATATGCGTCCCTCGTCTACCATAGATTCAGCAGTCGGCGACGTACCTTTTTGACATGCGGCATCGGTGGCAGGACCGCGAAAGCGAGGCTCACCGTGAACGCCCGCATATCCGCCCAGACCGCTCGAACGACCACGCTGTCCCGGCGAGCGCTGGCGAAGGCGATCGCCGCATTTGGGGCTGTTGCGCTTGCTGGCCGGTTTGCCCCATCTCCCATGGCGGGTCAGATGACCTGACGGTGCTGGAGAACAACGGCGAGGAAATCCAGGTCCGCACGGGTCCGTTCGATCTCCTCCGCCGCGCGGAACGTGAGGAGATCATCTTCGAGCGTCGCCGGCCGCCCGAGTTCCGCGCGCTCCACCCGTATTTTCAGCGCACTACGCCACCGGAGTTACCTGCCGTCGAGATGGTCGTGTCCACGCAAACCCCTGGCGACCCGTCAATTCAGGCAACGTCGACGCCGCTTCCGGAATTTGGGCAACTCTTCCTCGAAGACCTCTGGAACCACTACCACCAGCCGCCAATAGAGACAGCGTTCGCCTTCAACACGTCGGAAGCAACATCGCTCATCGGCGTCGAAGCGCTCTACGTCGCGAGCCCCTTGTCGATCTCGATCACAGCGATCCTGCCTGGGGCGTACATCGATTTTCAGCAGGGATACTCGGTGGTCGAAGAGCCACAGTTCCAGCAGCTCTACGACGGATTTGTGCCCACCCTGGAGCAGTGGGACCTCGCGCAGGCCTACGTCAGCGCATTCGAGGAGGCCGGGGGTACCCACGCGGACCACAGTTGTCCCAATCCTGCCGACTGCCATTACGTGCTCCCGCGCGGTGGCGGCTACTTCGGCCGTCATTTCGAGCGGCGTCGGTGACACGCCTGGACCACCTGCAGCGAAGTGGAACCCGGTCTCGGACCCGACGTTTGAACAGCTCTACCCGGATTTCACGCCGGCATTGTTCGAGTACGACTGGGCGACGACGTTCCTGCGCGGATATTCCGCACATGGCGATCACGCCTGTCCGAATCCCGCCGAGTGTCACTACGTTCTCCCAAACGGCCGCACTACGGCAGGGCGTACAATCCTTCGTGGTGAGCACAGTCGCCATAAATGGCGACGCTACGAGTGGGCGTGCGGCGGCAACCGGTGTAGCTGCGCACCGCGTGCGCCGAAATCTCGCGGAGACGGTGGTGGTGCAGCACGGCTTCGCTTATGGAGATGTGTCCGGCATACAACCATGGTGGTAGCGAGCGGCAGGGGCGCACGCCGTGCGCGGCTACGGACCTCGGACCACGTATACTGAACAAATGATCGACATCGATGCTCTCTCCCCATCTGACGCCGCGATATTGCCGGTCAAGATGCAGTGGCAACTCGTGCATTACTGGCGCGATTCCGGGCAATTCGATCGCGCCGAGGCGTTGATCGACGAGAACTTCCGGCGAACCGGTCCCTCGCTAACGGTGCTGATGGAACGCGGCCGTTTGGCTTTGGCGCGTGGAGATGTTCGAGCCGCAGCGGTCTTTGCCAGGGAACGTTGCGAGGTTTCCGAAACTGCTTCTGCCGTGCTCGATTTGATCAAAGCGGAACTGGCGGCGGGCAATATTTCCGAGGCGCGTGACCTGGCCAAACGACACAGGGCGCTGTCGGGATCTGCCCAACCCGATCGTCCGATCGACGCCGAAATCGCGCTGGCCGCAGGCGAACTCGACCGCGCGGAGCAGATCTACCGGCGGTTGCTGGCCGGTGAGTTCAATATGACCCAGCACTATCTTGGCCTTGCCCGCGTCGCATTGGCGCGTGGGGATCAGGCAGGTGTGCGGGAGTGTCTCGATCTCGTGATGTCGGAGCCGGCGAGCCTCGACGATCGTCGCGCCGCGGACGTCGCCGATCTCTGGGACGCACTCGGCGAACCGGAACGCGCGGCGCTCTTTCGGGCCCGCGCGGCGGCGGCTTTTGACGCAGCGCGTGAGCAGCTGGCCAGGGAGGTTGCGCCCCGACTCGCGTCGTTGCCCACGTTGGGAAGCGATGCCGTCGACTTCTCGTCGATGGCGACAGAGGAGATTCGGGCTGATTCCACGCTCGACATCGACCCCTCCGTTCTCGCGAGTCTGGCACGCGTTTTCGGTTTCGATGCGCTGCGGCCAGGACAGGCGAATGTCGTATCGCGGGTGATGGCCGGGAAAGACGCTCTGGCGATCATGCCGACTGGTTCCGGCAAGTCACTGACCTTCCAGCTTCCTTCGCTGCTGCTGCCGGGCGTGACGATCGTCATTTCGCCACTGATCGCGCTGATGAAGGACCAGGTCGATTCGCTGCCCGATGAACTGCGCCGGCAAACGCGCTTGATCAACAGCACGCTTTCTTCAGAGGAAATGGATCTGGCGCTCGGCGAGTTGATGCGTGGCACGTTGAAACTGGTCTACGTAGCGCCGGAGCGCTTGCGCGACCGGGCCTTTCTGCAGGCGTTGAAGCGGACGAGAGTGTCGCTGGCCGTTGTCGACGAAGCGCACTGCATCAGTTTGTGGGGACAGGACTTCCGTCCCGACTACCTCTTTATTCCGCGCGCGGTGAAGGAAATGGGCAACCCGCCAGTTCTTGCGGTTACCGCGACCGCAACACCGGAGATGGCCAAGCAGATCGCCAGCGCGCTCGGCAGAGAGCTGGAGGTCTGCCGGGTCAGTCTCTTCCGGCCGAATCTCTTCTACGACGTGCGCATGGCCGGCACCCGGGAGTTCAAGATCAGGGAAATGGTCGACATCTGCCGCAACGAACGGGGCAGCGGCATTGTCTACGTCAATTCCCGCAAGGACACCGAGGCGTTCGCGGCGCTCTTGCGCGACAACAAGATCAATGCCATCCACTATCACGCCGGAATGGACCCTGACATTCGATCGTCTCATCAGGATCGATTCATGTCCGGGCAGGTGCGGGTGGTGGTGGCCACGATCGCCTTCGGCATGGGTGTGGACAAGGCGAATGTCCGGTTCATCATCCATTTCAATCCACCAGCATCGCTGGAGGCCTACGCTCAGGAATCGGGACGCGCGGGCCGGGATGGCGACCCGGCGAAGTGCATCTTGCTGGCGACGCGTACGGACGAAACGCGGCTGAAGACATTCACCAAACAGGACGTCATCAATAAGGAAGATCTGCGGCGTGTTTACGCCAACCTGAAACGATACGCACGCGGGAAATGGGTGTTGCTCGACCGTTTGGATACCGACCGGCTCGGCGGAGTCGGGGACGGCGCGATCAACAGCCGGGTCGCCCTCGGGTTGATGGAACAGGCAGCGTTGATCAATCGGCATCCGGATGTGCCGCGGACGATTGCCGCCCGCTGGAATCCCTCCGCCGCGAACGCATCGAACGATCCCCGCTGGACACGGCTGATGAGCTGGCTCGGACCGGACGGCGATCGTGGCAACGCGGTCATCGATGTCGCGTCTGCCTGCAACGCGCTCAGTTGGACACCGTTCGAGCTCGATGATGCATTGGAGAACGGTCCGGAGACAGCGCTGCGCGATGGTCCTCGTCTGACCTGTGTGGAACTGCTCGATGCGGGACCGGACGCCGGGAAGCGAGTCGACGAACTTCTCGCGCGGGTCGATGCGCTGTCGGAACGCCGCATTCATCAAGTGATCGCGTATACGAAGAAGCGGGAATGCCGCCACAAAATGCTGGCGGCTCAGTTCGGGGAACGGCTCCCTCCCTGCGGGAGCTCGTGCGATGTGTGCGCGGGCGATGTCCGCGCTGGTGCGATTATTCGGGAGCGGGATGCACCGCCGGCGAAATCAGCCCTGAGCGGGCCCGATGCGGCGCTGGCGATCCTCGACGCCGTCCGCACGATGCCCTTTCCGGTCGGCCGCACCGGTCTGGTTCGGCTGGTCATGGGATCGGCCGAGAGCCGGATTCAGGCGGACCGCTCGGCATCGTTCGGCATTCTGAAAGGCATGAAGAAGGGCGCGGTCGAAAAGCTCGTCGATCGCCTGATCGAGCTGGGGTATCTCTATCGGGATATGAGTCACGAGTATTTCCTGATTTCGCTCACCGATCTTGGATCTCGAGCGAGCCACGATGAGCTCGGACGTCACTTCATGGCGGTGCAGGCGCCCGCCGAGCAAAATGCGGAGCCGAATGAGACATTGCTCGCCCAGCTGCGGCAATGGAGAGCCGACCGGGCCAGGAAAGATGACGTTCCGGCATACGTCGTTGCCCACAACTCGGCGCTCGAGTCGGTCGCCGCCCTGGATCCGACAACGCTTGACGAGCTCGAACAGATGCCCGGATTTGGTCCTGTCAAGACTGCGAAGTATGGCGCGGACATACTTCGCGTTCTCCAGCAATCGAAGGAGCGCTAGCTACTTTGACGCTGGTCGTCTTCGTCCCGAAGGCGTTGAATGTCACTTGCCAGAGCCCGTATGTCGGCGTTCAGTGCCTTCATCGTCGCCTGCAGATCCAGGATTGCCGCAGACTGCTCCGATGCTCGTCGCTGATCTTCCTTTCTCTCCTTGTGAGGGTAGATGAAGGCATTCGCCAGGAAACTGGTGATCACGGCGAAGAGCGCAATGCCCAGGGACAGCAGGAGCACGCCAACCAACCTGCCGATTGCGGAAACAGGATAGTAGTCGCCATAGCCGACCGTGGTGACCGTGACATACGACCACCATACCGCTTCTTCCGCAGAGTGGATATTCGAGTCCGCTGCACGCAGCTCAGGCCCGATCACGAGAATACTGCCAAACTGTATGACCAGAAACGTGCTGAAGATCGCGATCAGAAGCGCTACGGTGGCCCTGTTGCTGGAGGTCCTGTGCAGTCCGCGAATCAGTCCCTGTTTCCGCCATGTTCTGATCGTGGGGCGGAGTCGCACCAGCTTCGCCAGCCTGAATCCAGGAACCGGCATTCCCGCCAGGAGGTCGAGCCAACCCCACTCGCGCGTCATGTATTGACGTTTGTCCGGCGCCCTGAAGAATCGGTAGAGGAAGTCGAAGAAGAAGAGAACCCCTATCGCTCCATCCATAATGAGCACCACTCTGGTCTGATAGGTCTGCAGCGGCAGAATGACCAGCACGAGATTGAGCATCGAGTAGACCACGAGGGCGAGCAGGAACACATCATAACTACTCAGCTCTCTTCGCGATCCATCCGTGGAGGTGGGTATGGCGGGCTCCGTACCGCTCGGCATTTCCGCTAGACTCCCTGTCGCGCGCGGCGATCACATCTCCGGATACAAACGAATCATTGCGCACGATTATGCGGGATTTCAGCGTCATTTCTCAGGGCATCGGAGACCTTCGCATGCTCAATGCGAATAAGCGGCAGCGGCGCGATGTCCGCTGGAGAGGCCCCCAGGATCACGCGCGGCCCAGAGTAGACCATTTCATTGAAACGGCATTCAGGGCAACGATGATCGACGAGATACTCATCAGAAGGGCGGCGAATTCGGGGCGGAGCATGATGTCGTAGCGTGGGTAGAGCAGTCCGGCCGCGACCGGGATCGCCAGGATGTTGTAGATGCTGGCCCAGCCGAGATTCTGCTTCATCTTGCGGACCGTTTCCGCCGAGAGTCGCACCGCCCGTTGAACGTCGAGCGGATCGGACTGCATCAGCACGACATCGGCGGTTTCGATGGCTACGTCGGAGCCTGCCCCGATGGCGATACCAATGTCAGCCTGGGCGAGCGCGGGAGCGTCGTTGACGCCGTCGCCCACCATCGCCACGCGTTTCCCTTGCTTCTGCAATGCGGTGACATGCTCCGCCTTGTCTTCGGGAAGCACTTCCGATTCGACCCGCTCGATCCCCAGCTGACGAGCCACGGCGGTGGCGGTTCGGTGATTGTCACCTGTCAACATCACCGGTTCGATGCCGGCGGCCCTGAAGGCGTCGACCGCTTCTCTGGCGCTCGGTTTGATCGCGTCGGCGACGGCGACAATACCGGCCAGATTCCCATCGATGGCGACGTAGACCGGCGTTTTCCCGTCGCCAGCCAGATGCTCCGCCTGGTCGACAAGCGTCTGGGGCGACACGCCGCGGTCCTCCAGCAGTCGCCGGTTTCCGACAACCACCTCCCGGTCTTCGATCGTGGCGATGACTCCCTTGCCTGACACCGAGTCGAATACGGAGGGCGCTGGGACATCGATCGCTCGTTCGACGGCGCCGTCGACAATCGCCCGGCCGAGTGGATGCTCGCTGCCGAGTTCCGCGGCGGCTGTCAGCCGGAGAAGATCGTCTGCCTCCCAGTCATCGACCGGGATCACGTCCGTAAGTGATGGCTTCCCCTCTGTCAACGTGCCGGTCTTGTCCAGCACGATCGTATCGATGCCAGCCAGCCCTTCCAGGGTGGCGGCGTCCTTGATCAGGATATTCTGCCGGGCGGCGATGCCCGTTCCGACCGCGACGGCGGTCGGGGTTGCCAGCCCCAGCGCGTCAGGGCAGGCGATCACCACCGCCGAGATGGCGAATGTAAGCGCCATTTCGAAATCGACCGCGCTGAAGAACCACCAGCCAAGAAAGGTGGCGATGCCCGCTCCGACGGCGAGGATGACCAGATACTGGGCGGCTTTGTCAGCGATTCGCTGACCCGGCGCTTTCGACGCCTGCGCGGTCTGCACGAGCTCGGCAATGCGGGCAATGGTTGTGTCCGATCCGACAGCCGTGGCGCTGAAGGTGAATGCGCCGGTCTGGTTGATCGAGCCACCGATCACGCGGTCGCCCGGTTCCTTGGTCACCGGCATCGACTCGCCGGTGATCAGCGACTCATCGACGGCACTGCGGCCGCTGGCGATCTCGCCGTCGACCGGGATCCGGTCTCCCGGCCGGATGACGATGGTGTCGCCGCTGACGATCTGGTTCGTGTCGATCTCGACCTCCTGCCCGTCGCGAAGCACGATGGCCCGCTCCGGCACGAGATCGAGCAGCGCACGCAACGAGTCGGTCGTGCCCCGGCGGCTCTTCATCTCCAGCCAGTGCCCGAAGAGGACGAATGTGACGAGCATCGCCGCCGCTTCGAAGAAGACTTCCTCGCCATCGATCAGCAACAGCCCAACGCTGGCGATCCAGGCAGTCAGAACGCCGGTGGCGATGAGCACGCTCATATCGAGCGTGCGGTGTCTTAGCGCCTGCCAGGCGCCTGTGATGAAGATCGATCCCGACCAGAAAACGACCGGCGTGGACAGCACCAACATCACCCAGTCCGCCGGAAGCCAGTCGGGTGTTTCGAATCCGAAAAGCCGTTCGCCGAGTGGTGAGAGAAGGACCGTCGGGATGGTGAGCAGCAGCGCCACGAGAAACCGGGTGCGCATATCCCGCTCCATGGCGGCCGCCATGGCCGGGTCGCTCATGTCGTGACCCATGCCGCCATGGCCGGCGTGGGTGGCGGCGTCTGAGATCCCGTCTACAGTGCTTGTCGGGGAGTGGTGTTGATGAGCTTCATGGTGGTGATGCATTGGCGACCTCTTCCTGAGGCGTTGCTCGGGAGGGATCGAGAATCAGACAGGAGCGCCACGATGGCGCTCCTGTGAGAGGAACGGTTAGCAGATTGATGCTAGTTCTGGGCGGGATAGCCCGCTTCGGCGAGGGTCGCGCGGATTGCCTCGGGAGTGACCGCCGCCGGATCGAATTCGACGACGACGGTTTTCGTGACGTTCGACGGCTGAACGTCGCTGACGCCGCCAAGGGCGCCAACTTCTTCCTTGATCGTCATTTCACAGTGCCCGCAGTTGATGTCCGGCACGGTGAGGGTGATTTGCTCGAGGGTTGCGGTCATGGTGGAGTGTCCTCGTGAGAGTGGACGGCGGATAGTGCGTCGTGGATAGTCGATGGTTAATGGCAGATAGCAGGCTGGCATCGACCAATTGTCGTCAGACTGCGACCATCCACCATTCGCTATCTACCATCTACTACCCACAATTATACCACCAGGGGGTATGTCCCGCAGATCGTTTGGAGCCTACATACCGGTGGATGCAAGAGAAATGCCCGTTTCCGCTGGGTAGCCGGCCTCGGCGAGCGCCGATTTGATGGCATCGATCGAGACGAGCTCCGGCTCGAAATCGACGACGACGGTCTTCGTGACATTCGACACTTGCAGGTCGATGATGCCGCCAAGCGATCCGAATGACCTCCGAATCTTGTGCTCGCAATGACCGCAATTGATGCCCGGCGCGAAAAAGAGTGCTCGTTCGAGTGTTTCCGCCATGTTCTGCTCCCGATCTCATTCCCGCTGTGATTACCGCATGTGTGCAGCACCATTATGCGCTGCCAGGCCGCGCGAGGCTATGACCCCGGCGTTGGAGTCCCGGCCGGAACGGTCGGCAGATTGGCGAACGGGGTAACCGGGATGCGAGTGGGATCCTCTTGCCAGGGGAGCTCTCCAGCGGTGTTCGCCAGGTAGAGCCCGAAGAAGAGGACGATGCCGATGGGAATGAGCACCAGCGTGGCGATGATCGCCCGTTTGCGCGATTTCGTCGTGTTCTGGTCTTCCACCGTCATCATCCTTCTTCAATCACCGGGATTGTCGAATCGTTGGGTCGATCAGATCGTGGCAGCTTCGATATCCACTTCGAGACGCAGGTCATCGGCGATGCTCACGACTGAACCGACGATCGGCTTCTGAATGCTGTAATCCTCGAGCAGGAACTCGGTGAACGCCGACCCTGAGAGCACGCCACCATCGAGCGAAGCCGTTGCTTCCCAGGCCACGAGATGCGTTTCACCGCGGAAGACCAGATCGCCGATCAATGTGAAGGTCTGCTCGTCGCTGCCCAGCGCGCCATCGAGACCTTCCACCGCGCGGAGGATGAACGTCGCCACCGGGTAGGTGTCCGACTGCAGTGTGGAGCCACGGATGAAGTTGTCGCGGCGGGACTCATCACTCTCCAGAGTCCGCATGTCGACATCGAACCGGGAACAGGAAACCGGGTTGCCGTCAGCATCGAGGACGATTTGGCCGATGAATGCGTTCGTCGCGCCGATCGCGGTGTTGGCGCCGAATCCGGCGAGCTCTTCTTCAATAACATAGCGGGCTTCACTTGGTTCGCCATTGATCACGTAGGGGACCAGTCCATCGCCCACTGCCGCCAGCTCGCCTGGCTGCAGCGCGGCAACTTCGCTGCAATCCGCCAGAGAGGCGGTCAAATCGGCATCCGGTTCGGCGATGACGCCGACCTCACGCAGTCCGCTCTCTGTATCCTGGGCGCTGACACCGGTCGCAATCGACGAAACGCCGAAGCCAATCATCATCGCTCCAACCATCAGTAAGGCAGCCCCGGCCACAAGGCGCCGCCACGGGGTATTTCCACGCATCGTCATGAACATTGTCTCCTTGAACAACTCGACGCTTCGGTTGTGCCGGCACTGCGCCGTCATCAACTGAAAGGGAGCGTAAGCCCCTCCCCGCAAGGGCCGCTGTGGAAATGCTGAACGTTTGCTGGGAATGGTGCAACCCGGCCAGAGACGTGAATATGGATCGACACACACTCGCTGCGAGCGCTCGGCGACCCTGCTGGTGGCCCTCTACAACTCCTCACCGGGTCTGACGCCACCCGAACTGAGCTGGGTCGGGGCTGCCCATCTGGTCACGTCTTTCAGGCGAAGAGCCAGGGCCGATTCATTGCCGGTCGCGGTGTTTGCACTGCCCACGAACTCGCCTTGCATCGGCGCGGCAGTTTCTTGCTCCTCGCCATCGACGATCAGGTTCGCGAATTCGAGTGGAATGCCGACCGCGGCAGGATCGTAGAAGTCCTGGACCGATTGCGCGTGTATATGAAGATGCGGTTCAGTCGAATTGCCGGAATTGCCAACCAGTCCGAGCAGCTGTCCTGCTTCGACCTCATCGCCAATCGCCACGGCGACTGATCCCTCCTGCATATGCGCGAGATAGACGAATGCCGACTCGCCGACGTGTAGAACAACATGATTGCCAGCAGGATGGCCGTCAGGATTGGTCACCCCTGGCGTGTTGTCGGCCATGCCATCCTGCACATCGACGACTGTGCCCGACGCCGGCGCCAGAATCTGCTGCTCCCAGGCAAAGTAATCCTGATTGGCCGCTCCATCGCCGGAGAACGTTCCGCCGTCGCGCCAGACGAGCAAATCGAGGGCGTGTCGTTGCGATGGCGCGGCGGCGTGGTAGTTCTCAAGAATGGAATCGCCTCCCCACCCGACCCACCACAGACCAGTCAGCGGCCAGGCTAGATCACCCAGAACAGTCTCAGCAGGATCAACGGGCAGCGACTCCTCAGGCGCGACCTGCGCCATGATCACTGTCCCCGCCTCGTCGAAGGCATACTGGAAGGAGAGGTTCTCCTCACCCCAGGCATATCGCGCCCAATACGATCGCAGCGCCGGCGAGTGTGGCATGGCGTTATCGTCGATCATCGCCCCAATCGGCTGCTCTTCGGCGTAGGTGACCGACGCCAGCTCGGCATCGGTGACATTCCATGTTGGGATCGTCGCTGTGCCCCTCCATCCGTCCGTGGCGGAGTCAAAGGTGACGGTCAATTCGAACGACTCGGTATCGACCATCATGGCGCCGGACCAGGTTCCGGACAGAAGATCGCCTTCTTCATCGGCGGCACGCGTGAGATTGAATCCATACGTACCTCCGCCACTCAGGAATCCCTCCATCACATCGCCATCGAGATGGCCATTGAAGACCAGTCCGAGCGCCGGAATTTCGAACCGAACCCGGTTCTGCTGCAGCGATGCGATCAAACTCACCAGATCTTCTTCACCAAGAAGCTCCCGCATCTCGGGCGATAGACGCTCGACGAGCATTGTGGCGTCCCCGGAGAGCAACGCGTCGGTGATCTCGCGTCCGTTTGCGAGGGTCCATTCCTCAGCGCTTCGGTACTCCGCCTCAACCTCCTCGAACGTCGTCACGACCGGCGTTGCTTCCTGCGCCGAAATGGCCGGCTCATAAAGGCCAAGTCCTCCAATCATCAAGAAAACCAGAAGAGTGAACAAACCTCGAACTGTGCGACTCATCATCAATCATCCTTCCGCATTGATCGAACGGATCGACAACGCATCGATCCAAACCGGCATTCGGATTCCAACACAGAGGCGCACGAATCGCGCCCGCCGGTGAACCGCCGTGATGCCATCGATCGCCGCATTCTGGCCGGCGTCATGCGACAATCAGCAGGCGATGCCGGGGGATTGCGGCACGCATCGCTGACGAGGGCAATTCGTTATCGCGACCACGACTGAGCTTCACGAAGCGGCGGTTTCCGAACCAGCTGCGGCGACGGCATCGGCGCGACCTGCATCGATCGACGCGATCCAGCGGCGAACGGTGAAGGTGCTGGCTCTTGCTCAGGTCTTCGGCGGCATCGGCGCCGCGGCCGGAGCGGCAGTCGGGGCGTTGCTGGCGGCCGACCTCGCCACTGAGTCGTTGAGCGGCCTTTCATCAACTGCCGCGGTGATCGGCACGGCGTTTATTGCCGTTCCCGTCTCCCGCGTCATGAACGAACGGGGCCGGCGTCCCGGACTTCAGCTGGCGTACGCAGTCGGCATCGTTGGAGCGCTTCTCATTGTCCTCGGTGCGATCGTGCACTTTTTCCCGATTGCCCTGCTCGGACTCTTTCTCACGGGAGGCGGTTATGCGGCCGGACTGCAGTCACGCTATGCGGCGGCCGATCTGGCGTCGCCTAACCGGCGGGGGCGCGATCTGTCCAGCGTCGTCTGGGCCACAACGATCGGTTCTGTACTCGGTCCGAATTTGGCCGATCCGATGGGGAATCTGGCGGAGCGCATCGGGATTCCATCCCTGGCCGGTCCTTACCTGCTGACCGTTTGTGTTTTCATCATCGCTGGTTTGATCATCTCGCTGATGCTCCGTCCCGATCCGCTGCTGGTGGCTCGCGCGGCCGAAGCGGAGGCGAGCGGCATCGCCGCGCCGAAGGAGCGTCGCAATGTTCCGCTGCGAGAAGCCTTCGCCTATATCCGCGGTATACCGGCCGCGTCGCTCGGTCTGACGGCGATGGCGATCGGTCAATCGGTGATGGTGGCGGTGATGTCGATGACGCCGGTTCATCTGAAACATGGCGACGCCGACCTGCGCATCATCGGCTTCGTCATCAGCGGTCATATCACTGGCATGTACATCGCATCGCCGCTAGTTGGCTGGGCGGTCGACCGCTTCGGGCGGCGTCCGATCATCATCCTCGGCGGGGTCATTTTGCTGATTTCGTTCATGATTGCCGGCACAGCCAGCGGTCATGAGTCGCTGCAACTGGGGGTGGGGCTCTTCCTGCTCGGTCTGGGGTGGTCATGCACGCTCATCGGTGGTTCGACCCTCCTGACCGAATCGATCCCGGTCGACGACCGCGCCAGCATGCAGGGAGCGGCGGATCTGCTGATGGGCATCAGCGGCGCAACGGCGGGGCTCACTGCCGGACTGATCGTCGGGCTCGGCTCGTATGCCATGCTCAATGTCGTGGCGGTGATACTGGTCGTACCGCTGATCCTCCTGGCGGTCCGATTTGGGTATGGGACAGCTCCCGCAACGGCCTGATCGTCAGGTGTATGCTTGACGTTCGGCAATCCACGTGCAGGACGACGACCATGCTGACCGCCACCCAATCCAAAGCGCTCGACACCGTGATGGCGAGCTACGTCATTCCGGATCCGGATGATGTGCGCGCCTTTCTGGAAGAGCGGCCGCGCGTCGCCGAGGTGCTGGTCGAGGCGCTGGATGTCATTCCGGAATACTTCAAAGGGGGAAACCCGATCATACTGCGGATCAGGTTCGATCCAGAGGGCGAAGAGCCACCGTATGCCGCGGCCTACATCCACACATCATCGGAGCCGACGACAACCATCGACACGATGCGCCGGCTTTGGTTGGACTGGTTCGGCGCATTACCGCGCGATGTCCGTGAAGAGATACTCTTCAGCCCGGAACCGATCTCATCGTGACGTTCAGAGGCACGGATTTTCTTGCGCTCGCTCGCCTCCTTCTGACAATCGGGTCAGATGAAGGCACTCAACGAACCTCCATTAGTCGCTCCTACTATGCGGCAATGCACGCGGCTCGCGATTTCTGTGATGGAAATGGTCGTGCCGTTTCTACGACCAATACGCACGTTGCATTGCGGTGGTGCCTGGAGGAAATGGGGTATGGAGATATTGCCTGGAACCTGCGTGATCTCCACGATCGGCGGAAGCAGGCCGACTACGATGTACCGGCCACCGGAACAGACTTCGCCGAGGTCGCGATCGGAGCTTTGGCCACGTCGGAGCATATTATTTCGAACCTCAACTCCGTGTCGTGATTGTTGCTCATTGAAATGGTGACGTTGCACTCAGCGCGTAGGTGTAATCTTCAACCACCGAGGACAGGGCAAGGAAGACGACCATGTTGACCGCCACTCAATCCAAAGCGCTCGATACTGTGTTGACGAATTACGTCATTCCCGATCCAGACGATGTGCGGGCATTTCTCGAAGAGCGGCCGCGCGTCGCCGAGGTGCTGGTCGAGGCGCTGGATCTGCTCCCTCGCTATTTCGATGGACGCCCCGCCATGACACTGCTCATTCGGTACGATGCGGATGGAGAGCAAGATCCATACGTTGGCGCATACATCGAAACCACTATGCCGTTCATGGAAGCAAAAAAAGCAATCCATCAGATGTCGGCGGGTTGGTTGCGCACGCTGCCTTTTGAGGTGCGAGAGGGATTTCTCTTCATGCCCAAGTATTTCGAGATCTGATGATCGGCGGATTCGAGTTTCTCAGGGGCGCTCGTCTGCTCTTGATACAGGAATCGGATGAAGCCTGCGAAAGAAGCGCAATCAGCAGAGCCTATTACGCCGCCTTTCACGAGGCTCGATTCTATTGCGGTGCTCATGGGCAGGTTGTAACGGTCAACAACACTCATCTTGAGCTTCGCCGCCGGCTCGAGCAATTGGGAGAGGATCAGATTGCTCTAGATCTGCGAGAACTCCATGACATGAGAAAGACAGCTGACTATGACCTTGAAGCACGAATGAACGATTCTTCAGCCATTGCGATCAGCGCAGTCTCGCTGGCTGAGAGCATCGTAGATCGTCTGGGAGGCCCGCGTTCCTAAAATGTGCATGGCGAGGCTTCATCAATGGAATCGCCCGTGTTCAATGCAGGCGCTCGTCATCTGGAGTGAGCGTTGCAGGTTGATCCCTTTGGCGGTGACCAAGCGTTGGATACCGTGACGACACCAGACATCACACATGAAACAGGTGAACGGGCCGACCAACTCGCCGCCCTGATCCAACGACAAAGAGACGTCGCCTCTGAGTGAGTCGCTAAACGCATTCGAGCGCAGCCAATGCCGAACAACTACTCCTCACTTCGCGAACTGCATCACAACGACCCGGATGCCGCCGCGCGCTGCGCGAAGCGGTTGCTGCGAATGCGGAACGATCTCCGCCCGCTCGCAAATCGCAAGAGCGACGGAACCCTTCTCCTGGCGACATGGAACATCCGCGATTTCGGCGCCGCAAAGTTCGGCCAGGGAGCACGTCTACCCGAAGCGCTATTCTACATCGCCGAGATCATTTCCTGCTTCGACCTCGTTGCCGTTCAGGAAGTCAACCGCAATCTCGGTGAGTTTCTGGCGGTCATGGATATCCTCGGTCGGGAATGGGATTTCATCGCCACCGACACGACCGAAGGAAGCGGCGGTAACGCCGAGCGTATGGCGTTCGTCTACAACACGGAGAAGGTCTGGTTCCGCAAGATCGCTGGAGAGATCGTTCTGCCCAAAGGACAGATGATCGTCTCGCCGAACCGCACCCAGTCGGCCCGCAATCAGGAGGAGCGACCGGTCGAGGCAGCGCTCGACAGCGGTCTCACCGAGGTCGAGCAGCAATTCGCACGCACGCCCTTCGTGGTCGCGTTTCAGTCCGGCTGGTTCAAGTTCAACCTCTGTACCGTACACATCTATTACGGGGAAGATTCGGGAGAGGGGCTTCGCAGACGCATTCGTGAAATCCGTGCGCTGGTGAAGTTCTTCGCAGACAGACAGGATCGCGAGAACAAACTGGCCGGCAGCGATCCAGCCCGCGCCGAGAACTACATTCTGCTTGGCGACTTCAATGTGGTCAGTCCCGAGCACGAAACGATGCTGGCCCTGCGCGACCGCGGATTCGCCGTTCCTTCCGCGATCGATGGCGACAAAGTCCGCACGCCGGAGGATCACTTCTACGACCAGATCGCGGTTCGCGTCGCCGAACCGTCATTCCGGGTCACCACCGGCGGCATGGTCAACATGTTCAACTCGGTCTTTCGCGACACGCCGGGCGATCGCCGGATCTATGCGCCGCTGATGCCGGCACTCGCGGACGGCGAAACCGAAACACCGGAGGCGTTCGCCAACCGCTATCGCAAGTGGCGAACGTGGCAGATGTCCGATCACCGGCCACTCTGGATTCAGATCGACACGGATTACGCCAATCAGTACCTGGAGTCGTTTGCGGTCTAGATAAGGGTTGGCGGTCGATGGTCGATGGTAGATAGTGGATGGTGGATAGCGCTTTGCTGCCCTGATCCCTCCAGAGCGCTTCCTGCTATGCTCACTCCATGACCGCCTTCGAGCTGAACGCCGAGCAAATCGCCGCAATCGAACATCGCGCAGGTCCGATGCGAATCATTGCCGGCGCCGGCACCGGCAAGACGCAAACGTTGACGAAACGCTTCGTCGCGTTGTCCAACAATGGAATACGAGAAGACCGTATCCTCTGCCTGACGTTCTCACGTAAGGCGGCGAGAGAGCTGCGGGATCGCATTCTGGAGGACTTCGGGCATGGCTCTCGAAGCCTTCATATACATACGTTTCACGCTTTTTGTCTGTCTCTGATCCAGGAGTGGCGACTTGAGTCACTCGCTCCGAAAGCACCTGTCCTCACCGATCAGGAGATGCGAGCATTCATCGCCAGTGTTGTCAGATCGATTCCGTCCGAGGTTTTGCTCGCGCATCCCGGCGAATTCGGTCGCGACAAGCTTATCGACGATGTTGTCACCTTCCGTTCACAGGCTTGTGATCTCCTCATGTCTCCCATGGACGTCGACGCATATGCCGCGCGGGAGGAACAGCAACCCGGCCGAATGCACGATATCGCTCTCGCGCACCGGCGGGTCGCCGAAGCGCAGGCCGCCCACGATTTTCATGACTTTGCATCAATGGGGCTCGAAGCAGTCACTCGTCTTGCTTCCGATTCGAAACTGCTTGCACGGACTCGTTCGCGTTTCGATCAACTCCTCGTCGATGAATTCCAGGACACGAACTACGGTCAATTCCGACTGATCCAGCTTCTCTCTCCACACGACGGCAATGTCTGCGTCGTCGGCGATGCAAATCAGGCCATCTACGCATTCCGCGGCGGACAGTCGCGCTTCATGGACGAATTCGGCGAGCACTTTCCGGGCGCGGCCTCCTACGTCCTCGGCACCAATTACCGGTCCGGGCAGCGGATTCTCGACGCGGCAAACGCCCTTATCGCTCACAACCCGGCGGGAAACCGGGTCGTCCTGCGGGCCCGCGACACTGCTCCGCCAGGCACGGTCACCGTTACGCCTGTCGCCAACCCGGCGCTCGAGGCTGCGCACATCGTCCACTCGATTCTGGAGCTGGTTCGTCGCCCCGTGGACCCGGTGCGGTTCACCGACATCGCGATCCTGCTGCGAAGCGTCGACCGCAGCCAGGGGCCGATCGCTCGAACACTTGCCGCGCACGGCATTCCCTTCCAGTCCGGCGATGAAACGAGCGGCAACGCCGAGACGATTCAGGATGTGTTCGCTGCGTTTCGGCTCGTTGCCGGGCCACAGCGCTGGAACGATGCGGCCCGACTCATGGCGAAGTCGGGTACTGACGTCGCATTTGCCTTACGCAGTATCGAACAGTGCGTGAGCGACCCCGAATCGCAGGACGAGTTGCTCATGCCGAGCGGCGAATCTGATTACGTGTTTTCCGTATCCCAACTCCAGGCACTGCGTGCATGCCAGACACAGGCCGCTCAATGCCGTCAATATGCCAAGCTCGAACCCGCGAACGCGCTTTACAAAGCAATCATCCTCGCGGGAGGGCTTCAGGAGTCGATCGATCATGCCACGGCCAATATGCTGCAATCTTTCCTCGAACGGGCCAACGGAATCGCCGATGCGGGTGGGACATTGCAGGAACTCTCCTCACTCCTCCAGTCAGGCTATGCCGATGTGCCGTGGGGACGACGCTCCTCGTCTGAAGGCGTAACGATCCTCACCGTCCATTCGGCAAAGGGTCTGGAGTGGCCGGTCGTGTTTCTCCCGGCCATGTCGGATGGCGAATTCCCCTTGCCAATGAGACTCGATCTCGCTTTCGATGCAGATGCACTGCGCGATTGGACGAATGACGATGCGCTTCGCCCCTCGGAACAGGAGCGGCGCATGCAGTTCATCGAGGAAGAGCGGCGACTCGCCTACGTGGCGATGACTCGCGCTCAAACGGAATTGCACATCTCCTATCCATTGCGCCATGCGGATGGCGGCCTGACTCGGCCATCGCAGTTCATCGCAGAGGCGGGACTTGCGCCGCTGGATACACCGGAGACGGATCACCGACTCGACCATCCACTCGCATCGATGCACGATCTGGCTCGTCAGTTGCGGACGCGACGCAACCGGACGCTCGATGTTGGAGTCGACGACGATGACGTCGCCGGGAATCTGGCCTCGCTGTTGCTTGAGCAGGCAGCGGCGAAGCGCAGCATCGCGGGAGCCACAATGCTGCGACCCCGCGCTCTGCCCCGGCCCTTTGCGCTTGCCGAATCGTTAATGCTTTCCCACACCCAAATCGAGCAATACCAGAAATGCCCGCGAAAGTATTTCTATGCCGTTGCTCTGAAACTCGAAGACATTGATGGACCTACGTCGTTCTCCTTTGGCAGGTCGATTCATGCCGCTCTCAGCCAGATCAACGAAATGTGGCGACGCACTGGCGAAATTCCGGATACCGCCGCAATCGAATCAGCGATTGAAGACACCTGGTCCCCGCATGGTATTCGGCATGCAACCCAAGCGAAACAACTCCGGCAACGGGCCAGCGCCATGTTGCGGCGCTATTACGACTGGGAGCGCTCACGCCCGTTGACCCGAAGACCAATGACTGTCGAGTCTGGTTTCTCCGTGCCGTGGAACAGACACAGCCTTACCGGACGCATCGACGCGGTGATGCAAGGGGTAGACGGCTCGCGCGATATCATCGACTTCAAAACGAGCAAGCGAGACAGCGATACAGTCAAAAAGCCCGCCGATTCGCTACAGCTCTTCCTCTATGATTATGCGCACCGACAGGAGCATCCTGAGAGCACGCCGAGAGTCTCATACCTGGCGCTGCGGCATGATGATGACAGCGCATTCGTCGCTGGCGAAGCCTGGAACGAACGACAGGTGAGAAGCCACGTCCACACCGACGAATCGAGAAAGGCGCTCACTGACATCATCGACGCACTTGTCGAAGGCATCGCCAGCAATGACTTCACCCCGACTCCCTCCTCTTCGGCATGTAAAGGATGCGCGTACGCCTGGATTTGCCCAGCTGCGATCATCGAGTAACCGTCAGGCGTGATCGCTGATGCGCAGGAACACAACTGGCAGCTCTTCGGCGTGGTCGACAGCCATCTGGATTTCGGCGTCATAGTCGAATGTGCGGCTCAATCGCAACAGCGGCCGCACGAATGTCGGCGGTCCGCAACTGCCCGAACGATCTTTCATCCGCACCATCAGATTGCGTCGCCGCTCCGGATCGGCAACGACCTCAGCCCGGACGACATGCGTCGTTCCACCCACCCGGATCGTTGCGCCGGGATTGGCGAGAAGATTCTGGTACCAGTTCGATCCCACGCCAAACCCGGAAAAGACAACGTATCCCTGATCGACCGGCATCGCGCTGATGCACACGGTGCGCGGTCTCCCCGACGTACGGCCGGTGGCAGTGAGTTTGATCACACACCGCGATGCGAGGCCCTTGGCGATCGGACCGTGATAAATGAGCGGCGGAATCTTGAATCCAATCCGCAGGAGCCGGTTGGGCCGTTCTCGTTCGAAGGTTGGGGCAGAATTCGTCATGGTGGTCTTCCTCGACACTCGATGCCTCACGTCCACGCAGTGAGTGTCATTATTCGCAGATCATCGCAGAATCCGCGCCATCGCTGCAGCGAAGATTACGCGCATCACACTCAGAGGTACTGAACGGTTCATGAAACCTCCCCTATCGAACGACGATCGTATCGCCACGATAGCGGCATGCTCATCGACCGCACACAGTGGCTACGGGACGTTTGGATCTGAGCCGCTTGGTCCAATCGAGTGGTCCGAGGTTGGGCAGTGGCTGCAATGGCAAGGGATGAGGCCGGCTGCTCTCCTCGACCCAGCAATGAGTCCGGCGATCCGCGCCGGGTTGAAACCGAGACTCGCCGAGCGCGTCGTCGAGCTCCCCTCCCGGGCAGACCAGGTTTCCGGGGCGCTGGACGCACTGGAGCGGCGCGGATTCTGGGCGCTTGTCCGGTTCGACGACGCCTATCCGCAACGCTGGAGAGACCGGCTCAAGACGTCGGCGCCACCCGTGATTTTCGGATGCGGCGAACGCGAGCTGCTCATCCAGACACCCTCAGCGGCAATCGTTGGCTCCCGAAACATCGATCATCAGCTTGCCGGGATTGCCCGCGAGATTGGCAGCCGGTCCGCGTCCGCCGGATACCTCGTTGTCTCCGGAGGCGCGCGCGGTAGCGACCGTTGGGGCATGACCGGCGCCCTGGAGCTCGAGAGACAAGCACTTGGCATTCTGCATGGCGATCTGGCAAAAGACTCCCAGCGCCCCGACGCGCGATCGCATATCGAAAATGGTCTTCTCACCCTGGTGGCGCATGTCCATCCCTCAACCGGTTTTGTCACTGGCAACGCCATGGCTCGCAACCGGTACATCCACGCACTCGCGGATGCCACTTTCGTTGTCGCCACTGCTGAAGGAACGGGTGGCACGTGGCAGGGCTCGGTCGACAATCTGGACCGAAGCTGGTCGCCGCTGCTGGTCTGGATGGGCGAAGGTGCTCCTCCGGGCAATACGGCGCTCGTCGAGCGCGGCGGCTATCCCATCGACGCGATCCCCCACGACACCGCTGATCTCGAGGAACTGATCGCGGCTGCCCGTCAGCATCAGCAGGATGCAGGCATCGCCCGCCCGGTGCAGAGCACACTGAATCTCTAGCTCGACCTCCGGCTTTTCCAGGACTACGTTGGTTCGAATACGTCAAAGTGAGGATGCCCGCCTGCGCTTTCCGGCGCAGGATACGTGTGGTCCCAGGTTGTTCACGGACCTGGCTTGTCGGGCAGCCGGAGCGAAAGGAGGCGCGATCGAATCCAACCGAAACGTTGATAAGTCGGAATCGAATCGTCTTAAGGAGAATGTACTGAAATGGAAAATCTTCAAACACCGTTCGATGGACAGGAACTGAACCAATTGCTGGCGCTCGGACTCGGCCGGCGCCAGCTGCTGAAGAGCGTCAGCGCGACTGGACTTGGCGTCGCCGGGCTGGCCGCGTTTGCAAATGCTCTCCCTGCGTCAGCACACCAGGACCACGCCGCCAGCCCGGTTCCTGGACCGCAGGAAGATGGCAGCACCCTCTGGAAAGTCGTGATCGGAGGCATGGATATGGACACCATGGTCGAGTACCACGGGTTCTTTCCGGGTGAGATCACGATCAATGCCGGCGACTCGATCTGGTTTGCCTACGACATGCCAATGTTCCATACGGTGACCTTTCCCGGTCCTGAAGAACTCCCGGGAATCTTCATTCCGGACCCGGAAGTCGCCGCCGACGCCACACCCGCTGGTCCGCCAAAGCTGATCTACAATCCGTTGCTCATGACCGGCGCGGGCGGCACGGCGGTCGATGGATCGCAGCTGGTAACCACTCCGGTTGATGTCTTCTCCGACCCGTCCGTGCCCGTCATTCTGAGCTTCCCGGCGCCCGGCGAGTTCCCGTACGTGTGCATCCCGCACGCCAGCGTGATGCAGGCGAAAGTCATCGTGCAGGAAGCCGGCAGCGCCTATCCACTCGATCAGGCGGGCATCGATGCGCTTGCCGCGGAGCAGGTCGAGACGCTGCGGGCCGACGGTCTCGCTCAGATCGAGATGTACAGCGATCCGCAACCAGTGGCGAAATCGGAAGGCGGCAATCTGTGGGAAGTCGCCGCCGGCGCTGGTGGTCCGACCCAGGTTCGGGTGCAGCGTTTCCTGCCCGATGTGCTGACCATCGCGGCGGGCGACTCGGTCCGCTTCATCAATCAGTCGGAAGGCGAGCCCCATACGGTGACCTTCCTCGGCGAGGGTGAAACCGCTCCCGCTGATACCATTGAAGAGACATTCGCCGACGGTTCACCAAAGCTGGTTCAGAGCATGGAGACCTTCTTGCCGTCCGGAGGGAATGTGTGGAGTGGGTCAGGCTTTGTGAACTCTGGTTTCATGGGTATCCCACAGCTCGGGCTGCCCATGGAATTCGAAGTGCTCTTCGACACGCCAGGCGAGTACATCTACTACTGCATCCTGCATGGCGATCCCGAAGGCGGGCGCATGGCGGCGAGACTGATCGTCGAGTAGATCCCAACAAGCGGGGCGCCCATCGTGGGCGCCCTCGCTCGCCAGGTCCATGTCGGAACGGCGCCCTGTTGCTCTACTGGACAATCATCGCTATCGGTGAGCAGGGCTGGCGAGAGGCCGGCCCTGCAGAGCGGCTGTGTTGAGCGCCATCATTGTCGAGGCGATGTACCGTGGTCAGGACGTGGCGAGGAGTCCCTGAAGCACGGGGTTTGTCGAAGGGAGTTCGCTGCCGGCGGCCGGTTCGATCGTGACCGCAATGGCTTCGTAGGGACTCAGATCCGGTTGCAGGGTCGCCAGAGCATTGCCAGCTGAATCAAGGGTCAGCACAGGACCGGCAACCGAGGACGCATCACCGGGCGGTTTGTACCAGACTTGATACGCCTGATCACTCCCGAGAGAAGCCATCCCGAAAACCGAGAGAATCGCCGAAGTTCCGGCGGGATCGGCGTAGACGATACCGCCCGATCCTGGCGTGCCCAGCGTCGTCGGAGCGAGCGTCCAGGTGATAGCGGTGGTTTGCTGGAGATAGGCGTCGCGCTGGGCATTCAGCTCCGCGATTTGAGAGTTCTGGAACGAGATCTCCTCTTCCAGGTTGCCCTTCGTTTCGGCCAAGGCGAGCGCGGCGATGATCGAGCCGATGCCGAACAACAATCCGAGTCCCCCCAGAATCCAGGGAAGCTTCGACGGTGTCTGCGCGGCGGCCACAGAGGTCGCCGGTGCGGCGACTGTGGCCTGGGTCGCACTGGGAGCAGTCTTGGAGCGGAATCGCCCGCGCGAAGCTGGAGCTGGTGTCTCGGCATTCTCGCTTTTGAGGGATTCGGATTCGGTCAGCAGTTCCTGATTGACCGGCGGCAATTCATCCAGCAGTTCACTGACGGTCGGGGCGGACTCACTGGTTTGCTCAGCTTCTGTATTGGAAGCTGCAATACCGGCGGCGAGATCGTTGGCGTCGCCGGCGGACTGGTCAACCGGAGTATCGGATGCTGCAGCGACGTCCCCGGAATCGCCGGCAGCGACACCGACCTGTTCTTCGATGGATTCAGCGACTTCGACTTCGGCCTCATCCACGGCAGATGGTTCCTCGGCCAGCGGCGGTGGTTGTGTCGTCGATTCCGCCGGTATGGGCTCCGCCGGTTCGACTGGTTCACGGTCGGGGACGATTGCGCGGCGAAGCACGCGAACCGCATCCAGCAGAACGGGCAACTCGTCCTGGCACTGCCAGCAGTCGCGCAGATGCGCTTCAAACGCGATGCGCTCTTCAGGCGGCAAGGCCTCCAGCGCAAATGCGCCGATTTGCTCGTGGTATCCGGACCCGAGCAATCGCTCGAGCACTGGAGGAAGATCGGGGATATCACTCATGACTGGTCCGCGTTTTCGAGCGCGGAGGCGATGGCGTGCAGACCGTCACGCATCCAGCTGAGCACTTGCTCGTTCGAGAATCCGCCCTGAGAGGCGATGTCGTCGTACGTCAGATCGCTGGCGACAGCGACCGTCAGGACTTTGCGCTGATCGAGCGGCAGAGACGCAATGGCAGCCACTGCGTTTGCGACTGCACCGGCAGTGTCAGATTCACTTTCTCGCAATTGATCAGTCACGCGGATTTGCGCTTCTCCAAGCCAGACGCTCTCTGAATGCAATAGTGTACAGGAGGATGAAACGCCCGGCAGGATCGCCTGTCATTGGGTCGTTTAGAGCGACCCCCTATAGTCTTTCCTGAAGAAAGTTCCCGTCATTCCGAGCTTGTCGAGGAATCTCCCGCCGCAGGGGTAAGCTCCCTGCAGCGATCGTCGAACATGGAGCAGGATGACACTGTTGCACGACGCTCTAGCCGCGCCGGACTCTGTTTCGACCGATCAGACGCTCGGTTCCTTCCTCGCGGGCGAGATCGTTGAGATCGGTGATCACGCCGTCGTTGGCGTAGCGGTCGGCGACATGGCGGTCGAAAGCGTAGACGCCACCTTCCATCGCAGTGAAGCGGCCCGCAGTGTACGCGCGCGACGCCGTGCCCGTCTGTTGCATCTCGCAGACTTCCCAATCCTGTCGGTTCGTCAGATCCCAGAACTCGATGGCATCGGAGGGGTCGAAATCTGGCCGGGCCATATCTTCCGGATCGAAAAACCACTCACAGGTGATCCAGGTCCGGTCGGGAGCGAGTGGAACCGCACGATGGACGAGGAGATAGTCGGGATGAAGACTGACCAACAGATTCGGCCAGACGACGAAGTAGTAGATCTTTTTGTGGTCGTCCTCGGTCATGCCGGGCAGGTGATCGCGCCCGTGTTCCTCCATACGGCCATCCATGGTCAGGGTGACGTGATCGCCGACGACCGGCATCCATGAGGCTCGCCATGGACCGTCGGTTTCGATCAGATCTCCAAGGTCGTATGGCGTGATTCGGTTGAGCTGAGGGTGGACACCTGGACAGTGGTAGCACTCTGAGTAGTTCTCGATGATCGCTTTCCAGTTGGCGCGAACGTCGTACTCGATCGATTCGCCCCTTCGCAGCGCACCCAGCTCGAAGCGATTGAAAAAACCGACCATGTCGGCGAGAAAATCGGTCAACGGTCCGGCCCGGCCGTCGAGATTGAGAAAGATGAATCCCTGCCAGGTATCGACGGCGACCGGCACCAGCCCCCATTCGTCGAGATCGAAGTTGTCGAGCACATCGGTGAATCGTGGTTTGTGCAGGGCGCCGTCGAGATCGTAGACCCAGGCGTGGTAGGGACATTGAAAGCGTGGAATGCGTCCCGATTGTTCGGTGACCAATGTCGCGCCGCGGTGACGGCAAAAGTTGAAGAACGCCTTCACGTCACCATGTTGATCGCGCACGACGATCAGGTTCTCGTCGAAGAGTTTGAGCAGGTAATACTGACCGGAGAGGGCGATGTCTTCTTCCCGGCCGATGCACAACCACCCTTTGGTGAACCATTCGCCAATCTCGTAGTCGAGAACCGCTGGATCGTGATAGACGCGCGGCGGTAGGAGCGATGCGGAGGTGAGCGGTTGGCGGACGGCAGCGACCTCCGCGGCTGTCACCGGCGGTTTCCGGACTCCATTGGCAGTGTCAACAGTTCGCGACATCCGACCGGCCCTCTTTTCCGAACGGGAGTTGATGCTCAAGGATAGACGGCGAGGCATCGCCGCCGCAATTGGCCATATTGACTGCCAGCAGCGTGACAGCAGGCTTGGCACGCAACTACACGGAAAAAGGATGTGATTGTCGTAGCCTCCGGCGCTCTGCCGGAGGAATGGCCAGGATGGCCATTACCGTCTCGCCCGGGCCGGTCTCGAGATCAACGCGGTTTCTTCGTTGAGACTCCTGTCGACCTGCGGCCGATCGCTCCGGCAGAGCGCCGGAGCCTACATTTTCGTAGTCCGAAATCCGAAGTCCGAAGTCCGTAGTCCGTAGTCCCTAGTCCGGACTCCGGGAGTCGCAGTTCCTGGTCCAAAGGTCGTAGCCCGGGGTCCGGAGTCCGTAGCGCTGAAGTCGAGTTGCCAGCTACCAGTTACCAGTTACCAGTTACGATCTCCCAGTGCCCAGTGCCCAGTGCCCAGTGCCCAGTGCCCAGTGCCCAGTGCCTCAAACGTCATCCGCCCGGAATCCTTCGGCGCGGACGGGCATTCTGTCCGGATGAGGCGCATAGACGAGCCCAACGATGCGCCCCTGATCGTCATGGACAAAGAATCGCCGGCTCTCCTCGTCGAGGACGCAGGTTTCCAGCTCACTCGCCAGGTCGGCAGTGCTGTCGGAGATGACGTAGAGATTCACCTGTCGCACCCGGCGAGCGGTGCCGATGACCTCACCTTCTTCATTGGACACCGATTGACCATCCCATTCATCGACAAGGGATTGTGTTCCTGCGGCCGATTGCCGCGCGGCCGCTGCGCCTGGCTGAGCGGGCGCAGCTGGATCGAGCGCGGTAGCCATTGCCGATTCGATCGCCGCTTTGGGTTCGGACATGATCTCGTCCGCGAACTTCTTGATGACGTAGCTGGCGCCCATTTTTGGCAATACCATTGTTTACTCCTCAACCAGTCCTTGCATTCGCGGATTCGTCATTCTTCAGGTGGTGGAAAAGGATAGCCCTTGATCAGCCGGAGGTGTTCGAGATGGGTGCAGCGGTTCTGGATGAAGACCAATCCACCGGCCTGGGCGATTGCACCGGCCTCGTCATTCTTGATGCCCACCTGCAGCCAGAACGCTTTCGCCCCGGCTTCGACGGCCTTTGCCGCGTGGTCTGGTGTGAACTCCGCGCGGCGAAAAACGTCGACGAGATCGACTGCCTCGGGAACCTCTGTGACGCATCCATAGACACGCTCGCCGTCAAACGACTTGCCGGCCAGACGTGGATTGACGGGAATAACGCGATACCCCTGCTTGCGCAAATAGACGGCAGTTTCGTTGCTCGGGCGGTCTTCCTGATCGGACCAGCCAACGACGGCAATGGTCCGCGCATCCTCCAGGAGTCGTCTGATTTCGGCATCAGAAGGGTTGGCAATCGTGCTGTTCATCGACGTCTGGTTCCATGATCCTTGACTCCTGCCGCGCAGGAGTTGCTGGACCATTGTAGAGTGCACTGACCACGACGGCTGGCAACAGCGCTGGGTTTCTGCGGAAGATCGGCATCGAGAAATGAGGAATATTCGTGAATCGCCCACCCGCCACACTGGCGCTGGCAGCGCTGGCAATCATTGCCGCCGTGATCGATGCGGTCATCGCACTGCAATTTCTCGAGGTCATACCATGGGGTGACGATGCGCTCGACTTCTGGGGCGGTCGCTGGGTCGGCGCGTTTCTGTATGGAGCAGTGGCATTGCTGACCGCAGTCGTCGCGTGGGGTTGGCTTACCCTCAAACCGTGGGCCTGGACGATCACCGTCCTGCTTGCCTTGATCGGGCTGAGCGTGCCGGTTTCGTCGCTGATAGCTGGAACAAAGACCTGGTCGACAGCGATCGCGCCGATCGTCATCTACGGACTTGTTCTGGTTCTCGTGTTTTTGCCGGATGTCAGAAAATCGACACAACCCGCAACTTGAGAGTGGCAGCGCGGATAAGCGAGGTTGACGTGCGGACGAATCTTCCTGACAATGACTGATATCCAAAGTCGATCCGGCCAAAACATTCGCGTATGGGAATGGACCGGCCGGAATATCAGAGTGATATGGCGGACATGCTCGAACAAGCCGGAATGAGATGTCTGCGATTTTTCCTGATTCGAGACTGAGGATCTGTGAGGGCGTCGCGTCGGTTGTGACACGCACGCGGAGTTGAACATCGGAGGAATAACGATGGACTATCGAGAACGAGATCTGCAGCGCCTGCTCCAGGCAATCAAGGATCGCGATGTTTCTCGCCGCGAGCTTCTCAAGCGAGGCGCGGCGATCGGTCTCGGCAGCTATGCCCTGGTCAGCGCGCTCGGCACAGTCGCTGGCCCCTCCCGCATGCAGGCGCGATCACTCGCCGCCATGCTGCAGGATGATCCGTCTGCCGGCAATTTCGGTGGAACACTTCGCATCGCCACGTACAGCGAAGTCGGAACACTCGACGAGCACACCACCACCGGTGAAATCACCGCGGTGCTCGGCTACTGCCTCTACGAAACGCTTGTGACCTATGACTACGAGTATGGCATCGCGCCGGAACTGGCGACCGACTGGACGATCAGCGAAGATGGGCTGACCTACACGTTCAATTTGAAGCGTGATGTCTTCTTCCACAACGGCGAGCCGTTCACCTCGGCCGACGTCGTGGCGTCGCTCGAGCGCTGGGGCGTCATCAGCGGTGTTGGACAGAATGTCTTCGCGGCGACAGCGTCGCTCGAGGCCACCGACGAGCACACCGTCACATGGACCTTCAACCAGCCCTATGGCACGATCTTTGTGGCGCTCTCCCACAACACACAGGCGCCCGTGATCTATCCGAAGTCGATCGTCGATGCCGCCGGAGATGCCGCGACGATTGAAGATGGCATCGGCACCGGACCATATCAGCTGGTCGAGTGGGTGCCCGATTCGCACGTCCGCATGGAGCGATTCGACGGCTATGTGACGGTCGAGGGTGGTCCGGTTGGCTACGGCGGCACGAAGTACGCGTATGCCGACATTCTCGAATTCATCCCGGTGCCGGATGGCTCGGCTCGCGTTGCCGGTATGCAGGCGGGCGACTACCACCATGCGATGGACATCACGAACGACAACTACGACGTTCTCAATGGCTATCCCGGATTGGTGGTGTCCATCGATGTGCCGACGGAATGGCCGGTCTTCTTCCTGAACTGGGAGTCGCCGATTTTCAAGGACAACCTGGCCATGCGTCAGGCAGTGGCGGCGTCGCTCAATCACGAGCCAATGCTGCAGGCCGCGTATGGCAGTTCGGACTTCTATGCGCTCGATCCCGGCCTGATGATGAAGCAGACGGCCTGGTACACCGACGCGGGCATCGATCTGTACAACATCAATGATCCGGACCTGGCCAAAGCGAAACTCGAGGAAGCGGGTTACGACGGCACGCCGATCCGATTCATGGCCAGCCAGGAAATCGGCTACATGTACGCGACCGGTCTGCCGGCGTCGCAGCAGATGGAAGCGGTCGGCTTCAATGTTGATCTGCAGACGCCCGACTGGGCGACGGTGCGCGAGCGCCGCGCGATCAAGGACGACTGGGACATGTTCGTGACCGGTCACGGCTTCGTTCCCGATCCGACCCAAGTCAGCTATGTCGGGCAGATGAATATCTATCCCGGCTGGTGGAACAGCGAAACCGGACTCGCGTTGTCGGCCGACCTGGCGGCGGAAAGCGATTTCGATGCCCGCTATGCGATCTGGGAAGAAATCCAGGCGCTTGCCTATGAGGAAATTCCGGCGATCAAGATCGGCGACGGGGCGACCATTTCGGTCATTTCCGAGGATCTCGGCGGCTGGGACCAGCAGTCCGAGCGCGGCGTCAAGTTCTGGAACCTCTGGATCAAGTAGCCTGAGCGACTTGCTCTTGTCCCCTCTCCCGGAACCTCGGTATTCGGGAGAGGGGCGTTTCACTGATTCTCCATCCCCTCATCATTCGGAGCGAGGGGAGTACATCAGGACACAGAACACTTGGCGACGTACATCCTCCAACGGATTTTCCTGCTCATCCCGGTCATGCTGGTTGTGGGCATTGTGGTGTTCATGCTGGTTCACCTTGTGCCAGGAAACCCGGCGGCGGTGCTGGTCGGTGAGAATGCGACCGCCGAACAGATCGACGCGGCCAAAGACAAGATGGGTCTCAATGACCCTCTCTTTGTGCAGTTCGTGCGCTGGTTCGGCGATGCGCTGCGACTCGACTTCGGAGACTCATACTTCAGCGGTCAGTCCGTAATCGAAACGCTCAGCCAGCGCAAGGAACCAACAATGTTCCTGACCACCTACGCACTCATCATTGAGGTGGCGATCGGTGTTCCCGCAGGAGTGATTGCGGCGGTCAAGCGGAATTCGATCATCGACCGGACGTTGATGATCGGCGCGATCAGCGGCGCCGCCATCCCAACATTCTTCATGGGTATTCTTCTGATTCTCATCTTTGCTGTGAGATTGAAGTGGGTGCCGAGTGGCGGCTTCGTGTCGATTACCGAGGATCCTGTGGCCCACTTCAAATCGATGGTGCTGCCCGCGTTTACCCTCGGATTCGCGTCGGCCGGATTGCTGGCCCGCCTGGTGCGATCATCGATGCTTGACGTTCTGGGTGATGACTATGTCCGAACAGCGCTGGCAAAGGGACTTCAATTCCGCACCGTTGTCAACCGGCACGCGCTTCGCAATGCGCTGATTCCGGCGATTACGGTGATTGGATTCTCGATTGGCGGTCTCCTCGGTGGAGCGGTGGTGACAGAAACCGTCTTCACCATCCCCGGTATGGGGAGGCTCGTCGTCGGGAGTATCGCAAGGCGCGACTACCCCGTAATTCAGGGAGCAATCATGCTCATTGCCAGTATTTATGTGCTGGTGAATCTCTTCGTCGACATTCTGTACGCATACATCGATCCACGGATTCGCTATGGCGGCGGTTGAAACGAGCGCGCTGAACAGACTCGAGCTGGCGGCGGCCGAAGCGGACGAAGTGCGGACCCGGAATGCGCGACGTCGCTGGTTGAAGTCGCTCCGGCGCAACCGGCCTGCGATCATCAGCGGGATCATCCTGCTGATCATCGTCGGATTGGCGATCTTCGCCCCCTGGGTCGCGCCGTATGACCCGCAATTTATCGACCCGTCGATCCGGTTGCAAAGCCCCTCAAGTGAACATAAGTTCGGCACAGACGACTTTGGCCGAGATGTCATGAGCCGGGTGATCTATGGCACGCGCGCCTCCCTGCCGATTGGAATCGGAGTGACGGTGCTCGCCGCGTTGATCGGTTCCGCGCTCGGATTGATCTCTGGCTACTACAACCGTCTCGATTCGCCAATTATGCGGGTGATGGACGGTCTGATGGCCTTTCCGAGCATTCTGCTCGCGATCGCGATCGTAGCGGCGCGTGGCCCGAGTTCGGAAAATGTCTTCGTTGCCCTGACGGTGGTCTATGTGCCGATCGTGGCCAGACTTGTACGCGGTACGACTCTCGTACTGCGGCGACAGCAGTTCGTCGAGTCGGCACGTTCGATCGGGCTGCGAGACTATGTGATTCTCTTTCGGTACATTTTCATGAATTCGCTCTCGCCGCTGATCGTGCAATGCACCTTTGTGATCGCATTTGCCATCATCTCGGAAGCGTCGTTGTCATTCCTCGGCGCTGGCGTTCCTCCAGAAACCCCGTCGTGGGGAAACATGATGCGGGATGGGCAGAAGTTCATTCAGTCTGCGTGGTGGATGGCCATGTGTCCGGGCATTGCGCTCTTCGTCACCGTCCTGTCGCTGAATTTGCTGGGCGACGGGTTGCGTGATGCGCTGGATCCGAAAGCACGGGAACGATAGCGGACGAGCGAGGCGGACCTCGCCGCTACATACAGATGCCAGAATCAATCGTGGTGTAGCGGCAACGCCTGCGTTGCTCGGGTGATGAAACCGTCCTCGAAGAGCTCACGTGCAGCGGCCAGGTACGTGGCGCGGCGTGCGCGCATAGTGAATCGGAGCGAGCGTGGAGTCACCGGCGTCTCCGCATCCAGGGCCGTTGGAGCATGGTCTCGAGCGCATGGTCGAAACCGACCATGGGGTAGTCACGTCACTCAACCGCGCGCAAATGCGGGTCGTCTCATGGACGATCGATATCCTGATCTCAGTGGTGATTCTCAACCTTTTCGCCGAAGTCTTCCCCGATCACATTCGAATCGACTCCTTCTGGATCACATTGCTGGTGGCGGCGATGTTCAAGCTGCTGTTGGCGGCGATGGACAGGGTCAAGTACTGGCTGCAGGGACATCTGCGCGCCAGGAACCGGAATCTGCTCGCCGTGGTTGGCGTTCTGCCGGTCTTTTTCGTCGGCAAGCTGGTGATCCTCGAGTCAGTCGATGCCGTTTTCGGTCAGGTCGGGCTGAACGGCTTCTGGTATGAGTGGTTTCTGATCTTCTTTCTGATCGTAGTGCCATCAATTGTCTGGGCGCTCTTCGACCGGCTCGGGCAGCGTGACTAGACCGCCCTTCATGTGCCGCAATAGGCGCTCAGGCGGAGCTTTCGTGGTCTCAGGACGGCGTGGCCAGAGTGCCGATACACTGCCGGTGTTGAATCAGCATATCGCGCGCGAAGGAGACCCAATCGCATGATCGTTGTCGATAGTCATCTTGATGTCGCCATGAACGCCTTTTATCTCAATCGCGATTACCGCAAGTCGGTCGCTGAGATTCGCGCCGACGAAGCGCACCTGGACGAGAAGGGTCGTGGCAACAACACTGTCTCCCTTCCGGAAATGCGTCGCACTGAGATTGCAGTGTGCTTCTGCACCGTTCTGGCTCGCACCAAATCGGGCCGGGAGTCGATGATCGATTTCCGCACGCAGGACATCGCCACCGCTCACGCCCAGGGAGAGCTTGCCTGGTATCGCGAAATGGTCCGCCAGGGCGCAATCCGGATGATCGCCACAGCCGCGGAACTGAACGATCACATGGCAAACTGGAAAGCTGACCCTGAAAAGACACCGCTCGGCATGGTGCTGACCATGGAAGGCGCCGATCCGATCGTCGATCTTGAGCAGGTGGACTGGTGGTGGGAGCAGGGACTGCGAGCGCTCAGCCTGTCGCACTACGGACCGAGCGAGTACGCCCACGGCACCGAGAGTCTTGGCGGCCTGACCGATCGCGGCAAGGCGCTGCTCGAGAAGATGAACGGCATGGGGTTCGTTCTCGACGTCAGTCACTTCAACGATCAGTCGTTCTGGGAAGCGATGGAGATCTACAAGGGACCGATCTGGGCGTCGCACAACAACTGCCGGACGCTCGTGCCTGGTGATCGTCAGCTAACCGATGACATGCTCAACGTGATCATCGAGCGGGACGGCGTCGTCGGATCGGTGCTCGACGCCTGGATGGTCGTACCCAACTGGGAGCGGGGCGTGACCCTGCCGGACGAAAACTGCACGATGGAGCAGTACGTCGATCACATCGATCATGTCTGCCAGGTGGCCGGCAACGCCAATCACGCGGCGATCGGCACCGACCTCGATGGCGGCTACGGCACCGAGCAGACCCCCAGCGACCTCGACACGATCTACGACCTTCAGCGGGTACCTGGCCTCCTCTCGAATCGCGGCTACAGCGACGAAGACATCGAAAAGATCATGCACGGCAACTGGTTGCGGATGCTGAACCGGGTGTTGCCAGCGAATTGAGATGAATCGTTGGGTGCAGGAGGCGGTTCGCCAGGCGACTCTGCCGGCTGCGCTATTCGGAGTCTGCGCGAACCACTTGGAATTTGACGTATGCCGGTGCCACAATTGAGTTTCGAATGGGACGAGCGAAAGAACGAGACGAATCGCTCGAAGCATGAGCTTGATTTCGCCGACGCAGTTCAGGTGTTTGCTGATCCTTTCAGGATAGTCCGATTGTCGATTCGACCTGACAGCTCTGAATTGCGGATCGTTACCAGTGGGCTTACGCGGTCGGGCAAGCCGATCACCGTCGTATGGACCCGGCGCGGGACAAAAGTCCGTCTCATATCGGCCAGAAAGGCCCGTCGCGATGAACGAAGATCATATGACGAACGTCGAGATGCTTCCGGATGGACGAGTATTTGAAGTACTCAACGACGGAACGCTTGTCCCATTGAAGGGAAGAACGGACTGGGCCGCTTTCGATGCACTCACGGAAGAGGACATCACGCGTGCAGCGCTCACCGATCCTGACAATCCGCCACTCACTGATGAGTATCTCGCGAAGATGGAGTTGATTCCGAATGTCTACATCATTCGGAACAATCTTGGTCTCACGCAACTGGAGTTCGCCGAAACGTACGGCATCGCACTCGATCTCATCCAGAGTTGGGAACGAGGTCCAGACTTCCCTGATAGCGTTGCCAGATCACTGCTCCGAATCATCGAACAGGACCCTGAGGGGGCCAAGGCCGCCCTGGAGAAGTCGTACCGGAAGGCGAGTTAGACGCTCCCAACGCACGCTGTGCGAATGGCATCATTGCGGTCGTAGTTCTCGAGTCCTTTCGAAGCATGGCTATGTTGATAGGGAGACCGCAGCGGAGACGCGCGGCGATCCGCTGCCAACGTTACCCCGTGTTGCTGGTCTTCAGGCCACAGAACTGCCACTTGGTCGCTCGCTCGTCTGTTGTCGGTAGTACTGGTCGCCAGTAGAATGGGCAGAGTCAGCGTGTGAGACAGTACGAGTGGGATCAGGCAAAGAATAGTTCCAACCAAGAGAAGCATGGTTTGGACTTCGATGGTGCAGTACGTGTCTTCAGCGATGACTTTCGGATGGAGCGGTTGTCACTGGTCGAAGATATTCGGGAAGTCCGCAGGGTTGTTGTGGGAAGTGACGGCGTCGATATGATCGCGGTCGTGTGCACCGCCCGGGCGTCAGGAACAAGAAATCATTTCTGCAAGGAAGGCGCGACGTGAAGAGCGAAGAGCATATCGTGAGAGTCGAGCTCGATTCAGATGGGACAGTCTGGAGGCTCAACGATGACGGCAGCCGGACGGTTGCCGTTGACCGGACCGACCGGGCGCGTCTGGCGGCCATGACAGAAGAAGAGATCGAGGCAAACGCTCTTGCTGATCCCGATAACCCGCCAATGACGCCTGAAGAAATCCGGCAGCTTCGACCGGTCCCGAATCCTCGCCGGATTCGCGAAGGACTCAACATGACCCAGATCGAGTTTGCCGAGGCGTTTCAGATTCCGCTGGGTACGCTTCGCGACTGGGAGCAGAAAGTCAGCGAACCGAGTCTGCCGGCAAAGACATTCCTGAGGGTGATCGAGCAAGACCCCGATATGGTCATCAAAGCACTGAGCAAGTCATTTCAGCCCGCCCTATAGATGGCCGATAACCGGCGGCCGTCAGGCGATGGCGTCGGCGGAAGCGAGGAGATCGCGAAAAGCTGCTTCGCCGAGGAATTCGCGCAAGAGGGCGATTTCAGCGGTCAGCGATTCGACGAATTGTTCGACACAGCTCGTTTCGCGCACCAGACCCCGATACGGGATGTTGCGGCGGGCGTCGTTGGCGGCGTGCATGTGAAATGCTGCCCAGAGGCTCATGTCCTCGGCGACCGAAATGTGCGCGGCGCTCACCGCAAGCCATCGCAACACTTCGGCCAGGGTGGGTTCGATCGGTTCCGTCAGCGGTGTCTGAAAGTGCGTACTGAACCGCAAGTTGACGCCGGTGGAGTGTTCACGGCTCATCGTGCACCGATACGTCAACCGGTCGGGCAGGTGCTGAAGCAGGAGCTCGACATCCATCCGCAACGGGTGCCGGTCGACAAAGCGCACCTGCACCGGTGGTGGCCAGATGCCCGACATCCGCCGGAAACGGAGTTGTTCCAGCCTGGCGATCTCGTCGTTGGAAAACAGCCCTCTGTCAGTCAAGCGACGCTCCTCGATACCCAATCCGCTCGAACCATTGTGAGATTCCGAACCTGAAAGCACAGTTCGATTGTCGATGCCATTCCGCACGTTTGGCGTGTTGCTGAATAATCAAATATTGACTATATCGGAGGAGTATACGACGATCCCGGCGAGGCAGCGCGTCGAATGGTGGCGAAACGACGCCTATGGCCGATATGTAGCCGATCTGGAAGGAGCCTGTTCGTGATCGAAGTCAACCACTTTATCGATGGCCAGCATACGTCCTCGCTCTCCGGCAGAACCTTCGCCTCGATCAATCCGGCGACCGGCAGGCCGTTTGCGACTGTTGCCTTTGGAGAAGGGGAAGATGTCGACCGGGCAGTGCAATCGGCCCTGCGTGCGTTTCGGGAAGGACGCTGGACTGGCCTCGCGCCTGTCGAGCGAGCAAAGCGCATGCGCAAGGCGGCTCAGCTGATCGCCGACCGCGCCGACGGGATCGCGCTCCTCGAGCTACAGGACACCGGAAAACCGATCGCTGCCGCCAGAGGGGACGTGCTCGGCGCCGCATCCTGTCTCGAGTACTTCTCGCAGCTGCCGGAGCAGATCAGCGGTACGCTCTATGCCTCGCCACCGGGGATGTTCGCCTTTTCCAGACGCGAACCGCATGGCGTGGTTGGCGCCATTGCGCCGTGGAACTTCCCGTTCGCCTTGGCCGTGTGGAAAACGGCGGCGCCTCTCGCCGCCGGCAACTCGGTCGTGATCAAGATGGCCGAGCAGACGCCGGTCTCGACCAATGCCCTGGCCGAAGCGCTCTTCGAGGCTGGGGTGCCTGCCGGAGTGGTCAATGTCGTGCATGGTGATGGCGAGACGACCGGTGCGGCTCTTGCTGCACACCCTGATGTCCCCAAGATCACGTTCACCGGGAGCACAGAAGTCGGGCGGTTGATCCTGCACGCCGGCGCCGAGACGATCAAGAGCGTCCATCTGGAGCTCGGCGGCAAAACCCCGAACATCATTTTCGACGATGCGGATATCGAGCAGGCAGTGGCCGGATCGATCTTCACCAGCTACTTCAATTCGGGGCAGATCTGCACGGCCGGATCCCGGTTGCTGGTGAGCGAGCGGCTGGCCGACGCCTTTCTCGATACCTTCCGGACCCGTGCCGAATCGATCGTCGTGGGCGACCCCATGGAGGACGGGACACACCTCGGCCCGCTCGTTTCGCAGGAGCAGCTCGATCGCGTCCAGGGGTATGTCGCTCTTGGCGCGGACGAGGGCGCCACGATCCTGACAGGCGGAACACGTCCGTCGATCCCAGGATGCGAAGAGGGATATTTCATCAATCCGACGATCTTCACCGATGTCAAACCGGAGATGCGCATAGCGCAGGAGGAAATCTTTGGTCCGGTTCTCTCGGTGATGACCTTTTCGTCGGAAGAGGAAGCGATCCGCATCGCCAACGATGTGACCTACGGGCTCGCCGCGACGCTCTGGACGCGCGATCTCTCCCGTGCGTTGCGCATGTCGGAATGCCTCGAAGCGGGCATCGTCTGGACCAACAGACCGCACTATCTGCAGTGGAATGTGCCGTACGAAGGGCACAAGCTGAGCGGAGTGGGCGAAGATCTCGGCATTGAGAGCATGACCACCTTCACCAAACTCAAGGTGAACTACATCGATTACAGTGGCGAGCGTATGACCTGGGCATGAACAACTCCGTCGCCGGCGGCGGCCGGGGAGGATGAGGGGAGGCGAGGATGAGCAACTTTGCCGGTCGCACGATACACGGCATACCTCGTCAGGCGCAGCGGCATGCCGAACAACCGATTCTCACCATTGCCGGGCTGGTCCAGACACCAAAGCAGCTGACACCCGGCGATCTGGACGACCTGCCCAGGATTTCCTGGCTAGGTTCGGTGAGCTGCCTGGAGCGGGGACCGATTCCGGATACCGATTGGTCAGGCATGCGACTCTCCGATCTGTTGTCGCTCGTCAGTCCATTCGACACTGCCCGATTCGCGCTTATCAGTGCCGGTCCATACGGTGTGGCGGTGCCGATCGACGAGGCGCCAGACGTCCTCATCTGCGATCGATTGGCCGGGCATCCATTGGACGTGACCGAGGGCGGTCCGTGGCGACTTGTCGTTCCGAACCGCCGCTACTACACGAGTGTTAAGTGGATCGATCGCATCGAGCTCACGATCGACGCCGACCGCGAGTCAGCCGAGCGCATCGGCATGGCGCGCAAGCGGGCGCGGGAGGCGAAGGGGAAGGCAGAGTGAATAGTTCGCAGTGCATAATGAATAGTAGATAGAAGATAGTACATAGTAGATGGCAGAACTTGGGTCGCAGCCCACTATCTACCATCAACTATCAACCATGAGCTTTGCACCATCAACTACGCACTCAAGTCCACATACACATTCTTGACCTGCGTATAGAGGTCGAGACCGTGCATCGAGAGCTCGCGACCAAGTCCGCTCTTCTTGTATCCGCCGAACGGACCGAGCACGCCCGGACCACCATTGCTGTTCACCGAAACCATGCCGGATCGCAGCCCCTTCGCCACACGCATGGCGCGACCGAGATCGCGCGTCCAGACCGAGGCGGCAAGACCGTACTCATTCGCATTCGCCGCGGCGACGACCTCCGCCTCGTCCTCGAAACGGATCACCGACACGACCGGTCCGAAGATTTCTTCCCGGGCGATCCGCATATCGTTCGACACATCGGCAAAGATCGTCGGTTGCAGAAAGTTCCCGGCATCGAATGCGGTCGGACGCACGCCACCATAGATGAGCGCGGCGCCTTCGTCGCGACCGATGTCGATGTAGTTCGCCACTCGTTCGTGCTGAGCGGAAGAGATCAGCGGTCCCATGCGGGTTGCCGTGTCGGCGGGATCGCCGACCGTCCATTGCTCAGTCTGATCGACGAGGTGGTCGAGGAAGCGATCGTAGCTCGAATCGTTGACGAAAATCCGTGTCCGGGCGGTACAGGTCTGACCGGTGTTGTTGAACCCGGCCGGCACGGCGAAAGCAGCGGCCTTTTCGAGATCGGCATCGGCGAAGACGATGTTCGGACTCTTGCCGCCCAACTCCAGTGAGACCTTCTTCACCGTGCCTGCAGCGGCGCGGAGAATCTGAATGCCGGTCGCGGTTTCACCGGTGAAGGCGATCTTGTCGACCAACGCGTGGGTCGCCAGGTGCTCGCCAATGACCGACCCCGGACCGGGCAGCACGCTGATCGCACCCTCCGGCACTCCAGCTTCCAGGCAAATCTCGCCGAGCGCTAGCGCCGTCAGCGGTGTGTTCGAAGCCGGTTTGAGAATCAGCGTACATCCTGCCGCCAGACCGGGAGCCACCTTCCAGCTGGCCATTGAGAATGGGAAGTTCCAGGGCACGATCTGTCCGCAGACGCCAGCCGGTTCGCGCAGGGTGAAATCGAGGATGTTGTCGGCGACCGGGATCGTCTCGCCGAAATGCTTGTCCGGCGCGCCGGCGTAGTAATCGAAAACTCCTGCCCCTGAGAGCACCTCGTTTTTCGCGTTGGTGATTGGTTTGCCGGTGTTCGCGCTCTCGAGCTGAGCCAGCTCATCTGCTCGCTCTCGTATCAGATCGGCGATCTTGCGAATGACTCTCCCGCGGTCGGTTGCACTGGTGCGTGGCCAGGAACCAGCATCGAACTCGGTGCGAGCCACCGCCACCGCGCGATCGACATCCTCTGAACCTGCCTTCGCGACCTGACCGATCACCTGGTTGGTGGCGGGATTCAGAACCGGAAAGGTTTCACCGCTTGCGGCGTCGACCTGTTGGCCGCCGATGAGCAGTTTGTATCGCGTAATCTCCGTCGTTGCGGTCATGAGTGCTCCTTATGGGCGCTGTCGGTCGCTCCGCTCAGAGCGCTACGGTAACGGCCCGTGTTTCAGTGTAGAGCTCGAGAACCTCGTGGCCCATCTCCCGGCCCCAGCCGGACTGCTTGAACCCGCCGAAAGGCACGGCGGGATCAGTCACGCCGTAGCAGTTGATCCAGACCGAGCCGGCTCGTAGCTTGCTGGCGATCGAGTGCGCTTTCGAGAGATTGGTGGTCCAGATGCCGGCGGCGAGGCCATAGGTGGTGTTGTTGGCGGTCGCCACCAAGTCGTCGAGATCGTCGAATGGAATCGCCGCGACGACCGGACCGAAGATCTCCTCCTGCACGATGCTCATCGAGGGCTTCGTGTCGACGAAGACGGTAGGTTCGACGAAATAGCCCTGGTCGCCGCGCCGTTTGCCGCCCGACAGGGTGCGGGCGCCATTGTCGACGCCGCTCTGCAGGTAGCCCACCACGCGGTTCAGCTGCTCGTCGGACACCAGCGGTCCCATATCGGTGTCGGGATCGAGTCCGGGACCGAGCCGGATTTCCTTGGCTTTGTCGACGACACCGCCGACCACTTTGTCGAAGTGCGATTTGTGGACGAAGAGCCGCGAACCTGCCGAACAATCCTGGCCGTGGTTGTTGAAGATGGCATCTGCCGCGCCGGGAATCGTGACATCGAGATCGGCATCGGGCAGCACGATGTTCGGAGATTTGCCGCCGAGCTCGAGGGAAACCTTCTTGAGATTGCCGGCGGCAGCCTGAACGATCAGCCGGCCAACTTCGGTCGAGCCGGTGAAGGCGACCTTGTCGACCTGTGGATGTGCGGCGAGCGCGGCGCCGGCCGTTTCGCCATCGCCAGTGACGATATTGATGACACCGTCGGGGAACCCGGCCTCCTGAACCAGTTTGGCGACATAGAGCGCGCTCAGCGGCGTTTGCTCCGCCGGTTTGAGCACGATCGTGCAACCAACCGCCAGGGCGGGAGCGAACTTCCAGGCGATCATCATCAACGGGTAGTTCCAGGGGATGATCTGTCCGACCACGCCGACCGGCACACGGTTGGTGTAGGTCAAGTAGTTTCCGGAAGCTTCGGACGCGAACGGAATCTGGGTTCCCTCGATCTTGGTGGCCCAGCCGGAGAAGTAGCGGAACATCTCGATCGAGCCTGCGACGTCCCCTTCAAGAGCCGCCTTCTTTGGCTTTCCGTTGTCGAGACTCTCCAGCTCGGCGAGCTCCTCGGCATGCTCCTCGAGGAGGTCGGCCAGCTTCCAGATCAGCTTCGCGCGATCGGTTGGCTTGATGGTGCTCCAAGGACCGGAGTCGAACGCGGCTCGCGCGGCGGCGACCGCCCGATCGATGTCGGTCGCGTTGCCAGACGGGACGCGGGCAATTTCGGCTCCAGTGGACGGATCGAGAACGGGGATTTCCTCGTCGCTTGCGGAATCGACAAACGCGCCATTGATGAAGAGCTTCCGCTGCTCTTCGAGATACGCGGTGACCCTCGGCTTCAGGGCGTAATCGACGACTGTGGCTGTCATGCTTTCGTCCTTTTGTGATAATCAGATATTGAATACTCAATTATTGACTATTATAGCGAAAGCGCTGGGATCTGGAAAAGCTGTCCGCTGGAAGGACAGCTTTTCCAGAAGCTTGAACTATTCTGCCGCGTCGATGGTGTCAGAAAATCAGAATGAGCAGCAGAATGATGATGATCAGGAGCAGTGCTCCGCCGCCGATATACATACGAACTCCTTGAGAAACCGAATTGATCTGAACGAATTGGATGAGGGATCAGCTTTGGTGATAGCCATCGGTCGTTGGCAGGTCCCATCGTCGCTGCCGGATTTCGTACTCCGACATGTCGATCAGCACTCCCTGTTCTGAGACGCCGCTCAGCGCCGATTCGGGCAGATAGGCGTCGTCCAGACCACCGAACCACTCCTTGCGGTTGGCTGGCTGGAAAAGAAAGAAATGCCCTCCCGATCCGCCGGTCGCATCGTGGTTCGGGTGGATAATGTCGGAAATGCGCCCGAGCCGCTGACCGTCCCGCGTGACGACCTGCATCCCCTTGAGTCGTTGGTAATCGTTCTCGGTTTCCGGGGTCCATTCCGAGGTGCTCATAACCGTACTCCTCCTTTGAAACCGGAAGCGCAAGGTTCATGCCATGGCGAGGCGGAAAGGCGGATAGGCGGATAGGCGGAAAGGCAGAAGGGCGGCGAGGAGCCTTGCACAACGCCGTAGGCATCGACCTGAGCCTGCCTTGAGCTCGGACCGTAGGCATCGACCTCCGTGTCGATGCCCTACGAATGCGGATCTTGGACTTTGGACGTCGGACCCCGGACTACCGTCTCAGCCGTGGATCGAGCGCGTCGCGAAGACTGTCGCCGAGGAGGTTGAACCCAAGCACGCTGATCATGATCGCAAGACCGGGAAAGATCAGCAGCCACCAGGCGACTTCGGCGATGCCGGTGCTGTCGGCCAGCATCTGTCCCCAGGAAGGCTCGGGAGGCGGCGTGCCGAGTCCGAGAAAACTGAGACCGGCTTCGGTAAGCAGAGCCCAGGAAAGAGCCAGACTGATCTGCACGATCGTCGGCGCAACCGTGTTCGGCAGCACATGACGCAGGAGTATTCGCCAGGAGGGCGATCCGAGCGCCGTCGCCGCTTCCACGAAATCGCTCTCCTTGAGCGACAGAACCGGCCCGCGCGCCACGCGCGCGAAGATCGGCGTGTAGACAATCGCGATGGCCACGATCGTGTTGCGGATGCCGGAGCCGAGGATCGTCACCACGAGCAGCGCCAGCAAAATGGCCGGAAAAGCGAAGAAAACGTCCATCACGCGCATCGAGACATTATCGACAAGCCCGCCCGACCAGGCGGAGACAACGCCGATCGTGGTGCCGAACGCAGTGGCGAGCGAAACGCTGGCCAGCACCACGATCAGCGAGTTGGTACCCCCCTTGATGACCCGCGAAAAAAGATCGCGACCGAGGAGGTCGGTGCCCATCCAGTAATCGCGGTTCGGGCTCTGCAGACGGTCGACGCGGTGCTGTGCGAGCGGATCGTACGGCGTCAGACCGGTCGCGCCGGCGATGGCGACGAGCACATAAAGGCTGACAATCACCAGGCCGATGACGCCGCTCGGGCTGGCCAGCAGCTGCCGCAGCAGCTGGAAGCGCGGACGTGCCCTGACAACGGGGTCGAGGTCAGTTCGATTCAGCGTAGGAGATGCGCGGATCGAGTGCTGCATAACCAAGATCGACAACGATGTTCACGACAACCACCATACAGGCGATGAAGAGCGTCACCCCCTGAATCAATGCATAGTCACGCTGGGCGATGGCATTGAGCGTCAGGCGACCCAATCCAGGCAGCGCGAAGATTTGCTCGATGATCACAGTGCCGCCGAGCAGGTAGCTCACCTCGATGCCCGTCAGCGTGACGACCGGGATCAGCGCATTGCGCAGCGCATGACGCCCGATCACCACCTTCTCACGAAGTCCCTTGCTGCGTGCGGTGCGGACATAGTCTTGTCCAAGCACCTCGAGCATCGCCGAACGGGTCGTTCGCATCACCGAGGCCGAGAACGCGAAACCGAGTGTGGCGGCAGGCAGGATCATCTGCTTCAGATTCTCAACCGGATCGTCGACCAACCGAGTGAACTTCCCGGCGTTCGGCAGGATGTTGAAATACTTCGACAGTACGAAGATCGTCAGTGTGGCGACGAGAAAATTCGGCGCCGCGAGACCGATCAGCGCGAAGAGGCGCCCCCCGAGATCGACCGCGGTGTTTCGGTAGATCGCCGAGCTGATGCCCAGAGGTACGCCGATCGCGAGGGCGATGATCACTGACAACAACGCGAGTTCGAAGGTCACCGGGAGGCGGCGCAAAATCAGATCGAGTACTGGTTGACCGAGCCGGACCGAATAGCCGAGATCACCCCGGACCACATTGCCGAGCCAGGTGAAATACTGAGCGACGGGTGATTTGTCAAGGCCGAAATAGGCTTCCAGTGACTCTCGTTGCGTCTGCGTGAGCAAACCCGATTCCGTACCCAGCATGGCGGTGATCGAATCGCCCGGAACGGCGCGAATAGCCACGAAGACCAGCACAGAAACGCCAAGCAGGGTCGGAATGGCAATCAGCAGCCGTTGAATGATGTATCGAATCACGATCGTTCCCGCAAAGCAAAACCGGGACGGAGCTGAGCCCCGCCCCGGCATGCATCAGTCGCGATGGCGACTAGCGATTCAGGGTGACCTGGCTGAGGCTGACGAGCGAGCCAGTCGAGTTCGGCACGAATCCTTCCACGGCCGATGTCTGCGCCGTGTAGAGATAGCCGGAGTAGAGCCAGATCCACGGTGATGTTTCGGCCAGGTGTGTCTGGAACTGGTCGAAAATCGCCTTTCGGGCGTCGGGATCGGTTTCGATCTGACCACTCTTCATCAATTGATCGAGGGTCTCGTCGATATATCCGGCGACATTGCCGAATTGCGCGCCAAACTGCCAATAGCGGGAGTACATCGTGTACGGGTCGGTGCGGCCGCCGTTCAGAGCGATGGCCGCATCGAAGTCACCGGCCAGCCAGCGATCGACATAGACGCTCAGTTCGAGCGGCTCGATCTCGATGTTGATGTTGATTTCAGCAAGCTGAGCCTGAATCGTTTCAGCTTCGGTGAGTGCGGTTGGTGGTTCTGCTGTGGCCACAATCACCGTCAGATCGAAGCCTGTTTCGTAACCGGCCTGCTCCATCAGCGCACGCGCCTGATCGAGATCCTGCTCGTAGCAGAAGAGCTGATCGGTGGGCAGGGCAAACGACGGCATCGTCAACGGACCGGTGACCACGCCTTCGCCGAGCGCCGCGGCATCGACGACATCCTGACGGTCGATCGCGCAGGAGATCGCCTGGCGGACTTCCAGAACGGCCAGCGGATTGTCGACGGCCGACGGTGTGCCCGGCTCGGCGGGAATGTCCATCGCCCGCAGCTGCAAAACGTGATAGGCGATGTCCGGCGCACGGTTGACAGTCACATCTGAGCCGTCGGTCGGCAGCGTGGCGATGAGCGGATCGTTTAGCATGGCGAAGTCGATTTCGCCGGCTCGCAGCGCGGCAAAGATCGTCGATTCATCCGGAATGATCCGGATCTCGATGCCGTCGACATTTGGTCCCTCGCCCCACCAGTTCTCATTCGCGGAGAGGAGAGTTGTCTCTTCCGGGGTCCATGAATCGAGCTTGAAGGGACCGGTACCAATCGCATCGGTCGTCGGGTCGCCGCTCTCGATGACATCCGAGGAGAGAATCGCCGCATTGGCGCTGGCCAGAGCGCTCAGCAGGGGAACGTCGGGCAGCGACAGGTTCAGCACGACGGTGAAGTCGTCGGGCGCATCGATCGACGTGATGCTCAGCAGATTCGTGCGCGTCGCCGAGCCGGTTTCCTCATTGAGGATGCGGTCGAAGGAGGCGACAACGTCCGCAGACGTGAAATCGGAGTCATCGTGGAACGTCACGCCCTGGCGCAGATGAAAGGTCAGCGCCATGCCATCGTCGGAGAATTCCCAGCTTTCAGCGAGCGCGGGGACGACCTCCAGGTTTTCGTCGACCTGCATCAGTGGTTCGTAGATCAGCTCGGTCAGCCGCAGCGAGGCAAACGCCGTCTGCGTGTGAGGATCGAGACCGGTGGCGTCGACAGCGCGCGCCATGATCAGGGTGTTGCTGCCCTCCTGTGCGGAGACAGGGAGCACCTGGGCCAGTCCTGCCAGCAGGAGCAGTGCGGCCAGGAGCATGCCGAATCGGGAACGTCTCATTGCCTTTCCATCCTCCTCATGATCGTTGCCGCCGAATCTGGTGAATCTTGATGCGCTGGAGCGCGTTTTTCGATTCCACCTTTCGCGCGGTTCTGGATATGAAATCAGTATGACAGAGCGTCCAAATCCTTGCGATAGAGAAATTCGTCGATTCCCATCACGGCAAAATCGGGGAAGGTGGCCAGCCGCACGTAGCCGCGTCGCTGATAGAAGCGCTCGGCGCGTGGATTCCGGCTGCCGACGAGGAGATAGAGATGGCGATTGCCTGTGGTCGCAACGCGCCGCTCGACCTCACCCATCAGCGCGCTGCCGATCGCATGGCCGGTAACGTTGGGGTCGACGCCGATGCGCTTCAGATAGGGCGCGGCGCCGAACATGCCATTGGCGATGACCCAGGCGAAGGCGACCGGCTGTCCCTCGCGCTCGGCGGTCAGCAGGAGATCGTCGCGATCGAGACCGGCCTGCAAATCATGACTGATCGAAGCTGCGGTCATACCGTATTGTTGCCAGTGAGCGTCGGAAACCATCCAGCCGGCAATCGCCGGGATGTCCTCGCTGGTCATCAGCCGTATCGTGGTCATTTCGTTGGCACACACCAGGTTTTCTGGATCAATGACACGTAGTTGTCGCCTGGGGTGATCTGTCCCAGCACGACATTGCGCCGGGCGCCGGTGATCGAGGTGTGGGCGCCCTGCCGGGCGTGCCAGGTTTCGTAGCCGACCACCGCGCAGAGGAGCGCTTCCTTGTAGTCGCTGTTCTGACCGAGATCCTCCTGGGTCATGACTGTCGCCGGAGCGAGCATCTCCCGCAACAACGCCACCAGCGTCGCGTTGTGCCGTCCACCGCCGCCCAGAATGACCTCTTCGACCGGTCTGGGTGCGAAACGCCGGTAGGCATCGGCGATGCTCTCCGCGGTCAGCGCGGTAACGGTCGCCACGATGTCGTCGGTGCTCAATCCGCGTTCGCGACCCCGGCGCAGCACCTCTTCCGCCATCACGCTGCCGAACAACTCGCGCCCGGTGGTTTTCGGCGGTTTGCGCTCGAAGTAGGGGTGAACGGTGAGTGCATCGAGCCACGCCCAATCGACCGTCCCTCGTGCCGCCGCCTCGCCATCCCGGTCGAAGTGCTGCTCGCCATCGGTGGACAGACGCATGATGTCGTCGATCAGCGAGTTGCCCGGACCGGTGTCGAAGGCGAGAGGTTCCGCCTCGTCATCGGAGAGGGGAGGCAGAAAGGTGACGTTGCCGATGCCGCCGATGTTCTGGACGGCGCGCATTTTGGTGGGATGCCTCTGCAGGAGCCAATCGACATACCCCGCCAGCGGAGCGCCTTGCCCACCGGCGGCGATATCGCGCATCCGCAGATCATTGATGGTCGTGATGCCGGTCCGTTCGGCGATCACCGCACCTTCGCCGAGCTGGATCGTCGAGTGGACGCTGCCGTCGGGAAGCACCTCGTGCCAGAGTGTCTGCCCGTGGGAAACGACCAAATCGACGTCGCCGGGTTCGACATCCGCTTCCACGAGAATTCGCAGCGTCGCCGCCGCGAACGCCTCGCCGAGATCGGCGTTGAGCCGGCAGAGATCGTCGATGCGGCTCAGCTCAGGGTCATAGCTGGCGAGGACTCGCTGCTTGAGTGCGTCTTCGTAGGGATAGGTCTGCCCGGCAATCAACCTGGCCTCAAGATGCGGCGGCGCGCCGGTAATTTCGCACAAAGCGGCGTCCACCCCATCTGCGGATGTTCCCGAAATGAGACCAACAATCAGCATGCTGGTGTCATGATCAGCGCTCGGCGGTCAGTCATTCCTCACCCCGGCAGTTTCCCTCACCCAGACCCCTCTCCCAACCGCGGGGATGTCCCTCACCCCCGGCCCCTCTCCCGCGGTCGGGAGAGGGGGG
>CAYWSE010000005.1:0-2849 GCA_964461025.1 uncultured Sphaerobacteraceae bacterium | reverse complement strand
GATCATTTACCTTTGCCTATTGCCTATTGCCTATTGCCTATTGCCTATTGCCCAGTGCCCAGCGCCTAAAACCCCTCTCCCGTCCTTCGCTCCGTATCGAGCGCGAACTCCGTGCTACCGCAGCGGGTGCACTTGTCCGGTTTGGAAAGACCGCGCTCGAAGTCGCCGCAGGTCTGGCAGGTCCAGCGGACGAGGCTGTAGAGACGCAGCAGATCGGATCGCGTCACCAGCCCGACGAGCTTGCCCTCGCGGACGATCGGCACCCGGCGGATGCCGTGTAACCCCATAAGCGTGGTCACCTGTTCGGCGCTCGCTTCGTCGCCGACGCTGATCACGCCGCGGCTCATGATGTCGCGCACCGTTTTGCCGCGTTTGCTGATGATGTCGTACTCACTGACCATGCCGATCAGGTAGCCGTTTTCGTCGACCACCGGCAGGCCACCATATCCACGCGAGCGCAGCTCCTCGGCAATGGTGTCCACGGTCGCTTCCGGGCTGGTGGTGATGATATCGGTCGTCATAATCTCGCGGATCGTGACCGCGGCGTCGTTCTGTTCCGTGCTCGACATGGTCTGTCCCGTTTCTGGAAGGCGGCGCGGTATGAACCGCGGGTGATACTGGAGACATTGTAGGGGGAAATGGGGCCCGGGTCCGGAGTCCGAGGTCCGGAGTCCGAAGTCAGGCGGGGGAGCGAACCCAGTAGGACCTATCTCGGGACTTCGGTCTCCGGACTCCGGACGATCCGCGTCAGTGCGGCACCTGGCAAACCGGATAACAGCCGCCGGCTGCACTACAGAGATCACTGCCTTCGCATTCGCCGTGGGTGAGTCCCTCGCAGTCTCCCCAGTACCATTCAGTATCTGCGCAGTAACTCTTTGAAGTCGTTTCGGGTGGTACTGGATTGAACGTGATGCACGCTCCCCACCCGCCGCAGAGGTCAGCGCATGGGACACCACCGCCAGTGCAATCTCTCGCGCACCGGCCATTCACCCATGTTCCGCCAGCTGCCTGGCAGGATTCGATGCACTGATCGCCGTCTTTGACGTAGCCCTCATCACACGTGATCTCGCAACCGCCTTCGCCACAGGTACTCGTGCCGTTGGCCGGATCAGCGCAGGCTTGACCGCAGAAAGTGCAGTTCTGGTCAGTCCCGAATGGAGTGCAGACACCTGCACAGCAGAAACCGTTGGCGACATCGTCGCAGGGGAAGTCGGTGCCGTCGCCGATGTTCGTGTCACAGTTGCAGGCATAGCCGAGGCATTGCAGCTGCTTGCACTCGTTTGCGCAGGGCGGACAGGAGTTGGCTGGATTTTCGCTGGGACAGCACGCGGCGCCAGTGACGCAGGTGGAGACTCCCTCGACCATGCAGCAGAGGCCATTGCAGGTCTGCGGATCGCAGACGCACGCATCCCCGTCGCACCTGTAGCCCGGCGCGCAGGTGTCGACCGGACCTGAGCAGGTATGGGTTTGCAGGTTGCATGTATTGGGTAAACAGGTCCCGCCGTCCTGGCAATCATTGCTTGTACGGCACGTACCGGCAGCGTCGTGCGTGCCGCCACAACACCAGCCCGCTGCCGGTGCCGGAGCAGGGCCATCGGCCCGGGCGAGGCAACCGCCTGCTCCATCGCAGACCTGGCAGACGCCGCAGTCGCCGTTCGGATCCTGGCCAGCCACAACGGGTTCGCAGCTGCCCTGACCATCGCAGACCCGGCACATGCCGCATCCGGTATTGGCAACGAGATTGATAGTCGAGCATCCCGTGGCGTCATTGCAGGTGTCAGCGGTGCACGCATTGCCATCGCTGCAGGTCGTTTGATGCAACACGCAGATGCCGAATTCACAGTCGTAGTGATCCCAGCGTGTGCCTTCCGCCTGGCAGACACTCTCCGGGCAATCGCCAGCGACGATGCAGCAGGTGGCGCCATCGCCAATGCAGTACCCGCCGCCAGAGGCATTGACGCAGCACTGTGAGAGATCGGACGGACAGTTGAATTCACAGACGCCGGCGAGCCCGGAGAGGACACAGTCCTCACAGGGACCGCACTGGTCGTCATCGGCCACGCACTGGCCGGCATCACAGACCGCACATCCGGGACAGAGCGCCTGCTCGTCAATACAGAAACCATCCCGGCAGACGGAGCAGGGGCCGACCTCGTTTGCGCAGATCGGCGTGGAGTCGACACATCGATTGCTGACCGGATCGCAGATGCTGCAGTCGCCGAAACTGCAGTCGCCATCATCGCAGCAGGCATCGGCGGCAATACAGATGGCCACGCCGCCTCGGATACAGCACTGTGGCGTGTTGCCGGCGCAACAGAGCGAACCGGCGTCACCAACGCAGACCGTTCCGCTGGCAGGACAACAGGCAAGGTCAGGATTCAGCGATCCGGCCGGCACGGATGGGAAGGTGACAGCGCCGGGGTCGTAGCAGGCTCCGCTGCAGCACTGGTTGTCGCAGGTCTGACCGGTCGGGCAGCAGACCTCTTCCTGAACGTTGGGACCCTCAGCGAAGACCTGGGTCAGGCAGGTGTGGCCCGCGCCACAGCACTCCCGATCGCAGCACTGGGTTGGTTCGGTGCAGCATTCCATGCCGCAGACTCGGTCGGCGGAGGCGCAGCAGATGGCCTGATTGCCGGAACGGGCGCAGGTGCCGGTCGGACAGCAAAGAGTGCTGTTCGGACACAGCTGCTGACCTGGACAGGGAGCGGGTGTGGTCGAGGTGGTGGTCGGCGGAGCAGGAGGAGGTGGTGGCGGAATCGTTGGACGGGTGTTTAGCGTGCGGGCGTCTGCCCGATCCCCAGCGATTGAGCCTGTAGCAGCGGCGCCACCGAGACCGAGGAAACCCTTGA
>CAYWSE010000004.1:0-80672 GCA_964461025.1 uncultured Sphaerobacteraceae bacterium | reverse complement strand
CCGCCCGCAACAACGTATAGAGAAAGGAAAGCACCGCATTCGTCCGGTCGAGCGGCGGCCGCCGCGACCTCCCAGCCATGCCGAACGCGTCCCGGTCGCCCCGAATCATCAACGGGAACACGCGAAAATACTCCCGGCCCGCTTCGCCCTCATCCCCCCGCAACATGTCCAGATCGACCCGCTCCGGCAATCGCCGCAGGATCTGCTCAATCCAGTCGGCGGCCTCTCGCAATAAAACCCGCTCCCCCTCATCCGTCGCGTCCCGCGCCGCTCGCAACAACACGAATCGGCTGTTGCGCAACTTCCCAGCCAGAATATTGCGAGCAATGTTCAAACGGCGGTCATAGTCGCTCAATGCCAGATGCTGGGCGCGGCGCAACAGCACATTCCCACCTGCCGGACCCTCCACCCGCGCCCGGAAACGCCCATTCTGGCTGAGAAACACGATCGAGCGCCGATCCTCCGCGCACCGCGCGATCAACGCCGGCGACACCAGCGTGTCACCAAACACAACGATCGAACCAAGTTGCATCAACGGCGCTCGCAGCTTCAGCTCCCGGTCGACCTCCACCCGCACCGTGTCGTTCTCCAGGTGAAGGTACGCATATGGCGTCGTCACATAGAGCGTGTTCAGAAGCTCTTTCACAGGACTTCCTCCGTCGGCATCGGGTGGAAGAGTTCACCAAAAAACCCCCGAATGCGCGCATCCTGCTCCACCACGCTGGGCAAACACGCATCGAACAACGAACACCGCGGACAGCGAGAATCGTTCGGCGCCGGCGGCAAAACAGTCCCGGCCAGCATCGCCCGGACCGCTTGGACCGCCTCCGGCACACGCGCTCGCAACTCGTCATCGAACCTGATCTCGGTCCGCTTGCGCGACCCATGAGCGAAAATCGCGCCCGCCGGAACTACCACTCCCAGCATCTCCTCGAGACACATCGCCTGTGCGCACAGCTGCAGCGCCTCATGCCGCCGGTCTCGCGTCGGCCCCGTCTTGTACTCCACCGGAAAAGGCGTCTCGCCATGAAACTCGACGAGGTCCGCCTTCCCCGTCAGCCCAAGCGACAGCGAGAACAGCGGCATCCCGCGCACCCGCCGTATGCCGTCCTCCCAGTCCGCGCCCGGTTCGTGCACGCGCTCGTGCAGCCGCCTCCCCCGCAAGGTGTACAAATTCTCGTCAAACGTCGCCTCGAGGTGGATCAGTCCGCACTGCCGCGGGCAATAACTCCAATGCTCCAGTGCGGAGATGGTCACGAGGTCGTCGTCATCGAACTGCGGGCCCGCGCGCCGGACGTCGAGTTCAGCTGGCATCACACGAGCCTTGTCATTGTCACTCCGGGCGGTAGTTCGGCGTCGTTGACCGACACCTCATAGTCGGAAAATGCTCGTGGTGCAACGACGCCTGCTTTTCGTTGGACCCCAACGCGGTCCAGCAGTTGGTGAGCCGGAGCATTGCCCAACGGATGCTCATGAGTGAAGACGAAGAGACCCCGAATCGCCATCATGCCTCTGGAAGCAGAACGGTCGAGGTCCCACGTATTGATCAGCGCCCGCCAGAGAAGTTCCAGGTCGGCATCATCGAAGTCGGTCTGCTGACCAAACTTCGGATTGACGAACAGATTGCCGCGATACAGCCCGTACGGCACCATCGCCTTTCTCCCCATCTCGGTCCGCTTCGCTTTACCCCCCTCTTCGTCTCCATCATCGCTCACCGTCTCCATGTCTTTCGGCCTGGTGATCGCGATGCGCGTGATCGAAAGGTCCATTGGGATGATCGGGTCGATGCTCCGTGCGAACGTCAGTTGGACCGGACCGCGAACCTGTCCCGCATTGACGCCCGTGCTCATTACCGCTCCGAATGTTCGGACATCGTAAAAGTGCTCGCACATCCAATGGCGCGTCTTCTCGACATCCTCGCGTGGTTGTTTCTTCTTTGAATCAATGCTCAGCGCATCGTATGCCTCTTGGTGAAGGTCATTCAATGCGCGCTCGCTCTGAACGTAGATGCGGTTGCGGTTCTCATTTCCGCCCAGCGCGTCCACGTAATCCCGTATCTTGCGTTTGATGGCCACGTCTGTGACCAGTCCTTGCATGGTCTCCGGATCGACGCGCGGCAGATTGCCAGCATCTGGGTCGCCGTTGGGGTTCCCGTCGGTCACGTCGAACAGAATGACTGCATCGTGCCGTCGCTTCGAATCCACGTGCACGCGTCCATTTGTAGACATCGCCCTTTTCTCCTTCAACGTGTGAGTCCAGCGTCAAACTGATTGAGAGATTTGAAACACTTGCCCTGGGCCCTAATCGTCAACAGCGTCGTCGTCGGAGTCGCTCTTAGCCGGTCCGCCATCACCTTGCTCCTGGTCAAGTCGTCGCTGTTGTCGTTCTTGGCGCTGGGCACGATCGCGCGCTCGCTGGTGATAGAACCCGAGCGCAAACAAGCCCTGCTCTTCGAGCGTCAACGTACGCGGAAACTCGTCAAGACCGGCCATGATGTCTTCGAGCCGCTCTTCGAGTGCGAAGTAAGCTCCCCGACTCGTTTTTCGCAGTTTGCCAAGGTGATTCTGGGATCCGTGCAGGAGCGTGCCAAACACCGATGCCGGTGCAGTCGAGGCGGCGCCGTAATAGCGATCGATGATGGTCGCGTTCGGGTTGCCGAGCGCCTGACGCTGCACAGCGTCGAGAACTGCGAGCAATCTTCCGCACAGGTACGCGGAATTCGTGCTGGTTTCAGCGAGTTCGGTCATCTGTGCAATTTCCTCCTCCGAGATGTTGGGTTGCGAACTCAGGACCATCTTTATCAGCGCGGCGCGTCCTTGATCCAGTGCCGGGCCTCCGCCCTCAGCCTTGAGACGGCGCAACACCTGCGTCATCACGCCGATGGGCAAGGGAGTACCGGCAAAAGCCAGCTGCAGCAGCGACGTCGCGACCATATCGTCGGGTTGATCGCTGCTTCCTTTTCGCACCGTTGCGCGGCCGAGCCTCCAGTGAGCCAGTGGCGGACCAGGTTGGCCGAACGGATCAACAATTCGCTGCAGCTCGAAGTAACGTAGGACGTCGCGCTGCACGACACGCGTCGTGCTATCGATCCAGGAAAGCACTGCGACGCGGCTGCCGTTTGCTCCGAGCATCGAAGCGTAGAACCGGTCGTGGTCGATCCTCTGCGCGCCGCCCGATTCGCCCGTGAAGACAGCATTCCTCAGAGCCCTGATTTGCAGTTCGTCAGGCTCGCTGACAACCCTCAGTAAGTTGAGGCCACCCGGCTTCGTCGCCCATACAATGAGTTCGACTGACCCAAATCGCAAGTGGTGCTTATCGTTACTGGCCAATAGTTGATTCAGCGCCGTCCCATACTGCTCGGCACAGCCGACGCATATCGGTGCAATCAGCGAGTTCTCCAGCCCGTAGGAGAAGTAGGCGTCTTCGTTCGCTGAAATGAGATCCGTGCCGGTGCTTTGACCGCCGATGATGCCCTTGATCTTCAAGGGGTGCCGTTTCAGCGTCGGTCGGATTTCGCCGCAAGCAATGCATTGCAGCCTTGGGCCACCGGATGACTCATCGATGTCGAATCTGTCGCCCCAGAACTGCTGTACGCTCGGAAGGTCGATCAGTCTCTGACCATCGACGAGAAATGTCGCCTTTGCTGCAGGATCGAAATCGTCCGGCAGGTCTAGGTCTGCCAGGTTGACGTTGCGCATGAACTGCGCAACGGTTGCCACCATCGCTTCGCCGGTTGCCGTCGCGCAGGACTCGGTGAGTTCGACCGATTCGGCGTGCATTACGGTTGTTCGCACCGCCCGCTCTTCTCCCTTGGCGAGGTCGGGAATCCCTAGCAGATACTCGCTCGTATCTGCCAGGAGTTGTGGCGCGATTTTGTTCGCCCGCTTGATGTACGGGGCATCCATTCGCAGTCCGCTTTTTGCGGCCGGCGTCTTGGGATCGCTCGTATCGACGAGTCCATGGAAAGACCCATCGACCGACAGATTGATGTAGTACCGGATTGGCTGGCTTTGATACATCCTGGGCTGGCCAGTCTGATTGTTCCGCGAGAATTCGCGCAGTGCCTGGATTAGCATGGCGTGGCACCCAACTTTGCCCTGCCCGAGCCGGGAGCCGACGCCGGAGTGCCGATAACCAGATCGGCGCGCGACGGCACTCGTAGAATGCCGCGCTCCAGTCGGGCATCGAAGAAGAAGGGCCGCGCCTCTCCGGAGCGGTCGCTGACAAATTGAAGATCGAGCAGCATCCGCCCCAGATCATGGCTGATGTCCTGCGGCTTCTCATCGTTCGAGGGTTCGCTAAAATCGGCAGAGAATTCGCGGCATCCGAGATAGGGACGGCTGAAGCACTGACCCGACCTCACTCGACGGCGAAACTGATCCCGGTACTTTGCCGGGTCTGAGCCTGTGTCGAACGGCACTGCCTGACCACGGATGATGTAGGAGACATCCCTGAGCGCGATCGTGTGCCGTTGAGTCCTGTCCTCCGGAGCGATCAGCGTTACCCCTCTACGCGCCGACTGCTCAACTGCCCTGCTCTTGACTTCGTTACGCATGATCGAGAAGTATTTGACCGGTTCAAGAACCCAGATTTCGTCAACACGCCACCAGAACTCGGGCTTCCAGAATATCGACTCGAGCACGCCTCGTGCCGCGCTCGGCGTCATAACCGGGTAGGTCATTCGCTCGACCTTCGCTTCTGGCCTGGTGAAACAGGCAAAGTCTCCCCAGACCCTCACGGCGAGCGGTTCATCGTAGTTCACCGTTGCCTCCCTTCACGCCATCAATACGTTCGCTTCGTAATGCCCGTCAATCGCACCTCCTATTCCCCGTATGGCTCCGTAGGGAGCTTCGAAGATCCAAAGTCCGTCAGCTAACTGGCGACACGCAGGTTTTTCTTTCAGGCGCGCCAGAGTGTATTTCGGTACGGAAACGATATAGGGCTGCAAACGCATGAGCAATTGGCGCGGGAGCCTTCCGCTGCCGAATCGGATTGCAGCGTTCAGTTCCAGGAGCAGGTCATCGACCACAGTACCGTTGATCACCGATGGATCCGCAGGTCCGAACTGCATCCCGCCATACCGCACGATCACGGATTCAGAACCTCCCTCGATCATCTCAAAGCGATCGGCGACATCCTCAAACTGAAGCTCACGTCGGGCAGGCTGAACATGCTTGACGTCCAGATCGGCCGCTTGATAAACAAGTTGAAAGTAGGTGGAGAACATCCCAGGATCGTTTGGATCGAGGGGGCCGCGGCTCAACAACGAGCGTGTTGTGTCGGTGGCGGTGAAGTAGGAGCCTTTGGGCAGTTTGCCGTCCGCAGGCTCGAAGACCACCATCTGGCCGCGTTCGCGTGTTCCCTCGCGGTTGCACCGGCCAGCTGCCTGTACGATCCGATCGAGTGGTCCGAGTGCCCGATAGACAACCGGAAAATCAATATCGACACCGGCTTCGACCACCTGAGTGCTGATGAGCAGACACGGCTCATCCTCTTTGAGACGTCTGCGCACTTCAGTCAGTACTTCGCGCCGATGGGCGCCGCAGAGGTAGGTCGACAGGTGCAGCGCCTGACTGCCAGTTGCGTCAAGCAGTTCCAGAGCGTCGGCCCTCGTATTCACCACCACCATGGCTTGCCGGTGTTCATCGAGCTCGTAAGCGATCTCAGCCCAGGATTGTTCTTGGCCGGGGGCCGGCCAGTGATAATCGACGCGCTTGAGTGCCGAGAAGAGCTTGGCCGGATCGGGAGCCAGCTCGATCGCCGGAGGCAGGTCGCGCAGCGCGGGCACATGTTCAAGTGCCGGCTGTGTTGCTGTGCACATGACAACGCTGCTGCCGAAGCCGCTGGCTAACACTCTGAGCGCATCGCATATTGGTTCCAGCAGAGGAGTGGGAATGGTCTGCGGCTCGTCGAAAATCAGGACGCTGTTGGCGAGGCGGTGGAGCTTCCGGCAGGCGCTCGGTCGGTTGGAAAACAGTGATTCGAAGATCTGGACCGATGTAGTTACAACGATCGAAGCATCCCAGGTCTGGCTGGTAAGTCGCCGCCACTCAGCATCAGAACTCTGTGTGCCCTCCGGGTCATCGTTTCGTCCGGCATCGGAGTGATGCTCAAGAATGACTCCGTCCCCAAAGATCCCACGATAGACATCCGCCGTCTGATCGGTGATTGTGAGATAAGGAGAGACCACGACCACGCGATCCAGGTGATGTTCGATCGCATGGGCGAGGGCAAACGCCATGATTGAGCGTGTCTTGCCTGCTCCGGTCGGCGCCGTTAGGCGAAAGAACCCCGTGCGCTCGGTTGCCCTTTGCAGGCAGTGCTGATAGACCTCCCACCGAAGCTGTCCCAGCACATCGTGACTCTCTGAACCAGCAAATTGCTGTTGATCGGCAATGAGCTTGTCCAGGAGCTCCTTCAGCGAAACGGGTGGGGTCCTCAGCACAAAGTCCCTGGGATTGCGGTGACGCTCGGCATCGAGGTGGTCCGCATCGACGAGCGATGAGAAGAGCAATCGGACGAACATCTCTGCCGCAAAGATGTCATTCGCTGCGACCCATGCGGGAAGTGCAGTCGGCGGGTCGGCCGGAGCTTTGACGAGTGCTGCGAGCTCCGGCATCGCGAGCACGTCCCGCGCACATGTGCCCGGTTCTCCGCTTTTCAGATCGTTGAAGCGCCCGATGAGCTTCTCTCGATTCGGCAGCCCTCCGTGATGACCGTGTACGATGAACCCCAGTAAATCATTCTGACCGGCCGCAACCTGCGTTCCCGCACCCTTGTGGTCGACAGTTGTGTGCCTCTTCTTCGGTTCGAGGTAGCACTTCTGCAGGTACTCTTGGAACAATGGATGGGCCTTGCCAGCGTCGTGCCACCATCCCAGCCACTCGGCCAAATCGCCTCCGCCAAACTTCTCCGCTTACTCTCTCGCCAGCCGGGCAACTTCCGACAGGTGGTCAGCCAGCGGATGCCAAGTCCCGTCGTCGTTTGGCGTGTGCGCGAACAGCATCAGGCTCTCCCTTCCCCACAGACAAAGTGATTCTGGCTCATTCAAATAGTACATATGTTCTTGGCTAACGCTAATCGAATTCTCGTCGCTGGGCACCTGGCACCGTACTTCGTTTAGGCGGCGTTCGCCTGGTCCAAACAAGGTGCTCCTTCAGCGGACCATGCCACCGACTGGCCACCGGGAACTCATTCAAAGAGTCCCATCATCGTTTACCTTGCTTCAATCCTCATCCAGTCTCGTCGCTGGATGCGCCTGGCGATAGCAGTGCGTGCGCATGAAGTCGACCAGACGATGCGGCGCCTTTACTCTGAATCGTCGACTCCGATGACCCGCAAATGGCCTTCCTCGGCGATGCGCGCGTTCTCTGTTCGACTCCGCCCCGTGGGCCATCACATTCGTTGCCCTTAACGGGTGCGGTTTCCCCAACGCTCGGAGTCGCCCACCACGCGAGGCTGCGATAGGACAACAGCTTCATAGGCAGCGACACTTCAATCGATCGATAACCGATTCGCTCTTCCGACCGTCGATTTCGTAACGAGATCGCCACTGTCCTTCTCTCGCACACTTTTGCTTCCGGCATGGTGTGAAAACATCGTATCACAACGATGATTACCATACAAGAGTACCTTCATCATTGACATTAAACTGAAGAATTCCTTCCTCATTTACATTGAATGCCGTCTGTCTAGCGGCTGCCCGAGAATGCACCCTAATCGGCTGCAGTCCCCAAAGAGGACCTTGGTGGAAGAACCCTGGCACCATGTTCGGACTACATCCCCCAGCCCGCTTCCAGCGGGCTTCGCACCCGTGAGCCGGGCATCTTCAGTGCCCGGCGGGCCGGCCGACCCTCTCGCCCAATGCGCCGTCTCGCCCTCAACACCACGGCGCATCGAGCCAGACGGCTCCCGTGACGGCCCTCCTCCTTCCCTTTCGCAGAGGGAGACTCACCTTCGGAGTCGAGGCGCGCCTCGGGAGAACTGAGGTCCGGAGGAGTGCGTTCGTACGCAGAGAAGACGCCCCAATCCAGAGCGAAAGGAGCACGAGCAGGAGTCTCTAAGGAGACATAATCGCCCAGTTCCCAGTGCCCAGTGCCCAGTGCCCAGTGCCCAGTGCCCAGTGCCCCCCTACCCCCGTCGCGGCGCCCCTTCCTCCAGTGCCCCAGCCCACAACTTCCGCCGCGCATACTCTTCCCGCCACTGAGCCTCCCGCCTCCGCTGCTCGTCGGAATGCCCGCCTTCCTCCTCCACCGCGCTTCCTGCTTCGGCGCCCTCCTCTCCTTCCCACGCATCGACCCAACCATCGTCAGATGGAAAATACGGCGTCACGGCCGACGCAGCGATCCCCTCCCGGATCGCTTCAGGGGTCGACGGCGGCGACTCCCGTATCCTCTCCTCATAGCGCTGGTACGCCGCGTCCATCTCCTTCCCCATCTCCGTCCACTTCGCCTCGATCGGCTGATCGCTTTCTCCCGCCGCCCCACCGCCTTTGCCCTGTTCGATCTTCTCCAGATACTCCTCACCGTCCGCGTCCTGCTTCAGCCGGTAACGCTTCGGAGGGCCATACAGCTTCCAGGCCATCTCGAATTTCTCGCTGAAAACGTCCTGTTCACGCTCCAGCTTCTCCTCGGTCCGCTTCACACTCGAAAGCGCATGCGCCACCTTCGCCAGAGCCGTCGCCATCTTCGCCGGGTCCCGTTCTTCCATTAATAGTCGGACAATCGCCACCTGCAGCGCACCCGCCACATGTTCGAGACCCCGCTCCGAACCCCGTTCCAGCAACTCCTGGAACTTCCCGGAAAAAATCGCCGCGAAATCACCTCGCTCCACCCGCCGCTGAAACCGGTTCGCCGCCAACCGTCGCTCCTCCTCCGAGTCAGCCTCCGCCAGCGACCGAATCTCCCGCTCCAGCTTCACCACCTGGCGCGATGTCGCAAAGCCCAGCTCCGTGCCCTCATGGTCCTTGCACACCAGCTGCCCCAGCTGCGACCGCCGCTCGCACCCCTCCACCACACACATCCGAAACCGCCTCGCCAACGCCTCACCTGCTTTCTCCCCTTACCCCTCCGCAGAGGGGCAAGGGGTCGGGGGATTGGGGTAGGACTCGTGCCCAGTGCCCGCCACCCCCTTCGCCAATACTCCTTTTGCCTTTTGCCCAATCCTCCCCTTGACAAACAAGCACACATGTTCTATTACCATACCACACGATCCCCGCGGTCAGGTCGGCGGACGGCGCAGCGATTACTCCTACCCGTGCTGGTCACACGTCATCCAAACTCGGCGCTCTCCAGGATCCGAACGAAGCAGGCAGCACGCAGCAGGCAGTACCCAGGATGCTGCCCGCTGCCAGCTGCCTGCTTCGCACCGTCGATCCCGCCGTATCCGCAGGGCCGAAAGCCCCTTGAAACACCAATGCAGCCCATAGTCGGCACCCGACAACCGACTATCCTGCTATTGCCTATTGCCTATTGCCTATTGCCTATTGCCCATTGCCCGTCTCTCCGTCCCCCCATCTTCCCGCCCCAGCACCCTGTACACTTAGATCAGGTTGATTGGGGAAGTTTTTTACACAGTGAGGTCACAATGGCAAAGAAGGTCGCGAACGGTCATTCGTCCAATGGCAACACCACGAACGGCCACTCCACCCACGCCGACGGCAAGGTCCGCGTCGCCATCATCGGCGTCGGCAACTGCGCGTCCTCCCTCGTCCAGGGCGTCGAGTACTACAAAAACGCACCCGAGGACGAATTCGTCCCCGGACTCATGCATGTCAATCTCGGCGGCTATCACATCAGCGATATCGAGTTCTCCGCCGCCTTCGACATCGACATCACCAAGGTCGGCAAGGACCTCTCCGAAGCCATCTTCTCCGGACCGAACAAGCGCTACAAGTTTGCAGACGTTCCCAATCTCGGCATCCCGGTCCACCGCGGCATGACCCACGACGGTCTCGGCAAATACCTCTCCGAGGTCATCACCAAGGCTCCCGGCGAAACCGCCGACATCGTCAAAATCCTCCGCGACACCAAAACCGATGTCGTCATCTCCTACCTCCCGGTCGGTTCTGAAATGGCCACCAAGTGGTACGTCGAGCAGGTCCTCGAAGCCGGCTGCGGATTCGTCAACTGCATCCCCGTCTTCATCGCCAAGGAACCCTACTGGCAGAAACGCTTCGAAGAACGCGGCGTCCCCATCATCGGCGACGACATCAAGAGCCAGGTCGGCGCCACCATCACCCACCGCGTCCTCACCAATCTCTTCCGCGATCGCGGTGTCCGCATCGACCGCACCTACCAGCTCAACTTCGGTGGCAACACCGACTTCCTGAACATGCTCGAGCGCGAACGCCTCGATTCCAAGAAGGTCTCCAAAACCAACGCCGTCACCTCCCAGATCCCCTACGAGATCAAGGCCGACGATGTCCACGTCGGCCCCTCCGACTACGTCCCCTGGCTCCAGGACCGAAAATGGGCGCACATCCGCCTCGAAGGAACCACCTTCGGCGACGTCCCCCTCAACATCGATCTCAAGCTGGAAGTCTGGGATTCGCCGAACTCCGCCGGCGTCGTCATCGATGCCGTCCGCTGCGCCAAGCTGGCCATGGACAACGGCATCGGCGGCAGCCTCCTGGCCCCGTCGTCCTACTTCATGAAATCCCCGCCCGAGCAATATCCAGACGACATCGCTCGCGACAAAACCGAGGACTTCATCCGCAAGAACGCCAGGAAATCCGCCAAACAGGCGAAAACCGCCGAACCCGTCGAGACCTCATAGTTTTCGCCCGGAGGATCCACCGCGACATACCGCTATTCATGCCGTCACCATGTCGGCGACCGGTGCCATCGTGCCATGAAGGCAACCTGCAGGGTCGCCATCGTGTCGCAGCAAAATCCGTAGCGTCGCCATTTATGGCGACTTCTCGTCGGAGCGAGCGTATGGTGTTTCCACTGCCGTCAGCACGACGGCCCTCAGCACCAACGCAGTAGAAAAAGCACCGTCATTCTGAGCGGAACGGAGCGTAAGCGGAGTGAAGTCGAAGAATCTCCCGCCGCAGCGGAATGCTCGCCCTTGAGCTGCCGACGTAAATCGCGATGCATCGAATCGCTCTACGAGAGGGCCAATGCTTGCGCTCCTGCCCGATAATGACCAGCATCACCACCGCAGGCTGATGCAACGCCTGATTGGGATGATATCGGGGTTGGGTGACCGTGCAAGAAAGCGCCATTCCACAAACAGTGCCCAGCATGGTGGTCGGCAACCGGCTTTCCCGGAGTGCGGTCTTTGCGCTCACAGTCACTGCCACAACGCTCTTAGGTCTGATCCTGCGCCTGCTCACGCTGAAACAGGTGATCGGTCACATCGACGAGCCCGCCTCACTCCTCGCCGTCAAGCGAGTCGCCGAAGTCGGTTACCCACGATTTCCATCGGGACTCCTCTATCTGCCGGGAGCCGTTTTTTCGTACGCCGCCGCGCCACTCAGCTGGTTTTTCGATGACTCCCAGCTCCTGCATGCTTCCCGGTTGCTCTACCTGTGCTTCGCAGTTTCCGTAATCCCGTTGACGATGATTCTCGTCAACTACGTAGCGGAATCCCCATATTTGGCGCTCTTCGCGGGATTCCTCGTTGCCTGCGATCCCAACCTCATCTTCTGGAGCGTGACAATCCGGCCATACGGAATGCTCGCCTCGGGCGTCGTTGCGTTCATGCTGCTGTTCACTCTGCTGCTCAGGGAAGGGCCGGATGCGCGTCTGCCGATAGGACGCGTCGTCGTCTGGATACCCGTGCTTGCCACGCTCGGCGTCTTCACGCACATCGGGTTTCTGCTCTGCTATCCACCCCTGATTGTTTCTGCAATCATCGTGTGGAAGAGCGCCCTGCTCACTACCCACCGATCCATTCTGATTGCCGGTCTCCTGTCAATGCTGCCTCCGCTCGCCTTTGTCTTCTTGAGCCGAGTGAATGGTGGCAGTGGAACGGGAGAAGGGGCATTGGGGCGTTCGATTATCGGCGGTCACCTGTTCGGTTTTCTCAAATCAAGCGGTTCACCAGACCTCAGATGGACACTGTGGACGGACAACTTCGCGAAGGGATCGCTATTCGCGGTCATGCCGAGCCTGATCGCCCTAGCCAGCGGTGTGGTCTTGTTTGCGGTGCTCAGCTCCCACCTGTTCACCGAGCGATGGAAAGCAGAGGCCGTGGGTATAGTGGCGTTTGTGCACTGGTTCGTTATTGTGGCGGTGACATTGCTGGTAGTTTCCGATTTTGAACCCCGCTACCTCACGCAGATCCTTCCATTGGGATACGTGCTCATCAGTTTCGCGGTCTGGTTACTCTGGCGGCTGGCGAACGATCGCTCTGCGCTGACCATGCGACTCGTCCAGTCGGGAATCGTGCTGATACTTGTCGTTCCGGCTCTTCTCCAAACGAGCACCGCCGCCAACTGGCGAATCGATTTCCCTGGAGCCTCGCCAGACTACTGGCAGGCCACGGAATGGACATCACAACGGCATGTCGAAGGCCAGGCGGTTATCACCGCGATGCCACCGTCGACGTACTTCTGGTTCTCCGAGCATCGTGATGATTTGATCTTTCTGGGTGGTCCCGACGAGAGCAATCGAGTCGCCCGCTACGTTCGGATCAATGCCGATGGCGAAGCGGGAGACTACTGGCTTGGTCTTCCATCGGTCACATCGGTACAAGGACTCTGTTCCACACTCCTGGAGCATGCTGGAAATGGATGGGTCATCGTCGACGTTGGCCGCCTCTATTCAACCTGGGCATTCTATGGTGATTTCAAGACAATCATCGTTGGCGCTTCGAAAGAGGAGTTCCGGGGACCGAACGGGGTCCTCGTTTATGCCATCAAACCCGCCGAGAATTGGTCGGATGAAGCAACGTCGCGTTGCCCCACATAGAGCGCCTGCCAGCCGTGGAGCGACGTTGTGGGACGTTCGCGTTTCGCAAGCGAGATGTTCGACCGCAACCATTTCACGCTGATCAACCCGGCTGGGAGTCGCCAGCCGCAATTCGCCAACGGGTCTGCCCGAATGGCATCCCTTTCGAGAACGCGAAGACTGTCTCGGCTCTCACCTCGAAAACCAGAGCCGGATGAGGGGAGTTCGCGGCAACGAGCGCGCCATCGCCCACTTCGTATTCCCAGCCATACTTCGCGCGGTACGCCTCCGCGACCTTGGCCAACGTCGCATGGTCGGTCGCTCGGATCGCCGCGCCGCGGACGACGACATCAAGACCGTCATTCAAGAGATTGCACCCCGTCGTCAGCGCGCAATGCGGGTTTCGCTCGATGTTCCGCGCCTTCTGTTCGGCCCCACCGGTGCTGAAGTACATCGATTCACCCACCAGGACGGCGATGAGCGGCGTCACATGCGGCACGCCACGTCGATCCGTCGTCGACAACCAATAGATCTCCGCCCCACGCAGGACCTCATCGACATCGTGCCACGACGCCGGCTCCGCCCCCTCGGTGCTGAATCGTTGGTCGAGTATTCCCTGACTCTGCTGCTTGCCCACGCGTCACCTCCGCCGCTTCGTTCCTGTCCGCTTCTACTGGTCGAAGCAGAGAGAGACGAATCGACATTTGGCCGCGTTCATCCTGTCGGAGTCGATGTCGGATAACGCCCAAAGGGAGTGCCAGTAACCCGACACTCCCCGTCTTTCAGTATGAATGACATTGGTTCAGGTGATCACGTTCGACAGGATCACTTCACCGTCATTCCACTCCGGCTCGGTCTCGAGCAGTTCCCGGTAGGCGAGATACATCTCGTGCATCTCAGGACTGTTGGCATTCGCCATATACGCTTCCTTACTCTCGAACCCGACGACGAGCAGGTACTCGTTATCGCCAGAGTCGAGCCGGAAGACATGCTCGAACACCAGACCGGAAATCGTTGAGCCGGCCTCATTCAGTGCCAGAAACTGCTCTTCGGTGCCCGGCTTCGCCTTCATCCGCGCGACAGTTCCGTACATGATCATTGTGCTCCTTTCCGACGGTCCTCTCGTCTGGCGACGCTCAGTCAGCAGCCGCCGCAGTTTTCATGGGTGTGATGTTCTGGTTCATGTGGAAGAGGTTGTGAGGATCGTACTTCGTCTTGAGTTCGACCAGGCGATCGTAGTTATCACCATATGCTGCCCTGACGAGTGTTTCTTTGTCCTCACCAAATCCGGCGAAGTTCAGATAGAGTCCGCCGGGTCCAAACCGTCGCATGGAGCTCCAGGCATTCCGGGTCCAGGCGATGCATCGCTCACTGTCGGCAGCATCGATCCAGGTGATGTCAAAGCTTAGCAGGAAGGGAGCCTCCCGGCTGCCGAACGCCGTGGCATCCGGCGCTACCCGACTCATTGCCCCGCCAAGCTGCCAGAGGGCTACGAAACCCTCTGGCGACGGCCGGTTCGCGCCCAACTGCAAGATCTCTTCCATCGACTCGGCGCTGAGGCCGTTCAGATAAAGCGACTTCCAGTAGTAAAGCCAGCCTTTCGGAAACGCCCAGTCGAACCCGCTTTGAAGCGCTGCATACGGCATACGTCCGCTCAGATCGAGAAGCGGCTCGGCGATCTCCCTCGTCGGCTGCAGGATTCGTTCACCTTCCTCAGGATCGCCTGAGTACACAGCGGGAACCACGACGATCTGTTCACCATGCAGCTCTTCCGGAAAATGCTCGTTCGCCGGCACACTCCAGAACAGCAGCTCCGAGGAGACTTCGTCAGGACAGTCCCGTACAAAATCGCGATAGAAGCGCAACACCTTGGCGGCCTCTTCGAAGCGATAGGCCGGCGCCGTCAGCAGGATTTCCGGTCCAACGGGATGCAGATCGAACTCCATCAAGGTGACGACGCCGAAGTTGCTCCCGGCCCCGCGCACCGCCCAGTACAGGTCGGGATGCGAATTCGCACTTGCCGTGCGGACCTGTCCGTCCGCAGTCACGATTTCCACCGATCTCAAGTTGTCAATGCAAAGTCCGTATTTACGCCGCAACCATCCGAGCCCGCCATGCAGGGTGAGTCCGCCGATCCCAGTGCTCGACACGACGCCTCCAGGAGCGGCCAGGCCAAAGAGCTGAGTCTCACGGTCAACGTCCGCCCATGTCGCGCCTCCTTGAGCGTATGCTCTTTTTGCGATTGGATCGACGAGAACCGTGCGCATGTCGCCGAGATCGATGACGATGCCGCCGTCGTTGATCGCATTGCCCGCGACGTTGTGCCCGCCGCCTCGCACTGATACGAGCAGTCGATGGTCCCGCGCAAAGTTGATTGCATCTACAACATCTGCCGTGCCGTGACAACGAACGATCATCGCCGGTCGTCGATCGATGAGTCCGTTTCGCACAGATCGCGCCTCGTCGTAGTCGCTGTCGTTCGCGGTGATCACCCGACCGCGCATCCGGCCAGTGAGCTCCTGGATATCGTCAGTTTCCTTGGGACTGGTAGTTTGTTCGCTCATGCAAATTCCCCCGGGGTTCGGTGGCTGGATCGTTATCCATTGCTTACTCCGAGCGAGCGACTGAGACATCGTGGAAATTGCGGATTTCCCGACCGGCTCGACCCGAACTCCGGTCAGCAGTTTCCGCAGACGGACTGGAATCCTCGCAGCGGCCAGGCTGATTCGCGAGCGCATGATCCGCTCGAATCGCGATTCCCGTCGAGCCTTGGCTCTATCGGCCCACTCAGAGTGTCCCGCTCCGCATCGCCACCGCCACGGCTTCCGCGCGTGACCGCGCATTCAGCTTTGTGAGAATCGAAAGGACATGTGACTGCACGGTTCGCGGACTGATCGACAATGTCTCGGCGATTTCCCGATCGGGCAGTCCGTCCGCAACGAGATTGAGTATTTCCATCTCACGACGCGAGAGAAGATCCTTCTGCCGTACCCGGGGCGTTTCTGACATCGCATTCAACGACTGGAGCGCCAGCTCGACCGCATCTTCGATCGCCAATACTTCTCCAGACGCCCAATGCTCCTGAAAGGCCGGATCGATCAAGCGCTCTCTGGCACGAGCAATCTGTTCCTGGGCGTAAAGATGATGAGCGACGAACTCCACTCCGAGGCGTCGCCTAACGCTTTCGGCGGCACCAAGGAGCTCCGCGGCCAATTCGGGATCGCCGTGCGCCAGCGAGAGTCCAGCGATGCCGGCGATTGTGCCCGCAATGCCCCGCCCGTCGGCGCATGCCACCCACAAATCAAGCACATCGCGGTATGCGCTGCGCGACGCATCGAGCGCTCCGCGCTCACAGTGAGCGGCAGCGACCGTGCCCAACGCCTGTGCGATGCCCCAAAGATATCCAGCCTCTCTCCATTCGCCAACGGCCTGCTGACCAAGCTCGATCGCGTCGTCATACTGCTGTCGAAGGAGCGCGATGTCGGCCAGGTTGGCCAGTGGCAGCACGCGCCAGTGAGGCAGACGGGTTGCATGCTCCTTTGCGCGCAGGATCTTATGCGCCTGCCGGTAGAGACCAGCTGCCAGTTCTGGGTCCTCTGCCCATTCCGCGCCGATGCCAAGTCCAATCAATGCCCTTGCTTCGCCAAAGCGGTAGCCAGCGGATCGAGAGACTTCCAGCGCTTGCTTACCAAAAGCTGTCGCGTTCGCGAGATCACCCTGAACTTGCATGAGGGCCGAGGCGGTGAACAGCGCGTCCGCAATCTGTTCTGGAGGAGCCTTTCCGGGCGACTCCAACGCCTTGAGTAACCAGCGCAGACTCTCCGCAGGCTCGCCCCGGGCGTAGGCGAGTGAGAGAAGGGTGCCGGAGAGTCGCAGAACAAGCCCAGGCTCGTCGTGCTCGAATGCCCACTGCACTGCCTCCCGCAGGTTCGCCCGGTCGTATCCCAGTCGCCTCACCCACTTAGCCGATCCAGACACGATCAAGCGGGGCTCGCTCTCGGCGGCGAGTCGAAGATAGTATCGGGCGTGCGCTTCCCGGAGCGTCTCAACGTCGCACCCTGTTTCCTGGAGCTCGCGGGCGAACTCCCGCACCGTTTCGAGCATTCCGAAACGCAGATCGTCGCCCTGGTGGTCCAAACGTTGAAGCAGACTGCTTTCGATCAGTCCGGTCAGAGCATGCGCTCCAGTCTGAGGACTTCCGAGATCGGAAGGGCAGACTGCTCGTAAGGCGTCCAGCGAAAAGCTCCCGGCAAAAACACCTATGCATCGGAGGAGCGCACGCTGTTCGCGAGCGAGGAGGTCGTAGCTCCACTGAATTGCGTTGCGCATGGTCTGCAAGCGTTCGGGCTGATCGAGCGGGCCGTCGACGAGGAGTTCGAGCCGGTGGCGCAACTCTCCTCGCATCGCGTCAGGCGTAAAGGTGCGCAACTGGGCAGCCGCGAGCTCGATGGCCAACGGCAGACCTTCGAGGGCGATGCAAATCTCGATTACGTCCTTCGCATTGGATTGAGTCAGTGCGAAGCGCGTATCGGCGGCCTTCGCTCGTTCGACGAACAGACGAATTGTTGGCCATGATTCGATCGCCGAGATTGACAGTCCTGCGTCAGCGGGGGGAAGCGGCAGAGCGGGTACCTCGTAGTCGAACTCACCGCTCAACCTGAGAACGGTTCGCGTTGTGACGAGCGCTTTCAGCCGGCTGCATGTTTGCATAATCGCGATCAGGGCGGTCCCACCCGGGATGATCTGTTCGAAATTATCGAGTACGAGCAGCGCAGAGCTGTCGCCGACAGCTCGAGTGAGTTGATCTGCTATCCCCTCGCGCTCAGATTCGCGCACTCCCACGACATGACCAATGGTGGGTAGTAGGAGACGTGGATCGGTGATGGTCGCCAGCGACACGAACCAAATGTGCTCGAAGTCATTGTTCAGCAGTTCCGCAGCTCGAATCGCAAGCCGGGTCTTGCCGATGCCTCCCGGTCCAGTCAGGGAAACGAGGCGGACATCATCACGTTGGAGCAGTCCCGTGACGTCTTGCAGCTCGCGCTCGCGGGCAACGAATGACGTCAGCGGAATGGGCACCGATGTCCGTGCCGCTTTCTGTGACTGCGATGCCGTTGCGGATCGCGCCGCGCTGTTCAGGAATGTGACACGTTCGGACATCGGACCAGACGCCTACATGCACGTGCTCTCGTACATCAAGCATCTGTCTGGACCTTCGGGAAGTCAAGCAGGTCTGTTCTGGCTAGACCTGCTTTCTCAGCTCGTCCAGTTTTTCTTCATAACTGTTGGAGGAAACGGCATGCACGTCCCAGGACATCAGATCCATGTACGGCTCCAGGATCTCGCTCACGTCCTGCGGTGCATCTCCTTCGATCATCAGAAAGCCGGCGCCTCCCCCGACCAGCGTGTACCAGCCCTTGATTCGCTCTGGATGGTTTGTGCCTGCCTTGTCCTGAGCGATTACGCGCTTGGCCACTTCCTTGCGCGATGTTCCCGGATACCAGGTGAAACGGCAATAGAAAAGCATGGTCACTGACTCCTTCCGGTTCGCCCGAGTCGAGATGATCCGACTATTCGATTATGCCGGGTCGGTCAAGCTGTTCGATGTTTCGCGCTCTTGCGACGGAGGTTGCTCGACCGGCAGAATCACATTGAATGTCGTTCCTTCGCCCGGCATACTGCGCAGTTCCACCCGCCCATGATGACCCTCAACGATCGAATCGACAATCGCCAGACCCAGACCGCTTCCTCCTTTGCTCCGGGTGCGGGCCGGGTCGGCCCGCCAGAAACGGTCGAACACATGCTGCTGCTGTTCTTCGCTCAGCCCTGGCCCCTGGTCGGCGATCGTCAGGACGATCTCATCTTCGTCGCGGACAACACTGACATGAACAGCCGTCCCCGCCGGCGTATGAACGCGAACATTGGAAAGCAGATTGTCGATCACCTGTCGCAGCCGAACGCTGTCGCCAGTCATCTTCGCCTCGCCGGTGGCCGAGAAGTCGATCGGATGGTCAGTGGCCACGACGCCGAAATCGGCCACAGCTTCACTGGCAATTGCGGAGAGATCGACCGAGGCCATCTGCAGCCCCTGATCCTCATCCAATCGGGCCAGCATCAGCAAATCGTCCACCAGCCGGGCCATGCGGCCGCCTTCCGACTCGATACGGCCCATCGCATTGTCCACGGCATCAGATGAAGTGATCGCTCCTTGTCGGTAAAGCTCTGCATACCCGCGAACAGAGGTGAGTGGATTTCGAAGCTCGTGGGAGGCATCCGACACAAATCGCCGCAGCCGCGCCTCGCTGGCAATCCTTGCACCCACCGACTCTTCGATCTTTCCCAGCATGTTGTTCAACGCGGCGCTCAGTTTGCCCAGCTCGGTTGTCTCGTCGGCTTCCGGAACGCGCATGGTCAGGTCACCAGCGGCGATTCCGGTCGCCGTTTCGACCATTGTGTCGACCGGCTTCAGTTCCCTTCGGATGATCCACCAGCTGACGCCGGTTGCCCCGACGAGCGTCACGGCGCCGAAAAAGAGCAAGATGGTTCTCACCCGATCGACGGCGGACTCGACGTCGTCAAGTGGGGCCGCGGTCACGACGACATTGCCAGCTTCTTCGCGTTGCACGAACATGCGGTAACGTATCGAGTTGTCTTCTGCTTCGACCGTCACCATCTGATTGACGATGGCATCGAGTTCGTCACTGGGAATGTCTGGCACAACGGGTGGCGACTTCGGCGAGTCAGGGTAGCCACATGGTTCATCGACGAGCAGTGCGCCATTCTTGGAAAAGACGAAGTGGGCAATGGGCCGTTCGTAGTCGTACATGCTGGAGTTTTGTTGTTTCGATCCGGTGTCGTTCCCGAGACCTGGTGCATATCCGATATCGCCGGTATTCCCACCGCCAAATTCGCCACGATCGTAGGGGTTTGAACTCGGACCACCTTTGTTGTCTGGTTTCGATCGCGAGGCCGACTGAATCACCTGATCGTCAACCTGATCGATCAAAGTGGCTCGCACGCTTCGGATTAACAAGAAACCAAAAATGACAAACGTCGTCATCAACAGCGCGGCAATGCCCAATGCCAGCCGGGTGCGGATGCTCACTGTGCTGCTCCAGGCGGACGATGGGAGCCGGTCTGATCCATGGTGTCAGGATGCCTGTCTGGTTTCGCCTGGGGAACGCATTGAATAGCCAAATCCCCGAACGGTGCGGATGATTTCCGCGTCCCTGTCTCCGAGCTTCCGGCGCAGGTAGGAGACATACGTTTCCACGGCAGATTGGTCACCGGCGAAATCGTAGTCCCAGACATGCTCGAGAATCTGGTTTTTCGAAACAACGCGGTCCTTGTTGACCAGCAGATAACGCAGCAGCCGGAATTCTGTTGGCGAAAGCGAAACCTCATCGAAGCCAACCCAGACCCGGTGTGCATCCTCATCCAGCGACACATCGCCGCAGACGAGCCGGCTTGGCCCGGCCTCCAGGCGCTGACTCCGGCGCAACACCGCGTCGATGCGCAACATCAGTTCTTCCAGACTGAATGGCTTGGTGACATAGTCGTCGCCGCCGCCCAGAAACCCGGTTCGCAGATCGGCGGGATCATCGCGAGCCGTCAGGAAAATGACCGACGCATGGTTGCCATCTTCCCGGATTTTTCGGCAAATCGTAAAACCATCGACATCGGGCAAATTGACGTCGAGCACGAGTAGATCGAAAGATCCATTACGAGCCGCACTCAGCGCCTCCGCGCCCGACCCAACCGAATCAACAGTAAAGCCGGTGAACCGCAAAGCGGTCGCCACCAGCTCGCGAATTGCGTCTTCATCCTCTACAACCAGTATGCGTTCGGTGCGGGGTTCTCGGGTGTTCATCATCGGTGATTGACTCTCATTGCATGGGTCAGCGGACTTCAGCCTCCTGGTCCGCACGTCTACGTAGTTCCAGAATATGGGTTCAGTCTCAAGTTGGGCTGGATGATCTCTTGGAGTTTCCTGTGAGTCAGGCTCGCTCGAGCTCGGCGTACACCATGGCGGCGATTAACTGAAGTAGCCGCGTTGCGTGGTGTTCGTCGGGAACTGCCTGCGACAACATCGAAAGCAGAACAGGGCCACTGCTCGTCATGATCGAACCGGCATCGTGCACGATCGAGGTCAGATTGCCCGTTTTGTGCGCCGCCCGGGTGCTCGCCGGCAGAAGCGCTGGCATCCTGTCATTGATCTGTTGATCGAAGAGCAACCCTCTCATCACCGAGCTGATAAACGGACTCAGCAGCGTGCCTTGCATGACGTGTTGGGTGAATCGGGTCATGTCTGCCGGCGAGGTCAGGTTGATCTGCCAGTCCCAGGATTGCCGCTCGATCAATGCTGTTGCGGCGAGCAGATCGGCGTCCGATTCCGCGGACTGTGGGGGCCAGAAATCGAGCGACGGGAGGTCACTCGCAAATGTCGTTGATGTCATCCCCAGCGACGTACCGAGCGCGTTCATCGTCTCCGGGCTGGTTAGGCTGAGAAGTGAAATAGCGGCGACGTTGCTGGAGACGCAAATGGTCGCCCACAATGCTTCGTGCACTGCGATCTCCATGCCAATTGCGTCGTACCCGTAAGCGCCGTCAGGCATCTGCGATTCGATAAAGTAGGAGCCATCAAGGAAGAGACGGTCGTTCACGCTCAACTCGCGGTCTTCGATCTGGCGCAGGATCTCTGTGCAAAGCAGAAGCTTATAGAGACTTGCCGAGATGAAGGGCAATCCCGGATTGCGGCTGTACCGAAGCAATCCGCGCTGATCCACCACCATCACCCCGTAGACACCCGCTTCTCCGGCCAGAAGGTCATCAAGACCCGGCAACCTGTTACCGGCCAGCTCGTTCCATCGGTCCACCGAGGTCCCTCGCGCACCATCGGCCGAACCAAAGCGGGAATCCCAGCCGTGCAGATCGCGAAGCCCCCGATCGTCAGCGTACGCGCGGTCAAGGCGGGCGACCACGCTCGTCAGGAAAGCCGATCCCCCGGTTGCCAGGATGTGTCTCCTGGAGAAGTTCGTCACTGGTCCCTCACGACGAAGGTGTAGTAGGCGACGTCACGAGTGTCGTCCTGTTCGAGATCGACAACCAGTCGTTCGTCGAAGATTCCGTCGCGATCGTTCTCCGGTTCATCGGGAAAGTACAGCTGCGAGGTCAGCACGGGTCCGTTCGGTGCTTGCACTTTCAGATGAATATGCCGTGTGCGGCCCGGATAGAGCCCAGGAAGGATCGTCGTCAGTTCATATCTCCCCGCCTCATCGGTGAACTGATGTCCTCGTAATCGAAACCCCTGATTGTCGTAAACGCCTGAATCATCACATTGCCAGAAGTCGATGAGCGCGCCGGCAACAGGGACGCATGATGGCGTGTAGACATAGCCGGTTAGGACGAGCTCACGGCCCGGCATTCCCTCCTCGATGAGAGTGGTCCGCTCGGGCGAGTCCGGTGTGAAGTACGGACCTTCGGTTTGTTCCACCATGCTGTCGAGATCGCCATCATCGCACGATGGAGTCGGGGCGAGGATGATCTCGTCAGAAGTGTCAGGCGTTGCTTCTGAATCCTGGGCCAGCGCAATCCCGGAAAGTCGACCGCTTGCCAGCAGTGCGGCGAAAGGAGCCGGACTGACCAGCAGCAAGCGCTGCAGATCGCGCCGGTTCATCCGCTTAAAACGCAGGTCTTCCATTGAATAGTCCTCTCACGAGTCACTGGTTGGTAATTCTGCGCAATTCACGGCGATTCGGGTAGGCGAATGCTGAGAAACAGCCGCGCAGGTTCCCTGCTGCAAATCCCTGAAAACGTGAAGGAAGCGCACAGCATGGAGCCATAACCTGATTTCAAAGCCGACGTGGCTTGGTCGATTCTCACCATGGGAGCACGCCATGACGACAGGACACGATACAACAATGCTCAATTCTCCTTCCGAACAGGAAACGCCACTCGCTCAGATTCTCGCCCTTTCCGCAACTGTCATTTCGCTCGCGATGCTCTTCGCCGCTATTCTCACGGGCGCGGCGATTGGCTAGGTCACCCGGCCCAGAAAGCATCGCTGCCGGATCGATCTGTCTGGCGAACCGAGCGGGAGAAATCAGCGCCCGCTCGGTTCATCCGCAAACGGCGCAGTGCTATGCTCACAATGGTCGAATCCCGTGCTGGAAAGGAGCTCAACTATGTGCGGACGATACGTGCTCAACGCCCCTGAAGATCTCTCCGAACGCTTTCAGCTTCGCCAGCTTTCGATCGCGATTCCCCAGTCCTGGAATGTTGCCCCGACCACAATGCAACCTGTTGTCGTGGAAAACCGTGATGGAGTACGCGAAGTCCGCGCCATGACCTGGGGACTCACGCCTCGCTGGGCAAAGCAGGGCGCTGGCAAGAGAGGCGTGGCACCGATCAATGCTCGCGCCGAAACGCTGAACGAAAAACCGATGTTCCGCAATTTGATCAAGAGCCGGCGATGTCTCGTTCCCGCCAATGGCTTCTATGAATGGAAGAATATGGGCGATCATAAACAGCCCTACTACATCACCGTTCCAGGGGATCCGCTCTTTGCGTTCGCCGGCCTCTACGACGCCTGGAAAGACGACGACGAGAATGTTATAGCAAGCTACACCATCGTCACTACGGCGGCAAATGAGCTGATGCGCCCACTGCACGAGCGGATGCCGGTCATACTTCACCAGGATGACGAAGAGGAGTGGCTCGACCGCTCCGTCAACGATGTCGCGCAGGTCGAACGACTGCTCGGTCCATATCCGGGCGAAGAAATGCAGGTCGTTCCGGTCAGCCGCGACGTGAACAACGTGCGGAACAACAATCCAGAGCTCACCGAACCGATCGAGCTCAACGGATAACGGTGTGGGAAAGCGAGGCAGCGGGTGACGATCGAAGAAAAACTGGCATCGATGAAACTCGTGTTGCCGGAACCTCCCAAGGTGCCGCCTGGAGTGCGCATTCCCTTTTCATTCGTGCGGGTGCATGGCGATCGAGCCTATATCGCCGGACATACTGCTCAGCATCCCGATGGATCACTGGCCGGACCATTCGGCAAGGTCGGCGACAACGTCTCTCCCGATGCCGCATACGACGCCGCCCGCCTGACGGCTGTATCGATGTTCGCGAGCCTGAAGCGAGAACTTGGTGATCTCGACCGTATCGACCGCTGGTTGCGAGTTTTCGGCATGGTCAACGCCGCGCCCGATTTCTTCGAGTTTCCTGCCGTCATCAATGGCTGCTCCGACCTGATCCTCGAGCTCTGGGGTCAGGACGCCGGTCAGCACGTCCGTTCGGCGATCGGCGTCGCCGGCCTTCCGTGGAACTTCTGCGTCGAGATCGAGGCGGAACTCGTCATCAGATAGGTCCGTCTCACCTTAGAGAACTGGTCCTCCGGGGCGCTCCGAGAGTTCCACGAAATGCTCCCATGGGTGCTCGATCATCCGTCGAAGCGCATTGCGAAGCGTGTAGACGTAGCCGGTCATCTGGCGCACGCTGTTCCATTCGTCCGGCGTCGCCTGTTTGACGCGTTCGGCGCACTTCTCCCACGACAGCAGCAATGCTTCGTCGATTGGAAGTTCGCCCGACTTGGCCGCCGCTTTGATCGGGCCAAAGCCTGGCGCACGACCGAACGCCGCCGCCAGAATGCTCCCCTGAGGGCCGAGAATGTGGAGAAGAATCGTTTGCGCCGGCCGCCCAACAGGTGGTTGTGCATCGAGCGATTCGGGACTCTGCGACCGAGCCCAGGCGCCGATTTCGCTCATCACCTCCCTTACACGTAACAATTGACGATCGACTTCCCCGGAATCGAGCGGCTCGAAATCGGTGGCGAAAGTCACATACGGATATCCATCACCAAGAGAAATGCCTTCCGTGATGTGTTCGGCGATTCGAACCTCGATGTCCTCTTCGGGATCGACGTCCTCCCGATGGCGCCGCAGAAACCGGAGAAAGCGCCGTATCTCCGCGGGAGTGTTCGCGACTGCTTCTTCAGTTGTCGCCCCGCGCGCGACGCACCCGAGAATCTGCGGGACATGAATGTACGTCTTACGGTGCTTGGGTCCTGACTCAGCGTACAGCTCGTAAAGCGTCATGACGTATCACCCCCTATTGGCACTTCAACGGTTTGCTCACCAGTGACGTCGACACTACATTGACCGCTGGTCGCTTCGCCCAGCCACGTTTCCAGGTCAGCGAGCTCTGAGGGATCGACGTGCAGTTCGAAGGTCACCGCGGCGCCATATTCGATATTCGCGACGGGAAATGTCGTGCCGCGCAAAGCGAACTCGAGTCTACCGGCGATGTCGTGCGGCGCCTCGATGACCACGACGAGCTGCGGTTTGCGCTCGACGATGCCGACCGCGTCGATCGCGTCTGAAACCGCCTGACCGTAGGCGCGGATCAGCCCACCTGCGCCCAGAAACGTGCCGCCAAAGTATCTGGTGACCACCGCAACGACATCAGTTAACTCGCGCTGATTGAGGACATTCAGCATCGGTTGCCCCGCCGTGCCGGAGGGTTCGCCATCGTCGCTGCTGCGCTGTGACTCGCCCCGTTCACCAATCACCCAGGCGGTGCAATTGTGACTGGCGTCCCAGTATTGTTTGCGCATCGCGGCGATGAACGCCTTGGCCTCGTCCTCTGTCGCGACACGTTGCAGCGTGCAGATGAATCGCGATTTCCTGACTTCCAGCTCCTTGGCCCCGGAGACGGCGATGGTGCGAACGCGATCAGCCACAACGAGTCAAACCGCCAGTTCGGGGTGAAGATCGTCATCGTCGCGACGTCCGTTCGGTCCGATCGCTGTTGTGTCCTCTTTCGGCATCCGGTCCACGCGCCGCTGCGCCAACAGGAAGACCGGCACGAGCCCGAGCGCCAGGATTGTGGCGATCTCGAATGGCAGCGTTTCTCGTCTCGCATAGAGCACACCGGCGATTATCGGGCCCAGCGCGAACGCCACGCCGCCAATCATCTCCAGCAGCGCGAAAGAACGAGAGCGGATTCGCTCCGGAGCCAGCTCACCAAGTGCTGAAATCAGCGTAGCCCAAACCGCGAACAGCCCGCCGCGAAGGAAGAACGCCAGCACGATGAGCGGGACATATGCCGAATTCCAGAAGATGACAAATGCCACCGACATCAGCCCGACTGGTACGGCCGCGGACAGAAAGGGACGTTGTTGAAGCGTCTTCGTCCGCGCCACGATCAGCCCGAACACTGCGGATCCAACAGCAGGCAATGCACCGAGCGCGGTGATCGACGACGGAGAGAAACCGCGAACATCTTCGAGAAATGTCGGGATAAATGCGACACCAAACGACAGGGAAAAGACCGTCAGCAGGAGCAACAATGCCACTAGCCGAACACCGGGATGCCGTATTGCGGCGGCATAACCCGCTGACTGAGTCTCGGTAGCTTCCGGTCGAAGGTTCGGCTCGCGGAGTCGGGTCAGGCAGAGCACCGCCAATCCCGAAAAGACTGCACCCAGAACAAATGCCGCGCTCATGCCGAAGAGCGCCACAACAACCGCGCCAATCAACGGCGAAACGGCCAGCGCGATCGATGGACCAACGTTGAAGACGAGCGCAAACGAGCGCATCCGTTGATCGCCGGCTTCGGTGGCCACGATCGTCTGGATGAGCGGAAAGACCATCTCGCCAATCGCGAAAGCAATGATTACCAGGATGAGTTGGGCCCAATGGGTGGAGACCGCCGCGCCCAGAAAGCCGATCACCGATACGATGCGCGCCGCAATGATCACCCGGCGATAGCCAAACCGATCGGCGATTGCGGCAGACGGCGCGAGCACGAAGATGCGCAAGAAGCCGCCGATGCCAAGCATCAGACCCACGGTTGTGACTGGCGCGCCGAGATGCTCGATCCACAACGGCCAGACACTGACGTAGGCGCCATAGGTCGCTTCCAAAAAAAAGAGACCCCAAAAAACCGGGACAATCGAAGCGGGCAAGTCGAGTCGTGGACGCACCAGTTTCCTCCAGTGACACGCACTGCAACCAGCAGAGTCTACGGGATTGTCTGAGGCGCCGGGCGATCGACCAATTCACAACGAGCTAGATATGCCACGGTATTCTGCGCACTGCTGCGACTGCGCCCGCCCGGCATGCAAAGAGCGTCATCATCCTGAGTCAATATGCCTCACGCCAGCGGCAGCGCGGCATGAAGAACGGCGATGTCATCCTGGGTGGAACGCAGCACCAGCGGAGTGCGGTCGAAGAATCTCCCGCCGCAGCGGAAACCATCCGATTGCGCTTGTCCTGGTTTCAACCCTGCTCGTCTCACCGATTCGCGCGTCTCGACCTGCGTTTCCAACAGCATACTGCCGCTCCCGCGACACAGCCCGCAAGCCATCCGCTCGTCCTAATTGTCCTCCGCGGACGCTACACTCACCTGGCAATATTCGCGCGTGCCAGCCAGGCTCTGTGCCGAACCAATCGACAAGGTATGAAATGATCGAGATCATCTACCGTATCGATCCAAACGATCGCGATGTGGGACCTCTTCCGGCAACTCCGGAAGAGGCACGGCGCCTCCTGGAGGACGGAAACCAGGCCTTTTCCCAACTGCTGGAGCTGGGGGACGCCAGCGATGAGATTTCCCGCAAGGTAATCCGCGTGAGCGCCGCCGACCTGGGATTGACCGACAACGGCTCGGTCCTCCGCCACAACCCCTTTGCGCTGGTGATTGGCTGCGCCGATGCCCGCGTGCCGATCGAACTGATCTTCGGACAGGGCGTCAACGACCTCTTCGTTCTCCGAGTCGCAGGCAATGTGCTGGGCGAGGAAATCCTGGGCAGCATTGACTACGCCTTTCAATATCTTCCGACGTTGCGTCTGGTCGTGGTCCTCGGTCACACGCTCTGCGGCGCCGTAACCGCCGCTGCCTCGGCATTTCTCGATCCTGCCCAGTATCTTGGCCTCTCCGCCGATCACGAGCTGCGCTCGATCGTCAATCAGCTTTTCCCTGCAGTTCGGCTCAGTTACGAATCGATGGTCCGGACATGGGGTTTCGACTCAGTGCAACGCCCCGGTTTTCTGCCAGGACTGATCGAAACCGCCGCGGTGGTCAATGCGGCCCTCATGGCCGCCTCACTGCGTAGCGAGCTCGATTCGCAAGGTCTCGAGGGAGTACAGACAGTCTTCAGTCTATACGACGTCAGCACGCTGAGTGTCGGTGTGCGGGGGATTCTCGGAGAGGACGGCAGCTTCACACGCTTGCTCGATCCCCCCATCGATGCCGCCGGCTTCGAAAAACTGAGCCTCGATGTGGCATCCGGTCCGGCAGTGACGCAGAAAATGAACGCGTCCTAACACACCGGAAAGGTGTCCCGCAGTCGACGAGCATTGCGCAACGACACCGCGCCGATGGTGCTCGTCGGGTTGACCGCCCCTCCAGTTGGCAACACGCTTCCGTCCATGATGTAGAGATTCGGCACATCCCAGCTCCGGCCCCATTCGTCGACCACGGAATTGGCGGGCGACGTTCCCATGCGGCAGGTGCCGAGCAGATGCCAGGCCGGCGGGGCATAGCGGCCGTCCGGTCTCGTCCACCGATTGACCTTGACTTCGAACGCGCCCGATGCGTTTGCGATGTCCACCGCCCGCTCGACCGCGAAATCCAATATTCGTTCGTCGTTGGGATGAAGCCGGTAGTCGATGTGCGGAGCGGGGATGCCATCGGAGTCGGCTACGGTCGCCGAGAGAGTCACCCGATTTTCGGGCAACGGCAAATCATCGCCGCAGCAGAGAATGGCAAAACCTCGATCGAAGTGCTGTTTGAACCAGGCGTGATGCCCCCCTCCCCACGGTCCGACATTTCCTGAATGGGAACCATGCGCCTGGTATCCAGCTCCGTTCATGCGGACCAGATGCAGGGTGAAGCCGTTGATAAACCCCCGGCTGACATCGGTCTCGGCGAATTCTTCGCAAACCAGTTGGGCCGAGAGAAATCCTTTGTGCGTTTCCAGTGGTTCGTCGACCCACGCCTCGATCACCGCCAACCCGTGATGCATCAAGTGGCGACCGACCATATCTGAGCTGTTGGCGAGTCCATTCGGATGCCGTTCACTGGCCGAATTGAGCAACAGTCGAGGCGTTCCCACACCATTCGCCGCGACGATCACCAACTTTGCTGGTTGGAAGTGCCAGGTGCTCGTTTGCCGGTCGACGTAAAGCGCCCCAGTCGCCGATCCGTCGTCCCCCGTCTCGATTTGGGCCACGCGGGCGCCGGGCCGCAATTCTGCGCCGGCGGCAATCGCCTTCGGCCAATGCGTAATGCCCATGTGGTTCATCGAACCGCGCGGACAGCCCGATTGACACCCGCCACAATGAATGCACGCCGACCGTCCATCATAGTCCTCGGCCAGAATCGCGTTCGGCATCGGCCACCAATGCCAGCCGAGCTTTTCCAATCCGCGCATTGCCGCACGGCTGCTGCCGGGCGGCAGTGGCCCCGTCTGAAACGGCCCTCGCGGCGGAATGGCTGGATCGCCGAGCACACCGGAGATGCCGCAATTCTGGTCGTTCAGCTCATAGAACGGGGCCAGGTCTTCATAGGCAAATGGCCAGTCAGGCTGGGCGCCATGTTCCGTCCCTTTCCGGAAATCGGACGGACGAAAACGGGGCCATGTCCCCGTGTAGACCGTTGTCGACCCACCGACGCCCGACCACATCAACGTCATTTCGTCGCTGGTGTCGATTGGGTAGTCGGCGCTGCGGTTGCGAACATTGACTGCCGTGCTCCAGTTAGTCAGCCGCTGCCATTCCCAGTTCGGCGAGAAGTGCGGATGTTCCTCCGGTCGTGTCCAGAGACCCTGCTCCAGGCAAACTACCCGCAATCCGCCTTCCGCCAGTTCACGAGAGGCGATCGCCCCGCCCATGCCTGCGCCGATGACGAGCACATCCACAGATTCGTGCCGGTGTGGTGAACGCTCGCTGCTCATCTCACTCCACCACCCTTGGCAAGTCGAGATCAGCAAGTGACGAGAGATCGATGCGCTCGATCTCCTCGGTTTTCAAGTAGCTTCCCCGCGGTTTTCGTGGCAGATCGAATCCCGGTCGGGCATCAAACGGATCCATGACGTACCCATGTGGTAAAGGAGAGTCATTGTAGTCGTGCCCAAGCTGTTGCAGCGCCCGAATCACAGTGGGTGCTTCGTAGTAGGCGAGGTAGGCGACGAAGCGCACCTGCGCGAAAAGATCGGGCAGCTCCGATTCGAACGCCGAGACGTGCTCGACGCGGGCTTCAGGGGCCAGCCCGGAAAACGGCCCGTCGCGATCGAGAAAAAGCGAGATTTCCGTTACCGCGTCCCATCCGATGCGTGCGCGGAGGCGATCGAGCACGACCGCCTGAATTCCCGTCGTCGCCGCTGACGGGAAATCAGCGTCGCCCGGCAACAGCACATCGACGAGCGCCGCGAAGTTCGCGGCAATCGCCGTTGGTGTCGCGCTGTGGATGGCTATGTCATTGCTCAATTATCAACCGCCTTGTGCTGATCCGCGGTCGTTCCTTCGAACACCTCGTATGGCGAATCTGTGGGCCAGTGCGGCCAAAGCGGCACGAGCATGATCCCACCGACGACAACAAGTTGCACCGTCTCGGTTCCTGTGTTCCAGACGCGATGCACCGTATTGGGCCGGTTGAAGATCGCGCTCCCTGGTCCGAAGCTATGCCGCTCCCCCTCGACTTCGATTTCACCGCTGCCGCTCACGACATAGTAAACCTCCTCGCACTTGTGACGATGAAGGGGCGAGTGGTGACCCGGATCGATCTCTACGAGACCGAGGCAGAGGGTCGAGGCATCGAAGCCCGTATCTGGATAGACCAGCTTCAAATCGCGCACCGACCGGTCGTCCTGTTGCATCGGCGAACCATCGAGGAACTGCTCTGGTGAAATGACGACTCGTTTGGACATATGAAACGCTCCTGTCTTTCTCCCCGCGAACGCGGGACCTACTTGACGGCGCCCTGCAGGCGACCTCCAATCAGATACCGCTGAAAAACCAACGCGAGAACATACACCGGCAGTATGCCGGCGAGCGACGCCGCCGACATCTGACCGTAGTTCACGAGCCGGTCGCCCTGAAAGAGCGAGATGCCAACCGGCAATGTCTGTGTCTCCGGACGATACGTCATCACCAGCGCGAAGAGAAGCTCGTTGTACGAGAGGATCATACAGATGATGCCCGTCGCCGCGACACCAGGCGCGATAAGTGGCATCACAATCCGGACCAGCGTTTCCACCAGCCCCGCCCCATCGATCTGTGCAGCTTCCTCGATTTCTCGTGGGACCGCCCGCATGAAACCATCGATCAGCCAGATCGCTATTGGCACGCTGGCCAGACCATGAACGAGCGCCAGACCCCAATGTGTGTTGATGCCCTCGATCCGTCTTAAAAGGAAGAAGAGCGGCAGAATCGCAACAATCGGTGGTGCGATATACGAACCGAGCACAAGGCTGTACAGAAGCTTTCCTCCAATTCCATGCCGAACCATGACATAGGTTGCTGGGACAGCAATGAACAGGGTGATGACCACACTCAGGAGCGCCACGACGAACGAGTTGCGCATGAACAGAAGCAGGTCGATTGTGTTGAACGCATCCCGCCAGTTCTGCCAGTAGAGGTCGCGGGGGAAGAATCGACCGTCGAGCACCTGATCCTTCGCTTTGAGCGAGGTCGCGAAGAGGTAAGCAATTGGCGTGAGGACCAGTACGAGCAGAACGGTGATGCCGAACCACTGAACGAACCTGCCCCACGACCATGAGCGCGTCGTCGTCGTCGTGCCAACGGAAGTTTGCCTGTCGACCAGATAAGACATTTCGGTCATTGCCATCGGTCGATGATCCTGTCGCGCACCAGGACAATCGGCAGCGTGATCAAGCTGACCATCAGAGCGAAGATCACGGTTTGCGCCGCTGCGTAGCCGACATCGAATTGCTGCAAGCCGACTCGGTAGATTTGGAAGCTTGCCAGGTTGGTATCGAACCCGGGTCCACCATAGGTCATGCCATAGACCAGATCGAAAACCTTGAATGAGATGATCAGTTTGAGCAGAAAAATGGCAGTCAACGACGGCATGAGCGCTGGCAGGGTGATCGAGCAGAAGCGTCGGACGCTCGATGCGCCGTCGATCGACGCCGCTTCCAAAATGTCGCCAGGCAAAGATTGCAGCGCCGCGAATGCCAGAAGCGCCACAAACGGCGTCCATTGCCACGCATCGGCGATTCCAACCATTTTCAGCGCCCATCTGGACGAACCAAGCCAAGAGACAGGTTCATCGATCACGCCGAGTTCGAGCAGAACGCTGTTCAGGAGCCCTGCCCCGGGATTGAAGATCAGCTTCCATGCAGTCGCCACCATGATCGGCGGCGTAATGAGCGGGAGAAGGATGATCGTCCTCAGCACCCGTCCACCGCGTACGGCGTTATCGAGCAAGAGCGCCACTGCGACCCCAAGCGCGAGCTGCGCGAATGTCCCCACGAACGAAAAGAGCACTGATCGCCGCAGTGAGTCGGTGAACACCGAGTCGTCGAGCGCCTTGCGGTAATTCGCCAAATGAACCCACTCCTGAAAGGTCCTGCCAAGACTGGACTCAGAAACCGACAACGCCGCCACATAGACGAGCGGATAGACCGAAAATGTAACCAACCCCACCAGCAATGGAAGGGCCAGAAGCCACGGTCCGCGTCGCGGCGCACGACTCCTCTCGCCGGACCTCGCCGGTGATGCGCTGATTGCGGCCATGCCGTTGACGCCCTCTCCCGTGCAGCGATCAGACTCTCATTCTGAACCGCCAAATCTGCCTTCTGCCCGCACTCTCCATCAGAAACCCGCGTAACGTCGCCATGTATGGCGATCTCGCCCGTATCACCACCGCGTAGCGCCGTCATTCATGGCGACCTCGCCCGCATCCACCACTGCGTAGCGCCGTCATTCATGGCGACCTCGCCCGTATCCACCACTGCGTAGAGTCGCCATTTATGGCGACTCCTCGCCGGGGCGCGCGCATTGGCCTCAACACGAACAAAGCGAGGGGCCTCCCTGCAAATCACTCGATCTGAAATACGGAGAGACCCCCTCGCAAACCCAGAACGGCCGCTACGAACCCAGCGTCTCGACCCAGGCTGCCTGCGTCTCCGACAGCGCGTCCTCCGGCGACTTGCTCCCCTGCAGCACAAGCGCCAGCTCATCCGATAGCTTGGTCGTAAGCTCCGGCGACTCAGGGGAGGTCGGCCACGGGAATGCCCCGTTCAAACTGGCAGATGCCGCCGCCTGAACCTTCGGTGCGAACGCGATGTAAGCCTCCGAGTTCAGGGTCGAAAGGCGGGTCGGATCGATACCAGAGCCGAATTCGAGCAGGAGCCGCTCGTTGATGTACGCGCTGGTCGCCCACTTTACGAACTCCCAGGCGAGCTCTTTGTTCGACGATCCTGACGAGATTCCGAACCCAAACCCAGCATTGAGCGGCGCAATGTGCGACGTGTTCTCGCCGCCGACCGGGATCTGGACGACTCCCCATTTGTCGATGATGCTCGACTGAGCAGGGTCCTGCGAGTAGACGCCAAGATCAGTCCAGAACTCTTGCTGCGCCACTTGTCCGCTGAGAAATGCCGGGAGCGCTTGCTCGAACGCCGTTTCCAGAGGCGTCGGCAGCGCGAATGGCGACGCGTCGACGAGCGCCTGCGCTGCCAGGACAGCAGCCTCCGAATCGAGCGCGGGACTGCCGTCGTCGTTCAGATACTGACCGCCAAATCCCGCCAGCCGGTTCGAATAGGTCGAACCGAGAATAATCGGCGCCTTGAATCCCTGAATCGCCGACCCATAGATTGGCTGACCATCAGCAGTAGTCAATCCTGCCTCGGTGATCGTCTGCGCGGCGGCCAGATAGTCGTCCCATGTCTCGGGAGCGCCGGTGACTCCAGCCAGCTCGAAGATCTCCTCGTTGTAGAAGAGCACATGGGTGTCGCCATCGTACGGTAGACCCCAGCGACTGCCGTCGTACAGGGTGTACGTGTCGTAAATCGCGGGCAGGAAATCGTCCGGCTGGATAACATCGGCATCGGCCTCGATCCGGTCGGTGACGTCTTCGAGAATGCCATCTGTCGCCAGTGCGCCGACGGTCGTGTACCAGAAATCGATGACATCCAGCTCGTTCGCCCCTGATTGCACATCGAGGGTCGCCTGCTGCTGAACCTGGTCGTAAGGAACGACGGTGACGTTCACTGTCGCGCCGGTCAGAGCTTCGAATTCGGCTTTCAGAATCTCGCCCGTTACTGCATGAGGCTGGATGATCAGAAAGTTGAGTGTTTCTCCGTCGAAGCGCGGCGGGGCTGGTGGCGACGCAACCTGCGCGCGAGCGAAGCCGCCAGGCAGGAGAAGCGCTCCTCCCGCCGCCGCGCCAGCCTGAACGAGTCGCCGTCGAGAGATGCGCTTTCCCGAAATCAAACGGGACCGAAAATGACACGACTTGGCCATGAAGTGTTCTCCTTGACTGTGATCAACTGATAATCCAAACGAATGCGATTGAGTTCAGCGTTGATTAACAGCCGGAGAGACCGCCTGCGTCGCTCCAGGGAGGGCGGAACGCCGGACAGCAGCTGGTGTTGCCGATGCTGCAACGAGCGGAAGCGCCCACTGCGGAGCAGCGAAGATACTCGTATGCTGCGCACGAATGTCGGATTGCGGCCACTGCCATTCGCAATGTAACCCCCTGGATCTCGAAAGCAAGTCGCGCAATCATCCGCGCTGTCGAGGAGTACCCTATCAAGTAGTGGAGTTCTTTGTCAACAACTCAGGAAAGAGAACTTCCTTTCGAGAGACTCCAGATATGGCCTTGGGTCGGGGTAGAACGCCGTCAATCTGATACTGGCTCAGGTACGGCGCCCACCTCATTTCGGTGGGGATCCAGAGTTGTTTCGTCTTTGCGACATTCCCTCCGGAATCGCATGATCCGTGGCATATATCCTGCTTATAGTTAGGACGGTTGGGCCGGAGCTGAATCTTCGGCCGGAAGGCGAGAAAGGAATGCATCATGGCAAAGCTATCAATGAAGGCGCTGATTGACGGACTGAACGACGATCTGGCAGGTGAGTACAACGCGATCATCAGCTACCTGCAGTATTCGGCCAAGGTCACCGGACCGTACCGGCCGCAGCTGGTCCAGTTCCTTCAGCAGGAAATCCCCGACGAACAGCGGCATGCCCAGTACCTTGCGGACAAGATTGTCGCGCTCGGCGGAGAGCCGATCGTCGCTCCTCGGCCAGTACAAACATCGGACGACACCCGGCAAATGCTGCAGTTCATCTATGAGGCCGAGGCCGAAACGGTTGAACACTACCGCGAACGCATCGACATGGCCGACGAGCTCGGCGAAGTCGGTCTCAAGGTCCAGCTCGAGGACATGCTCAACGACGAGACCACCCACCGCGATGAGGTTAAGAAGATCCTTGACGGCTGGGGTAAATAGTCCGCGTTTCCTCCAGGAAATGACACGAGCCAGGCAAGATTGTCCTCGCTCGTGTCATTAATTCGGAATCGGCCTCAGTCACCAGCGCCCGACACCGCCACTTGCGGCTCCGCGTGTGACAGTCCAATGCGCTCCACGATCGATCGCACCGGTTTTGGCGCCCACCAGTTGAGATCGCCCATCAGCCGCATCGTGGCCGGCACGAGCAGCGCCCGCACGATCGTCGCGTCGATCAGCACCGCCAGCGCCAGACCGAAGCCCATGCTCTTGATGATTGTGATGTCGGCCAGCATGAACGCACCGAAGGCCACGATCATGATCGCCGCCGCCCCGGTGATCACCTTGGCGGTCTTTTCCAAACCAAACGCCACAGACGCGGTGTTGTCGCCCGTCCGCTGGTACTCCTCCTGAATCCGGCTCAGCATCAGCACCTCGTAGTCCATGCTCAGCCCGAACAATATGCAGAACATCAGTATCGGCGTGGTCGAGATAATCTCCCCGGTCGCCGTAAATCCAAACAGATTCTCGAAACGGCCGTCCTGGAACACGAAAACCAGCGCCCCCAATGACGCGGAAATCGAGAGCAGGGTCATGAAGATGGCCTTGATCGGCAGGAAAACCGAACCAAAGGTCAGCAGCAGAATCAGGTAGGTTCCAACCACGACGAAGAGGAACGCCGGCAGAACGCCGTCGTGAATGCCATCCAGCGTGTCGACGCTCATCGCCGCGCTGCCGCCGACCTTCACCGATGCACCCTTGACGTCGATCGACCGCAGATCGCGGACGAGATCCTGCCTGAGATTGCTCTCCGGCGATGCCGCAACGACCTCGATCAACGCCTTGTTGCCACTGGTCAGCGCTTCCTGTTGGCCCGGACTCGACACCTGACTGTCGACGTGAACCACACCAGGCAGCGCCTGAGCTTGTTCGACGAATGCCGCGACGACTGCGAGCCCGGCATCGGAGCCAGCGGACACGTCCTCCACGGTCAGGATTACCGGAATGGGGTCGCTTTCGCCAGCCGGAAAGTCGGTCTGGACCCGCTCCCAGGCGATCCGCGCCGGAATACCGGCCGGCAGCTCCGTCGGGCCGCCGGGGCTGAGGTCGAGCCGGAGAAATGGCAAGCCCGCAATAATGAGCGCCGCCAGCACCGGCAACAGCACTGCCACTGGCCGGCGCATCACAGCCGTGGCCACCCTATTCCAGAAGCTGCCCTCGCCATTGCCCCGCAAACGCGACGGAAGCGGCACTGCCAGTCTATTGATCCGGGAGCCGAGCAACGCCAGCATGGCCGGCAGGAAGGTCAATCCGTAGAACAGAGCTGCGGCAACCACCAGCATCCCCGCCAGACCCATCGAGCGCAACGCCGGCATGGGAAAGAACCAGGTCGCTGCCAGCCCGAAAATCACGGTGATCCCGGAGAAGAGAATAGCTTTGCCGACGGTCGCCAATGTGTTCGGGAGAGCCTGATCTCCCGAACCTTTGGTCAGCTCTTCGCGATACCGGGCCACGATGAAGAGGGAATAATCGATCCCCAGGGCGAGACCAAGAAGGGTGATGATGTTGATGGCGAAGACGGACTGATCGGTGAACGCCGAAAGTGCCAGGATCGCCGCAATCGAGCTGACCATCGCCAATCCTCCGACGATCAGCGGCAACCCGGCCGCGACCACACTGCCGAAGATCAAGACCATGATGAGCAATGTCAATGGAACGGCCACCGACTCGGCGCGCAGGATTCCCTCCTCGACTTCGTGGCTGATCGCCTCGCCGATTGCGCCATTGCCGGTCACAGTAACCGCGAGCCCGTTCCGTTCGGCGCCTTCCTCTACTGAGGAACGCAGATCGGGCAGAACCTCCTCGACGCCGTCCTGATCGACGTTCAGAATGGCCACGATCAGTGCGCTCTGTCCATCGAACGAAAGCAGCTCGGCCCCTCCACCCGACCACGGTGTCACGACCTGCGCGACATCCGGCTCCGACGCCAGTGGGGCGATGGCCCTTTCGATGGCCGCGCGATTCGCGGTGGTGTCGATCGGCCCGCCGGCCTCGAAGACGAACACGAGTGATTCGGCGCCACGTCCGAAGTCGTCGAGCAGGATCTGTTCGACCTGCGATGATTCGGCGTTCTCGTCGACGAATCCGCCCGAGATGAGTTTTGGCGACGCTGTGGCCATCAGCAGTATTGCGACCAGCAAGCCCAGCCCCGAGAGAGCGAGTACGAGTTTCGGTTTACGTTGGACGAATGATCCCCAACGGGTCAACATGGCAAGGGTCCCCCTGACCTGCCGGCAGCTCCGGCGGTCGAATCTGAAATCGGTTGTGAAGCGGTGATCTTGCGTCTAGCGGCGACGCATACCAGAGTCGATCAATTCCATATGCATCTCGAAGAGCTGATCGGGCGGAATCTGACCGGGATCGGATACCTCACAATTGGGGTCCGATCCGCCGAATGCGCCCGCGAGTTCGAGCATGACGAATCCATGAACCGACGCCCACGCCGTGAGTGCCAGCATTTCCGCAGGCATCTCTACGATGTCGCCCGAATCGAGTCCGCTCTGCACGGTGGACAGCAGCGCATCGTACCCTTCGCTGTTCTTCTCCATTTGCTCTGACAATGTGCTGAAGGCGTTGCCGCTGCCAAAGACGAGCAGAAAGAGCTCCCGATTATCGAGCGCATACCTCCGATAAGCCCGGCCAAGTGCTTTCTTGGCCTCCATGGGTGGAGTTGCCGCGGCGAGAGCGGCCAGGTCCCGGTGCATCTGCCCGGCAAGACCATCGGCGCCCTCGAAATAGAGGGCTTTGGCGATTGCTTCCTTCGACGGGAAGTATTCGTAGAGCGCGGCGGGCGAGTAACCGAGAGTGCGGGCGATGGCGCGCAAGGAGAGATTGGCCACTCCCTCCTCCTCAACCATCTCGCGGGCCACGCGCAGGATTTCCTCTCGCATCTCCTGTCGTGCGGCCGCTCTCCGCTGCGTAGCTCCCCGTCCCACCTGCATCTCCTTCGAATACCGAACACCGTTCGGAATAACAACCAATGTCAGGCTACACCCGCCGTATCCGAATGTCAATAGGTCAGCCGAACAGTGTTCGGGGGGCTCTTCATAGGAATATGGTTACCTTATGTGGTAAAATCCGGGAGATGTCATATGCATGAACGGCTTTGAGAACATGAAAAAGACCACGATCTACATTCCTGAAGAATTGGCAGTCTCGGTGACCGTTGCGGCCAAGCAAAAAGGGTCTTCTGAAGCATCGCTGATTCGCGAGGCAATTGCGACGTATGTTGCGGCAGTGGAGCGACCTCTTCCGGACTTTGTCGGGAGCGTTTCGATCGAAGGAGTCGAGGGTGCCGACACTGAGGAATGGCTTTTGGCTAATTGGCGCCCTGAGTGATCACGATTGATACATCGGCGTTAGTGGCGCTTTTCAATGCCGCCGACTCGAACCACGAGCGCGTCCTGCAAGCGTTCAAAGACGACGGCGGCCCGTACCTACTTCCTGCTCTAGTCATGGCTGAGGTCGCGTATGTTGTAGACGCCCGGCTCGGCAGCGCATCCGTCCTGAGATTGCTCGACAGCATTCTCACGGGCCGGCTTTTGCTTGACTGCAACGACGACTTGGGGCGCACTCGCGAATTGATTGTCCAATACGACGATTTCCCGCTCGGTTTCGCCGATGCCGCCGTCGTTGCCTGCGCCGAACGGCATGGCGGCAATGTTCTGACGCTCGACTACCGCCACTTTGGCGTTGTAGCCGGAGGCGCCTCGATCACAATCTACCCCTGAGCCTCTCGCGCACGGTAGACGAGTTCTGTTCTAATACTCCCCTCCTGGCATGAATTCGCCGCGACAACTCTTCTGGTACGCTGCGCTGGCCTTCGCCGTTGCCGTGAGAGGAGCTCCAAATGACTGCCGCCGACTTCCAACGCATCCATCAGGAAGCGATTGTCATCGACGCCACCTGCCCCCTGATGCGACGCTTCGATCTCATCCACTGGTGGATCGAAGGAAAAGCGACCGCCGCTGCGCCTTCGGTCGGCGGCGATCTCGATGCCGGGGCCAGCCTCAAATATCTCGGCAAATGGCTCGAATTGATCGCTCAGAATCCCAACTACACGCTGATCGAGCGCGCCGCCGATATCGAACAAGCCAAGAGGGAAGGCAAGTTCGGGATCATCTTCCATTTCCAGGGCTCGACGCCGATCGAGGACAACCTTGATCTCGTCAATGCCTGGAAGAAGATGGGCGTCGGCATGATCCAGCTCTCCTACAACGTCAAGAACCGCGTCGGTGATGGCTGCGAAGAACGCACTGATGCCGGTCTCAGCCGCTTCGGTCTCCGGCTGATTCAACGAATGAACGAGCAGCGGGTCATCGTCGACTGCTCCCATACCGGCTATCGCACAACCATGGAAGCGATAGAAGCCTCCTCACGACCAGCCGTCTTCTCTCACGCTGGCGCGAAAGCCGTCCACGACAGCCAGCGTAATATCAAGGACGATCAGATCAAGGCAGTAGCGGCCACCGGTGGTCTCGTTGGAGCTGTCGGGTACCCGGCGTTCGTCAGTCCTGATCCGAAACCGACGCTCGATCAGTTCATCGACCACATTGTCTATATGTCCGATCTTGTGGGGACCGATCATGTTGGTCTTGGCATCGACTATTTTGACGGTCAGGTGCCTGTCGCCGAGCCGGGATACATGGAGAAGTATTACGAGTCACTCATCGCTTCAGGAACCTGGAGTGCGGAGAACTATCCGCCACCGCCCTACTACTATCCGGAGGGCATCGAAACACCGCAGGGCTTCCCCAACCTGACGAAGCGCCTGCTCGAACGCGGATTCACTGAGGAAGACACGAAGAAGATCATGGGCGGCAACTGGGTGCGCGTCTTCCGTGAGGTTTGGGGCGAGTAACCCTGATGATCGATCTCCAGTCCCGGCTCAACGAGCTCGTCGATCGGTTCGATGTGCCCGGCGCATCGGTTGCCGTTCTGCACGATGGCGACATCGACCTCGCCAGCACCGGGGTTGCCAGCATCGGCACCGGCCGGCCAGTCACCAACGAGACCATCTTTGCCATCGGTTCGATTACCAAGGTCTTCACTGCCACCTTGATGATGCAGCTCGTCGAGTCAGGGTTGGTCGACCTCGACCTGCCGGTGCGCGACTACCTGCCGGATTTGCAGCTCGCGTCGAAGGAACAGACGGAGCGAGTCACCGTTCGGCAACTCCTCACCCACACCAGCGGCATCGCCGGCGACCACATCCACGACACCGGCGCCGGATCAGACGCGTTGGAACACTACGTCAAGTCACTGGCTTCCCTGCCTGAGTTGCATCCACCTGGAGTGCTCTTTTCCTACAGCAATTCAGCTGTCATCCTGGCTGGCTATCTGCTGGAACAACTCACAGGAACAACCTGGCCGGACCTCATCCGCGAGCGACTCATCGAACTGCTCGGTCTTGACTCGATGGTCGTATTCCGCGAAGAAGCCGAACGCCGCCCGATCGTCTCGCCGCATAATCGAGACGACAACGGCCGTCCCGTCGCCGGCGACATGTGGCTGGAGTTCCACGCCGGCGCCTCGGCTGGATTTACCCCCTACGCCAGCGCCGCAGACGTTGTCCGCTTCGCCCAGCTTCATCTCGATCAGGGTCGCTCGACGAACGGAGGTCCATTGCTGTCGCCCGAATCCTTCGCAGCGATGCAGCAGGTGCAGGTGTCCCACCTGCCCAGTGGGTCCCTCGACAATACCGTCTGGGGCATCGGCTGGGGGCTGCACCAATACGTACACGAACGCGGTCTGGGCCACAACGGCGGCACCTCCGCGATGCTTCGCGTCTTGCCCGATCGGGGTTTCGCCGTCGCCGTCCTGACCAATATCTCCGGCGGCATCCGCATGGGCGGACAGCTCATCGCTGAAATCATCGGCGACCGATTCGGTATCGAGCGCGCACCGGTTCCTCCCGTTCTCGAAGCCACCCACGAGCAATTACGTCCATTTGTCGGCACATATCAGCACCTCGACTACACCGTCACAATCGACACGGGCGAGAACGGACTTCGTCTGTCGACCTCCTCTCGCCACGGACGCCCCAGCGCCGCCATTCCACTCCTCAGAACCGGCCCGACCAGTTTCGTCGCGGAGTTCGCCGATCGCGGCTGGTCGCGCACGGGCTTTGTCGTTCCATCCAAAGGTGAACAGGCCGATTATTTCCATATGGGACTTCGCGCCTACAAGCGCGTGTCCTGAAGAGGTGCAGGAGGATTTCCGATGGCCAAAAAGACGAAACCCGCCCTTTCGAAGAAAGAAGCGCTGGCGTTGCACAAGGAAGCGCTCGTCATCGACTCGCAGCAGCCCTTCGTCACTTCCGGCATCGTGTTCACGCCCGGCATGAAGGAAGCACTCGACGAGCTGGCCGCACTCGGTCGCAGCCAGTCGGAGATTTTCCAATCACTCAGCGACGTTCTCGCTCGCGAAATCCAGACATCCCCCAAAGCAGCGGCGATCTACCGCAAGAAGTGGAAAGACTCCGGAGTCACCGCCGCCTGCGCGACGCTCTCCGCGCTGGAGTCGTACGACACCGCATTCGAACGCGCGGTGCGGGAAATCGCCAATTGCCAGGCGATCGTCAACGCGTTGCACGACGACTTCGTTATCGCCCGAACTGCCGACGACATTGAACGGGCGCACGCCACAGGCAAACGGGCGATCGTCATCGACTTCCAGAACTCCGTGGCCTTCGGCGACGTGCTGAGCCGCGTCGATCTCTTTCAGGGACTCGGTTTGCGCATGGTCCAGCTCACCTACAACCTGCAAAACCTCGTCGGCGCCGGCTGCACCGAAACCTATCAGAGCGGCTTGACCTGGTTCGGCCGGGAGTTCGTGCAGAAACTGAACCAAGCGAGGATCATCGTCGATGTCAGCCATTGCAGCGAACAAGTCGGCTGGGATTCGATCGACGTCTCATCGGCGCCGGTCATTGTCTCCCACTCGTGCAGCAAAGCCGTCGTCTACCACGACCGCGGCAAGACCGATGAGCTTGCCCGGGCCGTCGCCGAACAGGGCGGCTACTTTGGTGTCGTCGTCGCGCCCGGATTCGTCAAGGATTCTCCCGGCGCCACGCTTGAGGACTTCGTCCGCCATGTTGTCCACCTCGTCGATGTCTGCGGCATCGATCATGTCGGCGTCGGCACCGACAAAGGCGGCCCCGGCCCGACCACTGGCACCGTCATTCCCTTTCCCGAAGAGCTTCCCTGGCTTGGACCGGGCCAGTTCAGCTGGTCCGGCTTCCGCCCCGAAGAACATCGCCTCACCCCGGAATACAACACCGCTGACTTCGAGGACTTCGCCGACTGGCCCAACGTCACTGTCGCCCTCGCCAGGGCAGGCTTCAGCGAAGAAGAGCTCCGAAAACTCCTCGGCCTCAACTTCCTACGCGTCTTCCGCGACATCGTCGGATAGGATCGTTGTCGCTGGCGTCCCCAATGGCGCTCTGTGCCCAGATGAGCACGGCGTGGTCGTAGCGGTGGCGCCCTGTGCCCACTGGTGGCTGAGCGAAACGGAGCGAACGCAGTGACGCGCAGTGCAGCGAAGCCACAAGCGCGCCAACCTACGAACACGCTCTGGCGATCGAGACGTTTTCGGCGTCGCAATCATCATTCCGCCACTGGTGCTGCGCGAAAATGCCCCGCCTCGCTTCTTGTGACCGTTCACTATTTGCGCGAACAGCACTCCTTGAGTACTATCCGCCAATCGAAAACTCGAAGATTCGCTGCCATCTTGCTCTCTCTTTGCCGGCAAGCGACAACTTCTGTGACCGGCTCGGAGGGAAGCTTGATGGCCGATGTGCGCGTGCCGAAAAGAAGGGATACCGTCAACTTCACCGTTCACAAATTGCCGAGCGGTGAATGGATTGTGCTTGATAACGCAAGACTCGAATACCACTCGCTGAACGAAGTCGCGTATGAGGTCTGGATCAGGTGTGACGGGCAGACGACTATTGGGCAGCTCACACAATCCCTCCGGCAATCAGACATTGAATTCACGGTCGACTCAGTCATGGAATCAATGGCCCTCCTCGGCGACGCTGGGCTTCTTGAAGAGGAGAGCTTTCTTGACCGCAGGGAGTTCTTACAGACTCGCGGCAAGCTCGCCGCAGGAGCAGCCGTCGCGACGGTGGTGTCAATCACAGCGCCGAACTCTGCGAGCGCGGCCTACATTCAACCATGCTATCCCTGTGGCGAAGGAGATGCTTGCTATCCAGGGCCGGACAATTCCGGAGGAACGGTGTCGTATTGCTGTGCCTCAGGCACCGGCGACAGCTTTCCCAGTCGGTGTATCCCCACATTCTTGGTAGGAACTAATCAACCAGTTCCTGGCTGTGGAGTGACTGTTCAAGTATGGGGAGCTTGCTTCGCATAAGTGCTCTTGGCCTATGGTGAGCGCCAAATCTGGTTGCCGTACTCAGTGTTTCGTAGAGCCAGTCTTAGTGACTGCGGTCTGCTCTCATCTTTTTCGTGGGGCCCGCTCTCCGTCTCGACGATCACGAAATCCCTGCCTTGCACTGCGTTCATTCCGATTGCTTGTTGATCGATACCTGTAGAATCGAGGGTGGTGATCGACCGACGCCAGGGAAGAACCGATACGGAAATGACCCAGAAGCCAACCTACGAAAACGACACCTGCGAGGAACTCCTCGATCTCTCCCGCGCCAACGCGCAGGCCGTCATCCTCGCCACCGCCGCGTTTCTCGAGGAAGCCGGCATTCCACTCGAAGCATGGACGCAATCCCTCGGCCGGGTCTTCGCCAACGCCTGGGATCCATCGCTCGATCTTTCCGCCGGCGTCTTCCTCGATGCCATGCTCACCAACTACCGCTCGCTCGGCGCCGATGTACTCAACGCCAAACTCGGCGATTCCGTCGCCGAGGCAACGATCTCCGGCTTTCCCAAGCGCGAGCTCGGGCTCGAGCTCCGGCTCGATAGCGCGCTCGCCAACGCCTATTTCGATGTTCCCGCCGCGCTCGCCGCCGATCACGATCTCGAATGGCGCTGGTCGGCTGATGGCCCGCGCGTGCGGCTCACCGTTTCCCGCACCGGCTCCGGCTGAGATGGCCACCGCCATCGGCGTCGCCGAGGTCACGCTCTATCTGGAAGGAACCACCTCGCTCAAAGACAAACGCCGCGTCATCAAGTCGCTCATCCAGCGCCTGCGCAACACCTTCAACCTCGCCGTCGCCGATACAGCGGATCTCGACGATATGCGCCTCGCCACCCTGACGATCGTCTGCGTCAGCAACAATCAGAGCCACGCGCAGGAAATGCTCGCCAAAGCGATCAGCTTCATCGAACGCAATGTCGAAATGGGTGTGCTCGGCGAGGTTTCCACGGAGATCATTCCCTATTAATGGAAGGGAGTCCTCATGACCGCAACGCAATCCACACTCCGGGTCGTCATCATCGGCGCCGGTTTCGGCGGCGTCAACGCCGCCCGCCAGCTCCGCAAGGCCGCTGTCGAGATCACCATCATCGATCGCCAGAACCACCACCTCTTCCAGCCGCTGCTCTACCAGGTCGCCAGCGCCGCCCTCTCCCCGGCCGATATCGCCCAGCCCATCCGGGCCATCTTCCGCCGTCAGGACAACGTTCGCCTCGTCCTCATGGCCGAAGTGACCGCCATCGATCTCGACGCCCGCGTCGTCCAGGCCAATGGCGCCGCCATCCCCTACGACTACCTGGTTGTCGGCACCGGCGCCAGTCATGCCTACTTCGGCCACGATGAATGGGCTGAATTCGCCCCCGGATTGAAGAGCATCGACGACGCCGTCGCCATCCGTAGCCGCATCCTCAACGCCTTCGAGCTGGCCGAACAGGAACCCGACGAAGCAGTCCGCCAGCGACTCATGACCTTCGCCGTCGTCGGCGGTGGACCCACCGGCGCCGAGCTGGCCGGCGCGATCGGCGAAATCGCCCGCCAAACGCTCGCCCGCGACTTCGACCGCATCGACCCCACCTGGGCGCACATCTATCTCTTCGAAGCGGGACCGCGCATCCTGCAAACCTTTCCCGAAGATCTCTCGCGCCAGGCCGTCAAGTTTCTCAACAGGCTCGGCGTTCAGGTGCGCACCGGTTCACCTGTCTCAGAGATCACCGCGGAAGGCGTCGTGGTCGATGGCGCGCTGATTCCCGCCGCCACCGTCATCTGGGCTGCCGGCGTCAAAGCGTCGCCCGTCGGCGCGCTGCTGGATGCGCCACTCGATCGCGCCGGCCGCGTTGTGATCCAACCCGATCTGACGATTCCCGGTCACCCTGAAGTCTTCGTGATCGGCGACCTCGCCTCCCTGACCGACGCTAACGGCGCTCCGCTCCCTGGCGTGGCGCAGGTCGCGATTCAGCAGGGCCGCCATGCCGCTAAGAACATCGAACGTGCTCGGCGCGGCGAACAGCTGCAGCCTTTCACCTATCGCGACAAGGGGAACATGGCCACGATCGGCCGCAACAAGGCGATTGCCGATATTCGCGGCCGTCACCTCAGCGGCTTCGTCGCCTGGGTCGCCTGGCTCTGGATTCACATCTACTTCCTGATCGGTTTCCGCAACCGGGTGATGGTCATGCTGCAATGGGCATGGTCGTACCTGACGTTCAATCGCGGCGCCAGAATCATCACGCGCAACGAGCTTTCGAGCGAAGAGGCGAACCAGAATTAGACGAACCGGTCACTTTCCGGTAGTCTTGCGCAGAGAATGTCGATGCTTGCTGACCGCAGAGTCAGGATGGAGATGGAAGAGAGATGATTGCCAGAGTGCTCGTTGCCGTGGGAGTGACAGCGGCGGCGGTAGGATTCACCTTTCTCGGCATCTCCACATCGACTTACGAAGTCCATCAGGATGCCCGGGACCTGGCCATTGTGCTGATGGTCGGCGGCACGATCGGCGCCGTAGTCGGCGCATTCCTGTATCGCAACAGCGAAAACCAGTACCGCTAAAGCGGGCTCAATCCTCAAAACCCCCGGGCCAAGGCGTCTGGTTTTCCACAATTGCCCTCGTCGCAAACCAGCGTTCGCGAACTTCGCCAATCAGATAAAGCGAGCCAGTCACCACGACTGCGTCCTCCGGCTCTGCGAGTTCCATCGCCAGTTCGATAGCCTCTGCCGCTGCCGAGCGAACCTCCACCTCGCCAGCAAAGCCCATCTCTCGCGCCGCAGTCGCCAGCAGATCGGCGCTCCTCCCCGCCTTTCCCGTCACGGCCGGCGCAGTCAGGATGACGCGATCGGCGATCGGCAAAAGAATCTGCAGCATCTCACGAGGCGCTTTGCTCTCCAGCGCTCCAAACACGACGATGCGCTTCTCCGTCGCCTCACGGAGGGTCTCATCGAGAGCATCGACCAGCGATTCCATCTTCTGAACATTGTGCGCGCCATCCAGCAGCACCAATGGCTGTCGCTGCACGATCTCGAACCGGCCCGGCAAACGGAGTCCGGTCAGACCGGTCTCGATCGCGTTTTCTGAAACATCGAAGCCCAATCCGCGAACTTCACGGATCGTCGTCGCGGCGAGAAGCAGATTGTCTCGCCGAAACCCCGGCGCGTTTCTGTCCTCGAATTCCGAAGTCAGACTGTTATCAGCAGCGAAAACGAGTCGCGAACCCTGCTCGGTTGCCTCGCGGACGATCTCCTGCAGCGCCTCCCCGTCCCGGACGCCCGTCACCACAGGCACCCCCGGCTTGATGATCCCGGCTTTGTGCCAGGCGATCTCCCGGATGGTCGATCCGAGCGTTTCGGTGTGATCGATCCCCACAGTCGTGATGACGCTGACGCGCGGCATGATCACATTCGACAAATCGAATCGCCCACCGGCTCCGGTTTCGATTACCGCGATATCAACCGCTTCCTGGCCAAACCATCGCAGCGCCATCGCCATCCAGAGCTCGCCATACGATGGCGGCTGCTCCGCGAAAATGGCCAATTCAGCGGCGACATCGAGCGTCGAGCCGACCAGAGCGCCGAATTGCTGTCCCGAAATCAGCTGACCGTCGATCTGCAATTTCTCGGTCGCGGATTGCAGATAGGGCGACGTGTGCAGTCCGGTCCGGAACCCACTTGCTGTAAACACACCGGCAATTGCCGCGGCAGTCGAGCCCTTTCCAGATGTACCCGCGATGTGAATCAGCGGTACCGTGTCTTGGGGATTGCCGAGCGCGTCGAGCCAGGCCGTGAGGCGTTCCATGCGCACGACAGCACGAGCTGTCGCCGCCTCACGATCGGGAGACCGTTCGAGGCTGTGCTCGAACAATGCATCGCTTCTCTCGAGACCCTTGAGGTACGTCTGCCAGTCAGATTCGGAGTCGCTCACGATTTGCGCACCCAGTCCATCCGGCGTGGTCACGAGAATGTCGAGTTCGTCGACAACACACTGACGGAATCGTGACACGACGACGAGGCGATGTCACGCCCTGCAATTCAGGATCAGCGATCGAGCATCCGGGAAGAAACGACGACAACAAGAGCGGCGAATGCCAGAAGACCTATCGCATCGTCGATTCGACCGCCGGTGCTGATCCTCAGAGATCGCGGTAACAGATGGAATCGTGATTTCAGGAAGGGAAGCAATGGCTGAACCCCACGCGGCGTGCAGGCATCCAGCAGTAGATGCGAGGTGATCCCCACCGCGAAGGCGAACGTCAACGGATTCACCAGCTTCGGGTTGAGCGCAAACGCAGGATCATCGAGCAGCGACAGCGCCCGGACGATCGCCCAGGCCAGTGCGATACACAGACCGCAGGCGATCAATCCATGCGACGCGCCCCGGTGTTTGAGGATTCTCCTGGCATCGGAGCGCAGGTCGAGATAGTCGGGCACGACCGCGCCGGCCATGCCCATCAGCGCGATCCCCGCGGTTTGCGGCCAGGGTCTATCGAAGGCGATGGGCATGACGCACGCGGTCGCGACAGCCAGATGAGTAGTCCGTTGCACCGATTCGCTGCTGAAGTCCTACCAGTCTGAGCGGCGATTGCCTCGCGGCGGCCGGTTGCCCGAGTACTCGCCGGGCCCACGCTGCTCGCGTGGATACCCCCCCTGCCGTCCTCCTCCGCCACCGTCGCGACGAGGTCCTGGTCCACGGTTGCCGGCTCTGAAATCATCTCGGCGCGGCGGCCTGCCTTCCGGACGGCGACCGGTGCGGGGCATTTCACCCTGGGCGCGCTCAGCGTTAACCGGTCGCCCCTTGATGCCGCTTCGCTTCAATGCATCGATCACCTGGTCGGCGAACTGATTCGGAATGTCGACGAAGCTGTAGGTGTCGAGAATATCGATCGCTCCGATCGCCCGGCCGGAGATGCCTGCTTCGTTGGCGATCGCCCCGACGATGTCCTGCGGACGAACCCCGAAGTTCCGGCCGATATTCAGGAAGAGGCGAACCATTCCCTGCTCGCCGCCCCGGCCGCTATTGGCTGCGGTCAGAATGGCCAGATCGTCTTCCTTCTGTTCGCTCGAAATGCCCCGACCCGTTTCATCGGCATAGAGCTTGAGCAATGCCGCGGCGATCTCCGCCAGATCGTGCTCCTCGGCCAGACTGCCGATCGTGTCGAGATAGGCGGTGTACCCCTCCTCCGTGTCCAGAACTTCGACGATTTGCATTCGCAGCGCTTCGCGTCGCCGATCGGCGACATCCGCTGCGGTCGGCAACCGCCGTGCTTCGATACGCGCTTTGATGATCCGCTCGATCTGCCGCAACCAGCGCACTTCTTTCGGCGTGACCAGCGTCACCGCGTCTCCGGCGCGCCCGGCCCGGCCCGTGCGGCCAATTCGGTGCACGTATGCCTCCGGACTCTCAGGAATATCGAAATTGAAGACGTGCGAGACGTCAGGAATGTCGAGACCGCGAGCTGCGACGTCAGTGGCGACCAGAATATCCGCCTGACCAGTCCGGAACCGCTTCATCACCCGGTCGCGCTGGGCCTGGGAAAGATCGCCATGTAGGGTTTCCGCACCAAAGCCGCGAGCAAGAAGCGCTTCGCCGAGTTCATCGACGCCGTTCTTTGTGCGGCAGAAAATCATCGAAAGGGGCGGTGTCTCCGCATCGAGAATCCGGGTCAGCGCATCGATCTTTCGCGCTCGCGGTACTTCGTAGTAGGTCTGTCGCGTGGCCGGCACCGTCATCTGCTTGCCGGGGACGGTCAGTCGCTCCGGCTCGTTGAGATACCGTCGCGACAGATCGACGATACGCGGAGGCATGGTTGCCGAGAAGAGAGCGGTCTGGCGCTCTTCCGGCGCATGTTCGAGGACCCACTCGATGTCCTCGATGAACCCCATGTCGAGCATCTCGTCTGCTTCATCGAGCACGAAGAAGCGGATGTGATCGAGGTTGAGCGTGCCGCGCCGCATGTGGTCCATGACCCGCCCGGGCGTGCCGACGACGATCTGCGGACCGCGCTGCAAGCCCCGGAACTGCCGCTCGTAGGGCTGTCCGCCATAGATCGGCAGCGTCTCGATATGCTTGTGCTTTCCATATTTGTGCAGCGCTTCCGCCACCTGGATAGCCAGTTCGCGCGTCGGAGCGAGAATCAGTGCCTGGACGTGCCGGTCGCGACCATCCATCTGCTCGATGATCGGCAGACCGAACGCGGCGGTCTTGCCAGAACCGGTCTGCGCCTGCGCGATGATGTCGCCGCCGCGCAACAGCGCCGGAATCGTGATCTGCTGGATCGGCGACGGCGCTTCGTATCCGACGTCCTTCAGGCTCTTCAGAATCGCTTCGCCCAATCCCAGGTCAGCAAATGTCGGACCCGCCTGGGTAACTTCTTCGGAAGCAGCTTGTTCGGCTGCAATCAGGGATTCTGCTTCGGTGCTTGGTGCGACAGGCGCCGCGTCGCTTGTCTGGGCAGCAACGGGCTGGACTTCCGTCGTGGCGGCTTCGGCAGCCTTTGTCTTGCGAGCTCGCGGTTTCTTCTCCGCTCCTTCGGTTTCCGAAGCACCTTCGTTCTGCTTACCTGCCGAGTCGGTCTCGGCCTTCTTCTTCCTCGCCGGTTTCGCGGCAGGAGCTGCCTCAATTGGCTCACTCTCGCTCAGTTCCTGGAGAGGAACTGACTTGGTGCGCGACCGTTTGGGCGCAGGCGTAGCCTCTGCCGGACTTGTGTCAACTTCGGGAGTCGCCTTCTTGCGGGACTTTCGCGGCTTCGCTTCGTCGGCGGTCTGTAGACCTGCCTCTGCCAGCAATGCCGCGGCCTCCGCCTCGATTTCATCAACAATGTTTGGACGTGGTTCGGCCACGCCGGATCTGGTCGTCATTCCTGTGTATCCTCGTTTTCTGTCTGGTCGGAGCGTCATGGACAGCCCGATGACCAACCAGGACTGCAGGAGACGCTCGAACAATGCACCGTACCGCGGGAGCGGTACACCCAACATGTGTGGAGTCGATTGCGGGGCGGAAAAGTCGCGCCCGAATGCATCGCAATCGACCGCACAGTATAACACGAACGACGGAAGTTATGTCGATTCTCGAGGCGGCGTAGAAACCGGTCCTGTGCCGGCGCTCGCACAGGTTCTATCCGCATGTCCACTACTTGCTCATCGACATCGTATCGAACACCTCGCCTTCGCGGTCGATGGCGGTAATCGTCAGCTCGGCAGGGGTGGCGTCGATCTGCACGAAATGATGTTTCTTCTCGGCGACCGCGGTGAAATCACTGGCGCCGATGTTGTAGAGATCGGCGCCTCCACCGCCTGTCACGACATACACCACGCCGTCGATGGGGTTGGTCCGCTCGTAGTTGTGCGCATGACCCGCGAGCACCAGATCGACGCCCGCTTCCGCAAAGATCGGCGTGAGCGCCTCCTGTACCTGGTTGCTCTGCTTGCCATCGGTTGAGGAGAAGGGCGGTTTATGGAGCATCACGATCGTCCACGGAAGCTCCGTGGCGGCCAGATCGGCTCTCAGCCACTCAACCTGCGCGTCGATCTCTTCCTGACTACCACGCCCGTAGAGCTCGGAATTAACCGCCACGATGTGCACCGGACCGTAGTCGAAGGAGTAGTACTCCTCTGTCCCGGAAGGGTTGTTGGCGGGTAAGGAGAATGTCTCGAAGTAGGCGCGACCATTGCTGGCCCGCACATCATGGTTGCCCAGTACCGGGAAGACCGGTGTCGTCGCGATGAGCGACTCGTACGGGGAGAAGTAACGCGCTCCGTAGTGACAGAGCGCGCCCCGCTGGTAAACCACATCTCCCGTGTGCAGAACGGCATCGGGTTCCGCTGCTTCGAGCTGAGCCGCGATATCGTACTGGGCCTTACTTCCGGTGCCACTGTCGCCGATCACTGCGAAGCGCACCGATCCATCTTCATGCGGCGCGGTCGTGAATTCGCCTTCATGCGCCTCGAGACCAGACTCGACCTTCCATTGATACGTGGTGTCTGGTACGAGATCGGTCAGTGGCGCTTCATGGATTTCGTCGCTTTCGACCTCAATGTTGATGACCGTTCCGTCCGGGGCTGTCACCGCGAGCGATCCTTCTTTCGCGGCGGCGGTGCGCCAAACGATCGTGGCCCGGTCGCTGCCGACGTCCTGGACGTAGGCTCCGGTGTTCAGTCCCACCGATCCGGGAAGAATCTCCATCACGCAGTACCCGAGCCGGTCGGCCGCACCGCTGGCTATCAGCAACGACACGGGAATGCCAACAATGGCCACAACGAGGAGAAACGGGAACTTGCGAAACAAACGGTGCGGTCCTTTGCCTATGACGGGTCCGTCAGACCCTCCCGGAAGGCGCGATTCAGCGCGGCGCCAACCGGTTCGAGACCAACACCTGGTTTTTCCAGCAAGAGGGAAGGGACGCCCTTGCGCTCACGCAATAGCGCGTTCAGCACGTGCAACGTATCCACCGCGGCGGCGTCACGCCGGCCAGCTTCCAGGCGCGCACTGGACAACACCGCATCGACTCGAGGCGAGATCTCGGTTGCCTGACAGGGGTCGGCTCCATTGTTTCTGCCCAGAATAAATGCGAGCTGACCGATCAACTGGTCTTTCTGAAAGGAGAGGGATTCGAGAAGGCGCGATGCGGCGCAATCACTCGAAACCAGAGCGGCGAAGAGATCGTCTGTGGAGACAAAGGTGTGTCCCCGTCCACCCGCCAGCTCGGCCGCCGCGACGAGGAGCTGCCGCACTGCCGGACCTAGCGTCTCAACCGGCACAATCCCAACCGGCTCGGACGCCTGGTCCGGCACGTCGTGATACTCAGTGTCCTCGTCCAGATGGGACTGGGAGTTGCTCGCCTCAGGCATCGAACGTGTCTGATCCATCCAGGATAACTCGACCCCGGCCACCGGTCAGGGCGAAAACGCTCGTATTGTCGCATGGGTGAGAAACGGCTACAGGGGTTTTCGCAATCGGACGATCACGTCAACGCCGTTGTTCGCCGTCCTTGCTCATCGAAAGCATGCGCTGCAATCGAACGAAGCGCCCGTAGATCAACCTTTCCAGAGGCCAGCATCGGTACAGCCTCGACCTCGACAAAACTCTCTGGAGAAGGGATGAAAAGGAGAGGAAGACCACCTTCTTTCAGCTGCTCGACGATCTCACCCGTCGTGATCTCCAGCGGAGTGTGAACGACAACGATGCGCTCGCCGCGCCGCGCATCTGGCACTGCGGTAACAGCGGCATGCTGATCACCATCCCCGCTGCCGACCAGGATCTCGGCAATCTTCTCCTCGATCAGCAAGTGCGGAATCGTCTCCCCGGCTATCTTGGAAAACTGACTCTCCCGACCGGTAATGGTGATGAACCCGTCGTCATCAATCCGGACGACGTCGCCAGTGTTGTACCAACCATCTCGCAACACCTTCTGTGTGAGATCAGGTCGCTTCAGATACCCACGCATGACGCTTGGTCCGAATACCCAGAGCACGCCCTCCTCGCCAGGACTAACGTCGCTCCCAGTCTCCCGGCTGATGACCCGAACCGAAACACTGGGGATCGGCTGACCCACTGTGCCCTCCCGGATTGGAGCGGGCCCCGGGCTATTCCAGCGGCTTTGCGGCACATTGAAGGCAATCGCCGGAGACGTTTCAGTGACCCCGTAGCCCTCAAAGGGCCGAGTACCGAATCGCGCTTCGAATTGATCGGCAATCTGCAAGGGCAATCGTTCTGCACCGGCGGCGACCGTGGTCAGGGAACGGAAGTCCTCGGGCGAAATCTGCCGGGCATAAAGACGGAGTAGGGTCGGAGTGGCGAGGAGAATCGTTCCCTGCTGTTCGCGGGTGAGCTTGCCAATCGCGTCTGGTTCGAGCGGGCTTGTGTGATACGCCACCGCGGCATCGGATATCAGCGGCATCCACAGGGTGACGGTGAGGCCAAATGCATGGAAGAAGGGTAGAATGCCGACAAGCACATCTTCCTGCTTGATGCTGAACCGATCGGTAATCGCTTGGCAGTTTGCGCGGACGTTGTCGTGACTGAGCATGACCCCCTTCGGTTCACCAGTAGCGCCCGACGTGAACAGGATTGTGAAGATATCGTCGCCCATGATCTCATTCAGCCCGAGCGTCCGTTCGATCAATGAAATCGGCGCCGCCATGCCAAGCGCGGCCGCAAAGGCCTTGTCTCGCTTACCGACGAGCGGCGGCACATCCTCCAGGTAGATGACCGGCACCTCGAGCTCGATCCCAAGCCGGTCGACAACCTTGCGGCTGGTGATGATGTGTCTGATCTCGGCCAATTCCATGCTTTGCCGGAGTGCCTCGGGCGAGAGCACGTAGTTGAGGTTGACCGACGTGCGCCGGTCGAGCGCCAGGGCCAGGTTGACCACTGCGCCGGCGACCGTCGGAGGCATAAGCACACCTATATACTGTTCATCTACATTGAGAAACTCGCGCCGCAACACCTGTCGCAGTGCCAATGCCCGAATCAGCACATTGCCGCCGGTCAGCGAGGCGCCCGTGGAGTCGGCAAGCTTTCTGCGTTTACGTCCGGCACGGCACTGCTTCAGCACCTGACGCAACAACGGCGGTTGCCCTGTTTCGAGTGTCCCTGCTTCAGATGACATCACGCTTTGTCCTGACGATTGTCGCCGCTCGTGCGCACGATTCAGCGGTCAGTTCCGACTCCTGTAGATGAGTGTTGCGCAATGTACGCCATTTTCGGCACCCCAATCCATATCCTCAGTTGCGTCTCATTGGCCATCGCAGTATCGATTGTTTCTGCTTTGCCCGATTGTCTTGCCGGCACCGATAATCACGACCTGATCGCACCATTGCGACAACGTCAGTCAGGTGAGGTGTCACGCGAGTGAAAACGTCGGCGGAAGCAGTCATTGTCGGGGCCGGAATCATGGGATGCGCGATCGCACACGCGCTCGCCTCGCGCGGGTTGCGCGACATCGTGGTGCTCGAGCGCGATGAGATCGGCCGGGGCGCCACGTCCGATGCGGCAGGCGGAATCCGGCAGCAATTCTCCACCGAAACGAACGTCCGCCTCGCCACCTGGAGCGTACGCGTCTGGGAGACATTCACGGAGCAAGTCGGTCAGGACATCTCTCTCCGGCAACAGGGCTATCTCTTCTTGCTGCGTGACGACGCCGACAAACCCGTGTTCGAGCGGAATCTGGCAATGCAGCAGCGCCTGGGAGTGCCCTCGCGCTGGGTTGATGTCGATGAGATCAGCGAACTCAACCCTCACCTCGTCACTGACGATCTTTACGGTGGCACATTTTGCCCTGAGGATGGCTGGGTCGACACCTACGCCGCGACGATCGGCTATGCGCGAGCGGCGCGCGCCCTCGGCGTGGAGATCGCCGAGTCGCAGGAAGTGATCGCCATCGAGTGTCTCGGTGATCAAATCTCAGGTGTCAAAACACCATCAGCGCACATTTCCACGCCGCTCGTGATTCTCTGCACAGGACCACATACACGATTCGCGGGCGCTCTGGCTGGTGTTGAGATACCAGTCGATCCCTATCGTCGCATGAGCTTCATCACCGAACCGTTCGAGGCCTTGCCGCCGTCGCTGCCGATGACGATCGATTTCAGCAGCGGTCTGTATTTTCACCCGGAGAGCGGTGGCTTCCTCTTCGGCATGGGCAACCGCGAGGAACCAAGCACGTTCGACAAGACGGTCGACGAAGACTGGATGGGCACGACGGTCGAGGCGCTTGTTGAACGATGTCCGGCTTTCGAATCCGCCAGCATCCTGAATGGCTGGGCTGGTTTCTACGAAGTGACGCCCGATGACAATCCGGTGCTCGGATGGACCGGCGAGGTCGAAGGTCTTGCCGTAGCAGCGGGATTCAGCGGTCACGGATTCATGCAGGGACCGGCGATCGGCGCTTGCATGGCGGAGTTGCTGCTCGATGGCGCATCGCAAACCGTCGACATCAGCGAGTTTCGGCCTTCTCGCTTCAGGGAGGGCGACCTGGCGCAAGAGCACAACGTCATTTGATTCACTGGTAGCAGCCGCAATCGCTCGTTGCTCAGGTCTCCGTTTGACCGAAGTCGAGGCAGGATAACGAGGAAAGAGGATGCCGCTGGTCTTGATCTTGCGTAGCGGCAGTTACAGGGGATGGGCTTTTTGTTGTGCGCGTGACCGAACAGGGGGAAACGCCTGATGAAACCGCTCGGCCCGTTCGATCAATATCTCATCCATGAGTTCGTCGAAGATTACGTGGACGGTTTGATGTCCCGGCGGGATATGATTCGCCGGGTCATCTATATCACTGGAGGCGTGGCTTCAGCGGCAACGATTCTCACGTCGATGGGGCTGACGCCGATGACCCGGGCAGCAATGGCCCAGGAAACGACTCCGGCAGCATCGTCCGAGCCGCAATCTCCTCTGTCCGTTGCCGCGGACGATCCCAGAATCATTGGCGCTGATCTGACGATCGTCGCTCGCGATCAGGCCGATGTCCTGGCCTACCAGGCGCTGCCGGCCGCATTGGGCAGTCCGGTGGCCGTCGGGTCGCCTGTGGCGACGGCAGGACTGCCTTTGGTACTTGTCTGTCATGAGAATCGCGGTCTGACTGAGCATATCCGCGACGTGACGCGCCGCTGGGCCGTGGAAGGCTACGCGGCCTGCGCGCTCGATCTCCTCAGCCGCGAGGGTGGTACGGCAAGTTTCACCGATCAGGCGGAGATCCAGGGCGTGCTCAGTGACGTCGATCCTGCCCGCCATGTGAACGACTTCATCGACGCTCATGGGTACTACGGAACTGTGGATGGCGTCGATGACACCAGGACTGGGATGACCGGATTCTGCTTCGGTGGCGGCATCACCTGGCGCGTCGCGACGAGCATGCCGGAGTTGAGCGCCGCGGCGCCGTACTATGGGCCGCCACCCGATTTGGCGGAGGTGCCCAATATCCAGGCAGCTGTACTCGGGGTCTATTCAGATGACCCGGACGACTTTGCCAACAACGGCCGGGATGAGCTGGAACAGGCATTGACCGATGCCGGCATCACCTTCCAGTTCAATATTTATCCAAACACTCAACACGCCTTCCATAACGATACCGGTCAGCGATACAACGAAGAGGCCGCCTTGCAGGCGTGGAGCGACACGGTCGCCTGGTTTGCCGAGCATGTCTAGCGGCTAACTCACAATCGTTCGATCAACCGCATAGAGAAATCGGCGGCGAAGGCCAGATTGTTGGTGTCGATGCCCCTCCTCCTCGCTATCGTCGCCGCAGGAACGCGCCCGACGCGAAGCCGGCAAGGATGCTGAATTACACTAGACCGGCCAGCCGGGGTGGCGAAATGGCAGACGCGCCAGATTTAGGATCTGGTGACCGCAAGGTCGTGGGGGTTCGAGTCCCTTTCCCGGCACCATTGGTCCTAAGTGTGAGTCCCGCTTTTGGCAAAAGCCCTACGTGGGAAGATCGGCCAGCCGCTCCAGCAATCGCTTTGCCGCATCGTCAGCTTCGCCGCGCGTTCCTTCCAGAACGATGGCGTGTTCGACAGCGCTCGCCATGATTGCCATCGCATCGACGGGGCGCTCGCGGGCCGCAACGGTGTTGTTGAGAAGAGCCAGCACCCCCGCGCCCCGGCTGGTTTCCTGAACATTCCAACCCGCCTCCCGATCGAATTTCAATCTGGCCACGATGCCAATCGGAACGACGGTGTTGCCAACAGGCCATCCTTCATCGAACGGATCGACACGATTCTGAGCGAAACGGTCGCCGCGATTGCGGAGTCGTAGATGACGAGGGAAAGGATGGACGAGTCCGCTTTCATCGATGGGCGCGTAGTCGTCGGAATAGTAGGTGGCGCCGGCATTGAGGAGCGCCTCGGTGAGGGTTGATTTCCCGGCGAATGAACGGCCCGGAATGACGATCGCCTGTCCCTGCCAGACAGCGACGCCCGCGTGAACGAAGATCGGGCCTCGCGTATAGGTGGCGATGTAGTGATGCAGATCATTTTCCAGCATATCGCAGAAGACACCAAAGTCAGACGACTGTCGCGACTCGGCCTCGTCGACATCAAACGCATAGTGAACCAGAGCGGGAACATCGTCGGGGAGCGCGGTTCGGACGGAATAGCGACGGTCACACAGAGCTGCTCCATCCGATGGCCGCCATCCTTCGGGCAGCCACGGGATCGCGTCGTCGAGCAATGCGGAGTCATTCGACTCCACGCAGATGCGCAGTCCGCAGGTCTCGGTGATGACTCTGGCAGGAGTTGTGCGGGTCGCGTCGCTCACGTTGATGGTAGTCACTTTCATCGTAGCAGACCGACGAAAGGATACTCGGGAAGCGTGGTTTGGAAGGCTGAGATCAATGAGGGCAGCTTATTCAGCGGGCTGGCCGGGCCACTGGTCGTCACTGGCGGTGACGTCGACGACGATGCCATCGGGATCCTCGACTTTGAACGATCGCGACGGCATGACGCCCGGAATCGGTGCGTGGCCCTGATCGACCCCGTCCCAGATGATTGGATAGCCCATCGATTCAAAACGCTTCACTGCGGCCTCGAGATCGGGCACGCGAACACCGACATGCAGGTAGGAGGAGAGACCACCGACATGGGGAGGACGCTCGTCCCCGCCATGCGGGAAGAGCCGGAAGTTGTGGAACCCGTCGGTGAGATCGACGCAGCCCGGAATCTCCTGCACGATCTCGAGACCGAGAGCGTCGCGCCAGAATCGGACGGTCGCATCGAGGTCAGTGGCGGCGATGCCGATATGAACGAGCCGCGAGCCGGCCCGGCTTGCACGTTCGACGGTCATGCGGGTCTCCATTCCACGCATTGGGCAACGATGTGAATCAATCGTTGTCAGCTGATCGAATGCTCGATATCGTACCCTGACACTGCATTCAGAATCGGGCGACATCATCAAAACAGTCTTGGCGGGCCGGCGCCGCTTCCAGGCCGCGTCTGGCAACGCTTTCGCACGTACAAACCATCACGTACAAACCATAATGTGTATATCTGGCCGCCGTGAAATACAATTGGCCGAAGTTCAGTCCGAGTTCGCTCGCAACGCACAGCGCTGAACGTTTCTTCCTGTCTCCACGCACGTTGAGCATTTGGCCATGACGATCCAACGCCACATTCCTGTTCAGCGGAACGCAGACCATTTTTCGATAGCAACCCTGCCCTCTGGCGACGTCGTGCTCTTCGATTCCCAGCTTCTGCAATACCACCACTTGAACGCCCCGGCCTTCGCCATCTGGAACCTGTGCGATGGTGTCCGCTCGATGGCGCAAATCGCCGAGTCGCTCGCTCAGGAGGGGCAACCATTCTCTGCAGAGGCAGTGGAATTGGCAATCGCTGATTTCGCCGAGGCTGGGCTCCTCGAAACACCTCAGCCAGCGGCATTGCTGCTCAGTCGCAGGCGTGTTCTTCGCGTCGCAGTCGCGACTGCGATTGGAGTCGGCGCAGTCCCGGTTGTTCAGTCGATCACTGCGCCGGCTTCGGTATCGGCGCAGACGTATTGCACGACTGTCTGGGAAAGCCCGGGAGTGTGCGACCCCGCAGGCAACGTTCCCGGCACCGAGTGGAATCAGACCTGCACAACACTCTGTGCGCAGGCGCACTTTCCGAGTCCTGGCTGCGGTACTGATACGCGCTACTGTGGCAGATGCGTTACCTGGGGAACTCCCCTCCCACCTTCAGGGGGTTGCTGTCAGTGTTCCTGTAACTCCGCCTGTCCATTCCTGCCGTGAGCAGGACAACGAGAATGACAGTGCACGTGAATCACTGATCGACAGACAACTTTGACTCGGACGGTACGTCCAAGAGCAAAGCGAGGAGTTTCAGCTGAGCAGTGGACGGCTTCGCGGGTCCATCCACTACGCATCATCCACTGCTTGCGCCTTGCCAGGTCGCAATCGCACTGGCACACTTGCTTCAAAACACGCCCCAGTCTTCATGGAGCATCGGTCCATGGTCACCACAAAGCTGCACACCGCCATCGACCTCTGGAACCTCAGCTCGGAATCCGGACGTTACGAGCTGATCGAAGGAGAATTGTCCGAAGTGTCCCCCTCACGCCGCAGGCATGGGATCATTCAGGCGAGGATCAGCAGCCGTCTTCTGATCTTTGTCGAGTCCAGACGACTTGGCATCGTGACGACCGAAGAGGGGTATCTCTTCGACAGAAACCCAGACACGGTGTTCGCACCCGATGTCGCCTTCGTCAGCAACACGAACATAACTCCCGAACCCGAACTCTGGAGTGACGTAGCACCTGACTTGGCAGTTGAGATCGTGTCTCCAAACGACAGGCCCGGCAAGATCGATCGCAAGGTCCGCATTTATCTTGAGAACGGTGTACGTGCCGTCTGGGTCGTGTATCCGGATCACAAGGAGGTGGTCGTCCACGAGCTAGGAGCGTCTCCTCGCACAATCACCCTGACTCAGTCGCTCGACGGCGGCGATATCCTGCCCGGATTCACACTTCCACTCGCTGACATCTTCTCCCATTAGGCGAGTCGTCAAGACGGCAGGAAGAGTGCCATCTCGCATCTATCTACTTGCTGATACCAACTATCCGTTGCTTACCATCCACTACTCACAATCCTCGCGAATCCCACCGGAAGAATCTGACTGCGAAGACCATTCCCACGGCGAACGTGAGAAGAAGCACTCCGATGTCGAGCCAGATGGCGTCGATCCCCTTTCCTCGCGTCATCGGCTCCCGCAATGCATCGACCAGGTATCGGAGCGGCAGTATCTTGGTGATTGGTTTCAGCCACTCCGGCGCAGCGTCGATGTCGAAGAAGACACCGGACAGAAAGAGCATAGGAAAGGTGATCAGGTTCGAGTAACTTGCTGCTGTTTCAACGTTCTTCGCGAAGCTCGAAATCGCGAACCCGATCGCCAGAAACGCCAGCGACCCGAGCGTGATCACGAACAGAATCAGCAATGGATTGCCGCGGATGTGCAGATCGAAGAAGAGCTGGGCAATCGCTATCAGGATCAGCGACTGCGGCACCGCCACGATCAGCTGCGACACCACCCGTGCCCCGACGAAGCTGGTCAGAGAAAAGGGCGTCACCTTGATCCTCCTCAGAATGCCCCGTTCGCGGTAGGTGACGAACGCCGTTGACAACCCGATGACACCGGAGTTCATGATCGCCATCGCCAGGATGCCTGGCAGGAAGAAGTCCATGAACGAGATATCGGCGCCGCTGACCGACTGGACCTCGATGGCGAGTGGATCCTCAGTCTGGGCGACGCTGAGCAGCACCTGTTGCACGGCGCTCACGCTGACCGTGCTGGCCGGCCCCGATGACTCGTCGTAGTAGAGGTTGATTGCAGGCGTACCGCTCGCCGTCTGGTTTCCGAACACGAGCACAATGTCGCGGTCACTATCGGCCAACGCGGCCAGCTCACTCTCGACGCTCCCACCCGTTTCGACCGAGAAGACGTCGTTCGCCTCGAGCGTCTGGACGACGCCATCGACAAATGCCGATGGCTCTCCCGCGATTCCGACGTTGATGTCGATCTGGTCGTTACTGAAGACCGCGCCGAAGATCAGGATGAAAATGGCCGGAAAAACGAGATTCCAGAAGAGCGCCGTGCGGTTTCGCACGGTCATCCTCAGGTTCGCTACGATCATCGCCAGAAATGGCCGCATGCTGCTCGTCTCTTCCCCTGTCAGCGCTTCCGGCGACCGAAACGCCGGCGCACAAGCTGTGTTTCTTCCTCTGGCACGTCGGACGACGGGTCGAAACTGCGTCCAGTCAGCGAAAGGAAAACATCCTCCAGCGTTGGCTGACTCGACCGCAAATCGGTGAGTGCGAGGTTCCGCCGGCTTGCGAGATCGAGCAATGCCACGAGCGAGGCCTGCACATTCGTTGTCCCCAGCTCGATCAATTGGTCTCTCATTTGAACGGAAACAACACCATCCAGCTGTTGCAGTTCGCCAGTGTCCGGCGGCTCGTCAGTAACGCTTGCGCTGATAGTGGCGTTCGCATTCAGACTCCGAATCAGGTCGCGCGGTGTGTCAAGTGCAATGATCTCGCCACGATCCATAATCGCGACCCGGTCGCAGAGCACTTCCGCTTCTTCCATATAGTGAGTCGTCAACACAACAGTTGTGCCGGCGTCGCGAATCGACTTCACGGTTTCCCAGAGTTCCCGGCGAGCGCCCGGATCGAGTCCGGTCGTCGGCTCATCGAGAAAGGCGATCACCGGTTCGTTAACAAGCGCCAGAGCAACGCTGAGTCGCTGCTGCTGCCCGCCCGACATTTGCTTGACCTGTGAATCACGTTTTTCGAGCAACCCGACCTGTTCGAGAAGGGCATCGACCCGACCGGCCGGATTTTCCGCCTCATAAAGATTGCCGAACAGGAGGAGAAGTTCGGCCGCTGTCAGATAGTCGAAGAGTGCCGTTGTCTGAAGCTGCACGCCGATGATCGAACGAATCGCTTCGCCTTGACTGGCGCCGTCGAGTCCGGCCACGGTGATCGATCCGCCGTCGGGCTGGCGAAGTCCTTCGATCATCTCCAGCGTGGTCGTTTTCCCTGCGCCGTTCGGTCCGAGGATACCGAAAATCTCCCCGGCATAGACGTCGAGGTCGACCTCGTTCACCGCGGTGAGATCGCCATAGTGTTTGCGGAGCCCATCCGCCCGAATGATGACTTCGCCTGTTTCGACCCGGGCTGCCACGATGTTTCCTACTCGACGCGCAAACCGACGGTGGAGACTAACACACAACCACGCACCTCTACGTATCACGGCGTAGTCGCATCGTGTGCGTGATTCGCGAAATATTGGGAATTCGACGGATGCGAGGACGACGCATGCTCGGCAGAATCAGTATCAATGACGAATGCGTCAAGACGCACTCGTCGAAAGAGAACGGCTTTTTGCATGACGCCGGAGGTGGGAGTTCCGGAGATGTCATGAACCTGGAAATCATGTGAACCAAATCCGTGGCAACGCTGAATGGATACAGCACGCGCGGATGCTAATGACAAGGAGACATAGTTGGTATGAAACGTAATCGTTTCTCGCTTCTTTCAACATCTGGCATTTCGCGGGCGAGCGCGCTCCACCCATGGCGAACGATGCTCCTCTGGCTCGTTCTGCTGGTTCTCGCCGGGATGTCCGCTTCCAGTTTGAACGATGCCCTCACCACGGAAGGCTCGTTTCTGAACAATCCGGAATCGAAGAAGGGCGCCGATCTGCTCGAAGAGCGGCTGCGCGGCAAGTCACCGGTGACCGAAACGGTGATTGTTCGCACCGATGCCGCCACAGTCGATGACGCGGCGTTCCAGGAGGTCGTTGAATCGATTGCCGCGGAGCTGCGGAGTCAGCCTGACATGATCCAGAGTGTTGCCACGTGGTACGACACCAACGATCCGGCCATGCTTTCCGCCGATCGTCAGGCCACGCTCCTGTTCGTCGCCATGCAGGGTGATCAGGCCGAAGCGGAAGACCGGGCCGCCGACTATCGGGCCGCTCTGGATCATGCCGCCTCGTCGGCTGCCGGGTACGACGTGCTGAGTGTTGGCGACGTCACGCTCGCTGACGAATTCAACACGATTTCCGAAGAGGATCTGGCCAGGGGTGAAAAGTTCGGCCTCCTGGTCGCAGTGGTGATTCTGATCGCTGTTCTGGGCACGCTCGTCGCGGCCGGACTGCCGATCATCATCGGGTTCACCTCGATCTTCGTCGCCGTTGGCATGGCCGCAATTGTCGGCCGGATGATGGACCTCTCGTTCTTCATCGTGAACATGATCTTCATGATCGGTTTGGCAGTTGGCATCGACTACGCGCTCTTCATCATTTCTCGTTACCGCGAAGAGCGGCAACGCGGTCACAAGAAGATCGAAGCGATCGAGGTGGCCGGCGCCACGGCCAGCAAGGCGGTCCTCTTCTCGGGTGCGACCGTGGTTCTGGCGCTGATGGGCATGCTGCTCGTGCCGGAGACGACATTCCGCAGCCTCGGCATTGGCGCCACGCTCGTGGTGATCGTGGCGGTCTTTGCCAGCGTGACACTTCTGCCTGCGATGCTCTCATCGCTCGGTGACAAGATCGAGTTTCCGCGACGCCGTAAGACCGCGCCGCCGGTCGATCATGCCGATGGTCGCGGCGTGTGGGGAAGCATCACCCGGGTGGTGATGGCCCATCCGTTGGTCAGTCTTCTCCTGGCTGGAACGCTAATGGTCGCCCTCGCGTTGCCCTACTTCGACATGAACAAGGGCTCGGCAGGCATCTCGTCGCTGCCCGAAGGTACGGAAACACGTGCCGCGTTCGACATTCTGAGTCAGGACTTTGCCGCGGGCATGGTGTCGCCGATCGAGGTAGTCGTCGACGGTGATCTGAACGATCCCGTCATCGCCGACAGCATCGAGCGCCTGAGCGCATCGATCGAAGGCTCCGGCGCGTTCGGCCTGCTCACTGTGGAAGCGAACGAGGCCGGCGATCTGGTGCTGTTGTCCTTCCCGACGACCGCCGCGCCTGATGGCTCGGAAGCTTATGCCGACATCGAACTGTTGCGCGACGAGCTGATTCCGCAAGCGTTCGGTGAGCGTGGCGGCGACGTCTACGTGACCGGATTGACGGCGAGCAACCTCGACTTCGCGGCCATGACAGACACGTACATGCCGGTCGTCTTCGCCTTCGTGCTTGGATTGAGCTTCATCCTGTTGACCGTCGCATTCCGCTCGTTGATCGTGCCGATCAAGGCGATCGTCATGAATCTCCTCAGCGTTGGCGCGGCGTATGGTGCGATCGTGCTCGTCTTCCAGAAGGGATACGGCGCCGATCTGCTTGGTTTCCAGCAGACGCCGATGATCGAGGCCTGGTTGCCGCTCTTCCTGTTCAGCGTGCTCTTTGGCTTGAGCATGGACTACCACGTCTTCCTGCTCAGCCGGATTCGCGAGCACTATGACGTGACGGGCCGCAATGGCGAATCGGTCGCTTACGGGTTGCAATCGACGGCCAAGTTGATCACCGGCGCGGCACTGATCATGGTTGCGGTTTTCGCCGGCTTTGCTTCCGGGCGGCTGGTGATGATGCAGCAGGTCGGGTTCGGACTGGCGATCGCGGTCTTCCTGGACGCAACGATTGTCCGGTCGGTGCTGGTGCCTGCCTCGATGGCATTACTCGGGGATCGCAACTGGTATCTGCCGAAATCGCTGAACTGGCTGCCAAACCTGCAGATCGAAGGCAAGGTTCGCATGCCGGAGCTGCCAGTGCCGGTCTTCACCGCCACCAGCACCAGCGGCGACGACTAGGGAATCCCGGAAACGGCAGTTTGAAAAGGAGCGCGTCACAAGACGCGCTCCGTTCTCGTTGTTTCTTTTGAAGTCTTCTGATGGAGAACCACGCGTCGAAACCGCTTGACCTCGATCTCCCCCGCTGGCATGCTGTATACGTCCACCATTTGATGAAGCGAATGACTTGGCGGGAACGATGAGTTTGCGCACGCAAGAAGAACGAAACGTTCAGCCGTTTGTGCGGTTACTCCAACCATCGGAGGAGAGATCCGTTTATCAGGCCCCATCTCCGCTGAACTCGATCGTCGGACGCAATTCTGAAACCATGGCCGTCGGAGCGCTCCTTCGGCGGCCGGACGTTCGGTTGGTGACGCTAACGGGGCCTGGCGGCGTCGGCAAAACCCGGCTCGCCATGGCAGCTGCCGATTCCATGGCATGCGAATTCGACAATGGCGTCGTCGTCGTCTCACTGGCATCCGTGCAACAGGCATCGAGCGTCGCCAGGCACGTTGCCAGTTCGCTCGGATTGACGGAACTGACTGGGCGGGAGCCTGCCGATGCAGTGCGTGAGCATCTTGCCGATCGCTCCTTGCTGCTTGTTCTTGACAACTTCGAGCACCTGCTCTCAGCTGCACAACTCGTCGCGATCTGGCTCGCGACGTGTGCTCAATGCCGAATCCATCGAAGCGGCTCGAGCAAATCTGGGGTTGGAGATCTTCGAGCAAGAGTGGCGTTCGGGCGAGCAGTTGACCATTCACCAGGTGATTGCCGAAGCGGAACAAGCCTTGGCCTCCTCCGATCAGGATCCGGAGCCTACTCTCCGGGGTTCACGCGCGGTCTCTCCGGGTGGTCTGACCCGGCGTGAGGTCGATGTCGTCAAATTGGTTGCTTCGGGCATGTCCAATCGGGAGATCGCCGACCAGTTGTGGGTGAGCCAGGCCACGGCGATCAGTCACATGCGGAACATCATGACCAAACTCGAGCTCGATTCCCGGTCAGCGGTTGCGGTTTGGGCCGTGCGTAACGGTCTCGCATAGGTCGCAACGTCCGCGCCGAGCCTTACCCCTTGCGGTGGGCCTCCCTCGCTCGTTTGGCGTCCTCCCTGCGAGCTGATGCCCCTCGACTGACCATCGTCAACATTGATGACGACCCATATCCGACAGCATCGCGATTTCCCAATTCCTGACGGTGACGTCTTCCCGTGCCCGACGCACCATCGAAAACATGAATGCGCGATCCAGTGTCCAATCCAGCGCCAACCGACAGCATTCGTCGCTGCCACTTGTCGCCGCGACCTTGCTCCTGATCGCATCGGTTACTGCCGCCGTCGCTTCCAAGAGCGTTGGTTCAGGCGCTGTTGTCGTCGGTCCGAGACAGGAACGCAACCTGATTGTCTATGCCTACTATGACTCCATCAACCACATGATCGAGTCTGGCGATCCTGACTCTTTGCGAGCGCTGTTGGACTCCGGATTTCTCGACGTCACACTTTCCGGAGTGGAAACGAAGGGTGCGGCAGACCTCGAGCGGCATATTGCGTTCGTGCGGGCGGTTGCCCCCGGAGCTGAAATCGAACCACTGTCAATTTTCAGGGATGGTGAGAGGACGCTTGTTCAGGCAACTGTCTCCGTTCCCCGGTCTGCGCGTGCACTTGGTTTGAAAGTGGACGACCAGACCGCACTCTGGCCGGCGAGCGAAGAGTTGCGGATCGCGCATGGCACGATTGTGGACCGGCGAGCTGATTGGTCTGACCGATTCCGCATCACTTCACTGGACGAACTGCCGCTCGATCCTGAGCCGGGCTGGGATGGGACCCTGAAGGCCGGCCTCGACTACTTTCCACCACGAACCCATCTCACGCTGTTCACAAACGAAACCCCTGTCCTGCTGCGAGTGTTGACGGGGCGGCTTTCGATAGAAGTGGCCCGGCAACTGCCGGCCTCCGCAGCGGAGATCGAGCTGGAATCGTATGGCGTTCCTTCAGCAGCGAGCGCGTCTCCAACCGGAAACGCCAGCATCCACAATCTGGGGGACGTGGTGATCGTTCCCGCAAAAAGTGTCGTTTGGTTGACGAATGCCGGACTTGTTGAGGCCTCAATGCTGCGACTCTCGAACTCAATGGCCGCTCTGACTGGTGAGATCTCTCTCGATACCGCTCGCCAGTTGACTGGAGTTCAGACCTCCGTGATCGCGTCAGTGAGTGAACTCGGCTTTGGCGAGTCGATGCGGATCTCCTGGGGTGAGATGTTGCTGACGCCTGGCGCCAGCGTGGCCGTCGATGACGGGGCCGGTATCTTTATTGCGTGTGCGTACTCTCGTGTCCCACGATGCGTGAGCAGTGACTATCTGGCTTTGGAGCGTGGCCTCGCGCGTATTGATCGGAGCGAAACGGGTGTTTCGCGTACGCCCCCACTTCTTCTGCTCGCCCAGGAGGACCGGAGTCTGATACTCATGAATGCCGGGCAGACGCTCTCATCGCTCTGGATACTCGCGATATCGCCCGTCCCCTCATCGATCGGGTACGCTTGACAGGCGTTTACGCGCTGATTCGGATGAATGGGCGAGCGATCCCGATGTTTCGAGATAACCCCATTGGCGTATTGATTCTCGGGCTGTGCAGTGTTGTCGGTCTGGTGCTGGTCTGGCAGATCATCACCGGCGAGCGGCTGAGATACAACGGCCCTGGCTGGTTGGTCTGGGTTTTGGCGATCGTCATGATCGGCGGCTCGCTCTACTTCATGTTTGCCAACCGGATTCGCGGCGAAGACAAGCAGTGGCCGAATCCAGGCGCGGGGCAGAAGTCCTTCTGGCAGTCGATTCGCGACCGCCTGCCCGGTTCGAGTGACAAATCCTGAACCATCTCCTTGTTGCGGAGGGTCGACGTGGATTATCCCGTTGCTTCCACCGCGCCCAGTCGCCGGGAGAAGAAGTCGAGCGCTTTGCGCGTCTTCGTTTGTTGTTCTCCACTGGCAGAAATACCAAGGGTCTGAAGATAATCGCGGGTTTCGACGATGGCATCGAACGCTGTCTCCGGCGGCGTTTTGGTTGACAGCTCTACGAGTCGCGACCCATCCGGGTAGAACCACATTTCGGCGACCATTCGTCGTTTGAGCACCTTCGGCTCGAATTTGAGCTTCAATACGAAGATTGGCCCCATGATGGAGAGATCATCGAGCGCGAGGCCGGATGGAGCGTGCTCCTCATAGAAGCTTCGCTGTTCTTTGGTCAGGAGCTTGCGAATCGGTCGTGTGCCGAGCTCAGCTTCGAGGACTGTTTCCGCATCGAGTTCCCGTTTCAACGTGCCCGAGCAGACATATCCGCCCTTCATCGCATCGAGCTCTACGGAAAACGCAGGCGACTTCCGGAGTTCCTTCGAGACTCGCTCCGGATCGATTGGCCGAAGCTTGACGATCGAGTCGCCCGCGCCTCCCTGAACTCTCCTGGCTCGCACCACGACTCCGGCCTTGTTCAGCTGCAGATCGGGGGTGTCGAAAAAATAGACCTGCCGCATTTCCGCTTCGAGCGGATCAACGCCGAGGGTGCTGCGCAGCCCTTCGTGGTGATCCTGTGGAACCGTCAGCTTGAGTTCTACGCTGTTCACGTTCCTGAGCAAACCGAGCACTTCGCGGACTTTCTCCGGGGGCATACCTCGCGTCGCTGTTGAAGTGGACATGATTCTTGAACCTTTCCAATAACCAACAAGATGACGGTGCGGCGGAGGCTATTGATTCGCCAGTAGGTTGAAGGCTGCACGTAAAGCCGCCGAAGGATCACCGGCCGGTACGAACTCCATCCCCACATACCCGCGAAACCCAGTAGCTTCGATCGCCCTGTAAATCGGAGGATAATTGATCTCCTGATTCTCGTCAGGTTCGTGACGTCCCGGGTTGCCGGCTATGTGATAGTGGCCGAAGTGTTGGTGATGGGTTTGGACCGTTCGAATGATGTCGCCTTCCATCACCTGCATGTGATAGATGTCGTAGAGGAGCTTGACTGCCCGTGAATCGACCCACTCGATCACCTTGACTCCCCAAGCGGTGTGGTCGCACTGATAGCCGGGGTGGTCAATTTTGCTGTTCAGCAGTTCCAGCGTGAGCACCACACCGGCGTCTTCGGCGCTCTTTGCCACTCGCCGCAAGATGGTGGCGGTATTGATCGCTCCAACCTCGTCATCAATGCCATGACGTTCGCCGCTGAAGCAAATCAGAACGGGAATCTGCCACTCTGATGCCCGCGTGATGGCCGCGTCGAGCTCGCGTTCGCAGCGGTCGTGCTGGGAAGGATCGTTGAGCCCCCGGCCGATGCCCTCGTGACCGCGATCCGAAACGATCGTCAGGCCGGCATCGCGAATGGCAGCCCACTCCTGCTGGGGCGCCAGCTCAAAACCGTCGTAGCCAATGTCAACCGCCGCCTCGATAAGCCGTGCGGGGGCTAGTCCGGTATTCTCGAAACACCACCAGGCAATACTGGATTTCATCCTCGTTCCTTTGTTAATCGGAATGTCGCCAACGGTTGATGATTGTACCGGCCGCGTCAGACGGCGCGCGGCGTGAAAGCCGCCACGGCCATCCCTGTGCTGAATGTCTCTGCTACTTCGTAGCCCAGAAACTCGACATCCATGGGAACGCGGTTCAGTACTCCGGCGAGCATCAATGCCTGCCACAATCCGTCGATCGCGGCAGCGTCGATCAACTCTTGATCGAGATCGATCAGACGTCCGGGATCGCCCACTTTCAGTGCCTTGACCATAGCTCCGTCAAGTGCCTCCGCCGCCGCGATGTTCTCGCCATAGCGGCTCCCGGCATGCGCATGCGACCAGTCGCACGAGGCGATGAACGCAACCCGCCGTCCGGACGCCGCCGCGACATCCGCGATGATCTCTCCAAAATCGACATTCACCTGCAAATCCAACACGCGTGACGGCGATACGGTCACGACCGGCGGACCGATGTCGTCCGCCGGTGGATCGGCGAGCACGTCGCCCGAACCAGGCAGGCTCCTGCCATGACCCAGAAACCAGAGCGGCACCATGGTTCCCCAATCGAGTGGCAGAACACTCTGGTTCGGGTTATTGCCGGCAAAGCCAACTCGGGCGATTGGCACTCCCCGGTCACGGGCCGCATCGGCAATAGCTTCGGAAAACGAGACATCCATCGGGATGTTCATTTCGACGGCGCGGTCGTTGTAGTAGAGCGTGCCGGCTCCGCGCCCTACGCGCGACACGCAAATCTGCCCCTCGACTCGGACATTGTGCGGAGTGGCAAGCACGATCAGATCGGCATTCGCTTCCGTAAAGCGCTTCCCCAGTTCTTCCATCGCGCTGACTGTCTGCGTGGCGCCTTCTGCATCGGGCGCCAGATCGGGAATCAACGTCCATCCGTGGGGAGCGACGGCGCCAAACACGATTCCGGTCATTTCGTTCTCTCTCCTGCCTTTAGCGACCTGCGACGTGAGCATAGCCGACCATCGCGGCAAATCGACATTGACATGCGAGCGGAACGTTAACCGCGAATGAATGGAATTGACCTCCCCTGCACCCGCCGATATGATCGAACAAACGCCGGTCGGTCGCGAATGCAATGATCTCCGGCCGGAGGTTCTCCATTCATTTTCGATCGTGAGTTCAAGGAGAGAGAGGTGCGCGGACTGGCGACCAAGTGCATACCGCCAGGCAAAGAGCGATGCGAAGATCACCGGAACGGCAGGCTTGAGATCGAAGTACTGGAGGAATTCCAAATGAAATCTCGAGAGAGCGAACAGTCCCTCATCACTCCCTTCCCGAACGTTGCGGTCTCCCGGCGAACGCTACTGCAGGCATCCGCGCTGGGGATCGGTGCAACAGCGATGACCGGGCCGGGTGTGCTGGCCCAGGACGATGAACCGGTTGTCGGCGGGTCGCTGAATGTCGCCATCGCCGGCGAGCCTCCAACGCTCGACATCCATCAGACAACAGCGGGAATCGTCTCCTTGATGGCCTGGTCGATGTACGAACCGCTCTTCACCTACGACGAAGGGTTCAACATCATCCCAATGCTGGCCGAGAGTCATGAGGTCAGTGAAGATGGCCTGACGAATACGCTCCGCCTGCGACAGGGCGTGCTGTTCCACAACGGCGAGGAACTGAAAGCCGCCGATGTTGTCGCGTCGATCGAACGCTGGGGTGCACGTAGCGGACATGGTGGGGCGTTGCTCGAAGCGACTGAGTCGATCAACGTCGTCGATGACTACACCATCGACTTTGTGATGACCCATCCATTCGGCACGTTCGTGCCAACGCTGGCTGAGAACTATCAGGGCTGCGCGATCTATCCGAAATCAGTGATCGACGCTGCCGGCGAAGAGCCGTTGACGAGCGGGTTCGTGGGCACGGGCCCGTATCAGTTCGGCGAGTGGGTGCCTGACGACCATATCTCGCTGACCCGCTTTGATGATTACACCGCGCTCGAGGGAGAACCGGTGGGCCATGGCGGATTCAAAGAGCAGTTTCTCGATGAGCTCGTCTTCATTCCGGCTACGGATGAAGCGGTGCGCGTCGCCGGTCTCCAGGCCGGTGACTACCACTATCTATCGACCGTGGGCACCGACCAACTCCAGGCCCTGAGTGGCGACGATTCGCTCGTAGTCGAAACGTTGCCGCCGAGTGACATCGACGTGATCGTCATCAACTGGCGCTCTCCGCTGACAGGCGATCTCAAGATTCGCGAGGCGATCCAGGCGGCGATCTCCAGCGAGCCGATTCTGCAGGCGGCACACGGGGAAGGCTTTTACCGGCTTGATCCCGGCGTCATGCTCCAGGAAACAGCGTGGAGCTCGGCCATTGGCGAAGAACGCTACAACCAGGGCAATCCCGAGCTGGCCAGCCAGTACCTGGAAGAGGCAGGCTACGACGGTACGCCATTGCGATTTATGTCGACTCAGGAATACCAGTACCTCTACAACATCGGTCTGGTGGCGTCTCAGCAGCTCGAGGCAGCGGGTTTTACCGTCGAATACGAAACATACGACTGGGCGACATTGGTCGAGCGACGCGCTGACGAAACACTCTGGGATCTATTCCCGACGAGCTATCCCTTCTCTTCCGACCCGACCCAGCTTTCGCTCCTGCAGCTCTGCTCGTGGCCCGGTTGGTGGTGCAGCGACGAGACGTCGGCTGAGTTTGATCTTCTGCGAAGCGAGTCGGACTTCGACACACGCTACGCGCACTGGGAACAGATTCAGAGCAACTTCTACACCGAGATTCCAATGATCAAGGTAGGAGACTTCGGTTCGATCGCCGCGATGTCCGCCAGGGTTGGTGGTTTCCTGCCTCAGGTCCAGCTGACGGTCCCCTTCTGGAACTGGTGGCTGAAGGACTAACGGAGGCGAAGAGGCGGAGAGGCGGAAAGAGGATACGCGCAGCAACACGGGCAGCGTAGAACTTAGGGTTCGATCAGTCGGTGCTACCGTTGCTTATCCGCCTATCCGCCTATCCGCCTATCCGCCTATCCACCTTTCCGCCTCGTCTTGCGGTCTCGCACTTCAGCCGGTATAGTGTGCCCATGATGAATGCGTTCGTTGCTTTCACCACCGACATCTGCGCCAAAGACATCATGACTACCATCATGATTACCAAGCGCATGCCTGTCGGGGCCCGGGTGAGTGCGTAGCGAGCGCGACTGAATCACCAACAACGGCAACGACAGGCGGAGGCGAACGAGCCCCCGCTTTTTTGTTGTCCTTCGACGAACGGGAGCAACGATCGATGATCGTTCTGAAATTCGGCGGCACGTCGGTAGGCAATCTCGATCGCGTGCGTGATGCCGCTTCGATTATCGAAGCGCAGCCGAAACCGCGTGCCGCCGTCGTCAGCGCAGCCAGTGGCGTCACTAACATGCTGCTCGAGGCCGCCAGACTCGCTGCGACCGGCGATGTCTCCGCCGCCGAAGAAGTCGTCGTGGCGATCGTAGCAAAGCACCAGGAGATCGTCGCCGGCATCGCTTCTGCGCAGGAACGGAGTTCTGCCGAGAAAATGGTCGGCTCGTTGCATGCCGAACTGCGCGTAAGTCTCGCCGAAGCCGCTGCGGCACGATTCACGAGCCCCGCGCTTTCCGACCGCATTGTCTCGGTCGGGGAGCGTTCGATGAGCGTCATGATGGCCGCGACACTGCGCGATCGCGGCACACCTGCCGTCCACGTTTTCGCCAGCGAGGTCATTGCCACGGACGACCGGCATGGCAACGCACGTCCCGATCGCCATCGCACCCGCGAGCAGGCGGAATCGGTCGTCCGACCCCTCCTCGATGCCGGCCAGACCGTGATCATGACCGGTTTCATCGGTGGCGCCTCGGATGGTTCGATCACCACGCTCGGCCGGGGTGGTTCCGATTACAGCGCCACCCTGTTGGGCGCGGCACTGATGGCCGACGAAGTGCAGATCTGGACCGATGTGCCCGGTGTGCTGACCGCCGATCCGCGCCTGGTCAAGAGCGCGCGGGTCGTACCGCAGATCAGTTTCGACGAAGCCCAGGAGCTCGCCCATTTCGGCGCCAAAGTGCTTCATCCGCGCACGATTCGCCCCGCCGTCGCGCTCGATATTCCGGTACGCATCCTCTCGACATTCGCGCCCAACGAACCAGGCACGCTCGTCACTCGTGAATCCGTCGGGCAGCACCTGAAAGCGGTCACCGCCATGCGCGGCTTGCAGCTTCTGACAGTCGACGTGCCTGAGCTGGAGGACTTGTCCGGAGCCGCGGCAAAAGTCTTCGGCACACTTTACGAGGACCGCGTCGAAGTCGTTCTGGTCTCGCAGGCGTCCTCCCGTCGCCGGATGACCTATTTGATCGATGGCGGCGCCTCCGGTGGTTGCGACTCAGTGCTGCGCCGGCTGGAAGACTCGCTGCAGGATTTCGAAGCGGTTGTCGGGTGCACCCCCGATGTGGCGATCGTCGCCGCCGTCGGCCATGGCGCGGCGGAACAGCCGAAAGCGCTTGCCCAATTGCTGGCTGCGCTCGGCAGGGAATCAGTACCGGTTCTGGCGTCGAGTCAGCAAACGTCAAACGCCGCGCTCGTCGCGGCGATTCCGTCCGAGTTCGCCGATCGGGCGGTGCTGGCGGTTCACAATGAGTTCGTACGTCCCGCCTCGGAGAACGGACGGTCGCGCCGTCGCCGTCGCTCCGATTTGATGGGCGAAGCGGTACGAGTTGGTTGAGTAAACCGGACCGTCGATGGCGACGGTCTGTTCGGTTTATGGAAAGGGTTCGCGGAAGTGAGTGCAGAAAAGCGGATTCCGGTTGCTGTGCTGGGGGCAACAGGGAGTGTCGGTCAGCGATTTGTGCAGTTGCTGGAGTGCCATCCCTGGTTTCGCGTCGCCGAGGTCGTGGCATCCGAGCGGTCGGTCGGCAAGCCATACCGCGAAGCGACCGACTGGCGGCTCGACGCGTTCGTGCCAGAAAGTGCCGCCAATCTGGTCGTCAAGGATTACAACGATCCGATCAGTAGCCCGGTCGCCTTCTCCGCCCTGCCCGGCGAGGTTGCGGGTGAGATCGAACAGCGACTGGCGCGAGAGGGTCATGCCGTTCTCTCGAACACATCCACGCACCGCATGGAGCCGGACATTCCACTGCTGATTCCTGAAGTCAATCCCGATCACGTCAAGGCGATCGAGGTGCAAAAAGCAGCGCGTGGCTGGTCGGGTTTCATTGCCACGAATCCCAACTGCTCGGCAATCCACATGGTGCTCACGCTGAAGCCGTTGCAGGACGCCTTCGGTCTCGATGCCGTGATGGTCACCACCATGCAGGCCGTCTCTGGCGCTGGGTATCCCGGTGTGCCATCGCTCGACGCGATCGACAATGTCGTTCCCTACATCGGTTCTGAAGAAGAGAAAATGGCCGAGGAAACCCAGAAGCTGCTCGGCGACTGGAACGGGGAGTTCGTGCCTGCCGATGTCGTGGTCAGTGCGTCGTGCAACCGGGTGCCGGTGCGCGATGGTCATACCGAGTGCGTGTCGATCCGCTTCTCCCGCGACGTTTCGCCGGAGGAGGTCGCCGGTGCATTGCGCTCGTTTTCCGGCAAGCCGCAGGAGCTGGGGTTGCCAAGCGCGCCCGCGCGCCCGATCGTGGTTCGCGATGAGCCGAACCGCCCGCAACCGATCCTCGACCGCACAGCTGAAAGCGGCATGGCGTCGGTCGTCGGTCGCATCCGCCCCTGCCCGATCCTTGGCGTCAAGTATGTGCTGCTCGGGCACAATACGATCCGCGGCGCGGCAGGCGCGAGCATCCTGAACGCCGAGTTGTTTCACGTCGAGGGTCTCCTTCCCTCCTGACGATCGATTGAAGAATGGAAAGGCGAGATCGTGGCGCAGACTTTTGGTCACGATGAAACGCGAGTCGTGCACGGCGATGACGGTATCGAAGAAACGGCCGATATCGCTCCTCCCCTGCATCTGACATCGACCTTCGCCGCCGCGTCAGCCTCCGACTTCGCCGAGATGGCGACAGAAGCGCGTCATCCGTCGTATTACACACGTTATGGCAATCCGACCGTGGCGCGAGCGGAGCAATTGATTGCCGGGTTGGAAGGGGCTGAGGCCGCGTTGCTCAGCTCGACCGGTATGGGATCGATCGCCACGGCGATTCTGTCGCTGGTGAAGGCAGGAGATCACATTGTTGCCCAGAGAAATCACTACATGGGCACGAGCAAGCTCCTGGCGGAGTTGTTGCCTGGGCTCGGCGTCACGTCGACGCTCGTCGACCAGACCGATGTCTCGGCGTTCGAAGCGGCAATCACGCCCGCCACGACACTGATCATCGTCGAGACGCCGGCCAATCCGACGATGCAGCTGACCGACCTGGCCGCAATCGCTGCGCTGGCGAATGCGCGGTCGATACTCACGCTTGCCGATAACACCTTCGCGTCACCCATCAATCAGAGACCCCTGGCGCTCGGCATCGATCTCGTCGCCCACGCTGGTACCAAGTATCTGGGTGGGCACCACGATCTGCTCGCCGGTGTCGTCTGCGGATCGAAACCGTTGATCGAACGGATCTGGAATACCTCCATCATGCTCGGCGCCACCGCCAGCCCCTTCGATGCCTGGCTGCTGATTCGTGGCATTCGCACGCTCCCGCTGCGTGTCCGGCAGCACAACGAATCGGCCCTTGCGGTTGCCACCTTTCTGGATGGACATGCCGCGATCGACGAGGTCTATTACCCAGGGCTGACATCCCATCCGCAACAGGACCTCGCCCGGCGGCAAATGAATGGCTTTGGCGGGGTGCTCAGTTTCGGCGTGAAGGGTGGCTATGCGGCCGCGCAACGAACCATGGCGGGTTTGCAGCTAATCAAGCAGGCGGTGAGTCTGGGCGGCTTCGAGTCATTGGCGGTGCACGCGGCCGCCATGTGGGAAGGCACGCTGGGCGAAGCCGGCGCGGTCGAAGCGGGTGTCCAGCCCAATCTGATCCGCCTCTCTGTCGGACTCGAGCACCAGGACGACATCATCGCCGATCTCGATCGGGCGTTGACCGTCGCCTGCTGACGTCTACATCACCCGCCGATCGACCAAGGTTTCGAATGCATAGTTCCGCCAGACAGGTATCCCGCAGAATCGCTCCCCTTCTGGGCAAACCGGCGTCGTGCCGGCCCGCGAGCGAATTACGCAAGGCGGACCGTCGATGTACTTGCCGATCTCGGGAAGCACCTCGCGCACCTGCGCGACCTCCTCCTGGGCGGTTTCGAAGATTTCTCGCTGGGCATCGAAGCAGAGCCGCTTCACCCACTTCCAGAAATAGGTCAGCAGACTGCCGGTTTCGTAGAACCGCACCCGATGGCTGTTCGGAAGCAGGTACTGGACTGCCTCGGCATCGGCCCCGAGGTCCTGCAATGCATTTTTCGCCGCCCACATTGCCTCGATCGTGGCGTCGTATTCCGCTTTCGCCCGTGGGTTTCTGGCGATTGCCCAGGGAACGATGACGTCCGGCTCGCGCAGCATGTGCGCCATCAGCACAGGACTCGACGACTGCGTACCACGGTGACGCTGATTCTGAGCGTCTTCGGCGCCGCTGATCCGCTTCTGGAAGGTGAACGTCACGTGATTCAGCGTCTGCATGAGTTTCGAGTTCATCGCCAGATAGAGCGGATGCCCAAGATACGGATTGTTCCGTCCGTCCAGGACCTGGGCGATCGCGTCGGCGTCGCTCATCGTCCCGGATTCCACACCGAGCACGGTTCTGACGGCATTGGCAAGAATATGCTCTGCATCAGGCGCGACATGGACCAGACGACTCTCACGTCCGCCAAGTTCCGTATCGAATGCAGCGAGCGCAGCGGCGGATGACAGGTCTGCGCGATTCGCGTGCCATGTCGTCAGCGCCTGCGCTTCGATAGCGTTTCCTGCGCCGACCACTCGCAAGTCGAGCGGATACTCCGGCGACCCCAGGAAATAGGGATCGACCTGCAGTACCTCATCGACCATGCGATTGACGATGAAGCGCACTTCATGCGGAGCGTCCGGTTGATTCGCCAGCACATAGTATCGAAGCAGCGTCAAGGCGCTGACCGTGTGATAGAGATGCGTTGGCGTCGCCAGCGGCAGAACGTAGCGAGCGACTTCCTGGGAGCGTTTCTGGACAGCGTCATTGAAGCGGCGCACCGCCTCCGGCGACTTCGCCTTCGCCCGGGCGGGAAATACGCGGGCGTAGTCGCGACGAAAGTCCTCGCTGAGAATTGAGGTCAGCCGCCGGTATCCTTCGATGCTCCGGGCGATCGCCTGTTCGTAGATCTCCTCGCCGCCGGCCGGCAGCTTCGGCATGGCCATCGCGGCGCCGGTCACCTCGCGATAGCGCTGAGAAACCTGCTCGGAGTTGTAGTGCGGATGCGAATGGAAGAACGACCAGATCGCCAGCCGCGAGACGTTGTCGACCACGAAAACAAAATTCGCGTGCTGAAACGTAGTGTGATGCCCGGCTGCAAAGAGATCGGCGTACAGACGAAGCGCCCGGTCGCGACGTTTCGCGCGATCTTCCAGCTTCTCCGGTGTCAGCGCGGGATCGGGCTCATCGTAGACGAGCTTGACGACATTCTCGACCCGAGCCGGTTTCGCTCCATAGCACGACCACGCCGCCGCAACCGCAAGTGCGAACGGATGCTGAGCAGATTCCTCGCGCAACAACGTCACTCGGGGAGGAGCGGATGCGAGTGGCGACGGTTCGGGTGCACCTTCCCGAACACCCGGAATCACATCGAGTGGCACTGTCTGTGGAAACTCGCGGGCAAACTGCGTATCGGCCATGTGGGATTGACCTTGTCAAATTCAGAGAATTGCTCGTCGAACCGGCGCCCGGAACGAGGGTCAGTCCAATTGTACGCCCGAAGCGGTGGCGTGCCCTGAAACCGTCGAACTTGCCTGTTCCCGCGATGGTTGTTCGATCGGGATCGTTCGCGTGCGCGGATTCCTGATCAGCAAGGATGCGAGCGCCGCGACAGCGCAAGCGAGCCCACCGGCGAGAAAGGTTGACCGGGTCGCCAGAACAAACGCCTCACGCAGGGCATCGAAAACCGGAACGATCAGGTCGGCCGGCACGAGCGCCTGAATCTCTGCGAAGAGATTCTGCTGTGCCAGTTCGCTGACCTGATCTGTTGTGCTGGCATCGAGACCGGTTGCCGTCAGTTGCTCGGAGCTGAAGACGCCCAGCCGGTTTTGCAGCCAGGAACCGAGAATCGCGATGCCCAATACCTGGCCGATGTTGCGCGTGGTGTTCAGGATGCCCGACGCACTGCCGGCAATGCCGAGTGGCACGTCTCGCATTGACGCTGCGGTCATTGGCGCGAAGGTGAATCCCATGCCGAATCCGGTCACGAGCAGTGAGGGGAGCAGCGATCGAGGCGTCGTGCCCGCGTCGATTGCGCTCCGAAGCATAAAAATGCCGATCGTCATCAATGACGTGCCGAAGAAGAGAATCCAGCGGGGACCGATGCGGTCGACCAGCTTGCCTGACATCGGCGCAGCAACCATCAGTACAGCAGACATCGGAGCCATCGTCAGGCCTGCCTTGATTGGCGAATAGTCCAGCGCTTGCTGCAGGAAGAGCGTCATTGGAAAGAAGATGCCAAGCATTCCAAACGAGATAATCATCGCGATCAAGTTGCCGACGGAGAAGTTGCGTATTCTGAAAAGTTCGAGCTTGACGATCGGGTCTTCGACGCGCCGTTCCCAGAAAATGAAGAGCGTCATCAGCACAGCGCTCGCGGCGAAGCCACCAAGGATCAGTGGACTCGTCCAGCCTCGCTGGTTGCCCTCGATACATGAATAGACAAGCGCGAAAATTCCTGTGCCGGAGAGCACCACTCCACCCCAGTCGATCTTTCCGGTGGCGTGCGGATCGGTCGATTCCGGAACGATCTTCCAGATCAGGAAAAGCGATATGATCCCGACCGGCAAATTGATCAGGAAGACCCACTCCCACGCATAATGTGTGACGATGAACCCACCCAGAATCGGGCCGAGAATCGCGCCAGCGGCGACCACGCTGCCCCACATGCCCATCGCCGCGCCGCGCTCTTCCGGCGGGAAGGTGACGGAAACTAGTGAGAGCGACTGCGGCATCATGAAGGCGCCGCCGATGCCCTGCAGCACCCGCGCGGCGATCAACACATTCACGCCTGAGACGCCAATCTGCTCCCCGATCCACGCCGACGCGCCGCAAAGCGCCGAAGCAGCGGTGAAGATCGCCATGCCCCACAAAAAGAGCCGCTTGCGGCCAAGCACGTCACCGAGACGGCCAAAGCTCAGTAGCAGCACGGCATAGGCGAGGATGTACGAGTCGAGAATCCACTGGATCTGCGTCAGACTGGCGCCGAGATCGTCCTTGATCTTGACCTGGGCGACGTTGACGATGGTCGTATCGAGCAGCAGCATGAAGACTGCCAGGCAGATCACGCTGAGCACGAGCCATGGATTGCGGACAGGGACTGCTGCGGATGAAGGTGCGGTCACGACTGGATTGCCTCGGAACGAGAAATCGGCCGGGCCCAGGCGCTTCCGGCGCTGCATAGTGAGTCTACGTCTTTACGTTCCGGCTGACTCGCTCGTCGCCAGTGCAGCTGTCAGCGACCGTAATGACTTGAGGAAGATGGGGCGCTCGTCCGGCTCCAGCTCCGCAAGCGCTTCGCGCACTCGCTCCCGATGCAGATCGTGAATCTGCACGGCGAATCGAAGCGAGTCCTCTGTCAGGCTGAGGACGACGCGTCGCCGGTCGGCAGGGTCTTGCTCGCGAACGACCATCTGCCTGTCTTCCAGTCTGTCGATCAGCTCGGATGCAGACGGCAGCCCGATACCAAGCCCGGCGGCCATTTCGCCCATGGTCATCTCGCCACTGTGATAGAGCAGCGCGACAGCCCGGCTCTGGGTCATCGTCAAGCCATGCGACTCCGGAAGCGACGACACAGAGGCGAACAGGAGCCGGCCGATCCGCGGCAGCAGCTCGATCGATTCCTCGACAATTGCAATGTCCTGCATGAATCGGCCTCCCGCTCATTCATTCGGATGCCGAATTATAGGGGCACCAGGCAATGGACGAAAGGCAACGGGAAATGGCAACATGTAGCGGCAACGCCTGCGTTGCCCTGAACTTTGGCACTCTTGACTAGCCGCAGA
>CAYWSE010000003.1:0-84774 GCA_964461025.1 uncultured Sphaerobacteraceae bacterium | reverse complement strand
CCGCGCAGCTCACCGGCGCAATAACGCTCCCAGTGCTTGTCCCGCTGCCAGCCCAACAATTGCGAGAAGATCTTGACGTGATAGAGCAGCGCGGCCATGACGAACTCAGCAAGAGGCGTGGCATGAATGCCGCTCGATGTCGTGACGATCACATCGGTTCCGGCCAGACCAGCAGCCTTGATTTGCGGTCCGACCCCGGCTGATGTGGTCTGCAGCCAGCGCAGACTGGGGCATTGTTCGAGCACGGGGGCCGTGTTGCCTTCCGGCAGGTCCCAGAGCACGTGCGCTTCCGCAGCAATCGCCCGCCACTCAGCTTCGAGATTGGCGGGACGCCGCCAGCCTGGTTCTCCATGATGGTCGGCGACATATCGTGGCATTGGCAGGAGGTCGGGACGGTAGTGAACGACGACCCGTTCGGGATCGACCGCGGCGATCTGCCGGACGAGTTCATCCTCCAGTGGCGTGGAGAAGACCACGACGATCCGGTCACTTTCTGGTCCGGCTGACATGCTCGCGTTGCCCTTTCCACATCTCTTCGTTGGTCAAGTTGTGCGATTCTACGAGGGAATGCACGTTTGTGTTCGATGAAAGGGGAACGTCATGTCCAATCCGTCGCTCGAATTTGCCAACGCCGCTGAGATCGTCGAAGCCGTCCGCACGGTGCGTCAGGCGCGTTTGTATTCTGACGAAGCGGTCTCCGCGGAAGACCTCGAGACACTGCTGCAGGTGGCGCGATGGACCGGTAGCGCTCGCAACACCCAGCCGTGGCATTTCATCGTGATCGACGACAAGGAACAGCTGCGGAAGATCAGCCAGCTGCGACCGCCGATCAACTGGGTAGCCGACGCGCCGCTGGCGATTGCCCTCGTCATGGACGGGAAATCGCCTGATTCGGAGATTTACGACGAGGGGCGAGTTGCGGAGCGATTGCTGATCGCCGCCAGAGTGCTTGGCCTGGGCGGTGGTGTCGCCTGGTATGGCGACGAGGCGCAGACCGCGGAAGGAAAGCGGGTTCTTGGCATTCCGGACGGGCTCTTCAACCGGGGAGTTGTCGTGATCGGTCACGCCACATCGACCAAGGACACCCGACCGAACGCAAACATCGGCGGCCGCAAACCGATGTCGGAAGTCGCCAGTCACAACACGTATGGCACGGCACTTTAGATCACTCAACGAATGGGAGCAGATTTCATGGCGCAGGGTTCGACATCAGCAGAGGTCTATCAAAAGCGCATCGATCGCGCCCGGCAGGAGATGAAAGACAAGGGGATCGATGTCCTTTTCGTCGGTCCGTCGTCCGACCTGCGGTATCTGACCGGATACGACGCGCACCTGAGTGAACGACTCAATTTGCTCATTCTGCCGGCGACCGGCAAGCCGGCCCTTGTTGTGCCGGTGCTCGAAGCGCCGCTGGCCCGCATAGCCGAACCGCTTGCCGATATTCACCCATGGACCGAAACGGAGAATCCTGTCGATCTGGCTTCAGGGCTTGCGGCCGCGCTCGCTCCGGGGACGATCGCCGTCAGCGACCAGCTCTGGAGCGGTTTTCTGCTCAAGCTGCAAAGCTCGGTGCAGGGCGTTTCGTGGGTTTCGGCGCTCGATGTCATCAAACCGCTGCGCGTCACCAAGGACAGCCGTGAAATCGAACTTCTGGCCGAGGTCTCCAGGTTGACCGACGAAGCGTGGGACGAATTCATCGAGGGTGGACCGCTCTCCGGTCTGACCGAAACGCAGGCGATGGATCGCTTGTCTGGCTTGATGCAGAAGCGAGGTCTTGGCGCCAGCTTTGGCATTTGTGCCAGTGGGCCGAATTCAGCCTCGCCGCACCATCACACCGGGGATCGCGTCATCCAGCAGGGCGACTCGGTGATCTTCGACTGGGGAAGCACCATCGAGGGCTATCACTCGGATGTAACGCGCACGGTTTTCGTCGGTGAACCGACAGCGAAGTTCCGGAAGGTTTACGACATCGTTCGTCGCGCCAATCAGGCTGCGCTGGATGCGGTGAAGGCTGGAGCGGCCTGCGAGGATATCGACAAGGCGGCGCGGAATCTGATCACCGCCGAAGGATTCGGCGAGTATTTCATCCATCGCGTCGGGCACGGTCTCGGTATGGACGTGCACGAAGAGCCCTACCTGGTCGGAGGCAATGCGACGCCATTGCAGATCGGCATGGTCTTTTCGGACGAACCGGGCATCTACATTGAAGGTGAGTTCGGCGTTCGCATCGAGGATTCAGTTGTGGTCACGGAAGATGGCGGCAAGCGCCTGAATGAAGCCACTCGCGAGCTCACCGTCATGGATTGATGTCTGATCGCAGGTTGACGGCAAAGGAAGCGGCGGACGCGCTCGGTGTTCACGAGCGCACGATTCGCCGCGCCATCCAGCGTGGAGACCTGCGAGCCGAAAAACGCGGCCGCTCTTTTCACATCCAGCGCGACGATCTGGAATCGTTCCGGGTGACGTCGGTGCCCACAGGTTCCGGCGAGGTTGGCTTGCCGGAGACTCCGGATGCGATGATCGGGCGCGAACGGGAACTGGCAGCAGTGCTGGATCTCCTGCGACTTCCGGAGACGCGCCTCTTGTCGATCGTCGGAACGGGTGGCGCCGGTAAAACGCGTCTGGCGATCGAAGCCGCCCGGGAGGTCGCACCCGACTTCGGCGGTCCGGTCGTCTTCGTGTCGCTTTCAACCGTTAGAACGGCGGACGATGTTCCTGCCACAGTAGCCGTTGCCGCGAGAATCCAGCCGGCCAATCAATCGCCGCGAGAGGCGGTGATCGACACGCTGGCGACGGCGGATCAGCTTGTCGTGCTGGACAATGTCGAACACCTGCTGGATTCGGCGGAGTTCATCGAGGAGCTGTTGTCAACGGCGCCGTCGGTGGTCGTGCTCGCCACGTCGCGACAGGCGGTCGGCGTCGGGGGAGAGCTGGTTTTCGAGCTACAGCCGCTTGCGGTTCCCCAAGCATTAGAACCCGCCGCCATTCATCTGCGCCACGCCGGCCCGGCTGTTCGGTTGCTGGTGAAACGAGCGCAGATTGTCGATCCAGCGTTTCGCCTGGACGCTGAAAACGCGGTGCCGATTGCTGAGATCGCTCGCAAGCTGGATGGGTTGCCGCTTGGCATCGAGCTGGCAGCGCCGCGCCTCGCCGCAATCGGCGCCGAACGGATGCTGGAACGGATGGAACGCTCATTTCCGCTCCTCCTCGGTGGACGCAGGCCAAATGACGAGCGGCAACGAACGCTCCTCGATGCAATCGCCTGGAGCTATCAGCTGCTGACCGTGGACGAGCAGACCGCTTTGCGACAACTGGCCGTGTTTGCTGGGCCGTTTGACGTAGCGCTCGCCGATTCGGTTCTGGCTGATTTGGGTGGCGCCGCCACATTGCTCGATGCATTGCGATCGAAGTCGCTGCTGCAACGCGAGTCAGATGGCGCTTACAGCATGCTGGAAACGATTCGCGGTTTTGCCTCGCAGGAGTGGGCAACCGACGAAGAAGCAACAGCGAATGCGCGCACTGCGGCGCACTTGCGATCGGTGGCAGCTCACTTTGACGGGGAGCGAAACGGGCCCCGGCTGCAGCACTGGCTTCGGTACTTCAGACGAATCGATGCGATCCTGCGATCGGCTGTGCAATGGGCCGAGGCTGCGGGCGGCGCCGAAATGGCCATCGAGCTGATTTCGGACACCACCCTCTACTGGCACAACATCGGCTTCGGACAGGACGCCCTACACCGCCTCGAGCGATGCCTCGGCATGGGCGCCGATCTCTCACCTTCTGTTCGTTGGAAAGCGCATGTGCGGTGCGGGTATCTCGCCCGCATTCTCGGTGACCTGCCCCGTGCCCGGCTTCACCTCGAAGTGGCTCTCCAGTCACCGGAATCGACTGAACAGTTTGACGACGTCGCAGAGCTTTTCGATTTGACAGGTCATCTCTATCAGGACCTCGGTGATTTCGATGAAGCAGCGTCGATGCAGCGCCAATTGATCGAACGTGCGACTGCCCAGGGCGCTGCTGGTTTTGTGGCGCTGGGAATGAGTGGTCTGGCGTTTACGACCGTCTTTCAGGGCGATCTGGAGACTGCCGAGACCTTGATGAACGACGCTTATCGCCTGGCGAAGGACGAAGGCGATGAGTATCAACTCGCCAGAATTGCGGCCAATTCCGGGTTGCTGGCTCGGTACACCGGCAACCTCACTCTCGCGGCGGAGCGATATGCCGAAGCGGAGGATCGCTACACGCAGCTGGGAGAACAGCAGTTGCTGGCCGTTGCCATGATGAACCGGTCCGATCTCGCGTTGAGCGAAGGTGACCATCGAAAGGCGTTCGCCCTGGCAATCGAGGCGATAGAGATCGCCGCACGGTTCGGCGACCGACACACTGTCGCCATTGCGCAGGCAAACGCCGGGCTGGCTCTGATTCGCGACCGGCAACCGGAAGCGGGATTTCCGCGCCTGGCTGATTCCCTCCAGCTTCTGATCTCATTGGCTAATCAGCGAATGATGGTCCAGGTGGTCGCCGCGGCGGCAACGGAGCTTTCGAACCTGGCCCGACCGCTTCAAGCGTCGATGCTGTTCGGATTCATGCGCCAAGTAAGCGGAGGATCTGGCGAGAGTGGCGACAAGGAGCTCGATGCAGCTGCGTCGGCAGGGTTGCGGGTCTGCGAACAGGCACTCGACTCCGGAGCATTCGACGCAGCGTTCGATCGCGGAATGACGATGTCAGTTCGCGATGCTGCCGCTCTTGTTGCCGCCGGCACGGGACTCGAACCCGAAAGCGTTGCGCGTTTCGATACACACCTTTCGGTTCTCACTGAACGGGAAAGAGAGGTGCTCGTTCTCCTGGCCGAAGGGATGACCGATCAGCAAATAGCCGATCAGCTCTTCCTGAGCAGGCGCACGGTATCGACCCACGTCGGCTCGATCCTCGGCAAACTGGGAGTCGAATCGAGGACTGCGGCCGTCAGTCTGAAGTTCCGCACAGAGCTGGCGTAGGTTCACCTGGCAAAGATCGATTCCGAACCTGGATGCATCGCATACCGGACATCCGTTATCAGACTGGGGCATAGCCAACTCCGTATTTGTCTGGATGCCCGGTCGGGATCGCACCTGTAGCGTGAGAACGAGCGGCCCGTAGTGCGGTCGCACTTGCCGATCGGATGTGGATGCCGTGCCGGTAGTCGCGTCCTGCCAGGAGAATACGCTATGAATCGCCGGAGTTTTCTCGTCACAACCTCAGCTGGAATGGCCGCTGTCGCGTTCGCGCATGTTGACGGGGTGTCGGTGCGGGCACAGGACGCCGGCCCTGGACCCGCGGAATTGCTCTTCTCGGGTGACGAGCTTGGTCTCCCCGAGTTGTTCATTCGCCAGATCGACGACGGATTCGAGGCACCGGCCGAAATCGTCGCTGGTCGCTATCTGTTGACAGTCGAAAATGGGTCGTCTGCGGAAATCGCCGGCGCCGGCTTCGTGAACGTACCCGATGGATCAACGATCGAGAGTGTTCAGAATCAATTCGATGCGATCGCGACCTATTTCGCGGCCGTCGATGCCGGAACGCCGCCAACTGGCGACGATCCAGCAGCGTTCTTGTACGAAAGTGTGGTCGTCGGTGGTCCTGCGACGAGTGGGGCGGGTACAGCCGGTCAGGCGGTCGTCGATTTGCAGCCGGGCGACTATGTGATCTGGAACGACGACTTCTTTCACCCGACCGGCGCCATCTCGGTGACTGGGGAGTTCCCCGCCGATCTCGCCGAGATTCCCGCGGCACTGACGATCACCGCCGTCAACACGGATGATGCATTCGATTTCACGGTCGAAGGCTCAGCCGCGACGGGGAAGCAGCTCATCAGATTCCACAATGATTCCGATCAACCGCACTTCATCATCGTCTTTTCGTCTCCTGTCGCGTTGACTGACGACCAGTGGTTCGAAGTCTTCCTGGCGTTCGAGACTGGCGAATCTACAAATCCCGACTTGCCGCCGCTCGAACAACTGGGCGAACTGGGCGCGACGACCACTCAGTCGACCGCTCAGACTTTCTGGTGGTCCGTGGATTTGCAGCCAGCCAACTATGGCGTCTTCTGTTTCATCCCCGATCCCCGGCACGACTTCACACCACACTCGGCGATGGGGATGATCGCGAACTTCAGCGTCGAATAGCAGAATGTCTTGGTGTACTGGGTCGGCGAGTCGTCGCCGGCCCAGAGCGCGCCTTTTTTGGTCGATCCTGATCTGAACAATTCGTTCGGCGGCGAATTGCGTATGCTTCGCACCGCAGAAAAGCAACATCTGCGACGGGGCATAGCAGCACGTGACCGATCCAACCCTTACCGCAACTGAGGCTGCTCGCCGGCTCGGCGTAAATGAGCGGACGATACGACGCGCTATCGAACGCGGCGAGCTCGTTGCCACCAGATCCGGGCGAGCGTTCCTCATCGCGGAACGTGATCTTCTGAACTATGCCGCTGCCGGCCGGTCGGTCGCCCCGGCTGCAAGAACGCATCAGCCCGGTGAACTCCCTGCGGTTCGCGCCCTGATTGGTCGAGAAAACGATCTGGCCCTGCTACTCGAACGACTGAGGTCGGATGGCGTTCGTCTCGTCACGATCACTGGTCCGGCCGGCGTTGGCAAAACGGCGTTGGCGATTACCGCTCTCGATTCACTGCGAAACGATGTGGGCAGGACCATCTTCACCGATCTTGCCGCAACGCCCGACGCAACGGGTTTGCCGCTGGCCGTCGCCACCGCAGCAGGCGTGCAGAGTGGACGCCGCGAACCCGGCGAAGCGCTGATCGACGCGTTGGCGCAGAACAACGGATTGCTGCTTCTCGACAATGTGGAACACCTGCTTGATGGAGCAGGATTCGTCGAGACGCTTCTGGCCTCATTGCCGGATTGGATCATGCTCGCCACGTCGAGAGCGCCATTCGGCATATCGGTCGAGCATGTGCATCTGCTCGAACCGCTCGCCGTTCCGCCGCACGGAGCCGTCGTTTCGGATTTGCGGCGGGCGAGTCCGGCGGTTCGGATGTTCGTCCAGCAAGTACAGCTCCGACAGACCTCGTTCGCACTCACGCCGGACAACGCACCCACGATCACTGAAATCGTGCGGCGACTCGATGGTTTGCCGCTGGCGATCGAGCTCGCTGCTCCACTGCTGGACCGATACTCGCTGGATGAGCTGCTGCAGAGCGTTGAACGACGGTTTCCGGTTCTCATCGGCGGTGAGCGTTCGGCGACCGCGCGGCACCGCACCCTTGGCGAGGCGATTGCCTGGAGCTTCGATCTGCTGAACGACGACGAACGGCGGGCGATGGTGCGCCTCGCCGTCCCACCTGCTGGGTTGTCGGCAGAGCTGGCAGCGTCGCTCATCGCTCCCGAGCCAACGTCAATTGCTGATCCAGATTTGGGTTCTTTGCGGCTCCAGAGGCTCGTCGACCGTAGCCTGGTATCGCGACAGGGAACGAATCGATACCTGTTGCTGGAGTCGATTCGCGAGTTCGCTGGTGGTCTTCCGGGTGCGTCTGCTGAACAGGTTGTTGGTCGTCGCCGATTGACGAACTACCTGATGGAGCTGGCGGCGTCGTTCGAGCGCGACCAGTTCGGGTCCGGTCAGGTCTTCCGGCAATCGCAGCTGATGACGGAAGTCGACAATCTTCGCGCCGCGCTGACATGGTCCATGGAGGACGATGACGGGAATGCTGCTCTGCAGATTCTTGCGCATCTGCCGCTCTTCTGGTCGAATTCCGGACTTCTCGCGGAAGGATTGGACCGGACGGAACAGGCAACAGCCGCTGCGCCGGGCGCCGACGATCTGCTGCGGGCTTGCGCATTGCTGTCGGCGGGGTGGTTGGCGTACCGGCTGTTCCGAATAGAGAAAGCGTCCCAATACATTTCCGACGCCTTGAGGCTCGGTGGTGGAAAGAGCGAGGAAGTTGCTTCGCGCGCAGAGACGATTCTCGGACTCCTGGCGGATGCCAATGGTGAGCTCGAACGGGCGGTCGATCTGCATCAGCGCGCCGCCGAGCGCGCGAGGGGGATTGGCGATGCGGGTCTGACGGCCCGCGCGTTGAACAATCTCGGGCTCGTTTATCTACACAAAGGGGACCTCGATGCCGCGGCCAAGACGCTCGAAGCATGCGAGGCGCTCGAACGAGAAGGCGGAAACACGCGAGGTCTTGCTGTCGTACTCACCAATCTGGGTCAGGTTGCCGGATGGCGCGGCGAGATGGAGACAGCGGGTGAGCGCTTCTCGCAAAGCATCGAACTGCTCCGCGAAATCGGTGATCGATTCGCCATCTACACCGTGATCATGAATCTCGGCGCCGTCCAGTTCCATCTGGGGAACCTGCCGGAAGCATTCGACCTGACTGCTGAAGCCGCGACTGGCTTTCGGGAGTCAGGCGATCGCGATTCCGCTGTCGTCGCGATGATCAATATGGCCGCGGCAAAGAACCTGCAGGGGGATTCCGCTGACGCGCTGACGTTGATCAGTCAGGCCGCCACGCTCGGCGCAAATCTCGGCAATCCTGCCCAGATGGCGGAAGTGCTCGACGAAGCAGGGCGTTCGTTGATCAGGACTGGAGCTGTCGATCAAGGCGTCCGCACGATAGCCGTCGCCACGCGCATTCGCGACGAAACCGGCGCCGGCAGCGACCCGAACAACGAGGAGGAACACGCAAGACTTCTCCAAGAAGCCCGCTCGAAGCTTGGCTCGGCGCGATTCGATCGCGTTTTCGTCGCGGGCCGCTCGTTGTCGATCGAGCAGATCGTCGGTGAGCTCACCGCCGTGGTGCAGGGCGCCGGAGCGCACGTCGATGCTTCCAGGACGCCCCGCAGTCGCCTTTCGGCCCGAGAGCTCGACGTGCTCTCCTTGCTGGCGGAAGGGTTCACCGATCAACAGATCGCCGAGCAGCTCTTTCTCAGCAAGCGCACGGTCTCTTCCCATGTCGCCAGCATCATGTCGAAGCTCGGAGTCGAGTCGCGCACCGCGGCTGCTACGGCCGCGCTTCGTCAGGGCCTGATCTAGACGCAAGGGGCGCTCGCCCCCGTTCAGCCGCCCAGGCGGATCGATTCCGGACAGGGTCCGTTCTTTTCCCTTTAGTGATTCCGTATTTGTGGCGATGGCGGCGGCTCGACCGGCGTCTACCTTCGTCTGCAGTGAACGACACGTCAATTCGACGCACGGTGGACCAGGAAGATGGACGACGCCAATCCAATCAAAATCGCGATGTCGCGCATCGAATCACTGGGCCGGGCAGCACGATGCTCCGAATTCCTCAGCCCAGCTGTGACGCTTACCTTCATGGATTCGGGGGAGTGCTTCGAGGGGCCGGAGGAAATCGAGGAGCTCTTCCGCAACCTGCACAACCGACTCTTCGCCGCTTCGACCCATGTCCGCGCAACTCCGACTGCTGCCTGCACCGTGGTGCTGGAGGCGCACTTCTCGGGTCATCACATCCAGGAGTTCGCAGGATTGCATCCCAGCGGGAAGCAGGTTCAGTCGAACTGCGCACTTGCTTACGACATCGACGACGGAACGATCAGCGCCATTCGCGCCTACTGGAATCTGGACGCGCTCATCCTCCTCGCAACTGCCGGACGAGCGCGTCCGGCAGTTGCGAGGAGGATGAGCGATGTGACGTGCTGATCATGCCCGATTCCTTACGTGTTCGCGTCCGACGTTCGAGAGCTACCAGTGAGAGAAGAAGACAATGTTCAACGAACGAAATGCTTACGAGACCCTGATTGGCACCACGCTTGACCGGAGAAGCGCACTCAAACTGGGAGGAGCGGGTCTGACTGGAGTTGCACTCACCGTGCTCTCGCCGGGTATGCTCGGCGCTCAGGATGCAACCCCTGGAGCGACAAGGCTCTTTTCAGCCGAGGAGTTGGGGCTTCCTGAACTGGTGATTCGTCAGACAGACGAAGGGTATGAGGCGCCGGCCGAAATTGCGGCCGGCCGCTATCTCGTGACGGTCGAGAATGCGATGTCACAACCATTCTCCTCCGCAGGTTTCATCGCTGTGACGGACGTGCTGTCGGCAGAAGATGTCCAGGCCAGGTTCGCCGAGGTCAACGCGTACTTCGCGGCAATCGAAGCCGGCACTCCACCGGCCGGCGACGATCCGAGCCTGTTCCTCTATGAGGCAACGATTCTCGGTGGACCCGTCGCCGTTGGAGAGGCCGGAGTCGGTCAGGCGATCATCGATATGCCGCCTGGCGAGTACGTCATCTGGTTCGACGAGTTCGAATACCCGACATCCACGCTCCTGGTGACAGGGGAGACTCCGGACGCAGGACCCGATCCGGAATCGACCTTTAGCGTGACCGGCGTCAACATGGACGACCACTTTGATTTTGAGATCGAAGGCACGCCTGTGGCTGGTGCGCAATGGGTCAAGGTGACCAACGACTCCGACCAGCCGCACTTCCTGTATTTCGTGACATCGCCGGTGCCACTCGATGACGAGCAGTGGCTGGCTGTCTTGAGCATAGAAGAGGGAGCGACTCCTGAGCCTGATTCAGGTCTGCCGTCGCTAGAAGAGGTCGTCGAGCACGCTGGAACAGCAACGCAGTCGCGAGGTCAGACGATGTGGGCTGCGCTCGATCTGCAACCGGGCCACTACGGCATCTTTTGTTTCATCCCGGATCCGAATGCGGAAGGCGTGCCGCATTCCGCCATGGGCATGATCGCGTCATTCTCCGTCGCGTGACGTTGCCGCGATCCAGGTCGCAGTGAGTCAGCGCGCACGAAATGGTCCGGGAAACTCCCGGACCATTTCGCCTGTGTTCCGGCCATCAGTCTTCCGTGGGAAGCGCTCGCGACGGGCGGACATGGCGAATCAGGCCATCCGGGTCGCGCAGCGATACGGACGATCCTTCCAGCACGAGCGAGACAGCGGAATCAATGTCGCCGTCGTCATAAAACGCGCGTTTGAATGCCGATTCGAAGAGCCAGACAGCGGAAGTCCAGACATTCGACGCTGGAAGCGGCCGAACGAATCCGATATTGCGCAAAAAGACGTCAGCATGGGCCGGCGGACGTGAGTAGCCGAGCGTCGATGCCAGCGTCGAGCCCTTTCTGAAGGAATCGGATTCTGCGAGCGTGCGCAGCGAAGGCACGGTGCGGCCCGATTCGGCAAGGATTTGCTGACCCTTTGGTCCGATAATGAACTCGATGAATGTCCAGGCCGCTTCCTTGTTTGGCGACGCGCTCCACATGCCGATGCCGTCGCTGTGGAGAACATTCGCCTCCACAGTGCCGACCGGCAACGGCGCGACATCCCAGGGCATCGTTGCCTTGTCGCGCAGGAAGGCGGTGACCCGGCGGCTCTGGATGAGCATCGCCGCGCCGCCTTTGGCGAAGCGGTGCGTATCGTCGAGCGCCAGTCGTTCCCAGCGGGGAGGAACGGCGCCGATGCCCTGCGGGCCAAGCGAGGTCATCCATTCGAGTCCGGCCAGCGCTTCCGGCGCGTCGATCAGCACCTGGGTGGGGTACTTGGGATCGTCGAAGATCTCGCCCCCGCCGCCCCAGATCGCGGCGGCAAAGCGGTGGATGGACGGGTCGAGCGCCACGCCAAAGACCTCCACCCGGTCGTATTTGCCACGTTGGGTGGTGAGGCGTTCGGCAGCGCTGGAGAATTCTTCCCAGGTCCAGCCGTCGACTGGGTGCTCGATTCCTGCCGCGTCGAACAGCTCGGTGTTGAAGTAGACGGCGAGACTGGAAACATTCTGCGGGAGCGCGCCCAGTGATCGACTCGGGAAGAGATCGCTGCGGAATGGTTCGAGCGCCTGGCTGTAGAAATCTTCCTCGAAGAGTTCCGTGCTGGACGCCAGATAGTCATCGAGCGGTTCCAGCGTGCCGCGCTCGGCGTAGATATCGATCTCGCGGTAATTGACGAAAAAGACGTCTGGTGGATTGGGCGTCGTGAACGAGCTGTAGAGCCATTCCGGATAGGCGCTGGCCGGGATGTTCTTGCCGTTCGGCGACACATTGGACGACTCGATCGGCGCCCGCACAATGCGGATACCTGGATTCGCCTCTTCGAAAACGGCGATCAGCCGTTCGTAGATCGCCAACTCGGAACTGTCGGCAAAGAAACCGAACTTGACCTCGACCGGATTGGCCGCCGAGGCCCGCCCGAGAACCGCCGCTGCTCCCACGGCCGGAATGCCCGCGATCAGCGTCCGTCTGGGAAGTCGTACGTTGTTGTCTGGCGTCATGAATGGCTCCTGCGTTCATCCCTGTCGACGGTCGGAATGGGACAAGTGTACTTACCTGGAGGAACGGGCGGGAGTCACAGAGACTCTCGCATTAATTCCGACTATTTTTGTCAGGACTCCGCTATCATGGAGAACCGGTGATTCAGTTGCGGTACTCGGTCTCACGAAAGAGGTGCTTCTATGGCGAATTCCCGATCAGGCTCCACGTGGGTTCGATTGGTCACCTATCTTGCACTGCTCGTAATGGTGTCAGGGGGAATCCTCTCACACTCGGCTGGCGCGCAGGACTCAACGACGCTACGGTTCGCGTTCTGGGGCGATCCGGCGGAGCAGGCCGCCTATCAGGCGGTCATCGACAGCTTCGAGCTGGTGCATCCGGAGATCAATGTCGAAGCGGACTACACGCCTGGTCAGTCAGATTACTACCGGAAGATCTCGACCGATTTTGCAGCGAACGACGCGCCCGACATTTTCCTGATCAACTATCGAAACTTCGGTCAGTACGCGGCGCCGGGAGGACTGCTGCCGATCGAGGATTACCTCAACAACTCCTCGGCATTTTCGCCTGAAGACTTCTATCAGGAGCCGATGGATGCGTTTCGGTATCGCGGTGGCCCGGTCACCTGCATGCCGCAGAACATCTCCAGCCTGGTTGTCTATTACAACGTCGACTTGTTCGAAGCCAACGGCATTCCCCTTCCGACCTCCGGATGGACGTGGGATGAATTCATTGCCGCCGCGGAAGCGCTGACGCAGGACACCGATGGCGACGGCACGATCGATCAGTTTGGCGTCGTCGTCGAGCCGAGCTTTTATCGGATGTCGTCCTTCATCTGGAGCGCCGGCGGCGAGCTTGTCGATGACTACGACAACCCGACCGTCCTGACGCTCGACACTCCGGAAGCGAAGGCCGGGATCGAGGCCTTCCTGAGCCTCGGCGTCATGGGTTCCAACGTCGTGCCTGGCGAGGAAGAGGTCACGGCGGAAGGGGATCAGGATCGCTTCATGCGCGGTGGCGCCGGAATGTTCCTGCAGAGTCGCCGTCCTGTGCCGTCGCTGCGTGAGATCGAAGGATTCACCTGGGACGTGGCGCCATTGCCGGTGATCAACGAGGCCGCGACGGTGCTGCACAGCGATGCATTCTGCATCGCCGCCGGCACCGACACACCGGACGAGGCCTGGACGTTTGTTGAATTCGCGGTCAGCGCGGAAGGTCAGACGATTCTGGCGGCAACGGGGCGGACGGTGCCCTCGATGATCTCGGTAGCCCAGTCGGACGCATTCCTCCTCGGCATAATGCCCGGTGACGCGGCCGCCGCTGCTTCGCCCGCCGCCGCGTCGCCTGTTCCGGTCGCTGGTGGTCTGCCGCCGGCCAGCAGTCAGGTCTACCTGGACAACATCCCGTTGCTGCATCGATTGCCCTCGGTTTCGACGTGGGGAGAGGTCGAAGACGCGTTCAATGCCGAATTCGACCGCGCATTCTACGAACCGGTCGATATCGATGCTGCTGTCGCCGCGGCGATCGCCAATGCGCAACCCGCGCTCGACCGTTCAGCTGAAGAGGACGCCTCCTAGCGTCCCAGCACGCTCTGGCCCCGCGCGTCCTGCATGAAGGCGCGCTGGGCCAGCACAAAGAGCAGGAAAACCGGCGCGATCATCAAGAGCGCACCGGCCATGATCAGCGACCAGTTCGTCGTGTCGAGCTGATAGAGCATACGCAGTCCCTGCGACGCCACGTGCTTATCCATCGTGCGGATGTAGAGCAGCGGCTCGATGAAGGCGTTCCAGAAGTGGACCGAAGCGAGGACGCCGACGGCGACAACCGTCGGCCGAGCCAGCGGCATGCCGATTTCCTTCCAAAGCCGAAACGCACCGGCGCCATCGAGCCGGGCGGCGTCGAACTGATCGCGTGGAATGCGCGTGAATGCCCAGACGAAGAGCATCACATAGAGTGGCGACGTTCCCATGAGCGCGGGAACCATCAGGACGACCCGCCTGTCGATGAGACCGGCTTCCTTGTACAGGATGAAGCGCGGAATCCAGATCGCCGTGATCGGGACCATCAGGCACATCATGGCCAGACCGATCATCCGCATTCGCCACGCCCGGCTCATCTGAGCGACGGCGAATCCCGCCATCGACGCGAAGAGAACCGTCGCCGGCGCCGCCACGACGACTACGATCAGCGAGTTCAGGGCGAATCGGGCGGCGGGTATCAGATCGAAGACCTTACCGAAGTTCTCCCAGGCGAGCGGAGATGGAATCCAGTCCGGTTCCCGGCTCCACGTTTCTCCCGTTTGCCGTAGCGACGCCGAAAGCGCCCAGAGCACCGGCACAGTGAATGCGAGCGCCATCAGCGCTCCGGTTATCCAGATCAGCGATCCACGCGCGGATCGCCGCAGAGTCGCTTCACGGCTCGACATTGCGGAACCCCACATTCCACCCTGCAGCGATCCGGAACTGGATGAGGATTACGAGCGCGGTGATGACGTACATCGATGTCGTCAGCGCCGCCGCATAGCCGAAGCGCAGATAACTGAACGCCGTTGTGTAGATGTACATCGGCAGATAGAGCGTCGCGTTGTCCGGCGCGCCACCCCGGCCAACGATCAGGGCCGGCACGAAATTCGCCTGAAAACTGAATACGGTGTCCCGGCAGAGTATCAGGAGCATCGCCGGCGCGATCAATGGGATCGTAATGCTCCAGACGGTGCGAATTGACGAGCCTCCATCGACGGCGGACTGGTCGAGCAAATCGCGATTGACGTTCTGCAAACTGGCCAGGCAAATCACAAATCCCTCGCCGATCTGCCACGACATCATCAGCACGATGCCGATCGGCGCCCAGGTGGTGTCGACCATCCAGGACGGGCCATCGATGCCAATGGCGGCCAGCGCCTGATTGAGTGGGCCGTAAATTGGGTTGAGCACCCACAACCAGATCAGTGCCCACGCCATGTCGGGTATCACCGTCGGCAGATAGACCATCGCCCGGAAGAGCGTCGTGCCTGGTCGCGGACGCATTAAGAGCAACGCCGCAAGCAGCGCGCCGGCGAGTCGGATCGGCACCGCCATCAGGATGTAGGTCAGCGAGTTGCGCAGCGAAATCCGGAAGAGATCGTCGCCGAGCATTTCCCGAAAATTGGCCATCCCAGCAAAGCGAGGCGGATTGATCGCGTTGTAATGCGTGAATGCCAGGGCAAACCCGGCAATCGCCGGACCGATCACAATCACTGAAAGACCGATCAGCCACGGCGCCAGCATGAGCGCCAGTTGGATGCGGTCGCTGAAATGAGGTCGTCTCGAGCCCATGCCCCGCATCATACGCGCCGTCGATGGATTGCGAGCAAGGAATCAGGCGCTGTCGCCGGGTGAGGTCAGCACGCCGCTACGTTGAAAGATTCTACGCAAAATCGCCAGCGTCGAGGCATAGGTGGAGTCCATGCCGTAGTACGACATGCCGCGCGCCCCGAGCGTATGAGAGCGGGTATACGGGGTGTCCGATGCGTAATGGATGATGCCGAGATCGAGCCGATTCGTCCGGTGCTGGGCCAGATTGATCGCTTCGTCATTCGGATAGCGGCTGAGAAAGAGATCCTCATAGATTGCATTCAAATAGGGTCCGGCCTCCATCTCCACGACGGTGTAATTCTCTCTGTAGTAGAAATCGAGATAGCCCTGATTCTGCAAATAGGTGCCCTTCACGGTGACCGCCTTCTGGTTGTCGAGCGCCGCCCCGTACACCAAATGAGGCGCCAGGTCACCATATGAGAAGCAGTTGTCGAGCCAGTAGGTGTTGCCTGAGTGCTCATCGTAGACCACGTTGGCGATCATCACATCGCCGATCCGGCCGTTCAGCGTCGCCGCTTTGCCGAGCACATAGATGCCGCGCAGCAGGTCGGTCGACATCGCCGCCTGGTTCATGATGTGGTAGGCGGCCAGGCCGAGCGGGTAGTTGATGTTAATGATGATCGCGTCGGTGTTCGCGGGCTCGAATGTCTCGCCTGGTTGCAGCAATCTTGGATCGAGACTCTCCCTGTCGAGACGGGCCAGATCGATCACCTGAATTCCAACATCCATCGCACCGCGTGAGCTGATGTGCATGATGCCGCGTTCGAGCTCCTCGGCGTTCCTCCGGTCTCGCTCTTTCTCGTTGCCGGGTTCGGCGAAATAGGTGCGTGCCGCGAAGTAGAGAAGGTTTTCCCATGACGAGCGGCTTTCGCCCGCTTCAAGCGCTGTCAGCTCCGGCAGGAGCTCGGGATGACTCGCCCGCCGGATGTACCCCGCCAGATCATCCTTGCGCCGTTGCGCGGTTCCCGCCAGCGTGTTGACCAGGCTGTGGGTGTTCGACGAAACGAAGTAGACCGGGCGTTCTTCGAGACCGTGGGACTGAAGGAAGTCCTGCACGGGACGCCACCAGTGGCGCGTCGAACGCGTGTACCCGACGTAGGTGCCGCCCAGCATCTGCAGCGTGAACCGTTTGCGTTCCGGCACAAGGACCAGCAACCGGGGCCAGAGTCGGTCACCCCAGACCGATCGGAGCCGGTGCCAGTCGTCACGGCCGACCAGCAACCGTTTGCCGATCTCCGCCGCGACGACCGGATCGGGTTCTTCGCCACGCTGACAGGACGCGTCGGCCGTCTCGACGAGCGCGATGAGTTCGGTGTCTGACCGAAGCAACCGATGCAACTTGGTCAGCTCGATCTGCAACGCGACGATCGATGGAATCAGGTCATCGAGATCGGAAGCGGAGGCGATGAGCGCGGCGAGCGTTTCGGCGCCGTCCCAATACCACTTGCGGCGGCGGCCCGGCGCACTCTGGATCGTCCAGGCGGAGACATCCTGAAAACCTTCGTGGGTGAAGGCATCGAGCGTCTGTCCGAGCACGATGTGCCGGGTTTCGAAAATGCAGTCCGGCAATCGCTGGATCGAGTAGATCATCGCGTTCATATCGGGCTGGCGTTCCGCCGCGCCGGCATGCAAAGACGGTGCAGCGGTGAGATGGGCGGGTTCGAGCGAGGAAACGCCAATGGCGCCGGAACTCTGCAAAAGCGTCGTGTAGGTGCGTACGTAGAGATCGACCTCGCGTTTGCCGGCGATTGCTTCGAAGTCGGAGGACAAGCGGCGCAACCGTGCCGCTTCGTCGCGATCCGGTTCTGGAATCTCCCTGTCCGCCAGTGCTCTCATCCCACCCCTGCCTTGTTGCGACGACTGCCGATCATGGCCACGAGTATATCGGGATGCCTAGTGCAGATCGCCGCCTCGCACATATTCGTCGGTCGATTCTCCGCTGATCATCAGATCGGCAACCATCCAGAGCGTGCGGGAGAACGGATAAAAAAGCACCGGGAAGAGAATGGCGGCCGAAGCGGCGATGATCTGCTGCCAGAGGATCGAGAGATCGCTCTGGAGGAGGATGACGAGCACCGCGCCCAGTCCAATCACCTCGGCGACGACCAGGTTCAGGCCATAGGCGCCGAGAAAATAGCCATCTTCGCGGTTGAAGAGATAGCCGCATCCGGGACAACACTCCCGTATTGACCAAGGATGCACGAAGATGCCGCGAGTTCCGCACAGCGGACAGCGCAAGCGGAGCGCGCGGCTCAGCAGCGCCCAGAATCGTGACCAGCCTCTGGCCGGAAGCGTTCGCACTTCGGGATGGGGGAGGCATTCGTCAATTGCGTCGGTCATCGTCGAGTTCGCTTCGTCCTTTCAGTCGTTGAGTACAATCGCGGTCGCAGTCGCTCAGCGCAGAGCAGCGTCAATCTCCGAGGGCCGATGCCGGCATCGGCGGTCGCCCGATCTTCCAGTCTCGAAAGGATGATGCCAGCGTGGCAGGAACGGTTTCAGGACGTCCGTACCGCGTCCTGCGCCATGCTGATTATCGCCTCCTCTGGTCGGCCGAAGTTCTCTCGATGGTTGGCTCCCAGATTCAGAAAATCGCCATTACCTGGCAGGTCTACGAGCTGACCGAAGATGCGTTCAAGCTCGGGTTGCTCGGGCTCTGTCGCTTTGTGCCGGTGATTCTGTTCGGTATCGCCGGCGGCGTCATCGCCGACCGCGGCGACAGAAGGCGCACGCTGATGGCGGCGCAGAGCACGCTTCTGCTCCTCTCTCTGATTCTCGCACTCCTGACGGTGAATGGCAGCATCTCGCTGCTTGCGATCTACGCATTGACGATCCTGACCGCGACGGTGGAAGGGGTATCGAATCCGACCAGACAGGCCTTGATTCCGCTTCTGGTGCCAACGAACGAGTATCCCGCCGCTTCGACGATGAATATCCTGGCCTTTCAGCTGGCGATGATCGTCGGTCCGGCGCTGGGCGGGTTGATCATCGCCGTTTCGGGTGTGGCGACTGCCTATTTCATCGATGCGCTCTCCTTCACCGCTGTGATCGCCTCGGTCCTTCTGATGAAGACGAGACCGCCCAAAGTCGTCGTCAATATGGGTGGTTTTGCCTCCGCGATCGAAGGGCTGCGCTTCATGCGGGTGACGCCCGTCCTCCTGGGCGTGATGGTCGCCGATTTCGTGGCGACCCTCTTCGGCGCCTGTACGACGCTGATGCCGATTTTCGCGGAAGACGTACTGGGAGTTGGCCCGGAAGGCCTCGGTTTGCTCCTGTCGGCGCCGGCGGCTGGCGCGGTTGCCGTTGCCTCGATTCTCAGTCTCGCCAGACTTCCGGACCGGGCCGGCATCTCGGTGATGATTTCGATCGCCATCTACGGCGCCTGCATGCTCGGCTTCGGCATGAGCACGAATTTCGCACTCTCCCTCGCGTTTCTGGCCGGGAGCGGCGCCGCTGACGTGCTGAGTGCGACACTGCGCAACGCCACGCGCACGCTCGTTACTCCCGACGAGTTGCGGGGTCGCGTGGCCTCGGTGCACCGCACTCTGGCAGTCGGTGGACCGCAGCTCGGCGAGTTCCGGGCCGGGGTCACGGCATCCGTCATCGGCGCCGGTCCGGCCGTGGCGCTGGGTGGTCTGGCGACGATGATCTCCGCCGCCGCGGTGGCATATCTCATTCCGGCGATTTGCCGGTATCGTTTCTCCGATCCTCCGCTGGACAGGCATTCTGACCAGACTTCTGGCGCCGCCAGGTAGAACGAGCGTACTGGCACGCGGGCGATTGACATCGTATGCTCACGCGTCGCGAGAGAGGGTGGGCGTTGGTGGCGTGGCCCGTGGATCAACGCGAGGTGTCATGTCCATCAATTCAGGGAATCCTGGCGATCGTACGTCACGCCGGAAAGAGGGGAATTTTCCGCCCCTGCCGGCGTGGGACTCTGGTGCACCGAAACGCACCGGGCGAACGCCAGATGCGAAGCCCCAACTCGCCGCCGGCAAAGTTCCCCCGTATGCGACTCAGCAGGAACAACGCAGCGCCCCGGAACTCGAAACGATTCTCAAAGCGGCGGGCATCGTCCTGGTAGTGACAGCTCTGGCGGTCGCCGCAATCATCGCCCTGCCGGGCGGCGGTGGCCGATCGACGCCCCCGACGACAACGACCGGGGCTGTCGTCATGACTTCGAGCGAGGCAGAGGTGCTGGCGATCAGCGGCACGCCGGTCGCCGATTCGTCCTTCGACGCGCGGAACGGCAAGTTGACGATCTGCATCGATCCCGGTCATGGCGGCAAGGACATGGGATTTCAGCGCACTGCGACCTCGGCGGTTCCGGCGATGGATGAATCGTATTTCGCTCTGGCCATCGCCAAGGATTTGCAGCACCGATTGCTCGAACGCGGTTTCCGCGTGATCCTGACACGAGCGGATGACCACGAGGTGAATATCAACGACTTCGATGCCAACAAGGATGGGTTCACAGAAGTCGGTGGCGCTTCGACCGAAGAATCGAAACACGCGGGAATGCTCGATGAAATGCAATCTCGTATCGATGTCTGCAATGACGGCCGGGCCGACCTGCTGATTTCGATTCACGTCGATGGATCGAGCGATCCAGCTGTTCGCGGCAGCAGAGTCTGGTTCAACGCCGGGCGGCCGTTCGGAAGCGAGAATGAAGCTTTCTCTCAGTTGATCTACGAAGAACTCGAGACACAAATGCGGGCCATGGGGTATCCCTGGATCGGCCAGGGGGTCTTCGACGTCAGCCAGATTGGTGAAGACAACTCGCATGCACAGACGCAACGCCTCCTCATCGACGGCGAGCGTCCCGAGCTCAAGGAGCCGAGCGCAATGCCGGGCTCGGTGGTCGAGGTGCTGACATTGACGAGCGATGCCGACGCAACCTTCCTCTCCAGTCCCCAGGGTGTGGGGACGATCTCGGTTGCGCTCGACCAAGCCATCATTCGATTCGTTGAAGCGTCATTGCGCGAGACGGGCTAGACTGCAGAGCACGACGTGGAATCGTTTACTGCGCACACGACGAGGAGGCCGAACGGGTCCCTATGACATCTCATCCTCGCGCCCCGAAACCGGCCGATTTTCGGATCGATCGTCGCCGTCTGCTTACTGGCAGCGCCGCGGCTGCCACTGCGGTCGCCTGCCCCCTGCCGCTGCGCTATGCGGCGGGGCAGGAGAGTACACTCGTGCCCGCCGGACAGGCGGTGGTGACCTCTCCCCGCACGCCGCTCACGGCGATCGGCAGCGCTCAGCTGCAGGGGATCATCGAGGGCAGTATCGTCGACTGGCTCGATGCGGGCTCGCCGGTTGCTGGCCGGATCGAACTAATCGCATTGGAAGGGATAGTGCCTTTCAGCCGGAAACTGCGCTATTCGGCCGCCGATTACGAAGAACTCGTGACACTTTTGACGGAGCATCCGGGCGGAATGTCGATGGTGCCGGTCGAGGACATCGACTTTCGGGTGAATGTGCTGGCCGTCGACGGGTTCGATCCGTTGCGGCATGCGCCTGTTGATGGGAAAGCCGCGATCAGTGTCGCGGTCGTGGGCGATATCGTGCCCGGTCGCAATGTGCACAACAAAATGGTGGCGTATGGCGACTTCACACATCCGTTTCGCAAAGTCGCCACGGAACTGAGTCGGTACGATGTGACGATCGCCAACCTGGAAGGCAATCTCTCCTCGACGATCCGTCCTCCCGACGATGCGCATACCTATTCATTCGTGTCAGATCCGGCGATGATCGACGGTCTGAAACTTGCCGGCATCGATGCTGTCAGTCTGGCCAACAATCACTCGCGCTGGAACGCGAATGGTTGGGGCGATGCCGCGCTGCTCGACACCATGGACTCGCTGAGCGCTGCGGGCATGAGCTATTTCGGCGCCGGCCGTAATCTCACTGAAGCGCGGGCGTCGTTTGTGACCGAAGTTCAGGGACAACGTCTATCGTTTCTCGGCGTCGATGGCGTCACCGCGAACATGATGACGAGCGGCGACGATGAAGCTCCCCTGTTAGCCGGTGCGGCGGGTCCAGACAGCTTTTCCGGGGCGACTGCCGATGCCGCCGGGACGAATCCCTATCTCCTCGACCAGGTGAACGACGATGTCACATTCCTGGCTGGGGAGTTCGACATCGTGATTCCCTACTTCCACTTTGGTGAGGAGTACATCGCCGTCCCACCGCAATGGGCGCTCGACGGCGCCCGCGCCGCGATCGACGCAGGGGCGACGATGGTTGTCACCAACCACCCGCACGTGATTCAGGGGATGGAGACGTACAAAGGCAAACCGATCGTCTACTCCGTCGGCAATTTCATCTTCGACCAGATGTTTTCGATCGACGTGCGGCAAGGCATGATCCTGGAAATCCTGATCAGGGACCAAAAGGTCGTAGGTTTGCGGCCAAGGGGCGTGGAGATCGAGGACTTCAATCAGCCCCGTCTGATGGATCCCGGCGAGCACGCGTCGTTAATGAACCGCTTCTGGTGGGCAACCGACCGCATCGCCGGCAGCGACGACTGATCAGGCTCTGACGATGACCTTGCCGCCGCGCGCCACGATCAGATAGTCGCGATTCGAACGCCGGAACTGCACCTCTACCTCGCCGACGATATCAACGGTCCGCACATCGGTGAACACAACCGCGGACGACGGCGACATGGCATCGACGCGATTGATCGACGGCCAAATCGTGAGCAGTGTTGCGTCGCGACCGTGCGCGTTGGGAACGGTCAGCTGATAGACCGTGCCCCCGGGGAGCTGGAACGGCGCCAGCTTTGACTCGCAGCCGAGCGACTGCGCGACGAGCGGGATGACGCGTTCATCGAGCTGGTGGTGTGTGATGATCGACGTTCGCTGTTCGTTGGAGGGCAAATCCGTCATCGGGAAAGTATGATCGAGAGCGACAGCGCGAGTGCGCGATCGAAGGGGGATGGCATTGGCGGGCGGAACAAGCATCGAAACCATCGGCAGCGCAGACATTGAAGCGGCGCACGAACGCATCGCCGCGCACATCATTCGCACGCCTCTGCTGCCGAACGACGCACTGAGCCAGCGCACCGGTGTCCGCCTCTCGGTAAAAGCGGAGAACCTGCAACGCACCGGCGCGTTCAAGGTGCGGGGGGCGCTCAACGCTGTTTCATTGCTCTCCGCTGGGGAACGGCAGAAGGGCGTCGTCACGTTTTCCGCAGGCAACCATGGGGCCGGACTCGCCTTCGCCGCTCGCCAGATGGAGACCGGTTGCACCGTGTTCATGATGGAGAGCGCCGTCGCCTCCAAAGTCGAGCTGATCCGCAGCTACGGCGCGGAGACTGTTCTGAAGCCGACGATTCAGGACGCCGTCGCGGCGATGGAGGAACGGATAGAGCAAACCGGCGCCACCTTTGTCTCGCCGTTCGGCGATCCAGCCATCGTGGCGGGGCAGGGCACGATCGGATTGGAGATTCTCGAGGACTTCCCCGACGTCGAGCAGATCATCGTGCCGATCGGTGGCGGCGGGTTGATCTCGGGCATCGCGCTGGTGATGGCGGCGCGCAAATCAGGTGCGCGTATCGTTGGCGTGGAACCGGAAGGAGCAGCGGCGATGACTGCCGCCCTGGAGGCAGGACATCCGGTGCATCTCGATTCGATCAACACGATGGCGGACGGTCTGGCGGCGCCATTCACCGCTGAGCTCAATCTGGGAATCGTGCAGCGGTATGTCGACGACGTTGTTCTCGTCACAGAGGACGAGATCGCCGGCGCCACGAAGCTGGCTCTGGAGCAGACGAAGCTCCTGACTGAACCTGCGTCGGGTGCGGCGCTCGCTGCGCTGATCACCGGCAAGGCGGCGATTCCCACCGGGGCAGCAACCGCGATCATCATCACCGGCGGAAACGTCGATGTGAACCGCCTGAAATCGCTCTTATAGAGGTTGCCATGCGTATCACTCGACGGGCGTTCCATGCGCTGATCGCTAGCGGGACAGCTGCTGTTGCGACCGGCTTGGGTCCGGTGGTTCGTGCACAGTCGCTCGCTGGTTCGATCTCGGTTGGCTATCAGCAGGGGCACGTCGTCGAACCGTTCGTCGTTTCCACAGCTGAGCAACTCCGTGCCGCCAATCCTGATGCCGAGATCGAGCTGAAGCCATTCGCGGCGGGGGATTTCACAACGCAACTGGTCCTGCAGCTGGCGATGGGACAGGCGCCGGACGTGTTTCTTTTGTCGGGAGCGGTGATTGCCGAACTGGCGTCGTCTGGAATGGTCGCGCCACTCGATTCCTGGCTCGACACATGGGACGGCTGGGAGCAATACCCCTCAATTGTGCGAGATGCCATCACCTGGGAAGGATCGGTCTGGGGCTTGCCTTACCCCGTCGATATGCACTTCCTGTACTACCGAAGGGACCTCTTTACGCGGGCGGGACTGCCGGTCGAATGGCAGCCGTCGAATCCGGACGACATTCTCTCCGCCGCACGGACGCTGAAGGACTCGTTGCCGGATGTCATTCCCTATGCGCTCTACGCCGGCGCCAACGGCGGCACCAGTACGGTCGTTCGCGGCTTCATTCCTGTCGTCGCGGCGTTTGGTGGAACACTCACCGACGAGTCCGGACTGTGGATTATCGACAGCTGCCCGATTCGTCAGGCGCTGTCGTATTACGAGCGGGCGTTTCAGGTCGATCAAACCGTGCCGCAGGACGTGATGACCGGTGCTTCGCCGGTGACCGCCATGCGCGACGCGATGGGTGAGGGAACGCTGGGGATTCTCTACGACGGTTGCTGGAACTACCAATCGTGGCTGAATGCCAACGAAGCGGACACATTGGAGAACATCGGCTACGCGCATTTCCCTCGCATCGACGGATCGCCCTTTTCGATTGGCGGCATCGGCAACAGCTGGTTCATCAACGCCAGGTGCGAAAACCCGGAGCTCGCCTGGGCATATCTGGCTGCGTTCAACAGTCGCGAAAACCATGTCGCGCTGAACAGCGGCGACCCGCACATTCCGGCCCGGTCTGACGCGGCGGCCGATCCCGTGTTTCAAAGCACCGAATTTCTGCAGGCGATGATCGCCAGCAGCGAGCACCTCCTGCTTGCCGCGCCCGATCCCGCCTTTCGCGAGCTGATCGCCGTCGTGCAGAACGCGACGGGCATCGTCGCATCGGGTGACGCGTCACCTGAAGAGGCTGTCGAACGATACGCCAGTGAGCTCGGCCGGATTCTCGGCGAAGACCGCGTGACCACCGCGCCACCCTGCGGCGGGTGAATGGACGTTCTCCGGACTGGGTCTACAATGCGTGTGGAAGTCATCTTCGTGAAAGGTCAGTCCAGTGACCGCTCCAGAAGTGTCAAGCGGGCGACTCTCCCGGCGGTCCGCTCTTCTTGGTAGTGCGGCGGCGGGGGCCGCGTTGTTGCGTCCGGCCCAGGGGCGAACTGCACAGGAGGCGCTGAGTGGCCAGCTAACCGTTGGTTGCGACGAATCGCAGGTTGCGTCGATCGCCGCACTGGAGGCGGCTGCCGCCGAAATCTCTGCCGAAAACCCGGATGTCGAGATCGTGATCAAGCCGTCGCCGCCCGACAGCTTTCTGATCCAGATGGCGCTTCAGTTCGCCACCGGCCGAGCGCCGGACGTGGTCATGTTGAGCGGAACCTTTCTCGGCGAGCTGGCGGCCGGTGGATATGTCATCCCGCTCGAAGACCGCCTGGCTGGATGGGAGGGCTGGCCGCAGATACCGGAGGCATTTCGCCAGAGTCTCAGCTGGAATGGCTCGGTTTGGGGACTGCCGTTGCAGATGGACAGTCACTTTGTCTATTTCCGGCGGGACATCTTCGCACAGGCTGGATTGCCCGCTGACTGGTCGCCATCGCATCCCGATGATCTGCTCGACGCGGCAATTGCCGTTCGGGATGCCGTTCCCGGCGTCATGCCATTCGCCTTGTATGCCGGAGCGAACGCCGGTCTGGATACGCCCGGCAGGGGCTTTGTGCCGTTGATCGCTGCATACGATGGCACGTTCAAGGACGAGAATGGACTCTGGATCGTCGACAGTTGCGCGATACGCGCGGCGCTGGCGTTCTACGAACGTGCCTATCAGATCGACAGGACCGTTCCGGAGCATGTGGCTACTGACTCCAATCCCGTCGAAGCGATGCGACAGGCAATGCTCGACGGCGAACTGGCACTGCTGCATGAGGGGTCCTGGGCGTACGGTGAGTGGCTGACGGAAGATCCGGAGACGACTCGCGAACAAATTGGATTCGCGATGATGCCGAGCATCGACGGTGAATCTCAGGCGGTCCTGGGATCGCCTGCCAACACGCTCGTGATCAACGCACGTAGTGAACAGCAAGAACTCGCATGGCAGTTTCTGGAAGCGGCGAATACGCGAGAGCGGCAGGTCGAGCTGTCGATTGCCGATCCTCATGTCCCATCCCGCCTCGATGCCCAGGAAGTGTTGGCAGCGGCGGACGATCCGTTCCTCCAGGCACTGATTGCGAGCGCCGACAGTCTCATGCTGTTCGAACCCGATCCCGGTCTGCGGGAGATCATCGGCATCATCCAGGACGGCACAGGCGCGGTAGCGGTCGGCAGGGCGACGCCCGCCGAGGTCCTCGATCACTACGCCAGCGAGCTGGCGCGCATTTTTGGCGAGGAGAATGTCGTCTTCCAGCCGTGCAACGCAATCGGCGCGGCCGCCGGCGGCAACGAGCTTCGTTAGCCCATCGATGAGCATTGCGGCGCAGCGGTCGTATCTTCTGATCGTCGTCCCGGCCGCCATTCTGGTCACGCTCTTCACGATCGTTCCGGCCTTGTGGGCGATCTATATCAGTCTGACCCCGATGAGTCTGGTCGGACCGATGGCGGGATCGACCGAGTTCATCGGACTCGACAACTATCGGACGATGCTCTCGCATCCCGATTTCTGGCGATTCGTCCGCAATTCCTTTGTATTTATTGTTGGCGCGGCTGTGATCGGCGCCACCGGCGGCGGTTTGTTCGTTGCCTTGCTGATCGATCGGGCGCACAGGCACGGTCATGGGCTGGCATTCGTGGCGTTCGGCGCGGTGGTGGTTGCCGGTGTCTGTCCGGTGCCGCTCGCCGGCTCGATCTGGGGGGTGGTTTTCGACTACCGCGACGGCGTCCTGAATGGGCTTCTCACTTCGCTTGGATTCGGGCGTGTCGACTGGCTTGGTGAGTATCCAATGACGGCGGTCATTGTCGCGGAAACGTGGAGAACGCTGGCGCTGGCGATGATCGTCTTCTTCGGGGCGCTGCAGACCATTCCCGACGCAGTGACCGAGGCGGCGAAACTCGATGGCGCTTCAAGCTGGACACGCATGTGGACAATCACCCTGCCGCAGATCAGAGGGCTGACCGGTCTCGTTCTGCTGATGACATCGATCATGGCCGGCGGGAGTTTTCTGCTCAATGAAATCCTCACCGGCGGGGGAACGGCGCTGCAGACCGAGACGATCGCGCTCTATTCGTTCCATTCGGCGCTGATCGACTTTCGTATTGGCTATGGGGCGGCGCTTTCCGTTGTTATTTTGCTGATCTCGCTCTGTCTGGCCGTTGTGTACCTGCGCATTGCGGAGGAACGATCGTGAAACGCCGGGCGGCTTCGCAGGAGACCATCGCAGCTCGTGCGGCGACGACGCTCGCCCTGCTGGCGGTCATCCTCTTCTTCGGCGCGCCATTTGCGTGGATTCTCGCCCAGGCATTCGATGCAGGGATCACCGGCTCGATTCCATGGCCCGGCGACCCGACATTGGACAACCTCCGCGAACTCTTCGATCAACCACTGGTGCGCACGGCCTTTGAGAACAGCGTCGTAGTCTCAGCGGCCAGCATGACGTTGGCGACGTTCCTGGCGTGCCTGGCGGGGCATGGACTGTCGCGAGCTCGTTTCCGACGCAAGCAGGAAGTGATGTACGGGGTGATCCTGCTCTACGCGATGCCGCTGACCGTGACGATGGTGGCGATCTTCGAGCTGTCGATTCGGCTCCATCTGAACAACAATCTGCGCGGTCTGGTCATCGCCGAAACGGCGATCGCACTGCCGTTTCTGACCTGGTTGATGAAGGGGTTTTACGACGCCGTGCCTCGCCAGCTCGACCAGGCGGCGATGGTCGATGGCGCCTCACTGATGCGCCGCTGGATTGGCGTTGTCACGCCGGCGGCGCTGCCCGGCGTCGGCATCGTCGCCGGTCTGGCCTTCGTGACATCGTGGTCGGATGCGCTGCTGCCGATCGTACTAATCAGCGATCCCGACCTGACGACGCTGGCGAGATTCTTCTTCAACTCCTCCACGTCTGCTTCCTCACAACGAGAGCTGGCGGCGCTCGGTGTGCTCTTTCTCACGCCCGTGCTCGTCGTGCTCCTCCTGGTTCGGAAAATCGTCACGTCAGCGCTCACCCGGTCGATCGAGGAGCGGTGAAGGTGAGTTGGAGCGGCGACACTTCCTCTGCAACTCACGCGTTGGTTTCGGAACGATCAATCCGCTACGACAACCCTACCGGTCATCATCGGGTGAGGTCCACACAGGTACTCATATGTGCCCGCTTCCGTGAACATCTGCGTGTGCATGCCGAGAGGTTCGATCAGTGCCGAGTCGGCAACGCCGGGAGAATCGCTGGCGATCGTGTGCACCACACCGGAATCGTTGATCCAGACGACAACGTCACCCGAGGCAATCTCGACCTCCGCGGGACTGAAAGACCACTGGCTCGACTCGTCGGTAACGATCTCGATTGTGGTCACGTTCGCCCCGGCGTCGAGTTCGATCGGCAGAACCTGAACCGAACGAGTCTCTCCCACGCCCGGTAGTGAAACGATCGCCGCAGGGGACCCACCGTCGACCGGTTCCAGGGTCACCACTGTCAGGTGCCCTGATGCGCCGTCCGGCAGGATGCCACACGCCTGCACGAGGTCATCTGATCCCAGGATCAGGAGGAGTGACCCATTGGTCAGACCAGAGATTGTTCCACCGAACAATCCCGCGTTGGCCGTCGAACGCGCCAGCTCGAACGTCTCTGTGACCGATTCCACCGAACCGCAATCGCCCGAACCGATGCCGAAGCGCAGATTGCGATCCATGGCGCTGACCACGCTGCCGATCTCGACCGTTGGCAAGGCGAATTCGGGGTAGGGTGGAATCAGGGCGACGAACTTCCACGTTCCAACTTCCGGAATGGTGATTTCCGCGACATATTCGCCGGTTTCGCCGGTGGCTTCCGCCGGGAATGTCAGCGACTCACCCGTTTCGGCATTCGTGGCGACGACCGACATGCTTTCGACCTCGGTCTTGGTTCGGTCGTGAGCCCAGACAGAGAGTTCGACGGCTTGCGTTTCTCCGGCCACGAGAGTCGTCAATGTCTCATTCGAGCGGACGCTTGCCCATCCTCCGGCGATCACAAGCGGAGAGCCGGCGCCGAGCACAAATACAAGTGCAGTGAATGCGAGAAGTAATCGTTTCATCGGTGTTCCTTTCAAACGATCGCGGCACACGGTTGTCGACATCAATACCGTGTGGCGTGCCGAAAGGTTCCCCGGATCGTTCAGCCTTCCGCCGGCCGGAGCGACTCGGCGATGGCGAGCGCCTCGTCTCGCGCCAGCGCCGATTCGAGCCGGTAGGTTACGTCGTCGTCTTGCCAGATCAGGACATTCGCGGTGGGCCGCGTCGATTCCTCTGACACTCCCGTCGATGGGTCAGAGAGAATCGTCAACTCGCTCAGACCCTCGATCCAGTAGGCCTCATGTCCATCGAAATAGACGATCTGAACCTGACTGAAATCGGTGATTAGCGTTTTCACCAGCTGCGCGGAATCGAACGTCGACGCAAATTGCATGAGCAGGAGGCCAACTCCCGTTTCTGCCGTTTCAGGGACCCGATCGGACGGCAGATAGACGAGCGACAGCATCTGGTCATTGCCAGGAAGAGTGCGCAGGAATACGGCGTCAGGCGAACCAAGTGTTTCCGGGACAAGCGGACCGAATGGCAGCTGGTTTGTCGCCTCATCGAGCGAGATTTCAGTGCCGATGGAGAGATTGGTCGCCGGGTTGATGCCTTCCCCGGATTCGGGGTTCCGCCGGAGCTCGATCGAAAGTCCGTCGACGCCAAAAAGCCCGGCCACCGAATCGCGGAACCCTCCCGAAATCGCCAGAGCGGTTCCCAGCGCCAGCAACACGATGGCCGCGGCGACCAGAATCTGGCGCCGTCTCAGTGGCAACGGGCGACTTGCCTTCGGCTCAGCAACGTTTAGCTGCGGCGTCTCTGGCCACGCTAGTTCTCCCGCCAGGGCAAAAAGCCGCGCTTCGAGCTCGGTATCGGTTGGGCCGCCGCGCGGCAATCTCACCTCATCCATCTCGTTGCTCATTTGCTTCAATCGCGGCATCCTCAGAAAGCGATTCCCTGAGCCGTTTCAGCGACCGCGACAACCTCGATTTCACCGTACCTGGAGGAATGGCCAGCGCGCTCGCCATTTCCGCCTCCGAGAGCCCGAGAAGATAGCGATAGGCGATCACCAACCGGTGATCGACGTCCAACCGGTCGATTGCCGCCAGCAGCATCTCCGCTTCCTCCCGCTGTTCGGCCAGCGACTCAGGAGATGGATCAGGCGCCGGTTTGAGCGAGAACGCAGCTTCATCGAGTGGCGCGATCGTTCGTCTGCTCGCTGAGGTCACGATGTCTTTCGCTTCGTTGGCGACGATCCGCAACAGCCAGGGACGAAAGGGCGAACCATCCCGAAATCGAGGCAAAGCGTTAATCGCCTTGAACATGGCGATTTGGGCGGCGTCGCGCGCATCCTCGGTGTTTCGGGTGATGATCCAGGCAGTGCGAAAGGCAACATCCTGGTGTAGACGGACGAGGCTCTCGATGGCCTCCCGGTCGCCCTGCTTTGCCTGATGGATCACTTCCCGTTCGTCGATCGGCACTCCCTCGAGCGTGGCTGAGCACACTGACAGATATACCGGTGACCGGTCAATCTGGTTCCGTGTCGCATTTGCGAGTGGTGGAAGGTGGCGGGAGGAAACCGAATGCGTGCCGGTGCCGATCACACTGCGCCGGCGCCGCATTCGGCAATACCGAGACTAGCACACGGGGTCAGCGCCGCGAGGCTGAACTGGCGATGCGTCTACGATGACCAGTTCACCAGCCGCAAGACATTGTCGCCGAGGATGGCGTCCATCCCGGCGCTGGTGACCAGACCGTCGAGTCCGGGATACAGATAGTCGAGCGATTGCCGGTACGTGCAGTTTCGCAGCACATTCGGCATGTCCGATCCCCAGGTCAGTCGTTCTGGTCCGCACCGTTCGATGAGTGTTTGCAGGGCCGGACGCAGCTCGGGGTAGGGATATGTGTGCAATCGCCCCCAGTGAATCGGGTAGAGAAGCTCGATCATCATCGACGAGCGCGACAGCAACCGCTCCACCGGATCGGACATCTCTTCGAGCAGCGACGGCGCCAATCCATGCGTGAGCAGCGAGGGAATCTCCGGCCAGCGCTGCGTCCATCTGTCCAGCCGGTCGATCTCGATCAGATAGTTTTCCGGTGTCGGCATCGGTACACCGAGAATCGCCCAGAAAACCGGGATGCCCAATCCCTGCACCGTTTCCCAGTAGCCATCGAAGACCGGATCGTCGAAGCGGCGACGGTGCCCATCGAGGATCAGTTCGCTGTTGCTGTAGTAGATGCCGCGCAGCCCCAGGTCGCGAATTGCGTGGGTGAGCCGGTCTGATTCGTTGGCAGTCGCCGCTTCGACGGGCCAGACGTCGGCCAGGCCGATGAACTTGTCGGGGAAGTCTTTCATCGCCTGAGCGAACTCGGGATTCAACCGGCCGTAGATTCCGGCATTCTGCAGGATCGCCATGTCGACGCCTGCGCGGGCCATTTCCTGGAGGATGTAGCCGGGCGGTGTTTCCATCGCCTGCAGACAGGGTGGCATGAACGAGCGATAGTAGGTTTCGCCCTCCCAGTCCCACTCGAACCGCCCGAAAGGACCGATTCGGAAATTCCCGTCGCGCGGAAGGTCTTCAAGAGACGTGATTTCTCCCCGAATGATTCCCTGCACGCCCTCCGGCACGCTGGCGTGATCGCGCAGCCGGCGCACCGGTTCGCTGTGCGTGGCGATGGTCAGCTGAAAGAGGCGCAGATGCTCGTCGGCGGTGGCGAAACCGCTTGGCCCGCCCAGCCACGGGAAGATGTGTGAATGCGAATCGACAATCATCCCCAACGCAACCTTCGCCTCTCTATCTCCGCCGCCGTTGTTGACAGCGGCGCGCCGAATTCGTATGGTTATCCTATCTTTAGGATAAATCGCGGGTCAAGCCGATGTTGGAACGCAAGGTCCCGGTCCCCCTCTACCACCAGCTCGAATTGCAGCTCCGCTCCGCCATCGAGTCGGGAGTGTACCGGTCTGGCGAGAAATTGCCGACCGAATCCGAGCTCATGGAGACCTACGAGGTGAGCCGGGTGACCGTGCGTACCGCTCTCAAGCGGCTGGAGGAAGACGGTCTGATTTCCTCAAGGCGGGGGAGCGGCACCTTCGTCACCGCTCAGGCGTCGGCTCGGCAGATCGAGCGTCACTCAAGCCAGCTTCTCGGGTTCGAAGAAGACCTCATTCAGCAGGCCGGCGCGCCGACAATCGAGCTCCTGTCGGTCGAAGCGTTCCCTGCTCCCCAACGGATCGCCCAGCTGCTAAACGTCGCACCCGGTATCGAATCGACGCGTATTCGCCGGGCGGGGTCCGTGGCTGGAGAGCCGCTATGGATCGAGTCTCGCTGGATTCATCCCGACTTTCTCGCGCTCCTCGATGCGCTCGACCTCACCAGCGCCTCGCTGACGGCGCTCTACGAACAGCAGCTCGGCGTCACGGTCGAGAGCAGCAAATTGCGCATCAGTGCCGCAGCGGCAACGCGCGAGCAGGCCCGCATCCTGCACATCGGTTCGGGCGATCCCGTGCTGATCAATGACTACGCGGTCTACACCGAGAGCCGGGCGATCGACGCGACGCGATCGGTTTTTCGCAGTGACCGTTACGCCTTTTCGTTCGAGGTTTTTGCTCCAGGAGGACAAACGAACCGGCAGTTGCAGGGAGCATTCCCGCCCGGTGGAATGCTCAGCGTATTACGTCAGGAGGTTTCGGCGTGAACAGGCATCAGAACAGGAAGCTGACGCGAAGGCAGGTGCTCGCGGGTACGGCGGCGGTTGCCGCCGGCGCCACAATCGTCACGACCAGCGACGCATTTGCGGTGGCGCTGCAGGAAGCAAGCGGGGAGCTGGTCTATGCGCAGAGCGCGCCGATCACCTCGCTCGATTCGGTCAATCCGCAGGGATATCCGGCCGGCTACGAAGCCGTTTTCGCCATCTACAACAATCTCGTCACCTTCGATCGTGATCTGGCCATCGTGCCAGCGCTGGCCGAATCTTGGACGCAATCGGAGGACGGCCTGACCTGGACCTTTGCCCTGCGGCAGGGCGTCACCTTCCATGACGGCACGGACTTCAATGCCGATGCCGTGGCAGCGCACATCGCTCGCATCCAGAATCCCGACACCGCTTCCCCCAACGCCAGCCTGTGGGCGCACATTTCAGCGGTGAATGTGGTCGACGAGTACACCGTCGATCTGGTCACCGCCGAGCCATTCGGTCCGATGCTGAACTATCTGGCCCACGGTTCGGGCGGGATTCCCAGTCCAGCCGCCCTCGAAGAGCATGGCGAGGCGTTCGCCCAGAATCCGGTCGGCACCGGACCCTACATGCTGGAGAGTTTCACGCCCGGCACCGAGCTGACCCTCGTCGCCAATCCTGGTTTCTTCGGAGATCCCGCGAAGCTCGAGAAGATCATCTTCCGCGCCACCCCGGAGGTCGCATCGCGCGTTCTTCTCGTGGAAACGGGTGAAGCCGATCTCACCAACGATGTCCCGCCCGAAGACGTCGAGCGTTTCGCCGCCGGTGGCGACCTGCAAATGTTGCAGCGACCCGGACTTCGTACATTCTGGCTGGAAATGAACCTGACCCGCGAAATCTTCCAGGACGTCAACGTCCGCAAAGCGCTCAACCACGCCGTAAACAAGCAGTCGATCGTTGACAATCTCTTCCTTGGCCACGCGGTCGTGCTCGACTCTCCGGCGGCTTCCACGATCCAGGGCCACATTTCGGCCGGCGAGTATCCCTACGATCCGGAGCTGGCTGCGCAGATGTTGACCGATGCCGGATGGGTCGAAGGCGACGGTGGCGTGCGTGAAAAGGACGGCGTCCGTCTGAGTTTCACGCTCAATACCGCGGTCGGCGAATATCCGAAGGACATTCAGGTCGTCGAGGCCGCCCAGGCGGATTTGCGGGCCGTCGGATGCGAAGTCGAAATCTGGCAGGTGGAGGCCGCGTCTCGCTGGGACTACTTCAAGCTGCCCCAGGACGAGGCCGAATACGACATGCTCATTTTCGGGTTCAACCCGTCGAACGGCGACATTGGCTACCACCTGAACGCCGTCTTCCGCTCGAACGAAGATGCCGCCGCGGCGCCACCGGTCTGGAACCTGATGTGGTATCGCAATCCCGAGGTCGATGAGCTCCTGGCGCAGGGGCTGACGACCGTCGACACCGATGCCCGGCTCGAGATTTTCGGTCAGGCCCAACAGCTGATTTGGGACGACGCACCGATGATCTGGCTTTACAGCAACGAACTGCTGGTCGGCGCGCGATCCAACGTCCAGGATGTCTACAGCTGGCCGACAGTCTTTACCGTGGTGCGTGAAGCGTCCAAAGGCTGATCGAGCTTCTCGGGCCAGCATTTTTTGAAGGTATGCCCGTCGACTCGTCCCCGGAAGGGGGCGAGTCGATGAGCGAGAAACGCTGATCGCATGGCCACCTATCTTCTTCGCAGACTCCTCCTGTTCATCCCCACCATCTGGGTGGCATTGACCCTGGTCTTCGTCATTTTCCGGCTCGTGCCGGGAGACCCGGCGAGATTGATGGCGGGTGATGCGGCGACGGAGGAGGCGATCGCGACGATCCGGGAGGATATGGGTCTCAACGACTCGATCTTCTCGCAATACATGTCCTATCTGAGCGATCTCCTGCGTGGTGATTTCGGGAAGTCGCGCGTCTATCAGCAAAACGCACTCGAACCGTTGCTCGACCGGCTGCCGAACACGCTGACGCTTGCCGTTGCGGCCATGGCGATCGCGCTCACCGTCGGCATCACGGCGGGGGTCGTTTCGGCGCTCTGGCCGGGATCGATTCTCGATCGCATCAGCATGTTCGTTGCGGTGCTTGGCGTGTCATTGCCGAGTTTCTGGCTTGGGCTGATGCTGATCACCTTCTTTTCCGTGCGCCTGGGAGTCCTCCCTGTCGCCGGGTACAACGAACGAGCCGCAATCATCCTTCCTGCCATGACCTTGGCAGCGAACCAAATGGCGGTGCTCGCCCGGATGACGCGCTCGACGATGCTCGGCGTGCTTTCGGCGGACTACGTTCGCACTGCCCGCGCCAAGGGGCTGCGCGAACGGGTCGTGGTGACAAGCCACGCATTGCGCAACGCGATGATTCCAACCCTCACGGTGGCCGGGATGCAGCTGGGTTATCTGCTGGGTGGCTCACTCGTCGTTGAGGCGGTCTTCGCCTGGCCGGGACTCGGTCGCCTGATGTTCGAGTCGATCCAGCAGCGCGACTACCCGCTGATTCAGGCGATCGTGCTCGTTTTCGCCGTGCTCATGCTCCTCGTCAATCTCGCGGTCGACGTGCTCTATGCGGTCTTCGACCCGCGAGTCCGGTACGGGTCCTGACGTGGTGACGACCGCGGCACTCGACCTAACGGTGCCTCTGAAGCCTGAATCCGCGTGGCGACGCTCCTGGGGCAGACTCAGGCGCGACAGATTAGGGCTGCTCGGCGGGCTGATTCTCCTGGGCTTCCTGCTGATCGCGGCATCAACGTACGTCTGGACACCGTATCCTTACGACCAGCCACAGCTCGAGCTGAAACTTGCTTCGCCATCCTGGACGCATCCTTTGGGAACCGACGATGTGGGGCGCGACATGCTGACCAGATTGGCGGTCGGCGCTCGATATTCGCTGGTGATGGGCGTCCTGGCGATCGGCATCGCCATGCTCGTCGGTGTGCCGATCGGGCTGGTCGCCGGATACCGCAGTGGTTGGTGGGATTCGATCAGCATGCGCGTGGTCGACGTGCTGATGGTCGTGCCGACATTCGTGCTGGCGGTGGCGATCGTCAGCGTGCTCGGTTCCGGCATCTGGAGCGTGATCATCGCCGTCGCCGTGACGACTATCCCTCTCTTTGCCAGACTGACGCGCGCGATCGCGCTGACACTGCGCGAACAGGATTTCGTTTCGGCTGCACAGGTTGCGGGCGCTGGGCAGGCGAGGGTGCTGGCGCGGCACATCCTGCCCAATTCCCTGCCTCCGCTCATCGTGCAGGCGTCACTGGGTATCGGCAGCACGATTCTAATCGCCGCGGCTCTCGGCTTTCTCGGTCTTGGCGTTCAGCCACCGACGCCGGAGTGGGGTTCGATGCTCAGCCGCGGCCGTAGCTACATGTCGACCGCTCCGCACCTTGTCCTCTTCCCCGGATTAGCGATCGCGCTCGTCGTGCTGGGATTCAATCTGGTCGGCGACAGTCTTCGCGACGCCCTCGACCCGCGCATGCGGGAGCTGCGGTAGGCGGATAGGCGAAGACGCGGAAAGGCGGAGCCGTCCTTTACTCAGAGCTCGAACGCCGCAACACGCTTACACTTTTTGCCCTTTGCCTATCCCTCGTCCCCCAGTGCCGCCAACAACTCATCCTTCCAGGCGAAAAGCGCCGCCTGTCCACCCGTGTGCACGAAAACCACCGTGCTGTCGGATGAGACTCTGCCAGTTTTGACATGATCGATCAGTCCGGCCATCGCCTTGGCGGTGTAGATCGGATCGAGCAGCAGTCCTTCGGTCCGCGCCGCCAGGGAGAGCGCATCCATGCCCGCGGGGGAGGGAAGTCCGTATGCCGTGACGACGTAGTCGTCATAACTCTCGATCTCCGACTCGGCGATGGTGACATCGAGTCCGATCGACCGAGCCGCATCCTGCGCTCCGGCGATCGCGCCGCTGACGCGATCGTTCGAATAGTGCTGACTGATGGCCACTGGTCGCCATCGCGCATTCAGGAGGTGCCTGCCGAGGACGAGCCCTGTATGTCCTTTGTTCCCGGAGGCCATGTAGACGAAATCGGGATCGGCGCCGAGTGATTCTGCTTGCTCGACGATTTCCAGCGAGCAGAGGAGGTAGGCCAGGGCCGAACCGATCGCAAACGAGGCCTGGTGGTTCATCACAAACGGCTTGAATCCAAGATCCCGCTGCTCTGCCTCGACATCCCTCAGGGCCTGATCCATTTCAGTCTTGCTGGAGCTTTCGACGAAGCGGATATCCGCGCCGAGAAGGCGGTCGATCAGCAGATTGCCCTGCCAACCCCAGTCCCGATCGTGCCGGAGCACGAGGATCGGCTTCATTCCGAGGATGTTCGCCGCCGCCGTTACTTGCCGCGCTGAGTTCGATTGCGCCTCCAGTCCGGCGATAAAGACATCGGCGCCCTGACCGACCGCGTCGGCCATCCGGAACTCGAGATTGCGAGTCTTGTTGCCGCCAAAGGCCAACCCGGTCAGATCGTCGCGCTTGATCAGCAGGCGCTTGACGCCGATCGCTTCGGCCAGACGGGGCGCATCGTGCATCGGGGTCGGCAGCAGCGCCAGCGAGACGCGAGGAAGCTCTGCGACACGACGCCGAATCTCGTTGATTGTCGTTTCCGGCACGAACCTATTCTCCTCCTGTTGCTTTTGCCGTGGTGCACGAACACGGCCATTCAGAGCATTATCGCCGTCTATCGCGTCTCAGGGAACTTTTCCATTGATGGATGGTCTGCCGTCGATCAGCTGCTCAGCAAAATGACACGCCGATCTTCTGCCTGGGTCTGTTGGTCGCAAATGTGGAGTCTCGGTCGAGCAAACCGGCTGGGCCATGGGGCAGCGAGGATGGAACGCGCAGCCTGACGGAGGGTTGGTCGGCGTTGGTGGCTCACCTGCCAGTTTGACGCGCTCCGCACGCCCGCCCCGCAGGCTGGGAACCGCCGAAAGCAGCGCTCTCGTATAGGGATGGTGCGGCTCGTCGTAGAGGGCTGACGCCGGTCCCTCTTCGACCACCTTGCCCAGATACATCACCAGCACGCGATCGCTCAGATACCGAACGACGCCGAGATCGTGGGAGATGAACAGATAGGCGAGTTGATGGGCATCCTGCAGGTCCTGCAACAAATTCAGAATCTGGCTTTGCACCGAGACATCGAGCGCCGATACGGCTTCGTCGAGGATCAGCAGTCGCGGATCGACCGCCAAAGCCCGGGCGATGCCGATGCGTTGTCGCTGACCGCCACTGAACTGGAAGGGGTATTGATTGCCCCGGTCGGGATTGATGCCAACCTCGGAAAGGAGGTGACTGACCCGCTGGCGAATTTCACGATCGGTCTGCCGGGTGTGGATCTGAATCGGGTCGGCAACGATGTCGTTCGCCGTCATCCGGGGCGGCAGCGATGTGTAGGGATCCTGAAAGACAATCTGCATCTGGCGTCGCAGCTTGTCAACGGAGTCGCCTGTCACCACCTCTCCGTCGAACGTCACCGTGCCCGATGTCGGTTTGTCGAGCCAGAGAAGCGTTCTGGCCAGCGTCGACTTGCCGCAGCCGCTCTCACCGACGATTCCCACTGTTTCTCCGGGGTTCACGTCGAACGAGACGCCGTCAACAGCCTTGAGCGTCGCATGATCCCGGCCGAGCAGCCCGCGCTTGATCGCATAGTGCCTGGTCAGCTGGCTGACCTGAAGCAAGGGTTCGCTCATGCCGCCGGCTCCTGATTCGCTTGAGCATGCAGGTGGCACACGGAGAGGTGATTCTCTCCGACCACTACCGCGACAGGGTCCACCTCGCGGCAGATTGGCATGGCGAAACCGCATCGATTCGCAAAAGGGCAGCCCCGCCCGACATTCGAGAGATCGGGCGGGTCGCCGGGAATCGCCGAGAGCCGGTTCGTTCCGGGAGCATCTGCCAGCTCGACAGCATCGAGGAGCGCCCGGGCGTAGGGATGTTGTGGTTGGTTGATGATCTGCTCAGCCGGTCCGATTTCGCACATGCGGCCGGCGTACATGACCAGAATGTCGTCGGCGAAACCGGAGAGCAACGCGATGTCGTGCGTGATGAAGATCATGGTCAGGTCGCGCTCGCGTCGCAGCCGATCGAGCTCGTCGAGAAGTTGCGCCTGCGTCGTGACATCGAGCGCCGAAGTCGGTTCATCGAGAATGAGCAGCTCCGGGGTTCCGATCATCGCCAGGGCGATCATGACTCGCTGCTGCATGCCGCCGCTCAACTCAAATGGGTATGCGCGCACGACGCGCTCAGGTTCCGCAATGCCTACCGATCGCAATGCTTCGATCGCCGCGCTGCGCGTTTGTCCCCTCGGTATCTTTCCGGTCTTCCGTGCGGCTTCTTCGAGCTGATAGCCGGTTGTCAGCACTGGCGTCAGCGAATTGCCAGGGTCCTGAAAAATCATGCCGATTCGGTCGCCGCGGACCGTCGCCATCTCCTTGTTGGCAAGGCGAGCGAGGTCGTTGCCGTCGAAGAGGATGCTCCCGTCGGTCACCCGTCCAGGGGCGTCGAGAAGCTGGATGATCGACAGTCCAAGTGTGGACTTGCCGGAGCCACTTTCTCCCACAATTCCCAGAACGTTGCCGCGGTTCAGTTCGAACGAAAGGTTGTCCACGGCGCGGACGGAGGCATCGTCCAGCTCGAAGGTCGTCGAAACCGATCGGAGAGAGAGAAGTGCGTCAGAGTCAGCGGTCGACGGTATTGCGGGCGGGGGCGCCTTCAATGGGCTGCGGCGAAACGTTCCGTGCTTCAGCTTCGGGTCGAGAAGGTCGGCGAACCCATCCGCCGCCAGGCTGATGGTGATGACTGTGATGATGATCGCGAATCCGGGAAGGAGCGCCATCCACGGGTCGAGCATCATGTACTGGCGCCCATCGGCAAGGATCGAGCCCCACGACGGCGTCGGAGGACTCAACCCGAGCGACAAAAAACTCAAAAGCGATTCGACGATGACGAAGAAGGCCAGATTGAGCAATGCAATCGGGGGAAGGGCTTGCCAGACGTTCGGCAAGACGTATTTCCGCAGCACCCGCGCGCGGGAGGCGCCAATCGCTGTGGCGGCACGCGCGTAGTCTTTGGATCGCTCCGTCAGCACCCGGCTTCGCACGACCCTGGCGTAGATCACCCAGCTGGAAAGGCCGAGCACCGCGATGAGATGCCAGACGGTGCGATTAGGCGAAACAGCCAGGATGGCGATCGCAAAGAGCACAAACGGAAAGGCAAGCTGGATGTCACCGAGGCGCATCAGCAGCGTATCGGTCCATCCTCCATAGAAACCGGCTATGAGACCCGTGGCGAACCCCAAAAGTCCGCCAACGATGACGGCGCCAACACTGATCGCCAGCGAGTACCGCGCTCCGTAGATCAACCTGCTCAGCAGGTCCCTGCCAAGCGGGTCGGTCCCAAACGGGTATTCCGATGTGCCCCCTTCTTTCCACATTGGCGGCTTGAAGTTGTCGCCCAGATTCTGCTTCAGTGGGTCGTGTGGAGCAATGAGAGGAGCAAATACCGCAATAGCAACGATCAGCAAGAAGCCGATCAGGCCGATCGTAGCGACTTTGCGTTTGGTAAAAAGTCTCCACCACGTGCCTGCTCTGCGAGGAGGCGCGACCTCAGGACCAGAGTGTGGTTCGGCGGGAGACTCGGTCGCCGCAAGCTCACCAGTGAAGTCGGGAAATGGCATCGGCGGTCAGTACTTGACCCGCGGATCGAGAGCCGCGTAGGTCAGGTCGACGAAGAAGTTGACGAGTGTGTAGACGATGGCGATGACCAGCACCGTCCCCTGGATCATTGGAAAATCACGCTGATTGATTGCTTGTAGAGCCAATGTGCCGACGCCCGGCCAGTTGAAAATCGACTCGATGACGATCGAACCGCCAAGCACATAACCAGCCTGCAGACCGATCAGCGTCACCAGTGGAATCGCCGCGACTTTCATGACATGGATGCCCAGGAGGGTGACTTCGTCGAGACCCCTCGCCCGACCCGCGCGCACGAACCCTTCGCCCATTGTCTCGATGAACGCTTGCCGGACCGCCCTGACTTGCAGCGGCATCAAACTGATCGTGAGTGTGGCGACCGGAAGGACGAAGCTTTTCCAGTCGCTCATCCCGACCGCGGGCAGCCATCTCAGCTCGACGGCGAAGAGGAGTGCCAGCATGACTCCCAGCCAAAACCCCGGCGTTGCCTGGGCGATCGACGAGAAGATGAGGGCGATCCTGTCGAACCAGCCATTTGGCCGCAGAGCAGCAGCAATGCCGACGGCAAACGACAACAGCGTCGTCAGCGCCATGGCGATCAGCCCCAGCGCCAGCGTGTTCGGTAGTGCCTCGAGCACGGTCTCCATCACCGGCCGGCCGCCTCGAAACGAGGTGCCAAGATCGCCAAGTGCAAAGCGTTTCAGAAACTCGATGTACTGTTGCGGGATTGGCTTGTCAGTTCCCAGTTGCTCGCGTGTGATCTTGATCACTGATTCGGGTGTACCGGGAGGCTCCATCAGACGGGCTGGATCGCCTGGAACCAGACGAACGGCAAAGAAGGTTAGCGTCACAACGCCGAATATGACGACGACCATTTGCACGGTTCGCTGGAGTACGTAGGAAGCCATTGGTGAAGGCGCCGGGACCGCAAAACATGCGGTCCCGGTTTGGTGCTCTCCCTGTCAGTGAGACTCGATCAGGCCAGTGTGGCGCTGCGGAAGATTGTGTCGAAGTTCGGCAGCACCGTGATGCCTTGCACAGAGTCCGCATGAGCGATGGTGAAGTCGCTCTTGTACAGCGGAATGTGGATATGGTTGCTCCACAAATGCGCCTGCAGTTCCTGATAAATGGCAGCGCGCGATTCGTCGTCGGTGGCAGCGGCGCCGTCGTCGATCAGCTGATCGACGAGATCGTCGTGAATGCCCACCCAGGCGCCCGGCGACTTGTACAGCGTCGCCAGCGCTCCGTGCGGATCGCCATTGCTGCTCCAGCTGACGTGGAAGAAGAGTCCGGGTTTGTCCTCGGCAAAGAGCCCGTCGATCAGCCCGGCGATGTCAGTGATCTGCAGCTGTACGTTGAAACCCACCTGACCGAGACCATCGGCGATTGCTTCACAGACTTCCTCGCCGCGCGGCAGGAAGCCGGAAACTCCCCACAACGGCAGGTCGGGTCCGCCGTCGGGGTATCCCGCTTCCGCGAGTGCCGCCTTGGCTGCGTCGAGATCGAGCGTGTAGGCCGGTTCTTGCTGGGTGGCGAAGACGGCTCCGTTCGGGATATTGCTGATCGCGACTTCGCTGGCGCCGCCAACCAGACTGCTGACCAGCGCCTGACGGTCGATGCCGAGCATCACCGCCTCGCGCAATTTGAGATTGCTGGCATCCCACGGCGCCGCGGCATCCTGGCGCATCCAGAGATTGACGTCTTCGAACCCAGTAACTGAAATCACCGAAAGACCGTCGGTTCCCTCTATCACGGGCAAGTGTTCGGGCGGCACCCGATCGATTGCCTGCGCTTGCCCGGCGAGAAACGCATTGAGCCGAGTCTGCCCGTCCTGGATGTACTCCCAGACAAGCGTGCCGATTGCCGGTGCGCCATTCCAGTAATCGGGGTTGGCCTCCATCGTTTTGACGTTTTGCTGGTCGTCGACGAGCCGGAATGGACCGGTGCCGTTCGGAAATGCCGCGAGTGCGTCGGCCCCGGCTGATGGCGTCGCCGGGTCATCGGAAGGTTGGATGTCCGCGGCGCTGAGAATCGGCAATCTCGACAGCTCGTTGAGCATTGGCGCAAACGGCGTTTCGGTTTTGAGCAGCACGGTGACGTCATCGACGATCTCGACCGTGACCGGCACGAAGCGCGAGGCAGTGACTGTTACTTCCGCTGTGGCGCCCGTCGCCAGCTCCACAGACGCCTTGACGTCAGCTGGGCCGAATGCTTCGCCGTTGTGGAACGTCACGCCCTGGCGGAGCGTGAACTGCCAGGTCAATTCATCGACTTGTTCCCAGCTTTCGGCCAGTCCTGGTGTGAACGCGGAGAAATCGCTCGATTCGATCTGAATCAGCGAGTCGAAGAGTTGCTGACCAAGCCGGCGCTGGCTTTGTGCGGTCGAGTTGTACTGATGCCAGTCGGCCCAGAAGGCCTCGGCGATCAGAAAGCGAACTTCCCCTTCAGCCTGAGCGGGAAACGCGCGCTTGGACTGACTTCCAGCAGGAGCAGCTGTGGCGGCCAGGGGCATGGCCGCCGCGCCGAGCCCGAACAACGCCGCCGCCTGCGAAAACTGCCTTCTGGTGATTTCGCCCTTGTTGAACTTCTCGGACAGAACGTCGAAGATTTCCCGCTGATTCACGCTGACCTCCCTCTGTCGCCAACTCCCGGCAAGCGGTGAAGATCGCCAAATCTTGCCGATCCAGTTCCACCGCGCATGTAACGATGTTTCTCTCCCGTCATCTTACGGACTGCCGTCGGGGGCGTCAAATGGGCACGTTTCAATGTCATTGGCGGAGTTGCGCGAGGCGGGGCACAATGCCGCGGTCGAGGCGAAGAGAGCCACTTGGTCAACCAGGTTCCAAGCGATCGTGCCACATCAACCGTTGATCGACATCGAGAACGCTCATCTGTGGATTGCGGATGGGCCATACATTTTGCGTCACATCTCCTGGCAGGTCATGCCTGGTGAGCACTGGGCGTTGCTCGGTCCTAACGGCTCCGGTAAAACCACCCTTCTTTCCCTGGCGGGGGCGCAGCGTCACCCCAGCAAGGGAAGAGTGACGATCCTCGGCGAAACACTTGGCCATACCAGCATGTGGGATTTGCGCGAGCGGATCGGCGCGGTCGATCCGAACCAGAAGATTCTCGATTGGCTGGCGATCGTCGAAGTCGTCATGACCGGACTTACCAACACGGTCTGGCCGCAACCTGGCCGCGACACGCCTGATGCCCGGAAGCGAGCGACAGAGCTGATCGAGCTCGTCGGTTGCGCGCACCTCAGCGACCGCACGATCACCACCTGTTCGCAGGGGGAGCGTCAGCGCGTGCGCATCGCGCGAGCGTTGATGGCCGATCCGCCATTGCTCCTGCTCGACGAACCGGCGACTGGTCTCGACTTTCCCGCCCGCGAGGCGTTAATGGCGGCGATGTCGTCGCTGGCGAAAACGCATCCCGATCTGGGTTCGGTTGTGGTTTCCCACCATCTGGAGGAATTGCCAGCCAGCACGACGCACGCCGCATTGCTGCGGGAAGGGGAATTCGTCGCGGCCGGGCCGATCGATGCGACCCTCACCAGCGAGAACGTCACCGAGTGTTTCGGATTCCCGATCGAGGTGCACCGGATCGGTGATCGCTGGGCGGCGCGGTCTTCCATGGCAAGCTGGTGATCGATGGTCAGTCTGTGGGTTGATCGATCGCGCGCGTGCGTCGACGAGGAGGGATGCTCACACATTGCGGACTGTTGGCCAGGCCGTCGAATTTCCCCAGCTGAAGTGCCCTGCTAGCCGCCTGAACTGAAACGGACAGTCAAGAAATCTGCCCCGGTAACCGCCGACCAGCTTCCGCCGGCGGCGAAGGTGAGCGGGACACCGAAGTGAGCGAGCAGCGCATTGGGTTCGATCAGCAGTCCGCGCGACTGATTCGGATCGAGCGAGATGCCCGGAATCTCCGCCGCGGTCGCCAGCGCCTTGTCGATTTGCGGCCCGGCGATGCCGTCGATCGGTATCTTGCCCAGCGTGCGCAAATCGGTCAGGGCCACTGCGACGTTATGGGAGTTCTCTGCCACGATCGAGAGAACTGCCGTGGCCTTGGCTCTGAGAAAGCGGTTCAACCCCGCCGTGACTTCGATCTCCGCCCCAGACTCTGTGAATGAGGCCGACTCCATCCCGACGTCGATCGGTTGCTTTTCTTTGGTCAACACCAGAACGGCCGCAACCGCTTTCTCGAGCGCCTCGCTGGTCAGCGAGACGTCGAGGGAGTACACGACGGGAGCAACCGGGATATCTCCCTGTTGCTCCTTGAGATCGATCGTGAGGTTATTGATGGAAATGTCGTGTATTTGCCCGGACATGCGTTGACTCTCCGTATAGTTCTGTGTCAGGATGTCAAGTGAAATCCTCGCCTCGATCAGGAGAGTGTAGCTGGTGACTCGATGGGTCACAGGCGTCGGCCAACCGGATTCTGATATTTCCCGTCCGTTCACGTGGACAACCGGCGAGGACGTTTTGTAGGCTGACGGGAACGCGCGAAGTTCGGGTTCGCACATCAGGTCGCTCACAGGCTGGTAGAGGAGCGACGCCGGGTTCCCCGGTACACGATGTGCCACCGCGGAACGATCCGGCGGCAGCGCATGATCAGGTTGCAGCCTGAAGGCCGGCGGACAGGGAGGGAAGAGACATGGTGGCTACGCCTCGCTGGCGTGCCCGTTGCCTGGCACCACTCACATTGCTGATCGCCGCGCTGGCCTTTGCGCCGAGCGGTGTGTTCCTGCCGTCCCCGGTCAGCGCCGACACAGACCTGACACTGGGCGGCGAAGCCCGCATCTCCTATGCCAATGGCGACGACGTTCGCCTCCGCGATGAGCCCTCGTACAACGGTTCGATCCTGACCACCGTGCCGGAAGGATGGCTCGTTGCTGTCCACGACGGTCCGATCGACGATGGGGCCGGTTCGTACTGGTACGAAGTCACGGCGCGCGGTCAGCGCGGATACATCGTTTCCGACTTTCTTGCCGACGCGGGCTCCAGTTCGGCCGCAGAGTCGTCCGACAACGAAGTCACCGCGGCGGCTGTGGCGACAACAACGGTGAACCTGCGGCTTCGCGCGAGTGCGAGCACGACCGCCGCTATCCTGCTGGTCATTCCCAGTGGCGCCACTGTCAATACGACCGGCGTCACACAAAATGGCTTTTCGCAGCTGAGCTACCAGGGCACCACCGGCTGGGCGTCGTCTCAGTACATCTCGTCTGGTGGCGGCGCAGTCATTTCCAATGCCTGGGTGATCGGTGGAGCGCTGAATCTCCGCTCTTCGCCGTCGACGTCGAGCGGCGTGATTCTCGTGATGCCGAACAACGCCCAGGTTGGTGTGCTCGGCGCCGCCCAGAATGGCTTTACCCCCGTTCGCTACAACGGTTCCGATGGCTGGGCGTACTCGCAGTTTCTCAGCTCGACGAATCCGGGCTCAGGCGCGACGGCTACTGCCACATCGGGAACGGTGATCTCCAATGCCTGGGTCGTTGGAGGAGCATTGAACCTGCGCTCTGGACCGGGCACGTCGAGCAGCGTTCTTCTGGTGATGCCAAATGGCGCCCAGGTTGGTGTCACCGGCAACGCGCAGAACGGCTTCTTGCCGGTTCGGTACAACGGAACGAATGGCTGGGCCTCTTCGCAGTACCTGACCTCGACTCAACCCGGCGCTACAGCGACTGCGACCTCTGGGTCGGTCATCTCCAATGCCTGGGTCTCCGCCACTGGTGGATTGAACCTCCGTTCTGGTCCGGCGACAACAAATAGCGTTCTCCTGGTAATTCCAAATGGCTCTCAGGTTGGAGTCACGGGCAGCGCTCAGAACAGTTTCACTCCAGTTCGATACAACGGAACCAACGGTTGGGCTTCGTCGCAGTTCCTGACCACCTCTCAGCCGGGCGCGACGGCAACGGCGACCGCCGGCTCGGTGATCGAAACGCGCTATGCGACAGCCGGGCTGAATATGCGCAGTGGAGCTGGGACAACATTCAGCGTCATCCTTCTTATCCCGAGCGGGGCCGCGGTTGGCATAACCGGAAGCCAGACCAACGGGTTCTTCCCGGTTCGCTACAACAACACGAACGGCTTCGCATCGGCAACCTATCTCAGCACCACGCCACCCGGCAGCGCACCGAGCCCGACGCAAGGCACCGGCAACACAGGGTCGGGCATTGTGTGGCCGGTTGACGGCAGTACCTGGGAGATTACACAGGGGTATAACGGATCGAGTCACGTCAACTCGGGCTCCCTTTCACAGTATCTCTACTCACTCGATATTGCCCGGCAGGATCGAAGCACGGCCAATCAGGCGGTATACGCACCGGTAAGCGGCACCGTCCGCTGGACCGAGCGCGCGTCTGGCGGCATCACGATCGACATGGGCAATGGCTATGCCGTCGCCATGTTCCACGTCACCGTCGATCGCGGCTGGGAAGCCGGTGACACGATCTCGCAAGGTCAGTACGTCGGATACATCTCCCCGCCGGGTGGAGAAGGGTTCGTTCAGTTCAGCCATCTCCATCTCACCGTCTGGGCCACGACCGACGGCGGCAACTGGAGCCGTACCGCGGTGCCGTTCACGGGCCAGAACACGATCAGCGGTCAGAGCTTTCCTGACATCGGCGGCACCCAGCAATGGACCGGAACGCTCTTCAATCCCTAGACCACAACTCAATCTTGCCCGCTTCTACCCCGCGACGAAGGCCAGGACCCGTGTCCTGGTCTTCGTCTTTCCCGGCGCCGCCGCATGGCATTGGTACAATCGGCAGGGAGGCGCGAACTGATGACATCTCTTTCAGATCGACAGACCGATCTGCTGACGAGCGATACCCCCGAACCACAGACAACGCGCGTTGCCTCGGCGATTCTCGATCAGATCGACCGGGTCATTGTCGGCAAGCGCGAAATAACCCGGCTTCTGCTGGCCTGTGTGCTGGCGGAAGGACATGTCCTGCTCGAGGACGTGCCGGGCGTTGGCAAGACATCGATGGCGCGGGCACTTGCTGTTGCGCTTGGGGGAGTGTTTCACCGCATTCAGTTCACTCCAGACCTGTTGCCCAGTGACATCACCGGTCTGACCTATTTCGACCAGAAGAGCAGCGATTTCCGGTTTCGTCCCGGCCCGGTTTTCTCGAACGTCGTCGTAGCCGATGAAATCAACCGGGCCACACCCCGCACACAGTCCGCTCTCCTGGAAGCAATGGAGGAGCGAACCGTCAGCGTGGAAGGTGAAACACTGACGCTGCCGCGGCCTTTTCTGGTCATCGCCACTGAGAATCCCATCGAACTGGAAGGTACGTTTCCGCTCCCCGAAGCGCAGATCGACCGGTTCATGATGCAGCTGGAAATCGGCTACCCAACTGCGACGGAGGAGATGGAAATCGTCGCTCGTTCGAGCGGCGGAGGTGTGGCCATTGAGTCAGTCACAACACCTGCGGAGATCGAAACGCTGATAGGCGTTACGCGACGGGTTCACCTGAGCCAGGACGTGACTGAATACCTGACCTCACTCGTCCGCGCTTCACGGGTGCATCCGGTCGTGCGGCTGGGAGCGAGTCCGCGCGCTTCGATCGCCCTGGCCCGATGCAGTCAGGCGCTGGCATCGATCGACGGCAGAGAGGAAGTGCTGCCGGACGATGTCAAGAGCGTTGCTCCGCATGTGCTCACACACAGGATTGCTTTGGCGCCTGAGGCAACGCTGCGTGGCCGCACGGCAGCGTCGGTCGTCACTGAGATCATCGAGCAGACTCCAGTGCCGGTCGAAGGAACGATCGGACTGCAGGCAACAGCGTGACCGCGTTGCGCACCAGACTTCAGGCGCTTGCAGACGCCTCAAGTCATGGTTCGTCGCGGAATCTCTATTTCACTCGCGTCTGGCGATGGGTGGCTGGAGTGGTGCTGCTGATCGGACTCGCCACTCAATCGACGGCACTGGCGCTGGTGGGCGCCCTCGTGCTGGCGACTGCGCTGGTTTCCAAACTCTGGAATGGCATGATGCTGGCCGAACTCGGGTTCTCGCGGAGCCTCGATCTCGACCGTGCGTTGCCGGGAGATGTTGTCAACTTGCGGCTTTCGGTCACCAACCGGAAACCGCTGCCGACTCCGTCATTGCGAATCGATGAAGCCGTTCCCGACGACATTACGCCGCTCGACCACCGATCGACGCTCAGCGGCTCATCCGGCCGCCGCCTGATCCATCTGTCCGGGCATTTGCGACCCTGGGAACAGAAGTCATGGACGATTCCGCTCGAATGCACCGCGCGGGGAGCGCACATCATCGGACCGGCCACGCTTCGCTCCGGTGATCCATTCGGTTTTTTCTCGGCGCGATCGGATGACAATGACAATCTCGAATTGCTGGTCTATCCGCGCGTTCACGACGTCGACGATCTTCTCTTGCCGAATCAGCGTCCATTGGGCGACTACGTGGTCGCCCGTACACCGATAACCGATCCGCTGCGCATCAGCGGACTCCGCGACTATCGCCCGGAGGATCCCTTCCGCTCGATTCACTGGAAAGCGACGGCTCGCCAATCGCGATTGCAGGTCAAAATCCAGGAACCGGTCACAACACTCTCGATGATGATCTTGCTCAATCTCGACTCCTTCGAGCATGCCTGGGAGGGGATCCACATGGATAACGTCGAGCTGTCGATCGAGCTGGCGGCGTCGTTTGCCATGTGGGCGCTCCAAGAGCGCTATTCCGTCGGCCTGCGTGCAAATGGCGTGGTGACGGGATCGGATCAGTCGCTGCACATTCCAGTGGGCCGGGGAGTCTCACAGCAAACCGCGCTGATGACTGGGCTGGCGCGACTTGGCGCCAATGCCACGTTGCCGTTTGCCCAGACGATCGCCGCGGCAATCCCCACGATTCCACTCGGGTGCACCTTGCTTGTCATTACGCCTCTCATGACCAGGGAAATCGCATCGCTGCTGGCGACCACCATCGCTCATGGGCGGCGGACGGTGCTGATCCCGCTCGGGAGTGTGGAGCCGCCAGCGCTTCCTGGATTGATCGTTCGTGAGGTCTTACTTCCGGGAACCCAGCCAATGACTGAGGAACCAGCGGCGTGAGCGGTCGATTGCTGACATTTTCAGCGCGAGACTGGTACAACACCGGCCTGCTGTCCTGTGCTGAAGGGGTGCTTTTCTGGCTGGCGATCAACGCGGCCTTGCGTCTCACCACCGAAGGGCGAGCGCAGATGACGGCCCTGACCGTTGCGTCTCTGGTGATTGTTTCGACTGTCATCCCTCGCTGGTGCCACGACCGGGGGATCTGGACTGGCGCATACTCGGTTGTGGTCTCGCTGGGATTGCTTCTCACGACGGCAGCGGCGGTCAAGGTCACCGCTTTTCCCGGCGCGCCCTGGCTGAGCGGTGAATGGCTCGAGGAGTCGGTCGCATCCATCACCCGTCAGTCGTCGACAGCAGTGGCGCCCGTCGGCCTCATCGCGATCTCCTCGGCGATCATCTGGTGGCGTGGCGTCAGTCGGGCAAAACCGGATATCGATATCGGTCTGATGCTGATGAGAGCCGGTTCGGCGACGCTGGTGGTGCTGGTCGCGTGCCACTATCTCATCGAGCATGGCTTCTCCGAAAGTGTGTTGTCTGCCGCGATTCTGGTGTTCTTCACTTCAGTTCTTCTGGCAATCGCTTCGATGCGCCAAGACATGGTGCCGTGGCGAGCGACAGGACGGTGGATGGAAACGGTACTGCTGCCTGTTGTCCTGATCATTGGTCCAACTGCCATTCTCGTCGGACTGCTCACTCAGGATCTTGCCGGAATGGTTCAGCTGTTGCTCGATCCAGTGATCTGGTTTCTCGCACTTGTCTTGCGAATACTGGCGTTCCTGCTCTTCGTCATAGCCATGATCATTCTTGTGCCGATCGTCTGGCTGATTTCATTGCTGCCCGTAGGAGAGCCGGCCGAGTCCGAACAGTCTCCGATACAAATGACCAGAACAGCGTTCGACAATGCTTCGAGTCATGCTGCTTCAGCCCCGGCACTGCTGCGCTATGTCGTGGCGGTGGTGATCGTTCTTGCGATTTTGGCGCTCATAGCCCGGTTTCGATTGCGCCTGGGATATCAACATGGCGACGAAGATACCAACGGCGACTTTGCGCGGGTGGAAGGGAGTCTTCTTGACAGCCTGCGCAACTGGCTGGGCGGTCTTCGGGCAGGGGACCAGAATAGTGAGATCGATCCACTCGCGGGCCTTCGGGACGATACGCGTTGGGCGTTTACTGTCCAGATCAGGGAACGATATGCTGATTTCCTGCGATGGAGCGCGCGGCAACACCATCCTCGCCGGGTCTCGACCACTCCTGATGAACTGACCCAGCAATGGTCCGCTGCATTGAACGCTGAACGCGAAGTTGCCATCGCCACAATGACCGCTGTCTACGACCGGGCCCGATATGGCATTGCTCCCATGACCGCGGAAGATGCGAGTCGCGTGGAAGCGGCCTGGCAGACGATCAAGGCACATTCTGACGACGCAGGAAAAAGTTGATGGCTCCATTACCGGACGATGCCCCGGTTGGCGTCTACATACACGTTCCCTTTTGCAGCCGCATCTGCCCCTATTGCGACTTCAATACCTATGCGGGCATGGAAGACCTGATTCCCCGGTACGTCGATGCGCTCTGCACCGAGATCGAACGATTCCCAAAGCAGCTGGGAGCGATGAATGCGAGCACAATCTTCCTTGGAGGAGGTACGCCGTCGTTGCTTTCTGCTGAGCAGATCGGCCGAATCGTTGCGGCAGTCAGTCATTCCTTTGATCTCTCGCCGGATGCAGAAATCACACTCGAAGCCAATCCGAACAATGTCGACGCGATCTACTTTGCTGGCTTACTCGGGGCCGGCGTCAATCGATTGAGCATCGGTGCCCAGACGTTCGATAGACGGGGACTGCGGACGCTCGGCCGGCAACATGAATCGAACGATGTTGTTCTGGCGGTGCAGGCGGCGAAGCGCGCTGGTTTCACGAATATCAGTTGCGATCTGATTTTCGGCTGGCCGGGTCAGAGCGCGGATGTCTGGAAAAGAGATTTGCAGTCGATCGTAAGCTCCGAACTCGGGTTGTCGCACCTTTCGCTCTACAGTCTGATCGTCGAACCGGGAACGCCGATGGCCGAGGCGGTCGGTCGGGGCATCCTTGTTCCAGTCAGTGACGACGACGCGGCCGATTTCTATGAAATGGCCCGTGAATATCTCGGAAACGCAGGCTGGCTCCACTATGAGATCGCCAACTGGGCCAGAACGAGCGAATGTCAGTCGAAACATAACATAACCTACTGGCGCAACGGCGCCTATGCCGGGTTCGGAGCAGGCGCTCACTGGCGGATTGGCAATCAGCGCCGCATGAATCACCTGCTGCCAAAGACGTACATCGAAACGATCGAGTGCGGCGAAAGCGCCGTTTCGAACACAGAGGAGATCACGACGCGGATGGCGATGGGCGAGACGATGATGCTCGGTTTGCGGCTCCTCCATGAGGGCGTTACAGCTCCGGAGTTCAGCATGCGTCATGGAACGTCGCTTCAGGCTCAATTCGGGGTCGAGATTGCCCAACTGGCCGAAATCGGTTTGCTCGCTTGGGACGGAACGGTCGCCCGTCTCACCCCGCGCGGCATGATGCTGGCGAACGACGTCTGCGCGCGGTTTCTGTGAACGACCCGAGTGCTAACGTGCCACAATGCCGATCATTCGGTTTGCCATGAGGAAGGGGAGCTACGTGACTGCTAACGAGATTTGCTTTGTGCCAGCCGTGGAACTCAGACAGAGAATAGCGGAGAAGACTCTCTCGTCCCGTGAGGTAATGGCTGCGTTCCTCTCTCAGATCGAGCGCGTCAACCCCACGATCAACGCCATCGTCTCGAAACTCGACGACGACGAAGCAATGGCGCTGGCCGCCGCAGCAGACGAGCGCATCGTGCAATATGGCCTGGATGGACCGCTGCATGGGCTCCCACTCGCGGTCAAGGATCTGGTCGATGCCGTCGGGTTTCCGACGACGAAAGGATCCCCCCTCCATGTCAACGATTATCCGGAACGCGATTGCCTGATCGTCGAGCGCATGCGCGCGGCGGGATCGTTGATCATCGGCAAGACGAATGTGCCGGAATTCGGTCTCGGCTCTCACTCATTCAATCCGGTTTTTGGTGCGACAAAGAACCCATACGACCAGACCAGATCGGCCGGCGGCAGCAGCGGCGGCGCCGGAGCTGCACTTGCGACCGGCATGCTTCCCGTCGCTGACGGATCCGACTCCGGTGGTTCATTGCGCAATCCGGGTAATTTCAACAATGTCGTCGGGTTTCGGGTTTCGCCCGGACTGGTGCCGTCGTGGCCGAACAATCTGCCATGGACAGGAGTTGGCGTGAAAGGACCAATGGCGCGGACGGTGCAGGACGCGGCAATGCTGCTGAGCGTGATGGCCGGCGCTGACGCCCGCGATCAGCTCGCCTATCCCGTCGACACGTCGACTTTTCTGGGGCCGCTCGATCGCGACTTCAAGGGCGTACGCATCGCCTGGTCTCCCGATCTGGGCGATCTCCCGCTCGATCCACGCGTGCGCTCGACGCTGGCAAAGCAACGGGCCACGTTCGAATCGCTCGGTTGCATCGTCGAGGATGTCGCGCCGCCGCTCTACGATGCCGATGTCATCTTTCACGACCTCCGAGCCGGATTCATGGCATCCGGCAACGCAGCCACGTTCGAGCAGGATCGCGACCACATGAAACCGGAGGCGGTCTGGAACACAGAAAAAGGCAGGGCCATGAGCGCTGTTCAGCTGGGAACGGCGATGGTTCGCCAGGAAGCGCTCTTCCAGCGGGTGCGGGAATTCATGCAGACATTCGAATTCATCGTCTGCGCGGTCAACCAGGTACCGCCCTTCCCGGTCGAATGGCGATTCCCGGAAGAGATCGATGGGGTTCCCATGGAAAACTACATCGCCTGGATGAAAACGGCGTACTACATCACGGTGACGCGCAGCCCGGCGATCTCAGTGCCGGCTGGTTTCACCGACGATGGATTGCCGGTCGGCGCGCAGATCGTCGGCCGATTCCGCGACGACCTCGGCGTCCTGCAGCTCGCCCATGCCTTCGAGCAGGCCACAGAGTGCTGGAAGATGCGGCCGGTGATCGCCGGGTAGCGCGCATTCACGTTGCGCAGTGATTGCTCACGCAAAGTCAGGTTCGTAGAGCGAAAGACCGTCGAGCTTTGAAAGCTCGCGATCGAACGTCGCGAGCTCATATCCTTCTTTCAGTGACAGGGCGGCAGAGAACGCGTCGACAAAACTCAACTTCCTGTTCGCCGCCCACAGCTCTACCGCATGGAGCCAAACGTCCAGATGCGGCGACACAAGACCTTTCATCGTCAGGAATCGCTTGAGTCGCCACGCGACATCCTCACGACTCAACCCGTATTTCGGATCGAGGGTAACGAATATCACCTCGGCGAGGACTGCTTCGGACGTGGTGGCGGTTCTGGCGCCGGACGAAACAAGCCTCATGAGGCGGGCTGCGGCATGCATCCGCTCTTCTTCTCGCTGATTACGTGGAGCAAGCATCAGTCGCAGGAAGTAGTTGGCATCCAGGAAGATCATTGGCGATTGACTCGTTCCCAACGTTCGATGGCCGCGGTTGACCATGCGCGCTCGATCATGTCGTCGAAGTCGCCAGGATCCTCGTCGGTCAGCGGCTTGATCGAACCGATCAGGTCCTCGATGTCGGATGAGATGCCCTCGACCGCGACGTTGTCGCCTTCGACGGTAAAGGCCACGCGGTCGCCCGAATAGACCGCCAGGGTCTCTCGAACGGCTTTCGGAATCGTGATCTGTCCCTTCGAGGTGATTGTTGCGTAGTAGGTCTCCTTCATTGTGTTTCTCCCGGCGCATTGCCCGCGGCATTTCAGATCATCAAGGCGAAGCAAATCGGCATTACTTGCAGATGAAGGTAAGGATAGCATGAACCGTCTTACCACGGGGGGTCTATGCCGTCAGGAGGACGTCTGCTTCTGCAGCTCATAGAGCTTCGTGATCGCCTCTATAGGGCTCAGTGACTCAACGTCGAGTCTCTTCAGTTCTTCGATGATTGGGTCAGCCGGAGCGAACATCGTCAGTTGGACTTGCGTTGACTGCTCGGGAAGCGGCGCTTGCATGGCAGCGCGGCGAGCATCCTTGTCTGTGCCGGCACGCGACATCTGCTCGAGTTCGGCGAGCACTTCGGAGGCTCTACGGACAATCGCCTTCGGGATGCCCGCCAGCTCGGCGACGTGGATGCCGTATGACCGGTCGGCGCCGCCCGGCACGACCTGACGAAGGAACACCACCCGGTCGCCTTCTTCCAGAACATCCATGCGGTAGGTGCGAACTCGGGGAAGTATTCCGGCGAGTTCGGTCAGCTCGTGGTAGTGGGTGGCGAAAAGCGTTTTGCAGCCAAGCCGCGGCGTGTTGTGGACGTATTCGACAACTGCGCGAGCGATCGCCAGTCCGTCATACGTGCTCGTGCCGCGGCCGATTTCGTCGAGCACGATCAGACTGCGCGGTGTCGCGTGATTGAGGATGTTCGCCGTTTCGAGCATTTCGACCATGAAGGTGCTCTGACCGGTGGCGATGTCGTCCTGCGCGCCGATGCGCGTGAAGATCCGGTCGACTAAACCGATCCTGGCTCGCTCCGCCGGCACGAACGACCCGATTTGAGCCATCAGCGTGATCAACGCCACTTGCCGCAGCCAGCTGCTCTTCCCGGCCATATTTGGTCCGGTCAGGATGATCACCTGGGCGCTGCCGGCGTCGAGATGTGCGTCGTTGGGCACGTACTCACCCGTTCGCAGAACCGTTTCCAGCACCGGATGCCGGCCGCGGCTGATCTCTATTGCGCTGGAGTCGTCGAGCTCGGGACGGGTGTAGTTGTGTTCGACAGCCACATCCGCCAGATTGGACAAAACGTCCAGCTCGGCGATCGTGGCCGCGGCATCGAGCAGACGGCTAGACGAGCCCGCCACCTCTGACATCACCCGCCGAAAAACGTCGGTCTCTATTTCGTTGAGAATCTCTTCGGCATTGAGAACGATCGTCTCGTACTCTTTCAGCTGAGGCGTGAAGTAGCGCGTTGCGTTGGCTAGCGTCTGTTTGGGTATGTACTCGTCGGGCAGCACAGCGCTGTCGTCGCCGGTCGCCCTCCGGTCTCGCTCGGCAGTGGCCAGCGCTGCCGTCGTGATCTCCAGGTAGTAGCCAAAAACCTTGTTGTAGCCAACCTTGAGCGATCTGATTCCGGTTCGCTCGCGTTCAGAGCGCTCCAGACCGGCAATCCAGTCGCGCGCCTCTTTGGCCCGACCCCGATGCCCATCGAGCTCGGGGGCGAAACCTGGCCGAATCGCGTTTCCCCGTCCCAGCACGGCGGCCGGTTCCTCGACGATCGCCTGCTCCAGCAGTCTATGCACATCCGCGAGGTCGGGGAGATCCGCAACATGCGGCGCCCCGCGAACGATTCCGGCGATCTCCGGCAGAATCGCAAGCGAACCCCGCAGCAACCCAAGCTCTCGGGGCGACGCCGCGGCACTCAGCGCACGGTTTGTCAGTCGCTCGATATCGCCGACCTGGCTGAGTCCGTTCCGCAGCTCGGTGCGAACTCCTGCTTGCTGGTGAAACCAGGCGACCCCTTCCTGCCGTCGTTCGAGCGCCGGACGGTCGATCAGTGGCTGGCTGATCCAGCGGCGCAGCAAACGAGCGCCCATCGGCGTCCGGGTCTCATCCAATACGCCGAGCAGGCTATGCCTTCGTTCGCCGCGCGTGCTCTCGATCAGCTCCAGATTGCGACGTGTTTGCGCATCGAGGGTCATGAAGGTAGTGGTGGAGTAGGTTGTCAGCGTTCGCAGTTGCTTCAGACTGGAGAGCTGGGTTTCCGAGAGATAGTGCAGCAATCCCCCGGCAGCGCGGATCGCGGCCGGTTTGCCGGCGCAACCGAATCCGTCCAGCATCTCGACGCCAAAATGACCCTTGAGACGCTCCTCTGCCCGGTCGAGCCGCCAGTGCCAGGCATCGGTCTCGCCGGACGCCAGACCAGACGGCAACCATCCCGGCGCCGTGTCATCGCCGTTCGAGGAAATCTCTGCGGGCATGACGATTTCCGCAACGTTAAGGCGCTGCAGCTCCCGACCTACCGCCAGGTGCATTTCCTCAATCGTCTCAGAATTGAGTTCCGTCGTCGCGAACTCTCCGGTTGTGATGTCGGCATATGCGATTCCGGCCCGGTTGCCGCCGGTCACGACACCGGCGATGTAGTTGTTGCGGTTTTCGTCGAGCATCGAGGGCTCGGTAACCGTGCCGGGGGTAATGACCTTCGTAACGTCGCGATCGACCAGTCCTCGCCCTTTGGTTACCTCGCCGACCTGTTCGCAGACCGCCACTTTGTGACCGGCGGCGATCAGGCGGCCGATATACCCCTCGGCCGCGTGGTAGGGGATGCCGGCCATTGGCACGCGCTGGCCTTTGCCCATCTCCCGGCCCGTGAGGACGATATCCAGCACCGAGGAAGCGACGTACGCATCCTCTTCGAAGGTCTCGTAGAAGTCGCCCAGCCGGAAAAGGAGAATGGTGTCTGGGAATCGAGCCTTGATGTCAAGATACTGGCGTCGGAGTGGGACCATGGGCACGCTTGTTCCGGCGACCGCCGGCATTTCACTTTGTCCGGTCACGCAACACCTGCCGGAGTACCTTCGATCGCGTCACAAGAGCACATTTTGCTCTTCGAAAGCGTAGCCTATCAATAGTTTGCCCAGGACGAACACGTCCGTGACCGATGTGACCATACACATGCGAAGTGAAAGCGGAGCGGTTGGATTCATCGTCCACAGGATCGACTGGAGGAGCACGCGAAGGTGTTGTTCGTCAGGCCGTTGCTCCGTATCCCGACGCTTGAATCAGATAGTCGCGTGATTCGAGGGCCCCTGCGCGAAGTTGCGCCAGATCCACGTCGATCAGGGTTCCACCTCGTTTACGCACACGTCCTCTCACCAGAACCGTATCAACATCGCCTGAGTTCGCACTGATGACGACGGCCGCTACCGGGTCGTTTACGGGGGTCATGTGCAACGAGTCGGTGCGGAGAAGTACAACATCGGCGGCCTTTCCAGGAGACAGAGTCCCGATCCTGTCACCCAGCCATATAGATCGCGCGCTGTCGATGGTGGCCATCTCCAGCACGTCGTGGACAGTTGGCGCCAGCCGCTCGTTGGGATCCAGCGCGGCCAGCAGCCGTTCGATTTGATGGGCGGTGCGCATTTGGGTGAAGAGGTCTCCTGCCGTTGAAGTGATCACATCGATGCCGAGACCCGGCCGCATGCCTCGGTTCCAGAAACGCCCGGCCGCCGGCATTCCGAATCCCATTTGCATCTCGACAGCTGGGGTGACTACCGCGGTTCCGCCAGTCTCCCGGATAAGGTCGATTGCGGCATCGGTCAAGGAAACGTTGTGTACGTACTGAGTATCTGCACCCAGGAGACCTGCGTCGGCGAGCTGCTCGATGGCCCGGTAGGGCACACCGAACGAGCCGTTACCGACGTGCACCGATATCGGCAGGTTCAGTTCGCGCGCAAGACCCCAGTCGTGAATCGTGACAGCGATCGTCGAGAGTTCAGGACCGCGCAGGGCCATTGCCATGGTTACCAGCTGGTTCTCTGCGGAAAAGTATTGTGTTCGCACCCGACGAGCATCCTGAGGATGCTCGAGTTGGCTCTCGAAGAACCACTCCGAACCCGTGTTCGGAAAACCGTAGCCGAACACGGCACGTATCCCCGCATCGTGAAGCGCACCAATTGCGGCATCGGTGTGTTCTGGCGTGTGCTGGATATGTGACCAGTCGAAGAGCGTCGTAACACCCGAGTCAAGGGCCTCCAACGCGCCGATCAGCGTCCCGATGTATACGTCTTCAGGTCGGTAGACAGGCGCGAACGAGGCGAGCACTTGCCCGAAGTACCCCGACAAGTCTGAATCGGGCGCGACGTGCTTGATTGCGGCTTGCCAGGTGTGACGATGGGCGTCAACCATACCTGGCATCACCAACATGTTCGCGGCGTCGATCACCTCGGCGTCGGCAGCCGTGATTTCCGGTGCGATGGCAGCGATGCTCTCACCATCGATCAAGACATCGGCTACTTGAAAGTCTCCGAGTACCGGGTCGAGTGTTACGACCCGGCCGCCCTTCAGGAGTATTTGTGGGCTCGACGTCTGTGTCTCCTGGGCTGCGGCCCGTAACTGTGAGGACGGCACGATGCCCACGGTGGCAGCTGCCGCGGCGGCTGCGCTCACACTGCCTGCTTTGAGAAATCCCCGGCGGGATACACTAGGCCGCTGGTCAGTATTCGGGTCCATCGTTGACTGTCCTTCTCCTGTGAGCAAACGTTCCGGGGCGGACATGCGTTACCCTCACAGCGCGACAGCGACTCTCCCGCGGGTGTCGCCTAAGCGCTCCCCACAATCCAAGCCAAAATGAATCGTGCGGATTCCCCGACGGAAGACTACTCACATTGTATGGGATCACGACATATGGGATCGCGAGCCGCGCTGATTGGCGCTGAGCAGTCAAAGCGCAACTAGCCGAGCCACACCACGAACTTGAGTAGACTACCAAGAGCGCTCGGCACGTAGGGCGCAACGGGGAGTGGGGAAGGAATGGAGTTATGCCGAAGTACGCGATTTTTGTGAAGTACAGCGACAACCACGAGCTTCGGGTGGCCACTCGTCCGTCGCATCGGGAGTTCCTGCAGCGCATGCTCGACGAGGGAAAGCTGCACGAGTCAGGGCCATTTACCGATGATTCGGGCGCACTGATGATCTACAACGGTGACAGCCAGGCCGACGTCGAGGCGATCGTTGCCAATGACCCGTTCCGAACCACGCCGGGAATTGTCGACAGTGCGGTCATCTATGAGTGGAAGGTCGTTTTCCCGGCGGAATAGCGAACGCGGGTGCGTTGGGCATACCGATCACCGACCCATAACCTGTTGTCGCCCGTTGAAGCGCTCCACTGCGGCAAGGCCTCGTCCTGCTCAGTCGGCGACGTTGGCCAGTGCCGAGTCGATGCTCCGCAGATGATTGAGCGGATCACCGATCAGAACCTGCTCGATCAGTGTCTGAACGCTGATCACCGCGCCGTTGAACGGGCCGAACGCGGCAGAGTGGTCCAGATCGCCGTCAGCGAGTTGCCGAACGAACGTCACTGCGTCCTGGCGATTGGCGTCCAGCATCGCCAGGACGTCGTCTTTGCGGCGGTCCGCGTCATTCGCGAACCATTCCTGATTCGCCTGATCGATGTCCGCCATGGTCAGCCCGGCAAGACTTTCACCCGCGAGCATGGCCGCGATCCAGCTGATTGTCAGTTCGTGCACCCGGGCGACGTGACTCGCCAGGGCGGCAACGGTGCACGCTTCCGCAGCGCAATGCGCCCGCAGCTCCAGGTCGTTGCACTGCTCGATACGGTTTGATACCTGGCAACTGGCGGCTTCGAACCGGTTCGCCATCCCCTGAGTTCGTGTGATCACGTCGTTCATTCTCCTCGTTCAATGCAGGAAAGCCGGCAACTGTCATGAGCTCCCCAGAGAAGACCTCCGGGGAGCTCGGGGCCTCTAGCTCGACGACTCCTCGGAGAGTGCGGTCAAGTGGGCGATCAGCGTCGTTGCGAATTGATACAGGCGCAAGCTGATGATCTTGCTGTCTGTCAGCTCCCAGACAACCGAATACGGAACGCGGAATTCCCCTTCCACCGGTGGAATCCCCTCGAACTCCTCGATCTGGGTGCCGGCAAAGATCAGCTCGGCGCTCGCAATACCTTCACCATAGACGATGGTGCTCAGCTCGGGAGTGGCCTGAAACGCAACATTGTGCAGATAGTTGATGACGTCAGCCGCCTCCTCGCGGCCGCGCACTTCCTGGCCGGTATCCATCATCGAGACCACGATGTCCTCGGCGAAGAACGAGGAGAAATCGCCATTTCCGGCCAACGCCGCAACGTACTCTTCGAGTACCGCTTGCGTCTCGTCCCTTGACATGGATGCCTGGGCAAGCGAGGTTCTCACGCCGCCGCTGGCGGCAACAGCCAGCGTAAGGCCGGTCAGCGTCTGCACAACAACTCGCCGATTCGTGTAACCGTCCATCGAGAGTACTCCTTCGCGCTGTCGAACCGTCGCACTCGAAGCCGATCATCGAATGCGTGTCTACCGTGCCGCGCGAGGCGTTCCGTGAACTCAGGGAGTCTACGTATTTGTTTTTGAGAAGGACGGCGATTGGTCTAGATCAGCTCGAGCCGAATGGCATCCGCGACCGCGGCGGTTCGTGAGTCGACGCCGAGCTTGTTCAGGATGTGCGTCACGTGGGTGGTCGTCGTGCGATAACTGATGAACAGATTGCCGGCGATCTCCTGATCGGTTTTGCCTTCCGCCATCAACCTCAGTACATCGAGCTCTCTTCGGGTGAGTGTCGTGGATGAACTGCCGCCCTGGCGAAGATCGAACCGCATAACCGACGTTTCGGCGAAAGCGTCCTCCAGCGATAGCTCCCTGCCGGATTGCCACGCCGCGTCAAACCTTCGCCTTCCAAGCTCGGACCGGGCCAGAGAAAGCGTTTCCTCCTGATCCTGACGAATCGGCAATGGCACAGGAGTCTTGATCGTCTCCCGCGCCCTGAGCGAGGCAGAAAGAAAGCGCGTAGCCGCGGTCAATTGCCCAACCCCGGCGGCAACGAGAGCGATGCCGGCCAGGCAATTGGTCATGCCGCCGCGGTCTCCCAGGTCTCGATAGAGCGACTGACTTTGCCGAAGAAGGCTTCCTGCCTGCTCGAACGCTCCCCGCTTGCATTCGATCACGCCCAGAAATTCTGACGAGATGGCCAATCCCCAGGGGTCGCCCCGGCGCTGCCAGATCGATCGCGCTTCATGGCATGCTGCCAGTGCATCGTCGAAACGTCGCTGCTCATACGCGATCGTCGCGATGTTCACCAGGATCAGGGCGCTCATATGCTCGGCGAATGAAACCTGGGGACTCGCTTTCCTGGCCAGATCGAGTGAGTGCCGGAAACACTGGTCCGCGTGCTCCGAGTCTCCATTGCGATGCGCGATCCACCCGAGGACGAAAAGCATTCTCGATTCGAGATGCTCATCGCGCTCGATGCGAGCCAGCGCAAGGCCCTCCTCCGCCCTGTTGCGGGCAAGGTCTCCCTGATCGAGTTCGAGTGCGAAACTGCTGACCGCGTAGAGCGATTCCATTCGGTAGGTCGCCGTCGTGCTACCGGGCAACGCCAGAATTTGCTCGATCCATTGGAATGCTGCCTGACCGTGACCATGAACCACCCAGAACTTCCATATTGACGCGACAAGCCGGTTGCCAAGTTCTCCGTCCTTCGAGTCAATGGCGTATGTCAGCGCAGCCCGAATGTTGGGGTGCTCCACTTCGAACCTGTTGATGATCTCGGGACCTTCAGGGCCTTCGATTCGTGGCCGCAGGTCTTCCACGATTTGCAGAACATAACGTGCATGACGATGTTCGGTGAACTCGAGTTCGCCTCGACTAGCCAGCTGCTCGATCCCGTATTCTCGAATCGTTTCGAGGAACGCGAACCTGGGCTCACCTTCAGCGTTCACCCGGCGGGCCAGGCTGCTATCGATGAGGAGCGCGAGCGTCTCCACAGTTGCCGGCGTCTCGGCGGAAGCGCTGGCGGGCTCCCTCTCCGACTGGACGATCGATTCTGCGGCTTCCAGGGTAAACCCGCCCACGAACACCGCCAATCTGCGAAACAGCAGCTGGGCGGCATCGGGGAGCAAATCATGACTCCATGCGATGGCATCCCGCAGCGTTTGTTGCCGCTCAGGGGCATCCTGAGGTCCCCCTGTCAGCAGTGGAAGCCGGTGTTCGAGTCTGGCCAGCAAAGCCGCTGGTGGAAAGAGCCGCGCTCGCGCCGCGGCCAGCTCAATGGCGAGTGGGAGCCCATCCAGTCGCCGGCAAATCTCAGCGATTGCCGAGCCGTGCTCTCCAACCTCAGGATCGAAGGATGGATCCGACGCGCGAACCCGGTCGACAAAGAGACGAACCGCAGGCGATTCGAGAACAAGGCTGAACTCTCCCGCATCTTCGGTTGCAGGTAGACGCAGCGGCTCGACCATGTAGACCTGCTCCGCCTGAATGTTCAGAAGCGTCCGGCTGGTTGCCAGACACTTGAGGACTGGGCAGAGGGAAAGGAGTGCTGCGATGTCCGTCCCACAGCTGATGATTTGCTCCAGATTGTCGAGCACGAGGAGGAGCGGTTCCTCTCCCAGGTGCGCGGCCAGTGCTTCGGCATCGGATATCGAACCTGCGTTTGGAAAACCCAACGCCGCGGCGACCGCCGGAATCACAAATCTGGCGTCGCGAATCGCCGCAAGCGAGATAAACGCGGCGCCACAGGCAAGGTCGCGCCCGGAGTCGTTGGCAACCTCGACGGCAAGCCTGGTTTTACCGACTCCTCCGGGTCCAGTCAACGTCACCAGACGGGATTCGCGCAGCAGTGCCACAATGCGGGCAATGTCTTCGTCCCGGCCTAATAGAGGGGTGGCGGCTGCTGAGATCCCGTGGCGCTTACTGACCAATGTCTGGCCGACGAACGACTGTTCTTCGACTATCGGATCGTCCCGGACGACTCCCAAGCGGTCCAGAGACCGGGAGACGCGTGGCAGCCAGTTGGCAGGATCAGGATCGGTCACATCGAGCCACTGCGCTGCTTCCAGCCAATATTGAAAGTCCTCTGGAGGTTCGATCGGTTCGAGGCGAAGGGGAAGAATCGGCCGCTCTTGCTTCCAGGCGATCGCGACTTCCTGTCGAACATTGCGTGATTGGAAGCTCGACGAGCTGCAGAAGAGCGCTACGGCGGCACTCGCGCGAATTGCGTTGACGATGGTGGGTCCGTAATTCTCGCCACCCTCGATCGCGGCCTCGTCGATCCAGACCCGGTAGCCCGACATTCGCAGTTGATCGACGACCGCCTGCACTCGCGTCGAATCGCCGGCGGCGTAACTGACAAAGACGTAACCCGGCTGACGGGTGACCGGCTGGTCAGGTTGCATCACGTTCCGGGTCTCCCGTTGTCTAGCCGGGGGTATCGCGCGGACTCTTTCCCGGCGACCCATCGTTGATGATGACATTCATCATAAACCGTGTCGCTGGAGAAGCGACTCCGACCAGACCCGTGTAGTGACGCCTCTCCACGATGGTTGCATTCACTTCAGACGGCGACTGCGTCGTCGTCCGGAACGGGATTTGGCTATCCTATACGGGACCATTGTGTCGTACGTGGCCGCAAGTGGCCCGCTGGAATCGGACGAGAAATGCGCGTAGCGGTGTTGTCTGACATTCACGGATTCAGTCTGGCGCTGCAGACGGTGCTGGCGGACATCGATGAACGAGGACCATTCGATGAAATCGTCGTTGCCGGTGACTTGTGCGAAACAGGTCCTGCGCCGCGAGAAACGCTTGAGATGCTGTGGGAGCGCAACCTGACCGTAATCCACGGCAACACCGATCTCTATCTCGTTGACAATGCCAAATTCGGAACCGACAAACCCGAGAAACAGTTCACCGTCGATGCCATCGGCGCCGATGGTATTGCGTATCTGGACTCCCTTCCATTCTCTCATCGCGTGGCCCCTCCCGGCTCCCGAGGGCCAAAAGATGAGCTCCTCGTGGTGCACGCCAATCCCCACAATGTCGAGGACGCCCTGCGCCCAGACCTCACTGACGACGAGTTGCGCGCGATGCTCGACGGAACAGTCGCGGCTGCGATCGCCTTCGGTCACATCCACATCTGCTACATCCGGCAGATCGACGAGACGCTCCTCGTGGACGTGTCAGGCGTTGGGAACTCCAAGGATGGAGAGCTGCGCTGCAAGTACGGCATCCTGACGTGGAGCGAGGCCGATCACCGCTGGTCTGCTGAAATCCGAAAACTGCCCTATCCACTCGAGGAAACCGAAGCCCAGATTCGGGCGAGCGGTCTCCCCAAACCAGAGAAGACGATTCGGAAACTCCGCGAAGCCTCCTATCCGACCTGATCTGACATTCCTTATCGTTCCTCGTCTCATATCCAGACGACTCGAAGCAATCGCTGCTTCGACTCAGGAAGGAGACGAGGGTGGCCGGAAAACCGTTTCGCTTTGGCGTTGTCGCCGAGCAATTCACGACTGCTGGTGCATGGAGAGAGCTTGTCCAGCAAACAGAAGCATGGGGCTATGACACGCTGCTGATTCGCGATCACTTCGTAGACGAGCCATTCGGCCATCAGTTTGCTCCAATTGCCGCACTTGCTACCGCCGCCGCTCTGACCACAACCCTGCGCCTTGGCACGCTGGTCATCGACAACGATTACCGGCATCCTGCCGTTCTGGCGAAGGAGGTCGCGACCCTCGATGCGCTCTCCGGAGGACGTTTCGAGCTGGGCATCGGCGCGGGTTGGCTGGCGGAGGAGTATGAGCGCGCCGGTATCGCATTCGATTCTGCCGGTACGCGGATTTCGAGACTCGCTGAAGCGCTGCCGATTCTTCGTGGATTGATCGCCGGGAACGACGTGAGTTACGACGGGCGCTATTACTCACTCGACACGTTGCCGAGCTTTCCAGCGGCGATTCAGCAACCGGTCCCAATTCTGATCGGGGGAGGCAGCCCGCGAATTCTGCGATTGGCGGGTGCTATGGCTGACATCGTTGGCATCCTGACCACATCGGTGGCCACAGGCGTCGCGGTCAATTTGCCGGAGGGTCGCCGAACAGCCGCAGTACAGGAGCGTGTTTCCTGGATTCGGGAAGGGGCCGGTGATCGTTTCGATTCGATCGAGCTCAGCCTGATTCCGACTGTGATCGTGACTGATGATCCCGACGCAGCGATCGACCAGTACATTGCTGCCCAGGGTTGGCAGGACATCGACCTGGCAGCCGTGCGAGATATGCCGTCGGTGCTCATCGGTAGCCTCGATTACGTTACCGGCCGCTTGCAGGAAATCCGAGACGAGCTCGGATTCTCCTATTTCATCGTGCCCGATCGACTGATGACGACGTTTGCTCCCGTGGTCGAGATGCTGTCAGGTCGGTAGCACGTCTGAAGTTGCAGGCTTGTCGAATTCCGGCACAGGGCCGGGTTCTACGCTTGTCTCAGTGGAACGCGGCTGGAGGAGGCTGGGCCGAGGCGATGAGGTGGCGAGCCTCCTGGCTGGCGACTACCTGGCGTTCGAGTTCGATCGGATGCCAGCGAGCGAGCAGATCGGCACGTAATGCTTCGCGAACTGAGGAATGCGCGCTGTTGCCGGCGAGGTTGTGGCGCTCGTCGGGGTCCGTCTCCAGATCGAACAACTCGACAGGATCGTCCAGGTAGTAGTTGAGCTTGAAGCGACCGTGACGCAACATGGCCATCGGTTTCGTGACTCCGTGGGCCAGATACTCGCAAAAGGCCTCGTCCTTCCACGTACCTCCTGAAGAACCGTCGATGAGCGGCAGCAGCGACTCGCCATCCAGCGTGTCGTCGCGCGGCGCTTGTGTCAGGTCGAGCATGGTGGCGACCATGTCGACAAGCGAGACCACCTCCGGAATCCGCTTGCCGGCCGGAAGGTGTTCTGGCCAGGAGATGAGCATCGGGATACGGGCGGAGTGTTCGCGAAAGTTCGATTTTCGCCACATGCCATGCTCGCCGGCCATTTCGCCGTGATCGCTGACGTACACGACGATCGTGTTCTCACGCTGACCGGATTCTTCGAGTGCGTCGAGCATTCGGCCAATTTTGGCATCGAGCCAGGTGATCAATCCGTAATAGCCGGCCCTTGCCCGCCGGACGGTTTCTTCCGGGAAGTCCACCAGCCCGAACATCCCCGCCATGCGCCGCAAGACCGGGTGTTGTTCGTCGAGCGATTCACGCGTCACGCGCGGCAAATCGATCTCGTCGAATGGATAGAGATCCCAGTACTCCCGCGGAACGACGAACGGAAAATGTGGAGCGATGAATGAGGCGTTCAGCACCCATGGTTGATGCCGGCGCGCCGGGTCGCGGATGTAGGCGAGAGCCGCTGCCTCGACCAGATCATCCACATCAATTTCCACTGTTGTGCCTGGACCGGAGGTTTCCATGTGCTTCCACGGTTCTCCGGCGACTGGGGTACCGTCCAACCATCGGTACATCTCGTGCGCGATCTCGGCATGGAGATCTCGGGCCAGCTGGGCGCGGAATCCATGCAATTGGTCGGCGCCGACGAAATGCTGCTTGCCGGAAAGGACAACGTCGTACCCAACCGAGCGCATCCGGTGCGCCCAGGTTGGTTCGTCGGAGCTGAGCGAAGTCGAGTTGTCCCAGGTGGCGATCTTGTGTGCGTACCGCCCGGTCATGAAGGACATCCGCGAGGGAGAACAGAGAGGCGAGTTGCAGTAGGCGTTCTCGAATACGACCCCTTCCTCAGCAAGCCGATCCAAGTTCGGCGTTCTGACCAGCGGATGGTTGTGCACTCCAGTGAAGTGGGGAGCATGTTCATCCGACATAATGACAAGCAGATTGGGGCGATCGGTGGAGGCAGACATCGTCACTCCTGGATGCAACGCGGAGCACACGTAACGAGCATCTTACGGGACCCGGCGAATTGCTCAGGCAGGCACTGACTCAGGCGGGAGCGGCACAAGCGGTTCATCGTCGTAATGGGCGAAGATGCGCCGATAGAGCGCGCAGCGTCCCATCAGTTCATCGTGCGTGCCGAAGTCGACGACGGCTCCCTTGCGCAGCACGAGAATCTTGTCGGCCCAGCGAATCTGCGACAGCCGGTGCGTGATCAGCAGCGTCGTGCGGCCCTCGAGCACGCGCCGGATCGCTCGCTGGATTTGGTCCTCGGTGGCGCTGTCGATCGCACTCGTCGAGTCATCGATTATCAGGATGCGCGGATCGGTGATCAACGCTCTGGCGATCGCCAATCGCTGTCGCTGTCCGCCGGAAAGGGTGACGCCGCGTTCGCCGATGACCGTTTGATACCCGTCCGGCAATTCGCGAATGAATGCGTCAGCCTGCGCGTCTCGCGCTGCTCGCTCGACCTCTTCAAGATTCGACTGCTGCCCCAGACTGAACGCAATGTTCTCGACGACAGGTCTCGAAAAAAGCACGATATCCTGCTCGATCGTCGAAACCTGCGACCGCAATGCATCGAGGTTCCAGTCCCGCACATCGACGTTGTCGATCAGCACCTGTCCCGAATCGGCGTCGTAGATGCGGTTGACAAGTTTGGTGATCGTGCTCTTGCCGGAGCCAGTCTCACCGACGATCGCCACGGTTTCTCCCGATTTGACATGAAAACTGACGTCGTTCAGCACTCGCTCCCCCTCGTAGGAGAGAGACACGCGATCGAACCGGATGTCACCGTCAATAGTTCCCACATGTCCGGCGGCGTTTTCGTCCAGTTCCGTTTCTTCATTGATCAGTTCGATGATTCGCTGCGCGCTGGCGAGACCAATCTGGACAAGGGAAAACGTGAAGATCGAAATGAACGTGGGAAATCGCAGCAGGAACATCAACCCGAAATAGGTGATCATCGTGCCCAGCGAGATTTCATCTTCGCTGACCAGATAGAGTCCAATCAAGAACGCGGCGGCATTGGTCACCGCCAGCAACAACGTCGGCAGATAGCGCGCCTGCACGGCGCCCTGCTTGACCATGGCATTGCGGTATGCAGTCGCCAAAGCCGAAAACTGCTCTTCTTCCTGACTTTCCTGCGCGGTCGATTTGACCACTTCGATGCCGCTGATCGATTCCTGCAGCTCGCTGTTCATCGCGCCGAACGACTGTCGCATCTCGTTCGACACAGGATTGAGCTGACGCATGTACCGGCGAAGCGCCAGCAAGAAGAAGAGCACGAAGACGAGCGGCGGACCAAGCAGCCGGTAGTCGATGAACCCGATCGCGATGATCGGAACGATCAGACCGGTGAACGAGTCGATGATCAGGGCAAGGCCGGGGTTGACCATCGCGTTGAGCTGCCGCACGTCGTTGGCGGCGCGGGCCATCAGATCGCCGACCGATTGCCGGTTGTGAAAAGTCTGACTCTTGCCGAGCAGGCTCACGTAGAGCTCGTCGCGAGCGTCTCGCTCGAGTCGTTTGGCAATGACCTCGAAGGAGAGCGAGCCCATCAGATCGGAGGCGCCGCGCAACACGACGATGATCAGCACGGCAATCGCGATGAGACCCAGCTCGTCCCGGTCGGGCGGTTCTTCGAGTACGGCATTGAAAGCCCGGCCCGTCAGGATCGGCACCATGATGTTGAGAATCATGTGAAAGAGAACGCCCGCGAATCCCGCCAGCACGAAGAGCTTGTTGCGCCAGATATGGGACCAGATCCAGCGCGCCGGAGATGCCGTTGAAGTCTGCGACCGTCCTTCGATCCGAAACTCAGATTTCACGAACTGACATGCTCTTTCTGACGCCCGACCAGGCTATGAGAACTGTGTGGAATCACCACACGCGATGTTCTCACGTTGTGGCCGGCGGGTCGATGGTCAGAACCTGGTCGAACTGCGACAACTCGACACGCCGCACGATTCTGCCGCCGCCCTGTTCGGATGGCAACAGCGCGCCGGCGAAATCTGCCTGGAGCACCCGGTTCTGTTCGTCGATCCAGAGAGTGACCTCCAACGGGATCAAGTCTCCAGCGATGCCCTGGACCACGGGAGTGCCATTGAACGTGATGTCGCCAAGGGCGAAGTTGCCTGTTACGACCGTGGTCTGCACGCCGTCCAACGATTCGCTCCCGTCGATTGCAGGATTCTGGATGAGTCCGATCGCCTGCTGGATAAGCTGGTCAGGATTGAAAAAGGTCAGCGGAGGCAGTTCTTCGCCAAGCGCATCCGAGACCGGCGTAAACGCACCACCCTGGAGTGGATTCGAAATCCAAATCTTGTCGTTGATGCCTATCGCTTCCACCGAGAGCCTGGCGAAGCCCAGCCCGATCGTGGCTGTGGCGTGAAAGGTCATGGGACGCACAACATCGCCTTCGACCTGAATGAGTTCTGCCTCGCCGACCAGCAGCGTCTTTCCTACCGGAGTCGTGATCAGGAAATGAAACGAATTGAGATCCGACATCGCCATGGCAGCAGAATTGAGCAGTGCATTGACATCGGATTGTTCGTCCTGTGCGCCGACTGGGGTCGTGAGCCAGGCCGACGCAATCAGCACAAACGTCATGAGAGTAGAGAAAATTGCCTTGACCATTTGTGGCCTGAACTCCACGATTACCACTTTCGCCGACGCCGATTCTAATCGGTCGGGCGGGAAGTCAGTTGGAGGTCTCGGCGAGGTTGACGAAATGACGATTCGCAGAATGGACTACAACGAACTCGCCGGACCATATGGCGCTTACCGCCGGCCGAATGCCGCAGTCATCGAACTCCTGCTCCAACTTGCTGGCGACTCCAGCGAACCACGTTTGCTCGAAATCGGCACGGGTACAGGCAATTTCGCTTCGACGTTCGAACAGCATTTTCCAAACCAGGTTTACGGCATCGATCCGTCGATCGAAATGCTGAAGCAGGTTCCAGGCCCAGTCGCCCATCGCATCGCGCTTGCCCGGGCAGAGCAACTGCCATTTCCGGGCGGCCTGTTCACATTGATGTATTCCGTCGATGTGATTCATCACGTTCGCGATCGTGACGCTGCTGCGCGGGAGGCCCTCCGTGTGCTTCGACCCGGCGGCCAGATTGCCGTCGTCACCGACAGCGAAGCAGACATTGCCAATCGCGTGCCTCTGTCTCGCTATTTCCCGGAAACGAGCCGAAACGAAATCGCCCGGTATCCTCGCATCGAATCCCTTCAGGCCGAATTGGGACGCGCGGGATTCGTCGACATCGGACGACGACACACGGTGACAACCGGCGAGCTGACCGACATCACACCCTATCGTGAAAAGGCGTTCTCGTCACTCCACCTCATCTCCGACGCTGCTCATGCGAGGGGAGTCGCCGCGCTGGAGACAGCATTGGCCGACGGACCGATCCCCACCCGGCAGCCATACACGACCGTCGTTGCGCGGAAACCCATGGCCTGATGCGCCCTGTCTTCGACAAACCGTGCACTGGGAGTAGACTCTCGTTTCCCGGACTCGCGCTGTGTGGCGCGTTCCGGCGAAAGGACGCACGATGGGATTCCTGATGGACGGCCTGGAGGCCGAGTCCTACGATCGCTCCTACGACGACAAAAGCCTGCTGAAGCGGATTCTGGGGTATTTCCGGCCCGATGCCGCGGCAATGACGCTCGTGGTCGTAATGGTCGTACTCACCTCGTTGTTGGATGCCGCGCTGCCAGTCATTCTGGCGAACGGGGTCGACCGGATCGAACAGGGCGCGGACACCTTTGGCCGTGACACGAAAGTGCTGGTCGTTGCGTTTCTGCTCGCAGGTGTGTTGGCCTGGATCTTCAACTTCATTCGGCAATCCGTGTCGGCGAAGGTCGTCGGCGACGTCGTCCTGCGTTTGCGTCTCGATGTCTTCCGGTCGGTCATGCGTCGAGATATGTCCTTTTTCGACCAGCATCAGTCGGGGCGCATCGTCAGCCGGGTGACGAGCGACACGGAAGAATTCGCCAACGTGGTCACATTGACGATGAACCTGGCCAGCCAGGTACTCATGCTGGTCTTCATCACTGGCGTGCTCTTCTACCGCGACTGGCGGCTGGCGTTGGTGACGCTGGCGATGGCGCCGGTGATTACCGTCATCGCGCTGGCGTTTCGTCGCATTGCCAGGGAGAGTACACGTGGCGCTCAGCGGGCGATGTCGAATGTCAATCGCTCGGTGCAGGAAACGATGCGCGGCATCGCGGTCGCCAAGAATTTCCGGCAGGAAGCCAAAATCTACGACGAGTTCCTCGACGTCACCGATCAGGCTTACAAGGTGACGCTGCGCCAGGGGTTTATCTTCTCCGGCATCTTCCCGATCCTGTTCACCGTCGCCGGGCTTGGCACGGTGATGGTGTTGTACGGTGGTGGACTCGCAGTCATCAACGGCCGGCTCGACGCTGGGGACTGGTACCTCTTCCTGCTCAGCGTCATGCTCTTCTGGTTTCCGTTGACCAGCATTGCCTCATTCTGGAGTCAGTTCCAGCAGGGATTGGCTGCGGCGGAGCGCGTGTTCGCGCTGATCGACGATACCCCGCGCGTGATCCAGGAACATGAGCAGCCATTGGAGATCTTCTCCGGCAGCATCGAATTCGAGGACGTGGACTTCTCCTACGTAGACGATCATCCGGTGTTACGCAATTTCAGTCTCGACATCAAACCGGGCGAAACGATCGCCCTGGTTGGGCACACCGGAGCTGGCAAATCGACGCTTGGCAAGCTCATCGCCCGCTTTTATGAATTTCAGAGCGGTGTCATTCGTATCGATGGTCGCTCGATTCGCTCGATCGATCTGAGCGACCTTCGCCGGCATCTGGGCATCGTGCCGCAGACTCCGTTTTTGTTTGCGGGGAGTGTCGCCGACAACATCCGCTATCCCCGACCGAGCGCATCTGATGCTGAGGTCGAGCTGGCGGCAAGGCGAATAGCCGGCGGCGACTGGATCGATGCCTTGCCGCAGGCACTGGACACGCCGGTTGGAGAGCAGGGCAAGGGACTCTCGATGGGTCAGCGGCAGCTGGTTGCGCTGGCGCGGTTGTTGCTGCAGGACCCGTCGGTCGTGATCCTCGACGAAGCGACGGCCAGCGTCGATCCGCTCACTGAAGCGCAAATCCAGGAGGGTCTGGACGAGGTGCTTGAAGGGCGCACAGCGATTGTCATTGCCCACCGGTTGGTGACTGTGCGGCACGCCGACAGGATCATCGTCATGCAGGGCGGCTCGATCGCCGAAGAGGGCTCACACAACGAGCTGATGGCGGCCGGTGGTCATTACGCCGAGCTCTACGACACCTATTTCCGGCATCAATCACCGAACTACCGCCCTCCTGAACCCGAACTGGCGACCGCTTCGGCCTGACGCGGCCCAGAACCTTTGCCAAGCTCCTTCCCATGGATTAGACTGTTACGAATGATTAGTAAGGGCTAATCGTCCGGGTTAACCATGAAGGAAATCATCTCCGATGTCCCAGACCGCGATTCCTGAACAGTATCTCGATCTTCTCGACTCCACCGCACTCGCCGACGTTGCGACGATTGGCCCCGGCGGCGAGCCACAGGTGAACCCGGTCTGGTTTGGTTGGGATGGCAAACACTTCCGGTTCAGCCAGACCACTGCACGGCAGAAGAAGAAGAACCTCGATCGTGATCCTCGCATCGCCGTCTCAATCGTCGATCCGGCGAATCCGTATCGGTATCTCGAGATCCGCGGCAAGGTCATCGAGGTCGAGGACGATCCCGACAATGCCTTCATCAACGCGATGGCCAAGAAGTACATGGGCGTCGATGAGTATCCCTGGCACAATCCGGGCGACCACCGGATTGTCGTCGTGATCGAGCCGGTGCACACGACACAGATGGGTTGATCGCTTGATCGACGCTACCTGGAACCGGCAACGGCGGACCCAGAAGGGTCCGCCGTTCGCGTCTGCATCCCCGCGTTGCGCTGTGGTGCTACCGGTTAGAATCGAACGCATTGAAATCGTTGCTTTGCGACCCTTGGAGAAATCGATGTCACAGGAAACCCGGACGGAGCGCGACAGCATGGGCGAGATGCAGGTTCCGGCCGAAGCGCTCTATGGCGCGTCGACGGCGCGCGCGGTGATCAATTTTCCGATCAGTGATCTTCGCTTCTCACGGTCATTTTTGCGCGCACTGGGGATGATCAAGGGCGCCGCCGCGGTGACGAACGGCAAGCTCGGATTGCTGCCTGCCGAGAAGGTCGCGCTGATTGCGCAGGCGGCAGAGGAGGTCGAGCGCGGCGATTGGGACGATCACTTTCCGATCGACATCTTCCAGACCGGTTCGGGCACGTCCACCAACATGAACGCTAACGAGGTTATCGCTTCGCGCTCCGCGCAGATCGCCGGCAGTGGCCGCCCGGTGCATCCAAACGACGACGTCAACATGTGCCAGAGCAGCAACGATGTCATCCCGGCCGCGATCCACCTCGCTGCATTTCTGCAGGTGGCCGAACATCTCCTGCCGGCAATGGAAGAACTGCAATTGACCCTTGACCGTCGCGCTGAGGAATTGATGCCGATCGTCAAAACGGGCCGAACGCATCTGATGGATGCGACGCCGGTGCGGTTGGGACAGGTGCTGGCGGGATGGGCGGCGCAGGTCGGCAATGCGCGCGAACGGATCGATGCGACGTTGCCGCGCCTCGCCGAGCTCGCGATCGGCGGCACAGCCGTGGGTACGGGGTTGAATGCCCATCCCGATTTCGCGGCTGGTGTGGCGGCCGAGCTTGCAACAAAGAGTGGTCTGCCCTTTGTCGAAGCGCACGACCACTTCGCCGCGCAGGGCACGCAGGACACCGCCGCTGAGCTGAGCGGGCAGTTGAAGACCTACGCCGTCGCGCTGATGAAGATCGCCAACGACCTTCGCTGGATGAACAGCGGTCCGCAGGCCGGACTGGGCGAGATCGCGTTGCCCGCGCTGCAGCCGGGTTCGTCGATCATGCCTGGCAAGATCAATCCGGTCATCCCGGAAGCGACGATGATGGTTTGTGCTCAAGTTATTGGCAATGACGCGGCGATCACCGTCGGCGCTCAGATGGGGAACTTCGAGCTGAACGTGATGCTGCCGGTGATCGCTCACAATCTCCTCGAGTCGATCTCGATTTTGGCGAATGTCAGTCGTGTCCTGGCCGAGAAAGCGATCGCCGGGTTCACGGTCAATGAGGAGCGGATTGCAGACCTTGTCGAGAAGAACCCGATTCTGGTCACCTCGCTCAACGCGATCATCGGCTACGACCTCGGCGCCAAGATCGCCAAGGAGGCGTATGCGAGCAACCGCCGAGTCATCGACGTTGCCCTGGAGATGACCGATCTCTCCGAAGCGGAGCTGACAGCGTTGCTCGATCCTGCTGCGTTGACGGCGCCAGGCATCAAGGGCGGCGGCGGAGGGGGTTGATGGAGTGCGCCGGGAAGCGCCATAAATGGCGAGGCTACGGATGGGGTTTCCGTTCGCTCCGGCATGAGAATTCTCGCGCTAAGAGTTGACCATGGCTGAGTCACAGGCGGCTTTCGAGACCGCACATCCTCTCGCCGTCCGGCAAGACCACAACTGTTTTGGCTGCGGCCGGTTGAACGAGCACGGTTTGCAGTTGAGCTTCTATGTGAACAGCGATGGCTCAGTCTGGGCCGATTGGTTGCCTGACTCGAAGGTCGAGGGCTGGCAGGGGATCGTGCATGGCGGGTTGATCACAACGGTTCTCGACGAGGTGATGGGCTGGGTGCTGTCGGCCAATCGCATCTGGGCGGTGACCGCGCGCTTGAACGTCAGCTTTCGCAAACCGGTCGAGATTGGTGTTCCCACTCGCGCCAGAGCACGGATCGTCGAGGATCACGGCCGGCGGCTTGACGTTGCCGCTGTAATCACCCGAAACAGCGACGGTTTGACTCTGGCGGAGGCGGAGGGCGTGTTCGTCCGGGTTTCGCCGGAGATGTCGGAGGCCTGGGAACGCCGGTACATGGACCAATCGTAGCGTTCACGATCACCGTAGCGGCAACACCTGCGTTGCTTCTGGGTCCCGACAGACAGGTTTGTTCACGAAAGCGCGATGACCTGGCGACGAGCGACGCCTGCGTCGCCGCTACACACGGGCGGTGCGCTAGCTTTCGTCCTTGCGCAACTCGCTGGCGCTGGCGATCATCAGGTTCAGGGTCGTCAGCAAGTCGCGAATGCTGCGATCGTCGAGCACGAACAGAGCCAGGGCCGCTTCGGCTTCGTTGAACTCCACGAATTCGCCTTCATCAGGATTCTTGCCACCGGCTGCGCTTTCGGCGCGCAACGCCGCTAGCCACTCCCCCGCCAGTTTATTGGCCTCAGCAAGCGCTCCAACGAGTCTCGATGCTGCGTCGCTTCGGTCTGTGGGATCGCCTGATCTGGACGCCGAGGACGAGTCGTCACCGGTCAGTGCCCGGTGCGTCGCAGGTGTCGTGGCCAGAATGAACGCCTCCTCGTCGGTCACGGCATGGGCGAGAATGCGCGGGCCGGGGGAGTCGATCATCGCCGCGCGCTCCAGCGTGCGCACGTCTGCATCGAAGAGTTCCTTGCCTGTTCGATTCTCGGAGTCCCTGATTTCCAAAATATAGTGATAGATCAGAAAGGGCGCTGGACCGACCGACGAGTCGAGCTCGACGGTCGAAATTCCCGCATTGATGTCTTCCTTGAACGATTCGATCTCGTCGGCGAGCGACTCGGCGGACTCGTCGAGCGAGAGCGCCTGTCGCATGAAATCAGCGAGTTTCAGCTTCATGTCCATTGTGTCGTTCACCCGGGGCGCCATGCCGGAGAGCCCGGCACCGACGCAATATCAAAACAGGATAGTCATCCTGAGCTTGCGAACGATCTTCGCCGCAGCGGAAGGCGTCCCATGGAGCCGTCTGATTCCCGAACGAAAGATTCTTCACTTCGTTCAGAATGACGGCGCAAAGGAAGCGTCCATACTCATCCACGGCAGCCCGTTCTGCAAACCGCCGTTGGATTGCGGAGAACCGTACCATTGAGGCCAGGAGCATGAGAAACGTGACAAGGAGAGCAGAGCTGTGATTGCTGTCGAACTGGCGGAGGAATTGCTGGTCAAGGCGCGCGATGCGGCGGCCAATGCCTATGTGCCGTATTCGCACTTTCCGGTTGGGGCGGCGCTGATCACAGCTGATGGCACGATCGTGACGGGATGCAATGTCGAAAACGCCAGTTACCCGCTGTCGGTCTGCGCCGAACGGGTCACGATCGGTACGGCGGCGGCGGCAGGACACCGGCACATCCAGGCGATTGCGGTGTCGGCTCCCCGAGTGGCGGTCGTCACGCCATGCGGAGGATGCCGTCAGGTGATCAATGAGTTCCGCATGCCAGACGGTTCGCTCTGGATCATTCTGGAGGGCGAGAACGGCCCCGATATCCAATCGATCGATGATCTGCTGCCCCGGTCGTTCGGGCCGCGCGATCTGGACGACGCCGACGCTAGCGAACTGCCTCGATAATCGCGTCGCTCAGCACTGCCCATCTCGGCGGCACGAAGGGCCAGAGATGATAGGTTGTGCGATTGGCGAAGACGGCCAGCGCGACATCGTGGTCGGGATCGGCCCACAACAATGTGCCGGTGGCGCCGAAATGACAGAACGTGGCGGGTGACGTGAGATTGCCGGTCCAGTGCCTGGCTTTCTGCCCTTTCACTTCCCAGCCAAGTCCCCATGAGGCACGCGGCCAGCTGACTCGCAGACTTTGCACCGCGCCAGGCACGCCAGCGACCTGATCGCGAATCATCTCCTCCATAAGCGAACGGGAATGAGGACCCTCCTTCGGTCGCAGAAATGAGCCTGCGAAGGTTGCCATATCCTCTGCCGTGCCGTAGAGCCCGCCCCAGGGGATGCCAAGATCGCGCCAATAGCGGCTGTTGTAGGCCTCGGTCGGTTTGCCCTTGTTGGCGATGTCGTCGACATAGGCGATGCGCTCATCGAGCGACGGTCCGGGGCGGTCTATCGTTTTTCGCATGCTGAGCGGGTCGAGAACAGTTCGCCAGGTGAGTTCCCAGAAGTCCTGACCGGCGATCGTTTCGGCGATTCTCGCCAGCGTGCCGTAGCCGGCATTCGAGTAGAGGAGCTGGGTGCCCGGTTCGAACTCCAGAGGGAGTCGCAGCATCGCGTCAGTCAGCTCCTGCAGGGTTGGAGGATCCGACCCTCGAAACGTTCTTCGCGTCAAATCCTCCGGCAAGCCGCTCGTATGCGAAAGGAGCTGGCGCACGGTAATGGAGTTTCGAAATGCTTCGAACGATCCTTCCGTGCTGCTCACGAAGTCGGGAAGAATGTTCTGTACCGGGGCGTCGAGATCGAGCTCGCCTGAATCCACCAGCGACACAACTGCGGCTGCGGTGACCGGTTTGGTCACCGATGCCAGTGCAAAGAGGGTTGAGTCGTCGACATGCTGGCCAGGATTCGCCTCGCCGGCATGCCGAACCGCAACCAGCTCACCGGCATGCCAGACCGCCGCGGATGCCCCTCGTACCGCTTCGGGGCCGATCCAGCCGTCGATCTGCCGCAATGCCGTTTCGATTCCCTGCGTTGCCGTTGTCACCCGCTCATCACCTCCGTTTCAAGCATACTTTCCGCAATTGCGGCGAGGAGAAAGGGTGCAGACAACCGTGGAACCAACATTGATCGTCGTTCAGGACTACGAGGCCATGAGCGAGATGGCGGCGGACATCGTCGTCGAGACACTGAAGGCCAAGCCGAAAGCCGCGATTTCGCTGCCGACCGGCAGTACACCGGTGGGTATGTTCGAGTCACTGATTCGTCGCAGCCGGGCTGGGGAAGTCGAGCTGACTCGCTTCCATCTCTTCTGCCTGGACGAGTATCTGGGGGTTTCACCTGACGATCCCAATACGCTGACGTCGTGGCTTCATCGCACCTTCATCCATCCAGCCGGTATCCCGGCAGAGAATGTCCACACCCTACCGGTGACGGCCGACAATCCGGCTGCGGCGGCCACAGACTACGAGCAAGCGATCGTTGAAGCCGGCGGGTTGAAGCTGGCCGTGCTCGGCATCGGCGGGAACGGTCACATCGCGTACAACGAACCGGGCTCGCCTGCCGACTCCCGAACGCGCGTTCTCGATCTGACACAGGAGTCGATCGACCAAGCTGCCGGCTATTTCAATGGCGCCAGCGTGCCTCGCCGGGCCATGAGCATGGGCGTCGGGACGCTGTTGGAAGCGAAAAGAATCGTGCTGATCGTTTCCGGTGCGAGCAAACAGGAGATCCTTCGGAAAACCCTCCGCGACCCGATGAGCGCCGACGTTCCGGCATCCTGGCTGCGCCTGCGACCGGAAAAGGTGACGATCATCGCCGACAAAGCCGCCGCTGGGGGCCTCTAGCCGTTGCGCAGCTGCTCGGGTGACAGAACACCCGCCAGCTCGTGAAGCACACGCCCCTGTGTCGACGGGTCGACGCTCATGACGATTCCTCCGATATTGATCGGGTTGGGTTTGTTATAGCGGTGCAGATTGCCCGCCAGATCGGTCGTGGCGCCGCCGGCTTCGACGACCACCAGATCGGGCGCTGCGAAGTCCCATTCCCACGCGTAGCCACTCGATCCATCGACGTGCACGCCAACGAAGACGTCGCATAGCGTCTCCGGCGGGACGAATCGCCGCGCCGAAACACCGACATTGGATACGATCGTTTCCGCTCCGCCGAGGGCGACCGAAACGCGATTCAGAGATGGCACATTTGCCGGTGCGCCAAGCCAGGAAGAGGTCAGCACTCTGGGAGGCGAAGTCTCGGCAACTGATTCGAATCGGAGCGGACCTGAGCGCCCCTGGCGCTCGACCTCCGCTCCCTCTCCGGCGATGGCGCGGAGCAACACGTCGCCGGTCGGCTGGTAGATGACCGACACCACCGGCCGATCGCCTACGATGAGGGCAATCAGCACTTCGAATTCCCCTGTGCGGTTGACGAACTGGTTGGTTCCGTCGATGGGATCGACAATCCAGACCCGCTCTGAGGCCAATCGAACCTCGTCGTCGACCCCCTCTTCGGTCAGCAATGAATCGCCGGGAAACGCGTCGCCGATGACCTCTCGTATGATCCGGTCGGACGCCAGATCGGCGTCGGTGACCGCCGAGCCGTCTTTCTTCTCGTAAACAGCGGCTGAGCGGGCGTTGTAGAAATCGAGAATCGCCACTCCTGCCTGTCGGGCTGCCTGCGTCGCAACGTCCAGCTCTTTTCCGTACTCTTTGGTGCTCACTCGCGCTCCTTCAACGACCCGGTCGATCATCGCAACAGCGCGACTATACCCGCATGAAAACCGAAGTGCGCTCGATCCCGGCGGTACAATCGGTTTCAATGAGCACCCACGCCGCCGAACCACCTGTTCACTCAAACCGAACGGCCATCGACTACCTCAGCGTCGAACTGACCGAGGGGCAGCGCGGGGTCGTCTACTCCGACAGGCAGGGCCATCTGCTCGTCGTGGCCCCTCCCGGCAGCGGCAAAACGCTGACGATCACCAGAAGGATTGCCCATCTGGTCGGTGACGAACGCCATGTCGATCCAGAAGCAGTGATGGCATTGACCTTCACTGAACGGGCTGCTAATGAACTGGTCACGCGGTTGGCGTCGATGGTGCGTCCCGGCGTCTACGCAGGAACCTTCCACTCCGCCTGCCTTCGTATCTTGCGCGAGCATGCCACGACCGCCATCGGTTCCGGCGTGCCAACCGTGCTCTCCGATGCCGATCGCTTTCGGATGATGCGATTCGCCGCCAGCCAGGCAGGTTTTCGGTTCGACGACTATGAGATCAAGGATCTGCTCAATGCACTGAGCAAGATGAAGTGTGGCAACCTGCCGATCGACGAGGCGGTTGCGGAATACAGGTTCAAACCCGATGTGGCGGAGACGATTTTCGGTGTCTATCAGCAGGAGCTGCGCAACGAGAACGCCTGCGATTTCGACGATCTCATCATCGACACCGCCGATCTTCTCTGGAATGATCCCGAAGCGGCGCAGCGCGTTCACAACCGGTTTCGGTTCATCTTCGTCGATGAGTACCAGGATGTTTCAGCCGAGCAGTACCGGCTAATACGAGCGCTGCTGCCACCTGAAGCAGAGGAGAGACAGCTCCTCGTCGTGGCCGATGCCAATCAGGCGATTTTCGGATTTCGAGGCGCGCTACCCGACAAGATGCTGGGGCAGCTCTACACGGATTACCAACCGGCCCGGTTCGAGTTGAACGAGAACCACCGGTCGATCGGGCGCGTCGTCGCCATCGCTCAGCAGCTGATGCTTGTCTCCGGCGCGGAAGAAGTGAGTGTCAGCGTCCGTCCCGAAGGGTCGCCCGTCGACTGGATCGAGCGGCCCGACGATATCGACGAGGCTCGTCTGGTGGCTCAGCTTGTCGAGCGCTACATCCAACAGGGCCGCAAACCGAGCGAGATCGCTATCCTCTACCGCCGGCACAGGCGGGCGCATCTCGTGGAGCAGGCATTGGCCGACCGCTCCATTCCGGTGCGGCGCATCGAACGGGAGCGCTTTTTCGACGACCGGGACGTCCAGGAGACGATTCGGTATTTCGAGCTGGTGGCGTCGACCCGGGACAATAGCTTCGCTTCGGCGATCAACTGGCCACGGTTTCTGGTCGACGAGCTGACGATGCTCGACCTGCGCCGGATCGCCGCTCGCCACGACATGACGCTTGGGCAGCTGGCCGAATCACCGGAACTGCTTCGGGCCGAAGCGTCGCCATTGACCGCAACCATCATCACCCGATTCATGAACGACGTCGTCACTCCCGCCAGAGCGGCAGCGGACGATGGCGCCGTGGCGGCAGTCGATCGAATGCTGGCGCTTATGCGCAGCCGTCGTGATCCCATTCCCGCAGCTGAGCGGGCCAACCTGCGATCGACGCTCGACGAGCTGGGGCGACATCTGAGTGGGAAAGCGGAAACGCTCGACCTGGCTCTGGCCGCGGGCAGGCAGATCGTCGTGGAGGCGGACGATCACCTCGACGCTCGGCTCGCTGCCGGGCTGGTGTCCAGGGTGGTCGCCGACTACTTCCCCAACGAGCAGTCAGGAGAAGTCTTCGTCGTTGCCTGTGGGGAGACCGACCGTGAGGCCGATCTTCGCCTGAGCTGGATTCCCGATGCGCAGTGGACCATCGCGGCCCAGGCATGGCGCCTCCTGCAGATGGTGCTCATGCGCCGCGAACGATTGCACAAAGGGGACTTCACGGTATTCGATCTGGAAACGACCAGCAATGTGCCACTCACCGCCGAGATCATGGAAATCGCCGCGGTTCGGGTCAGCAAGGGAGTCCTGCAGGACGACGCGTTTACAGCCAGAGTCAGGCCCTCGTCGCCGGAAACGATCACGCAGGGAGCGCAGAACGTCCACGGCATCAGCTGGGAGATGGTCGAGGATTGTCCAACCATCGATCGGGTGTTGCCGGCCTTTCTCGAATTCGCCGGCGACGGTGTCGTCGCTGGGCATAACATCACGTCGTTCGACAATCGCATCGTTGCCAGGGAGTGCCAGACTCTCGGACTGGATCCACCGGCGCCGTTTCTCCTCGACACGCTTCTGCTGTCGCGGCGGCTCCATCCGCGTCAGAGCCACCGGCTGGACGATCTCCTCACCGCCGAGGAACGTGCATCGCGAGGGAATCATGAAGCGCTGCAAGACGCTCACCTGAATGCCACTGTGCTGCTGCGCCTGCTTCGCGATCTGAATCGCGACCGGGCCATCGGCGTGCTCAGCGAAACGCTGCCGGTCGTCGCGGCCAGCATCATGGCCCGCCAGGCGGAAGAAACGCCAGACAACCAGCTGCTGGTGCGAGTTGGAGCGCGAGCATTTCATCTTCGACCGGATTGGTATCTCGCAGATGGTCACGACATTCCGGCGACGTGGCTGGAACGGGCTAGTGACTGGCTCAGTTCTGTGGTCTCTCCCGAGCCGGACGATGAAAAGTGGCTGAACCTGGAGCACAACTGGATGGCATTCGTCGACGGTTTCGCCCGCATCCGGGGAGAGATCACGCTTCCCGAGCTTCTCGAAAGGGTCTCACTGGCCACCGCCAGCGATCTCGACAAGGAGGAGCGGGAGCGGGTGACAATGATGACGGTCTACAGCGCCAAGGGGCACGAATGGCCGGTCGTGTTCATGATCGGCGCCGAAAATGGCGAGTACCCCTATTCCCATCCGCTCGACGCCGAGGAAGAACTGAAGGAAGCGAGGCGGGCATTCTATGTCGGACTCACTCGTGCACAGGAACGGCTGATCATCTCCAGTGCCTGGCGAGTGAACGGCGATCCGCGCGAACCCTCGCCATTTGTGAACGATATTCGCCATCTGGTCGTCCACCGGGCGCCAAAAGAAAAGGAAAAGGAGTCCGATCGATGACCGAGAAAACGGTCGAACTGCCGCGTAACACCACTGCCGTCGGCGCGGTGGTGGTGGGCCATGAGGGAATACTCCTGGTTCGGATGACATATGGGCCTACCAAGGGGCGGTACATGCTGCCCGGCGGCATCGTCGATCCCGGGGAAACGCTCGATGTGGCCGTGGTCCGCGAGGTGATGGAAGAAACCGGCGTCGAAGCGCGGGCGGTTGGCATTTGCGGACTCCGGACTCGCTACGACGGCGATCGGAATGACAACTACGTGATCTGGCTCCTCGAGCATGTCAACGGTTCGGCTGAACCGGACGGTCACGAAAACGACGATGCCCGATTTTTCACTCGCGACGAGCTCGACCGCGAAGACGTTACCGATCTGTCCGCCTATTTCGGGAGACTGGCGCTCGATGGGGAGTTGACACTGATGACCTTTGCGGAAGATTTCGGCGCCGAGCTTCGGGGTCGCGACCCCGAAAAGTGGAGGCTCTTCAGGTAGCCGGCGGGGTTGCCATTTCTTCGTGCAGCGCTTCCTCTGGGAGCACGGTGATTGTCGAGTAGAGATACCCCAAATCCGGCAACTCGTATCGTGCCTCGTAGCCTTCCGGAAACCACCTACGAATCATCACAAGCTCATTCTCGCGAGCAGCAATGACCGCGAAAATCGTCGGGCCAGCAATTGCCGGAGCTGCGTCGACAGGGCTGATTGGGTCGATCAGGTCGATGCCGGTCGCGTCGCGGGCGATGAAGCGCAGATTACTGAACCCACCGTAGGTCATGTACGGCGCTCCAAGAAAGTAAACCGTCGTCCCCGGTCCGAGCTCGTCTGCGTTCACGGCGAGGGAATGAGCAAGCACAGTATTCGAATCCGCGAAGAGATCGTATTGGTCGGGATCGGCGAAAAAGGCGTCCAGGCTCCAGCCGGCAATAACGAGAACGCAGACCAGCGATGCGGTCGCCGCGATTCTGCCAGTCGGATGAAAGAAGCCCGTCAACAGTCGCACGATGGAGACGATGCCGAGAGAGGTGAGAATCGCCAGCACGGAGATCGATGTCACGAGCTTGTGCGGTTCGTGCGCGCCGATCGTGATCGCTGTGCCGGCGGCAGTTAACCAGAAGCAGGATGCAAGCCCGAAGTGCGGGCGTTTCCAGAACGTCAGCGTCACTATGGCCAGACCAATGGCTGCAAACAGCACCACCGGCGAGCCGAGCAGTGGTGGGTCGCCGTGGATGAACGTGCCGCGTTGGACATTGCCAAAGGGTACAAGCGAGGCAATCCGGAATTGATCGAAGAGAATCGCCGCCTGGCTCTGGTCGCGAACGACAGCTTCGCGTTCCAGCCATCTCGACGTGAAAACCGACACCTGATTCATCCGGTGATTGAAGCTTCCTGGATGGTGCCAGAAGTGAGAAAGGATCGGCATCGCCGAAATAAGCAGTCCTGCAGCGGTCAGCGCGATCAGGGGAACCGTCGATCGCATAACCGCCAGAACGTTGCGATCTGATCGCCGGAACCAGAACAGGAGCGCATATCCCGCATAGAGCAGCGTCAGGGGCAGAAAAATTCGGTTCGACGAGTAGAAATAGAGACTCAGACCGATAGCGAATCCAGCGAGAAGCGCCGGCAACCGTCGCTGGCCGATCAAGCCCTGGTCGAGCAGCCAGATCACGAGGGGCGCAAAGAGGAACGCCGAAGCCTCGTTCATCGTGTTCCGGCTCCAGAAGAGCGCCATGAACGACGTCGCAAGCACAATCGCCGACATGGTGGCGACCAGACGGCCGAAGGTGGCGCGGGCGAGAAGGTACGTCGCGGGAATGGCTGCGGCGCCGATACCGGCGCTCAGCAATCGCGAGCCGCCGACAGTCTCGCCGAAAACACTCATAACAGCCCCCAGCGCAGCGAAGGTCAAGTTGATGTTTCCGGTATTGACCACAGCGAAGAAGTTCGACGAGTTACCGGAGCTTACTTCGAGCGCTTGAACGGCGAAGACGCCCTCATCGCCTCCCATCGTCCTGGGATAGATTCCATAGGGAAAGATGCGAATGAGGAGTGCGCCGATCGTGATTGCGACAACGATGGCCAGTTCACGCCTGTTGGCCCGAACGTCCAGCCACAGCCGGGACAATGACCTTCGCGTTGGCATTCCACCAACTGCCAGAAGAATGGCAACCATCGAGAGGATCCAGAGGCCCAGCGCGTCGTAGACCGCCTCGCTCGATGCGCGCGGTCCGACTAGTTTCCAGACGGCAAACGAGGCGGCAAATGCCAGCAAGCCCAACA
>CAYWSE010000002.1:49013-86991 GCA_964461025.1 uncultured Sphaerobacteraceae bacterium | reverse complement strand
CTCACCGCATGTGGCGGCGGGGACTGCCTCGTTCATTCGCCGCCGCCACATGCGGTGAGGCGACGTTGCCTACCGCGGCATCAAACCGGGTCGTTTGCGATGGCACGAGATATAGGCAAATCGGTCGCTGCTTGCCAGGATGCTTCGCGACGCGCCCTTCTGAACGATCAATGTCGTTCCGGGGCCAAGGGAGTGGGATTCGCCGTCGATTGTGACGATACCGCTGCCGTTGACGACGATGAGCAGCACATCGACCTCGGCATTGACATGTTCATCAACTCCGCGCTCACGGTCAAAAACCAGCAGATTTACGTTCAGGTCGTCGCTGACGTCCGTCCAGACTGGACCACGGGCATCTGTGGTTTGCGCCAGTTGCTGAAGGTCCACAGGATTCATGCCTTTCCTCGTCGTCTCGCCTGAACCGCTTCCGCCAGCTGTTCGAGCACCGGCAAGGTCATCTCCCAGCCCATGCAGCTATCGGTGACGCTCTGGCCGTAGGTCATCCCATTCGACCAATCGAGCTCCTGCCGCCCATCAACCAGGAAGCTCTCCAGCATGACGCCGATGATTCCGGTCTGCCCATCGGCGACTTGAGATGCAACTGCCCGTGCCACATCGGGTTGTTGACGGTAATCCTTGTTGCTGTTGCCATGGCTGGCGTCGATCATCACCATTGGCGGCAAGTTTGCTTTTCGCAGGGCCGCCAGGGCCGATTCGACACACGCTTCGTCGTAGTTCGGGCCAGTACGACCACCGCGCAGGATCATGTGCGTGTCGCGATTGCCGCGTGTTTCGACGATCGCCGCGTGGCCTTGCTCGGTCACACTCATGAAGTGATGCGGATACGACGCCGCGCTGATCGCGTCGACCGCAATTTGCACATCACCACTTGTGCCATTCTTGAAGCCCACGGGCATCGAGAGACCACTGGCGAGATTGCGATGAACCTGACTCTCGGTGGTCCGGGCGCCGATTGCCGCCCAGCTCACAGAATCGGAGATGAACTGCGGTGAAACGGGATCGAGGAACTCGCATCCGGCCGGCAGGCCCATGGCGATGACATCCAGGAGCAGGCCGCGAGCGATACGAAGTCCTTTGTTGACCGCGAAACTGGAATCGCCACTCGGGTCGTTGATCAGGCCCTTCCAGCCGACGGTCGTGCGCGGTTTCTCGAAATAGACGCGAAGCACCAGGAGGAGGTCTTTCGAGAAGTGCGGGGCGATTTCGGCCAGCCTGGCCGCGTACTCGAGCGCTGCGTCGGAATCGTGGATCGAGCACGGCCCTGTCACCACGAGCAGGCGATCGTCAGTGCCGCCAAGAATCCGGCTGATTTCACGACGCGATCGCTGAACGAGGATGGCGCCTTCCGCGGGGAGCGGCAGTTCCTCCATGAGGATCGCGGGCGACACGAGAGGTCTGATGCCGGCAATGCGCAGGTTGCTCGTGACCAACGACGCTGAGCCATCCGATCTGGCGACTCTTACAACGCCGGGCAGCGCCGCAATGGAGTCTTCGACTTCGCGCAGCGGCACGCCGGAGAGGAGAACCATTGGCGGTTCTCCCGTGAACACAACCGTTGAAAGCCCTGCATCTTTGGCGGTTTCACAGACGGCATCAATGAACGCCTTGGTGGCGCTCTCTTCCATAACGACCAGCATGTACGCACTCTCGATCAGACAACGACAACCACGTGGTTGAAGTCTACTCGCGCTTTACGATTTGTGAGGCGATTCAGTCTGGAGGCAAACGCTGGCATGTTGGGCAGTAGTGGCTCGACCGTCCGGCGACAACGATACAGGCGAGCAACGCCCCACAGCGTGGACAGGGAGAGCCCGAACGGCCAAGTCCGTAAACCTGCAGCGCAAGCTGGTTGGAGCCGCTCTCGCCATTGCTGTTTCGATACGAAGAAAAGGTTGTGCCTCCCCGGTCGATAGACCCACGCAAGACAAACCTGAGATTGCGATGGAGACTCGCGACCTGTTTGGGCGTCAGCTGATGTGCCGGCACCTGCGGATGAATGCGTGCACGGAAAAGCGCCTCGTCGGCATAGATGTTGCCAACTCCGGCAATCAACGCCTGATCGAGCAGCGCCGCTTTGACCTGACCCTTCCGAGATGCCAACGCTCGCTGCAGCCAGGCGGACGTGAAGACTGGTCCCAGCGGCTCCGGGCCGAGCTTGCGGTCGAGCACATCGAGATCGTCGAGTGACGCAATCTGGATGCGGCCAAACTTGCGCTGATCGGAGAAGCGGAGTTGCCTCCCGCCACCAAGCTGAAAACGCAAATGCTCGAATCGGGTCGGCGGAGCATCGGCTTCCGCCACCAGCAAATTCCCGGTCATGCGCAAGTGGACTACGATCGTCAGGCCATCCGAGAGATCGAGGAGCAGATATTTCCCACGCCTTCGGAACCCAGCAAATCGCTGTCCCAGGACGGCGGCATCGAACTGGTCGTGAACGAGCGGCTCGATGACTCCAGGGAAATCGAAGAGCTGCGTGGCGACGATTGCCTCGCCCTGAATGAGTCGTTCGAGTCCGATGCGTGTTGTTTCGACTTCAGGGAGCTCCGGCACGGCATTCCAGCAACGATCGGGCGGATTGGCCCTCGGCACACGATGCCGAAGGCTACCCCTTCACCGATCCGGATGTCATCCCCTGAACCATGAACCGTTGCGCAAGGAGATAGAGCACAATGACCGGAATCGACGACAACACGGCGCCAGCCATGATCGGCCCCCAGAGAAAGACATCGCCTGTGATCAGGTAATTGAGTCCGAGCGGCACGGTTCGCAGGTCTTCGGACGTGATGAAAATCAGGGCAAGGAGGAGCTCGTTCCAGGCGCCGGTGAAGGTGAAGATCGCGACGGCCACCAGTCCCGGCGCGGAGAGCGGCAAGAGAATTCTGAAGAGTGCACCGAGGCGGCTCGAACCGTCGACCATCGCCTGCTCTTCGAGCTCCGGCGGCACGCCGCGGAAATAGCCGGAGAGCAACCAGGTGCTGAGCGGTATTGAGAACGCCAGGTAAACGACGATCAGACCCCATAACGTGTTGCCGAGGTCGAGTCTGGCGATGATGATCGAGAGCGGAATAAACAGGAGTGACACCGGCGTCAAATAGGCAAAAAGAAATACCCGTCCGACAATCCCCTTGAACCGGTATTTGAAGCGAACGAGACTGTACGCCGCGAACGACGACGTCACGACTGACATGAGCGTCACGGTGCAGGCCACGATCAAGCTATTGCGGATGTTCGTCAGAAAGCCCTTTTCGTCGATGAGTTCGCGGTAGTTGTCCATCGTGACGGTTTCCGGCCAGAGCGACGGGGTGCGATAGATGTCGCGGGGGATTTTGAGTGAGATGGTGATCATCCAATAGACGGGAAAGAGAATCACAAGAAGCACGATGGCCATCGTGCCGTAGAGGAGGAGTTTTCTGCCCCAGCTCATCGGCATACCGTCGCTGCCTTTGCCTGCGGATGTTGCGGCGCTCATTCGTCGTCATCCTGCAGGAGCGCCGTCACTACGAAGACGAGCACGAGCAACGCGGGAATCATCGCCACGGAGACCGCTGCGGCTTCTCCCAGTCGCTGAGTCTGCATACCAAAGTAGGCAAGCACGGGAAAGACCATTGTGGCGTCTGAGGGTCCTCCTTGCGTCATGATCCAGATGTTTTCGAAGCTGTTGGCAGTCCAGATCGACGACAGGAGGACGACCACCAGAATGACGTGTCGGAGATGCGGCAACGTCACGGAGCGAAATCGCTGTATCGCATTGGCGCCGTCCATCTTGGCAGCTTCATAAAGGTCGGGCGGAACGGTCTGCAGCGCTGCAAGAAACGAAATGCACCAGAAGGGGAAGCCGCGCCAGACCGTCGCGATGATTACCGCCGGCATCGCGGTCGATTTCTGGCCAAGCCAGTCAACGATTCCAGTGTAGATCCCTGTTTCGGTGAGGAGGAGATTGATGCCCCCACCGATCGGCATGAAGAGGAGCCGCCAGACGAGAAACGCGACGAACCCCGGCATTGCCCACGGCAAGAGGACGAAAGCGCGAAAGACCCCCCGGCCGCGGATGTGCTCGTTCAGCACCAGCGCCAGGCCGAGTCCGATGATCAGCTTGGCGATGTCTGATACGACCACCAGCACGATCGTGTTGCGAACAGTTTTCTCGAAACTGGCGGTTTTGGAGAGATAGCGGAAGTTATCGAAACCGACCCACTGACCGGCATCGCCGACGATCCGGTCGGTGAACGAGATGTAAATCGCGTAGAAGAAGGGGTATGCGACCAGGCCCAGCAGGACTAGCAACGCCGGAACGACAAAGAGATACCCCCAGAGCGACTGCCGGCGGGAAAAGGTCATCCACCGGCGATTCTCTTCGATCGTCGTGCTTGTCGTGTTGAGCGCCATAGCCTGAGCCAGTGGTTCGAGCGACGCCCATCGCCCCCACCGGCATTGCGATGGAGGCGACGGGTGTGCTGGAAGCCTAGTTGTACTTGTCGTAGATCAGCTGGCCCTGCTCCTGGGCTTCGGCCATCGCGTCGTCGATCGACATGCCGTCGACGACAACCCTCTGAATCATCTTCGGAATGATGAAGTTGGCCGAGAGATCAGCATAGGCCGTGTTGTAGACGTCCGGATAACCGGGCGCCGTGCCGTTCTTCACCAGGTTGAGCAGACCACCATGGACCGGCTCGGTGAAGATCGGGAACGACTCATACGCCTGAAGCACTGGGCCATAGATGGCCACGTTGTAGTACGCCTCCATGAACTCTGGATTCGCAAGGTGCTCAATAAGCGCCTTCGCAGTGTCCGGATTCTCCGTGGACGCGGGAATGGTGCGAACATTGACGTTCACGGGGGAGATCAAGGCCACAGGGCCGGACGGAAGCGCCGAGAAGACTGTTGCGGCGTCAAGTTCGGGATCGTCGTTCATCAGCGCAAGGTGAACGCTTCCGGTATTGGCGATAAAGATCGCTTGTCCCGACTGATACGCGGTATTGTCGCCGCCACCGTCCCACGTCGTGGCGCCCGGCGGGAACAGGCCTTCGTCGAAGGCGCCGGTCACCCACTCCATGAATTCGCGGGTTTCCTCGGAAACGATGGTCACTGTTGTGCCTGCGTCATCGGCAATCCGCCCGCCGTATGACTGCATCACCGACATCATCGTGTTGCCGTCGCCGACGTTGGACAGCGCGAAGCCCATTCCGTAAACCGGCGGAGACTGCGCCTGCAGTGACCACTCACGCACTTCCTGCCAGGTCGTGGGCGGGGGCGTCAGTCCTGCCTCGCCAAGGACATCCGAGCGCGAGAAGAGAAGGTTGCCGGAAGAGCCAAATGGCACGCCAGTGCGCGCTCCAGCCAGCAGCGAGGCGCTTTCCTGCGAGGGGAACCAGCCGCCGTGCGCCTCGCCAATCGCCGTGTAGACATCTTCCAGATCGATAAGCTGCTCAGTGTTGGTGAGCAAGAGCTGCAAATCGAGACCCATGTCAAGCGCACTGGGCATCGTTCCAGACTCCACCGCCGCAGAGACTTTCTGAACTGTTTCGTTCTGGTTGATCATGACGACTTCGGTTTCGACGCCGTTTTCCTCGCCCCAGGCATTGATCGTATCGACAAGCAGGTTGTTGGCTTCCTCGGAAAAGATGAGACCACCCCAGTAAGTGATCTTCTCGCCTTCCTGAAGAAATGCCGGCGCCTGCCGCGCTGCGAGCGTGTCCGCCAGCCTGCCGCCAGAAACCGCAGCGACCGCACCGCCAGCGGCGGCTCCGCCGAGGAGACTGCGTCGCGTCAATCGAGAGTTCCCTGACATCGGATAACTCCTTTCGGGCCTTTGCCCTCTTTTGCTGCACCGCGAGCCGGTATGCTGAACGTACCAATCATTCGGCATGGATGTCAAACTGGGCGGAGTTCGCCGGCCGTAGTCCGGAGTCCGAGGTCCGAAGCCCAGCCGGCGGCGCCCACCTTCCACTTCCTATGTTCCAACGCCTGGCATCCCTTTCGCCCAATGCATCACTGCCTCTTGACACCCAAGTCCGATGGCCCGATGGTTCACGCATCAACTCCTTGGCTCTGCGTGGAAGGCTCATCACCATGGCAATCCGAATCGCAATCGGTCAGTTCAACGAGATGTCGGACGAACGTCTGCGGTTTGCTTCGCAGCTTGGTGTGAGCGGCATTCAGATGAACACGCCCAAATTGCCCGGGGAGCATCAGTGGGAGACAAAGGACCTCAGGGCGCTGGTCGATCAGGTGGAGTCGCACGGGCTGACCTTCGAAGCGATAGAGAATGTGCCCATTCACTTTTATGACAAGGCAATGCTGGGACTTCCCGGGCGCGATGAACAGATCGAGCACTATCAGGCGACGATCCGGCATGTTGGAGAAGCTGGCATTCCCATTCTCGGTTACCACTGGATGCCGAACTCCGTCTGGCGAACGTCGCGGACGACCCCCGGACGAGGCGGCGCGCTGGTGACGTCGTTCGACCTCGACATCGCTACACGCTCAGGGAACGATCTGAGCCGCTCGTTCGTCGCCAAGACGGACGAACGGGTGGAGAGTGTCGCGGTGCTCGACAAAGAGGAGGAGCAGGTCTCGGCGGAACAAATGTGGGAAAACTACGCCTACTTCATCGATGCCGTGTTACCCGTCGCGGAAGAAGCCGGCGTGAAACTGGCCCTGCATCCTGACGACCCGCCGGTGCCGGTGCTGGGTGGCGTCGCCCGGCTCTTCCGGAACGTGGAGGGATTCAAGAAAGCGGAAGCACTGGCAAAGGACAGCCAGGCGTGGGGTCTTGATCTCTGCCTCGGCTGTTGCTCGGAAATGCCCGGCGGCGCCGACAACGTGATGGAGATGGTCGAGTATTTCGGACCACGAGGCAAGATCCTCTACGTTCACTTCCGCGACGTGCAGGGGACCGTTCCGGTCTTTCAGGAGTGCTTCATTGGCGAGGGCAACTACGACCCGGCAGCGGTGATGCTTGCGCTCTATCGCTCAGGTTTCGATGGCTTCCTGCTCGACGACCACGTGCCGCACATGGACGATGACTCCGACTGGGCCCATCGCGGGCGCGCCCACGCGATCGGCTACATGCAGGGGCTAATCAACGCCATTCAGCTGCTGGCATAGGAGCCCGCGACTGGCAGCCACCATGTCGTAGGGAGACGGCTCGTCCGTTTCCTTTTCACCTGCAGCGACGGTCGTTCGTTGCCGCGCGCGTCGCTGCCCCTAAAGTGGAAGCGCACGACGCGCCTCCCTGCGGATCCGCGGCGGCAAGCCGAACGGTGATGGGAATCAGTGACTACGCTCGGACTTTAGCGATCACTTCCTCGGCCACTTTGGTCGCCATTCCCGACGTGTGCGGCGTTGGCAGTATTAGCACGAAATGAGAGGCGCCGGCCTCCTCAAAACGTTTGATGTCGTCGATGGATGCGGCGAGGTCGTCCATGTCGGGACGGAGTTGCCACGACAGTGTGATTTCGGATGGATCGCGACCGATCTCGTCGCAATAGCCCTTCAGGATGCCGACTTTGCGCGTGAAATCCTCAAGATTTCCCCCGTGGTTCCAGACATCGGCGTAACGAGCCACGACGCGAAGGGTCAGCTGTTCTCCTCCTCCACCGATAACGAATGGCGGATAGGGCTTCTGAACCGGTTTTGGCTCACTGCGAGCCTCTTTCAGCTGATAGTACTTACCGTCGAACGTCACCACCGGCTCAGTGAACAACCGCTTCCAGATTTCGCACGCCTCGCCAAACCGGCGAATCCGCTCTCCCGGTGGATAGAGTGGGAGGCCCATGCTCTCGTGCTCGTAAACATTCCATCCAGCGCCAACGCCGAAGTCGAGTCTGCCGCCTGAAATCACATCGGTCGTTGCAGCGATTTTGGCCAGCACGGCCGGATGTCGGTACGTGTTCCCGGTCACCATCAGGCCGATCCGGAGTCGATTTGTTGCCTGCGCCAGGGCAGAGAGCGATATCCAGCCCTCAAGGCATGGACCGTCGAGAGCACCCTGGATCGGCGCGAAGTGGTCGAACAACCAGGCATGGTCGATCAGGTCGATCTGATCGGCTTCCTGCCAGACTGCAAGGATGTCCTCATAGGTCGTGTGTTGCGGCGATGTCTTGATCCCGAATGTCGACATGGTTGCTCCTCCTGAAAGCGCTCTCGCTCTCAGTCTACCGCTCCTGCCTCGAAGTCAGTCAGGAGATCAGACCAGGCCGACCCGCTCGATGAAGGGGCTGATGAATGCGCCTCGCGGATCAACGCGGCGACGAAGCTGGCGGAAGTCGTCGTATCTCGGATAGCGAGAGTCCAGTGTGGCCGCATCGAGCGCGAAGACCTTGCCCCAGTGTGCGCGCGGCGCGAACGGGGCGAGAACCGCTTCGAGTTCCGGCAGGACCGCATTCACTCCGGGAACATCCTGATACCAGGTAAAATGGATCGCCGCCGTGTCACGGCCGTACGCTGTGCTCAGCCAGAGCTCGTCAGCCGCAATTGTTCGCAACTCGGACACCATAAGCACATGACTCATGCGCGGCTCGAACTCGCGCAGCGCCAGCAGGGCGTCGGCGGCCCGGGCGATGTCGATCATGTACTCGGTCTGGATTTCGACACCGGCAGAGGGTGTCTGATCGATATCGAAATAAGGCAATCGGTCGCACCATGGTCCTGGTTGCAGGAGCTGCGGCGTGCAAATCTCGCCATCGTAACCGTCAATCGGGTGACGGTTCTTCGTCGCCGGCCGGGCGCCGAAGTGATCGGATGGCGCCTTCCAGTTTTCGGTCATTTTGTGCTTGCGCCAGAGAAGTCCCGCCTTCTCTTCCTTGAACTGCGTGAAAACGCTGACGCTGTACCCACTGGAAAAGACATTGGCGAAATCCTCGATCAGCGGCTCCCAGGGAAGATCCTCGAGAACCTCCTGACAGAGATCGTAGGTCGGCTGGATGTCAACCGTCACACGCGTTACCAGGCCGAGTGCGCCAATGTGCACCACCACTCCCTCGAAATCACGATCGCCGCGCCGCACTGTATGCAGCGAACCGTCACTGGCGATGAACTCGAGTTCGCAGACTGCCGAGGAGAGGTTGCCATTACTCGAACCCGATCCGTGGGTAGCAGTCGCCGTGGCTCCGCCAACGGAAATGTGGGGAAGTGAGCCCATGTTGTTTAGCGCGAAACCGGCCCGGTGGATGTCCTTGGCAAACGGACCATACCGGTAGCTGGGTCGCGTCGAGGCAGTCATGGCTTCAGGATCGACCGTCACGTCAGGCTCGATCGCCTCCAGACTGATGATCTCGGCGGAGTCTGCAATGTCGTTGAAGCTGTGGCGCGTGCCGATGCCGTGCACCCGCTCCGCGTTGGCGACCAGTTTCCGGGCTTCTTCGAGCGATGCAGGCCGGTGAAAGGCTTTCGCCTGGAATGTGTGGATTCCCGACCAGTTGACTTCAGCGACCATGAACGCGCTCCCTTGGACGACTTGCGAACCTGCGCAATATTCGCACGCCAGGACTCGATCTGAGCAAGCGGCATCTGATCTGCCTGTGGCCGCTGACGCCACTCGATCTCCACCTCTGCCATACTTATGGTGCGTCGCTTGACGCGCAAAAAAGCGAGGGAACATGTCCGAGGAGTGCATTTTCTGCAAAATCATCCGGGGTGATTTCGGAACCGAGTTCGTCGCTGAGAGCGATCGGGCGGTGGCATTCAACGACATTTCCCCAGTCGCTCCAACGCACGTGCTCGTTGTTCCGAAGAAGCACATCGATGCGCTTCGCGCTCTGGACGACCCGGCACTCGGCGGTGAGCTGTTGGCCCTCGCCCGCCAGGTGGCGCTCGATGCTGGACTGGATGAAACCGGGTTCCGAGTGGTCAGCAATGATGGCGCCGAAGCCGGTCAATCAGTATTCCACCTTCACTTTCACGTTATTGGTGGCCGAAAACTCGGCACCTCTCTTGGATGATCGATATGTCAGCAAACAGCGTGAACCATCAATTACAGGACGACTTGAAGACCGCAATGAAGGCGCAGGACGTCGTGGCCCGGGAAACCATCCGCTATACGATGGCGGCGATCAAGAATGCCGAAATCGAGAATGGCGGCCCGCTCACTGATGACCAGACACTCGCGATCCTGCAACGGGAAACGAAACGCCGGGTCGATTCGATCGAACAATTCCGCTCGGCGGGACGCATGGATCTGGTCGAGAGAGAAGAGAATCAGCTGGCCGTGCTGAAGAAATACATGCCGCGGGAGATCTCGGACGAGGAACTCGAGTCAATTGTGAGGGCCGCGATCGCCTCGACAAGAGCGACGACGATCAAGGATCTTGGCAGGGTCATGCCTGTGGCTATCGAGCAGGCTGCGGGCGGGGCGGACGGAAAGCGCATCAGCGCGCTGGTGCGGGCGCTCCTCTCCTGACGTGGACGATTCCTGGATCGACGGAACCGAGGAAGCGGTATCGGGTGTCTCGATCCAAAATCTGACCGATATCGATCTGGCCGCAACAGAGCAACAACTCCTTCGCGTTCCCTCAACTGTTCTGGTCACAGAAGGCGATTTCGCACTGGGCGAAATCTCATTAGTGCTGACAACCGATCGGCATCTGGCAGAGCTGCATGGCGAGCATCTCGGCGATGATTCTGTCACTGATGTGATGACGTTCCCCTACGACAGTTTGGATGGCTCCGTTTCCGGCGACATCGTCATTTCTGTCGACCGGGCAATCGAACAAGCGGCCGACGAAAGCTGGTCGCTCGAAAACGAAATCCTCTTCATCGCCATTCATGGGATGCTGCATCTCTGCGGCTGGGGTGACCAAACCGACGAAGAACGCGCCGCGATGCACCGCCGTCAGCACGAGATCCTGGCGGCTCTTACGCCGGCTGATCCTCGCACGTAGGGAGAGCTCGTCCGTCTCCGCTCCTCGTACAACGACGGTCGGTGGGCGGGAGTTGTCGTCGATGCCGGCGAGACGGAGGCGCACGAGACGCCTCCCTACAACAGGTTGAGGCCGATTCTTCCCCAAGTGCCATGACGGCCCAAGGTCTGCTGGCCCAGCTACTTGGTCAGCGCCCGGTGGAGGACATCGCACGCCGACATCCCGGCCCGTCGCTGAATCTCAGAGAACGACGACCGCATCGTGAACGATTCAACGATGGCATGTGGAGCGCTGACCGCGATATCGACGATGCCATTGGCGGTCTGATTGGTGGCATCGGTCGTCACGGAGATACCAACACCGAGAACCGGCGGATCGATCGAGGCCACTGCAGCGGCAAGTTCGGCAGCGGGCGCCCCATCGGCCGGACCAGCATGAGAACACGCGACGATCGGCGCTGAATCGGGGTCGCCGAGCATCGTGGCAGCAAAGGTGCCGCCTCCTCCATGATCGTTGATCGCCAGTTGAAAGCCTGCTTCGGTTACTTCCCGAGCGAGGACATCCGGCAATTGCTCACTGTCAAAGGCATAAATGAACTCATCGACCCGCATGCGAATCTCGGCGACCGTCGCCTCGCGCAACGCCTTCGCCGCCACCGGGTCGTCGCCAATGCCGGTGACGCGAACATGGACGCCGTCGTCCTTGGCGTATGTCGCCACGATTGGGTTCTCAACCGCGACGAGATCGTGCAACAGATCTTCGAGCGCCGATTCACCGATACCGATCGTCTTGATCGTCACCGAGCTGAAGCTGTCGCCGGTCAGCCGGTCTTTCACGCGCGGCAGCGCCTGTTCGGTCCACATCCGCTTCATCTCGCGGGGAACACCGGGCATGGCGACCGTGGCGACGCCGTTCTTGAAAACAAACCAGCCTGGCGCCGTTCCGATCGGGTTCGAGAGCACTTCCGAGCTGGGAATGACCCAGGCTTGCTTACCATTCCGCCCCGGCATCGTCAAACCGCGAATCGCAAAGAACTCGCGGATCTCTTCGAGGAGTACTGGAGAGATCTCTGGGGTTTCACCGACGGCGTCGGCGATCGCCTCGCGGGTGAGATCGTCTTCGGTCGGACCGATCCCGCCCGTGCAGATAATCAGGTCTGCATCGGCCATCGCCCGTTCGAGCTGCATCGTGAGGCGGGCGCGGTTGTCGCTGCACTGAACCACATGCAGAAGCTCAGCGCCGATCGCCACGAGCTCTTGCGCCAGAAAGGTGGCATTGGTGTCGGTGAGGTGTCCCTGCGTCAGCTCACTGCCGATGGAGAAGATATATGCCCTAAGCAACGCCCAGCCTCTCACGAATCATCAAACTCAAATGTGACCTCCATCAACATGATATCATCGGATAGCACTAGGAGGTTCTGCTATGTCGAGCATATTGATTAGGAACATCCCCGATGAGGTCCTCGCGGCTATAGATGTTGATGCGGAAAGACTAGGGCTCTCCCGCTCGGAATACCTCCGGCGCATTATTGATAGAGCTGCCCGTGTGGAAACTCGGCCCACTACTCTCGCCGACCTGGAGCGAACAGCCGAGGTCTTTCGAGACGTACTCGACGAGGAGTACATGCGAGGCGCATGGAACTGACCACTTGGTTGATCGACAAGTCTGCGTTTGTTCACTTGCGATCGAGTCCGGACGCCGCAACGTGGTTGTCTCGAATCGACGCCAGGCGAGTTCAGATTACCGTTGCCACACTCTTAGAGTTAGGCTACTCAGCCCGTTCAGCACGTGAACTTGAGACCGAGGCTAGTCAGCCCCCGCTCTCACGCATGCAGATCACCCACCTAACTCCACGAATTGAAGAGCGAGCGATGGAAATTCAGCTCTCACTTGCCCGACGTGGATATCATCGTGGAGTCTCTGTGTCTGATCTCCTCATTGCTGCTACCGCCCAATTGACCGAATCAGTCGTGCTTCATATTGACAAGGATTTTGATCTCATTGCAGAGGTGACAGGGCAACCGGTAGAGCGATTGAGAGTCTGATCAGGTGTATGGAAAACGCACACAGCGATCTTCCCTGAAATTGTCACTCGCGGAGTCTCCGATGCTTTCCACAAAGCGGTCGCGATAGATCATGAATTCCCGTGACGGTGCATCCATTGCTTGGTTAGGTCGGCTGACTCCGGTCAGCTCTGATTTGCGTCGCGCCACTTGATGAGTTTTTCGAGACTACTCAGGTCGTAGTCGGGACCTGACGAAGCGCCGATCAGGTGGGTGATTCCGGCCTCGAGGTATTCATCGAGCTTGTCGAGCTGCGGACCCATGATTTGCGCGGAGCGTTCGATCTCCGACGGGTCGCGCCCTGCTTTGGAGCACCATTCGTCGAGCACGCGATTCTTGTGGGCGAGAGCCTCCGGCTCGCCCTGCCCATTCCAGATCGTGGCGTATTGGGCGGTGATCCGCAATGTCACCTTTTCACCACCGCCGCCGATCATGATCGGCAAAGGCTCCTGGATTGGCGGCGGATTCAGTTTGCCGAGACGATCCATGATGATCGCCATGTCCCGATCGAGGTCCTTCAGGCGCGACGCTGCCGTGCCAAACTCGTATCCATACTCCTCATAGTCGCGCTGACACCACCCGCTTCCGATGCCGAGAATGAACCTGCCGTCGGAAAAGTGGTCGAGCGAGCGGGACATATCGGCGAGGAGATTGGGATTGCGGTAACCAGTCGCCGCGACCAGACAACCGAACTGCACCCGTTCGGTGATTTCGGCCATGGCGCCCATCGCGGTCCAGTTGTCGTAGTGGGTACCGTTCGGATCACCCTCAAGCGGGAAGAAGTGGTCCCACGTGAAGAGCGTGTCGGCGCCGCTGTTGTCAACTGCTTTCCAGACATCACGCAACTGCGAATATGACCTGGCATGCTGATGGGAGACCTGAATACCGACACGGATTTTCGTCACGGATCACCTCGCTACGTACCACACGATGAGCGTACTGTAGCAAGAGAGGACAACCGCGTGGCTTGTCGCGTCTTGTCTGGGTAGTTGTGATTGGCGCGCGAGGCAGGATTCGAACCCGCGGCCCCTGGTTCCGAAGACCAGTGCTCTATCCACTGAGCTACTCGCGCAAAAACTCCCTTCTCCCGCGGTCGGGAGAGGGGTCGGGGGTGAGGGAGGTGGGGTGCCTTACGGGGTTCGAACCCGTGACCTCTTGTTCCACAGACAAGCGCTCTAACCGGCTGAGCTAAAGGCACCATATGCTCGGCGGACCCGGATCGCGTCCGGCTCCGTCGATGTAGGAGAGACTGAAGGAAGAGAGAGTAAGCCGAGTTCTGTTTCCAGGCGATCATCTCTCTCAGTCCCGAGGGACTGGCTGAACCTGCGTTCAGCGGCTCTCGACTTTCGGCCTCGGCGAGACACCTGGTAACGGCCGGATCGGAGATTGCTGCGGGGAGGATTGCCCTTTTCAGCCGCTTCCGGCGAACCGGCGCGGTTTGGTTTCTGTTGCTCTCGCGCTGCAGGCAGCGCGCCACTCTGGACTGTCGACGTGTTTCCACGCCTCCCTGGCTTTCACCAGGCACCCTGACTCTGCGCAGCTCGGACTTTCCTCTGATCTCCTCCGGAGACCAGCGACCGCCCTTCTCTTCGCTCGACTGACGCTCAGCGAACGCCACTCGATTCAGTCTCTAATTTGTTAACGTGCGCCAGATTCCAGGATGGAACCGGACCGGTGCCGAAGGGGAGATTTGAACTCCCACGGGGTTACCCCCACTACGCCCTGAACGTAGCGCGTCTGCCGGTTTCGCCACTTCGGCAAGTGCGGAGCGCCAGATGGCTCTCCATGCGGAGCCGACCCGGGGACTCGAACCCCGGACCTGCTGTTTACGAAACAGCTGCTCTACCAACTGAGCTAGGCCGGCGAAGTCGCAGGTCACCCCGCATCCGAACGATTTTATCACGCTGCAGGATTCGCGGGCAACGAAAATCACGGGCGTCAAACAACCCGCGGAGTGCGGGTACCATTGCCGTTGCCGGCCCTCCCCAATGCACTGTCAGGCCGCCGGCAATATACGAAGCCCTCCAAACAAGCGGACTTCCACCCCTGGCAGGAAGTTCACGATATGAGGAGTCAGTCATGGCCAGTTCGCAGAGTCCCGAACACACCAAAACTTCCGAGGACAACGCCATCGGCCCGAAAAAGACGTTCGAGATGGACTGGAAGCATCGATTCGGCAATCCATTCCCTGCCGGGCTCGCCAAACTCGGCAAGGGTCCGTTCCAGATCCTCTACACGCGAGGCCGCAGAACCGGGGAGTCCCATGCAACACCGGTCACGCTGGTTGACCACAATGGGGTCAAGTGGCTCGTGGCTCCATATGGAGAAGTTTCATGGGTCCACAACGCGAGGGCAGCAGGCCGCGTCGACATTCGGTACGGGCGCTCCACTCAATCCTACGCCATTCGGGAAGCGCCTCCAGAAGAGGCCGGACCTGTGCTCAAGAAGTACGTTTCGATTGCTGGCGCAACCAGGCCCTTTTTTTGGGCATCCCCGGATTCTTCTGCAGAAGAGTTCGCGCGCGAAGCTCACCTGCATCCCGTCTTCGCGCTCTCATCTCTGTCATGAATCCAGGCATTGCAGGTGTGAGTCATACAATTCACGCGGCTCCCCGGCGTGGGAACGTTGACTGAACCCGTCAGGTGCACGCAGTGCAGAAGCGCAGTCAAATAATTCTCGGCGCATTCGCCTTTCTGCTCGCTTGCAGTCTGGTGGCTTCGCTGATCGTGCCGATTGCCTACGAGGCCTTGTTCGATGAGGGCCCGGGTGGCAACTCGACGACCGAGATCGACGCCTCGGTCGAGCGAGCGCTGCGGGCGACCGCGGAAGCGCATTCCGACGACCCCGCGGCCCTGATGGGATTAGCCAGTTATCTGGCAAATACCGGCAGCCTGAGTGAGGCGATCTCCTATTACGAACGTGCGGTCTCTCTCGATCCCAACAATGTCAGCTACCGGATCGATTTCGCCCGTTCGCTGGCGGGTGGCGGTCTCGACGGCGATGCCGAGTTCCAGTTCGAGAGGGCGCTGGAGATCGATCCGGAGAACCCGCAGGCTCACTTCTATCTCGCCGAGCTGTACTACAACGCCGATCCGCGCCGCGTGAATGACGCGCTCGATCACTACGAGCTTACAATCGAGTTCGGCCCGGAGACGTTTGTCGCCGAGCAGGCGGCGGAGCGGATCGCAGCGCTGACGGGAGGGTCGCCGACGCCAAATGAGCCAGACTAGAAACAAGGAATGCCAGCAATGACCGAGAATGCCCAATCCGTGATCAGCGATGAACTGCTCCAACTGCTTGTCTGCCCGGTCGATTACGCCTCGCTGGAAGTCGTCGGATCGAGTCTTCGGTGCACCTCCTGTGGCCGGGTCTTTCCGGTCGAGGACGGCATCCCCAACATGTTGGTCGAAAATTGAAACGAACACCTGTTCGTGTTCTGCGCTAGAATGTTGCCATGATGCAGCGCGCTCCCGACCTTTCAGAAGCTGAAGACTCTGTGGACGATCAGCGAGTTGTCACCCCGAAGTTGCGGGAGGAAGACCGCCAGGCCGATCGCAATCTTCGTCCCCGCCGGCTCGAGGAGTACATCGGGCAGGACCAGGTCAAGCAGAGCCTTTCCGTCTTCATGCAGGCGGCAAAACTGCGTGAGGAACCACTCGACCACACACTCTTTTACGGTCCCCCCGGTCTCGGCAAAACGACGCTCGCCTCCATCATATCGACCGAAATGGGCGTCAACCTGCGCATTACGTCGGGACCAGCGATCGAACGTCCCGGCGACCTCGTCTCTATTCTCACGAACTTGCGCCCAGGCGATGTCCTTTTCATTGACGAAATCCATCGCCTGAATCGCATCGTCGAAGAAGTGCTCTATCCAGCCATGGAGGACTTTGCTGTCGATATCATCATCGGCAAAGGGCCAGCGGCGCGCAGTATGCGGATCAATTTGCCGCGCTTCACCCTCGTCGGGGCGACAACACGACTGGCGCTTCTGACGGGCCCGCTACGCGACCGGTTCGGTTCGGTGATGCGGCTTGATTTCTACGACCTCGAATCGACGCAGACGATCATCACCCGGTCGGCGGGCATCCTCGGCATCCCGATATCAACATCAGGGTCGGAAGCGATCGCCCGGCGCTCTCGCGGCACTCCGAGAATCGCCAACCGACTGCTGAAACGAGTGCGCGATGTGGCGGAAGTACGCGGAGCCGCGGCGATCGACGACGATATCGCATTCGAGGCGCTGACAATGCTGAATGTCGACGAACTCGGTCTCGACGAGATCGATCGCCGGATACTGGCGACGATCATCGAGAAGTTCGATGGGGGTCCGGTCGGAATCGACACCATTGCCGCAGCGACGAGCGAAGAGTCCGATACGATCATGGATGTTTACGAGCCATTTCTCATCCAACTCGGATTTCTGCAGCGCACTCCCCGCGGACGACTTGCGACGCGCCGGGCCTACGAGCACCTGAACATTCCCGTTCCGAAGACGAACGACGTCCGGCAGCAGAGCCTTTTCGACGAAACGTGAACAATTCTATCGATCCTGAACTGAAGACGGCTGACTTCGATTACGAATTGCCGCCTGAGCTCATCGCGCAGGAGCCACTCGGTGTTCGGCACGCGTCGAGATTGATGGTGCTCGACCGAAATACCGGGGCGATTGCGCACTCCACGTTCGGCCAGATTGGCGACTATCTGCGACCGGGGGATGTTGTCGTTGCCAACAACAGCAAGGTCATTGCCGCCAGAATCGCGATCAGGCGCGAGCCGTCAGGAGGCTCCGGCGAGATCCTTTTGCTGCGCAAGCTCGAAGACAGCTCCTGGGAAGCACTCGCGAGACCGGCAAAGCGCCTGCGGGACGGAGAGCGCGTCGCTGTCGTTCCCGTTGCGTCTGAACACGCTCCGATCGAGTCGGGACTGACGATCGAGAGCCATATCGGCGACGGTCTGGTTCGGGTTCGACTCGCGGATACGGTCGAAACGAATCTTGAACGCATCGGCCATACCCCCTTGCCGCCATACATCACGACTCAGCTGGATGATTCCTCGCGCTATCAAACGACCTATGCGAGCGAATCGGGTTCCGCCGCGGCGCCGACCGCCGGACTCCATTTCAGCCAGGAGTTGATCGATTCACTGACGTCGAGTGGCATCATCTGGACAGAAGTGACGCTGCATATCGGACTCGATACCTTTCGGCCGGTGACCGCCGAATGTGTGGCGGACCACAAGATCCACACCGAGTGGTGTACCGTTTCCAGCCGGGCCGCGGCGGTCATCGCAGCGGCAAAGCGCGAGAAACGCCGGGTCATCGCCCTCGGCACGACGGCGGCGCGGACGCTGGAGACGGCCGCAGCGCGCTGGAGCGACGGAGACCAGACTGGTTTTTCAGCAGACACGTCGATCTTCATCACCCCAGGGTATGAATGGACAGTGGTCGACGGGATGATCACGAATTTTCATTTGCCGAAATCAACCTTGTTGATGATGATCAGCGCATTCGCGGGCCGGGAGCGGGTGCTGCGTGCGTATCAGGAAGCGATTGACGCCCGTTACCGGTTCTTTTCGTTTGGTGATGGCATGTTGATCGTGTAGAGACTAGCTGATGACGACAACTATGGAGGAGTCGAATTGAACAAGACGCGTGATGACGGATGGCAGCTCGTTTGCGAGTACATCCAGAGCGAGAGTCTTCGCAAACATTGCCTGGCGGTGGAAACTGCGATGCGAGCCTATGCGGAGAAACTGGGCGAGGATCAGGAGTACTGGGGCCTGGTTGGTTTGATCCACGATTTCGACTATGAGATCCACCCGACACTCGATCAACACCCGCAGGACGGCGTTCCGATATTGCGAGAACGCGGGTTCCCGGAAGAGATGATCCAGGACGCATTGAGTCATGCCGATCATCTCGAACTGGCGAGAGACACGCCCATTCGCCAGACGATCTTCGCGGTCGACGAGCTGACCGGCTTCATCAGTGCGGTGGCACTGGTGAGGCCGTCGAAAGCGGTTGCCGACGTCACACCGTCGTCTGTGCGCAAGAAGATGAAAGACAAGGCATTTGCGCGCGCGGTCGACCGTCAAGCGATGCTCGAGGGGGCTGAATTGCTTGGCGTCGATTTCGACGAGCATGTCACCTTCATTGTCGAAGCCATGGCGGCGAACGCCGACGTGCTGGGACTGCGAGGCATCGAAGTCGATGCGTAGCCGATACTTGCCGGTGGCGCTGGCCCTGGCGGCAGTGGTTGTCCTCAGCTCGTGCGGCACTAGTTCGGGTGATTCACCTGAGCCGACGGCGACGAGCGAGGAAAGCGCACAAATTCGCGACAGGTTTGATGATTGCTGGTCGGAGGATCAGCAGATAACGGAAGGAACCGACGAAATGGCAGGACTTCAGTGGAGCAGCGCTCCTGAAATGCAAATCGACCCGGCGGCGACCTACACCGCAACAGTGAACACCAACAAGGGTTCGTTCACGGTCGAGCTGCTGCCAGGCGACGCCCCCATCACGGTGAACAATTTCGTGTGTCTGGCCAAGGCGGGCTACTATGATGGCACGCCATTTCACCGGATCATCGATGGCTTCGTGATTCAGGGTGGCGACCCCACGGGCACCGGCTCTGGCGGTCCCGGATACCGATTCCAGGACGAGCCAGTCACTCGCGAGTATCTCGAAGGCACGCTGGCGATGGCAAATGCCGGTCCGAATACGAACGGCAGCCAGTTCTTCGTCGTCCTCGCCGATCTGCAGGGACGCTTACCAAAGAACTACACGATCTTCGGTCAGGTGACGGATGGTCTTGATATCGTCGCGGCAATTGGAAAGACACCGACAACGGCGAATGCACGCGGTGAGAAATCAGTGCCGACGGAGGACGTCACGCTGGAAAGCGTGACGATCGAAGAATCACCCGCGAGCTAGCCGGAGTTCCGATGGCCGAAAGCCAACAGGCAGAGCGAGGCTCATCGGTGTTGGCATGACAGACCGCGTATCGTCATTCTGAGTGTCAGCGAAGAATCTCTCGTTCGGGGATCAAACGGCGCTGTGGGACTCCTTCAGCTGCGGCGGGAGATCCGTCGCTTCGCTCAGGATGACAAGCGCTGGTGGGGGTCGCCATTTTTGAACGGCGCATTGTTCAGGCGGCCTCCATTTGGGCGCAAACGACTTCGTACTGATGCAGGAGTTCGATCCAGAAGCGCTCCCAGTTGCTGACATCCTGGCCCGCTTCGAGTGCCTCTTCGATCCGAACGTACCCTTCAGAAAGACGTCGCTCCAGAGTGGCGCGCTGTTCGTCCAGCGTCTCAAGTGTTACGACTTCAACCATAGTGCTGACCTCACATCCTGATCTGCCCGATGCGGATCACCAGATCGGTGGCATGTCGCTCTACGATGCCACCGGCCATTCCATACGCTCCTGAAGAGTGCGGATCAGAATCGCGGCTTGCCTGCGATCAATGCCATCAGATCCCGGAACGCCAAACCGCCTGGCAATTTCGTCCTCCAGTTCGGCCGCGGAGAATCCTGCTTCAGCAGCCAGCGCCCGAAGAAAGCCAAGCTGCCGGTTCGAGGCAAGCTGGCGCATCGGGATCACGTGCACCATCGTTCCAGCGCCGCGCTCGCGATCACCAATACCTTCAGTCATGGCAATGGACGCGAAATCGACCGTTCGGCTTCTGGCGTCAGTAGTGGACCACGACGTTCGTCCGACCGGTGTTCCAACGAACTCTTCAACGCTTGACGGGTCTTCGATTGGCAGCTGCATCTGAAATGGCGGAAGGGTGCGGGGAATGCTCATGTCTCAACTTCCATATCGCCACATGCAACGAACGCATGTTCTATCTTTATGGTAGCGAGCCGAGTGAATTCTGTCAAGATGTCCGAACAGGTTTTTGCGGGAAAGCGTCCGCAAAAATGCCGTATTCGCATGCTATAATCGGCAATCTTTGGACCTTTTTTGGCTATGAAACGAGGTTGAGTGTGAAGGTCGTCTGCCTCCAGGAAAATCTGCAGCACGCGCTGGCGCAGGTCTCGCGTGCGGTAGCGACCAGAACCTCTCTGCCCGCCCTCAGCAATGTTCTGATTTCAACCGATGAAGGACGCCTGCGAATCGCGGCGTCCGACTTCAATATCGCCATCACCACCTGGGTCGGCGCCGCCGTCGAAGAGGAAGGCAAGGTCGCCGTCGACGCGCGGTTGCTTGCCGACTTCGTTTCGACATTGCCAAACGATCAAGTAACCCTGACGAACGAGCGCGGCAAATTCCGGCTCGACGTTCAGGCCGGCCGTGACCATGCCGAGATCAACGGCATAGATCCCGATGATTTCCCGGTGATTCCAACCGTTGGGGACGATGCGCAGACGACCTCGGTCGATGCGGGTGAGCTGCGCGAGATGATCTCGCAAGTCGAGTTCGCTGCGGCGTCGGACGAGAGCCGCCCTGTTTTGGCGGGCGTTTTGTTGCGCCTCGATGGGGACTCGTTGACTCTGGCTGCCGCAGACGGGTTCCGGCTGGCGGTTCGGCAGGGACGACTCAACGAACTCTTTTCGCCGAGTCTCGATGTGATTGCCCCGGCGAAGGCAATGCGCGAGTTTGGCCGTTTGCTCGGCGAGGCATCTGATCCCGCCATCCTCTATGTCACGCCAAATCAGGGACAACTCATTGCCCGTTTCGGCAACATCGAGTTCCTGTCGCGATTGATCGAGGGTTCGTTTCCCGACTATCGCCAGATCGTGCCACGTGATTACTCGACGAAAGTCGACCTCGGTCGAGATGCGCTGCTCACCGCGGTGCGCCGTTCGAGCTACTTCGCGCGAGACAACAATGATGCGATTCGCCTCTCGATCCGGCCAGGCGAGGACGAATTGACACCCGGATTGGTCGAGGTTTCAGCAAATGCCGCCGAACGCGGCAACAGTCAGAGTTTCGTTGATGCGGCGATCAATGGAACCGAGATGCAGGTTGCCTTTAACGCCCGGTACCTGAACGATGTGCTCAACGTCATCAAAGGTGGTCAGGCGACGCTTGCCCTGAACGGCGCAAACCAGGCCGGCGTGATTCAGCAAACCGGCGACGACGCCTACACCCACGTGATCATGCCAATGGTCATCGGGTCGAACTAGGCGGCTCCGATCACTTCGCAAGACGACCTCAAATGCACCTGAATTCGCTGTCGCTGACTGAGTTCCGATCAGTCCGTGCGCTGTTGCTCGACATTCCCACCGAGGGATTGGGTCTTGTCGGCGCCAACGCAGCCGGCAAATCCACCCTGATAGAGGCGATCGTGCTTTTGGCCACCACCCGCTCGACGCGGGCGGGCGCCGAGCGAGAGCTGCTCAACTGGCAGGGTGGAGAAGAACTCGGCGTTCCGCCGTTCGCCCGCATCGAAGGGCAGTTCACCACGCTGCGGGGGGAGCGACGCGTCGAGATCGGTTTCCAGGCCGAGCCATTGCGCGTCAACCGCGTGAAAAAAGTCATCTCGCTCGATGGCAAGCGGACCACTGCCGGCAGAGTCGTCGGTGTGCTGAAGTGCGTGATGTTCGAGCCACCCGACATCGATCTCGTCTCGGGGTCGCCCAGCCTGCGCCGCCGGTTTCTCGATGTCCTTCTCTCCCAGCTCGATCCAGCCTATCTTTCGGCACTCTCCCGGTACGGCAAAATCGTCGAGCAACGCAACAGCCTGATCAAGAGTCTGCTGCGCGAAAATCAGACGTGGACCGATCCCGGCGTGAGAACGCAACTCGATTACTGGGACAGCGAGTTGGTTGCTCACGGGTCGAGAATTCTTCACCGGCGAGTCCGCGCTGTCGAGCAACTCGATCAATTCGCTCGCGAGAGACTCGCATCCTTCAGCGGAACGAGAGGGATGGTCACAACCTATCAGCCGTCGGTTGGATCGGACGATCCGCATGGGTCGCTGACCAGTCAACTCTTGCATGCGGCGCTCAGCAGCGAACAGGAAGCGGCCTTCGAAATGTCCGAGCTCCTCAAACATGTTCGGAGCGCGGAGTTTCGGCGTGGGGTGACGCTGATCGGACCGCACCGCGACGACCTTGGCGTCAGCGTGGACGGCATTGACGTCGGGACGTTCGGATCCCGGGGACAGCAGAGGCTGTCCGCCATTGCGCTGAAGCTGGCTGAGGCCGATTCGATGCAACAGGAAGCCGGCGAGCGCCCGGTGATCCTGCTCGACGATGTGTATTCAGAGCTGGACCGTCGCCACAGGCAATTACTGAGTCAGGCGATTGGCGATCTGGGCGCTCAGGTCATCGTCAGCGCCACCGATCGCGAAACGATTCTCGAATCGGGACTTGCCCACCTGCCGACCGCGACGATGGTCTCCGGCTCATTGACCTGGGATTGACCTGGCGATCAAGACAGGCAGACTCCCCTCGTCGGAGCCTGCCTGCATTTCGTCCGCTGACTACAGCGAGATGACGTGATCGGGAGGATTGCCGCTCAGCGCGGTGTAGAGATCGGGGAAGCACCCAACCGCAACGCCATCGACCGTGCCCTTTGGCTTACAGCCACTGGGAACGGTGCCGAATTCACCTTCGGCCAGACCACGCTCCAGCGCGCACTGATCGCACATCATCAGCAGAATGCCCTGGTCCCTGGCGACCTTGGCGAGGCGCTCGCCGACCGGGTCGCCCTTGCGCAAGACATAGTTGTTGTCGTCGAAAAACATCATGCCGACCACTTCGACACCATGAGTGCCCGATTCGAGCTGCGGCAGAATCATCTTGCCGAGCTTGTAGCTGGCCGTATGACCGGATGTCGCAAAGACATATGCCACTTTCACGCGTGGTCCTCCCATCGTTCCTAAAAACGGGTCTTTCAGGTCCAGGTCTGTCTGGACTTCGGCTCATTGTCCCACGGAAGGAGAGAACTCCGGGCCAGACGATCAGAAATCGACTACCATCGAAAGCATGAACGCGCTTCTGCTTTCCTCCTATGAACTGGGCCGGCAATCGTTCAGCGTCTCGTCCGCCGCGGCGTGGCTGCAGAGCGCCGGCGTGAACGTTCGGTCGATCGATCTGGCAATCGACAAGCTCGATGCGGCCGCGGTCCGCTGGGCAGATGTGGTCTGCTTTTCGGTTCCAATGCACACCGCAACCCGGATCGCGATCCGCCTGGCGAGCCGGGTCAGCGAGATCAATCCCAATGCCCATCTCTGCTTTTTCGGTCTCTATGCATCAGTCAACGAGGAGTTGTTCAGGTCGATCGGCGGCGGAACGATCCTCGGTGGAGAATTCGAGCCGGGCCTCATGGAAATGGTCGAACGACTCCGATCGGGTCAGAAGCAGTCGACCCCAGTGATCAACATCGATCGTGTGGCGTTTCGCGTGCCGGATCGGAGCGGTCTGCCTGCACTCGACAGGTACGCCTTTCTGACGATGCCCGACGGTTCCCGGCGCGTCGCGGGATATACCGAGTCGACGCGAGGCTGCAAGCACATGTGCCGGCACTGCCCCGTGGTACCGGTTTATGGAGGTCGCTTTCGAATCGTCCCCGTCGAGATCGTCATGGCCGACATCGCCCAGCAGGTCGATGCTGGCGCCGAGCACATCACATTCGGCGATCCCGATTTCCTGAACGGACCCGGACATGCCCGCAAGATCGTGGAAGCGTTACACGACCGCTGGCCAAACCTGAGCTATGACGCGACGATCAAGGTCGAGCATCTTGTGCAGCGCCCCAACATGCTCCCTGTTTTGGGCGAGACCGGCTGCGTGATGATCACCAGCGCGGTCGAATCGATCGATGAGCATGTGCTGGAGCTACTCGACAAACGGCACACCAGAGAAGAGTTCGAGTCGGTGGTCCAGATGTGCCGCCAGGCAGGGGTGGCGTTCAACCCGACCTTTGTGACCTTCACGCCCTGGACGACCGCTGAGGGATACGTCGAGCTTATCGATTGTCTGGCTGAGCTTGGACTTATCGAAAACGTCTCGCCAGTTCAGTATGGGATTCGCCTCCTCATTCCGGCTGGTTCCCGCTTGCTGGAGCTGCCGGAAACCCAGGCGATCATCGAGCCGTTCGATCCGCTCGCCCTGGTCTACCCGTGGAAGCATCCCGACCCGCGGATGGATGACCTGCATGAACAGGTCCTGGCGATCGTCCAGCAAGACACAGCGGCGGGGGCGTCCCGACTGCAAACCTGGCTGCGTGTGTCGGACGCCGCCAACCGTCTGGTGAAGCGCCCGACGACTCGCTCTCGCATCAGCGACGGCTTCGGCTATCCGCCCGTTCCGACGCTGAGTGAACCATGGTACTGCTGAGCAGAACCGACCGAGGAGCAGTTTGTTCCTCTTTGATCAGAGGCTTGCAGGCCACCCCGGGCAGCGACAGAGCGCGGCACTTTCCAGCCCTGAGGCCGAACGGCGTGTTAGGGTCCGAGAATGTGATTCCCGGTGATGGGCGGCAGCTTGAACTTCAGGATGCGGCTGTTGTCAGGGTCAGAAACATAAAGGTACCCCTCGGTGTAGATGGATGCCGTGGAAGTATCCGCGATGGCGTTTGAGATCAGGCTGAACTGATCCCAGAGGAACCAGGGTGTTCTCCCGTTCGACACGACCCAGTTCAGATCGGGGTCGAAACGCGGTTCACTGAGGGTCCAGACATCACCCATGGAGATTGTGCCTTCAGCGTCGAAGTGGAGCCTGGCGCTGCTGTACGATCCCTCTTCTCTTGTCGACGTGTGAACACCATTACGATCAAACGACTGGATACGGACTCCTGAACCGTTGGTTTCCTCCGCAACAGCAATCCCTACACTCTCCCAGATGATGAGCCTGGTCGGGTGCTGGAACTGGCCATCGCGATTTCCCTCGCTTCCCCACGTATCCAGGAGGTTGCCATCGAGGTCAAAGATCTGGATCCGGTTGTTGCCGGAGTCGGCAACGTAGACCCGGCGGAACAGGGAGTCGACAGCGCCATGCGGCTCATCGAACTCACCTTCCCCGGTTCCCTGCGTTCCCCACCCCATGATGAAAGTGTGGTCCCGATCGAACTTCTGGACCCGATGGTTGCCCGTGTCGAAGACGTAGATGTTGCCATCGGCATCGAAGTCGATATCACCGGGGATGTTGAATTGTCCCGGTCCGCTGCCAGGCTCACCCCAGGTTTCGAGCCACTCACCATCTGGAGAAAATACCTGGATGTTGCCGGCGACTTCGTCGCAGACATAGAGATTGCCGTTCCGCGCGAAGTTCATTCTGCCCGGGTGCTGGAGTGGCGTGCTTTCCGAACCGGTCGACTGCCATATAAGCTCGACTTGTGAGCTGTCGAATTCGGTGGTCGTGGTGGGCTCGGATCGGGCCTGCGTTGAGGGCGTGATCACCGAGACCGGCTGGGTCATGTTTTCGATCACATCCCCTTCTCCAGGGCCAAACGAGCGGATCACACTGGGCAGATCGAAACTGCCGACGACCAGCATTTGACCGGAAATCGCGGCCACAGTGCCAAGTCCTTCTGAATCCATCCGGCCCAGTTCCGCACCGCTTTCGAGATCGTATGCGACGACCGCAGTCAGATCGCGCGACACCCCGTAAACGGCCGTGGAACTCGATTCCGGAGAGATCGAGTAGCCAGGGCCCTCGACGCTCCACACGACTTCACCAGTCTCCCGGTCGAGCGCGCTCATCGGTCCTTGCTCCGCCGTCACAATAATGAAACCGGGAGTGACGACCGGACTGAGGGTTTTGTAGCCATCCAACGGCTCGCTGGTCCAATCGACCGACCCATCAGTTGCGTCGATCGCGTTGTAGCTTCCCCTTTCGTCACCGATGTAGACCACTCCGTCACTGTATGCGGGATTGCGCCAGGCGTTGCCCAGCGCCACGATCCAGGCTGTCTCACCAGTGGTCGTATCAACGGCGATCAGATTGCCGGTGCTATCAGGGAAGTAGAGGTGCCCTCCCCCCACCGCCAGCGCCCACTTCGAGAGCCCTGTCTCGCTCGACCATTCCCAGCGGAATTGGCCAGACGCCGCGTCGATTGCCAGGATGGCGCCTGCCGGGGTAACCACATACATTGCACCGTCCACAACTGCCGGCGACGCCACAATGGGCTGGGAAGAGAGCGCGCGTTGCCAGATCAGATCTCCGTTGGCGGCATCGAGCGCCACGATAGTTCCCTCGTACGTTCCGGCATAGACGACGCCGTCTTGAACTGCAGGAACCGGCCAGTGATTCTCTTCGGGATACTCGCCGGGCGAAAGATCGACTCCCCAGCGCTGCTCCCCGGTTGAGGCATCGAGGGCATAGAGCGTTCCCTTCCGGCCGTAGATGTAAATCGACGCGCCATCGCTCACCGGTCCGCCGAGAATCTCGTCGGCGGTGAATGTCCACCGTGGGGCCAGATCGCCGCCGGGGCCGGGGTCGGATGAATACCCGGTACGGGCCGCGCCGCTGCGGAACTGCGTCCAGCCCGTCTCAGCAGTAGAGAGCGGAATACCCCTGGATTCGTCTGATGTTCCGATGCCAGACAGGCGATCCGGCCAGCCATCCCTGGTGAAGAGCGCGCCGGCGCCTGCCAGGACGAGAAGCATGGCCGCAGCCAGCAGCGCCCATCGCATTTGAGGTTGGTGAGGCGTCGAAGCGGCGGAACTTCCCGGTGGTCGAGGAATCGGGAGTACGTGTCCATTTGGATTGGGAAGCAGCGGGGTCGCCGCATCGAGGCTGACGTAAGCATCCCCGGCGATAGTTGTCGATTGTTCGAAGACCTTCCGACGGATTCGCTCGCGAGACGAGTCCGGAATTGGCGACTGGGATAGGGTATGGACGTGTTCGATGGCGTCCGCGAGGCGGGCGTCGAGCGTTTCTCGATCGACGGCGCCCGGTCCGACGATCGCATCCCAGAAGCTGCCGATCCGGTCGTCGTATCGATCAAGCATGACGTTCACCCCCGCCGGCGTGAGTACGAGCAACGAGCAGCGAGCGCAGCGCAATCACCGCGCGGGACTGGGCTTTGCGAACGGCGACCGCCGATTTGCCAAGAACCTGGGCGATTTCCGCGTCGGTCAGTCCGGCCAGCCGCAATTCGACAAGCTGACGTTGTACTGGTTTGAGTTGTTCGATCAGTTTGAACAGCAATTCCTGTTGTTCCGTGGCAATCGCCTGCTCTTCCAACGGATCATCAAGTGCGATCCGGTCCTCGGCCATTTCGATGGGCGCGCTTGGATGCCGGGTTTCGCTACGCCGAAAGTTGCTGACCACCCGGAACGCGATGGTGAACAACCACGCTTTGAACGCATTGGGGTGTCCGGAGAAGACGAACCCGGGCAACGCAGAGAGCGCATTCAGAAACACCTGAGCCGACGCGTCTTCCGCGTCGTGCCAATCGCCCAGCCGGTAGTAGCAGTAGCGCAAGACCGGGTTCCAATAGCGGTCGAAGATCGCGTCGAACTCGGCCGGATTCCGCTGGGCACGCTCGACCAGCATGTCGTCAGGAAGATCACTCACGTGATTCGGGTTGCGGCCCAGGATCCCGCCCATTCGTCGATCCCGTGTGGATTCAAAGTGTCCTATATGCTTAAGCACCGCAAACAGAGGAAAGTGACGGGTGTCGAATCCGGACCGAACGTTCTGGAGCGGCAGCTACGGTCGATGGCCCGCAATCAGATAGACTCACGTGACGCAAATGGATCGTGTCGCGTCGAGTGCCGCCGGTCTGGCCCACGGGCGGCGCACGTTGCCATGAGGCCGACGTATTCGATGTCCACCGAGGACCAATGCGATGACGATGCAGGACATTCCGCTCTGGGTTCTTTTCGTTTTGACCACGGTGCTGGTCATGTGCGCAATCGAGCTCGGCTACAAGATTGGCTGGAAGGCCCGAAGGCGCTCGGAAGACGAGAAAGAGGCGCCCGTGGGCGCCATTGTGGGAACCATCCTCGCGTTACTGGCGTTTATCCTTGCATTCACGTTCGGTACAGTCTCAGACCGCTACGAAGCCCGAAAAGTCCTCGTTCGCGACCAGGCTGCGTCGATCCGCACGGCATATTTGCGGTCGGATTTCCTGCCCGATCCTCAGCGTGAAGAATCCAGGACTCTCTATCAGGAGTACATCGACGAGGTCCTCCTGGCGGGCGATCCAAGCAATTTCGACGATCTCGAGAGCGTTGTCAGCGATTTGATGGCGATCCAGCAGCAACTCTGGGACATCGCGGTTGAAAATGTCCTCGCCGGCGACAATTCAGACATCTCCGCCATGTATGTCGAGTCGATCAACGACATGATCAATGTACTGGCAGAGCGTGTTTCAGTTGCCGGTCAGATACGGATGCCGACCGGGCTCTGGGTGGCTCTTTACACGCTTGTGCTGCTCGGCATGTTTGCCGTGGGCTACCAGACGGCCAACGCTGCCTCCCGAAGAACCTGGATGATGCTGGTTCTGGCTTTCTCGTTCTCGATTGTCGTCGTGATGATCGCAGCGCTCGATGCTCCCCAACGGGGCTATCTGCCTGTCTCTCAAAGACCGCTCACCGAGCTGCAGACGTGGATGGAGAGCGACACGAGCTCGTAATAATCGGGACGTTTTCCTAACGCCTCGTTGAGCAGGTTCGCTCCCGATATCAAGAATACGAGTTGCGAGACTTAATGTAACCACGAGAGATGCTGTTTCCGTAGAAACACAAAAAGGACCGCGTTGCGCGGTCCCGGGCGGCTGGGGAACAGGGATTCGAACCCCAACTACCTGATCCAGAGTCAGGCGTACTACCGTTATACTATTCCCCAATACAGCCGTGGATTTTACCACGTCTCCCGCAAATTGGAGTCCCCGCACGTGAGCACCACGCTCTCCCCTCTGCTCCACGGATTGAATGTGGAGCAACAGACCGCTGTGACCGCGCCAGACGGCCCTGTTCTGGTTGTGGCCGGCCCCGGATCGGGCAAAACCCGCGTCCTGACGCACCGCATCGCCTGGCTGATCAGCGAACAAAATGTGCCACCAGGCGGCATTCTGGCCGTGACATTCACCAACAAGGCATCGCGCGAAATGCGGGAGCGAGTCGACCGGTTGCTCGGCGATCACGACGCCAGCGGTCTGACGATGGGGACGTTCCATTCGTTCGGAGTGCGGTTGCTGCGCGAGAATCCCAGTCTCGTCGCCGACCGGCTCGGAATCATGCGCAACTTCACTATCTACGACGACGCGGACCAGATGCAAACGGCAAAAGCCGCGGTGGTTGCCAACAACCTCGATCCCAAACAGGTCGCGCCGCGACGGATGCTCTCCCGGATCAGCGCCGCGAAGTCGCTGTTGCTGACTCCCGACGATGTCGCCTCACAGGCAGCGACGTACGACGAAGAACTGGTTTCCCGCGTGTACCGGGAATACCAGCGCTTGCTGCACGAGGCCAACGCGGTTGACTTCGACGATCTGCTCATCCTGCCGATCAGGCTCTTCGATGCCGAACCAGATGTCCTCCACCGCTATCAGCACCGGTTTCGGCACATCCTCGTTGACGAATATCAGGACACCAACCGCGTGCAGTATGTGCTCGTTTCGGCCCTGAGCGACCTCAACCGCAACCTCTTCGTCGTCGGCGACCCGGACCAGTCGATCTATCGCTGGCGGCAGGCGGATATCCGGAACATTCTCGACTTCGAGCAGGATTTTCCGGACGCTCAACGCATCGTCCTCGAAACGAACTACCGGTCCACGGCGAGGATCGTCGCCGTGGCCGACAACGTCATCAGACAGAACCAGCAACGTATCGACCGCAAGCTGCGAACCGACAACGAGGACGGTGAGATCATCACCATTCGCGAGCTGGCCGATCAGCAGCACGAAGCGCAATTCGTGGCAGGTGAGATTCGCCGCCTGATGGCGCAGCACGACTGGCCGGGCGATGCATTCGCGGTCATGTACCGGACGGGCGCGCAGAGTCGCGTGCTGGAGGAATCCTTCCGGCTGAGCGGCATTCCCTACCAGATCGTCGGCGGCGTCAGGTTCTACGACCGCAAAGAGGTCAAAGACGTCTTGGCCGTCTTACGGCTCCTGCACAACCCACAGGATCGCGTCAGTCTGGAGCGCGTGCTGGAAAATATGCCGATCGGTCGGGGATTCGGACCGAAAGCGCTGGAGACGCTGATCGAATGGTCGGGATCGCATAAGCAGACACTGCTGGAATCGCTTCGACAGTTTGCGGATGGCATAGCCGGACCATCGTTCGGTGGATCGGCGCAGAAGGCGGCGGTCAAACTCGGTTCAGTGCTGCAGCAGCTCTCTGCTTCAGCGAACGCAAAACCATTGTCGGAGCTGTTCGACGAGCTGGTGGCGCTGACCGGCTACAAAGAGTCGTTCCCGGACGCAACAGAGGATGATCTCGAACGCTGGGCAAACGTCCTCGAAGTTCGGGCCGACATGGAGAAGTACGATGGTCTGCCACCGGGAGAAGGGTTGTCGGCCTATCTCGAGCAGGTGGCCCTGATCGCCGATGTCGACACGCTGGAAGACGACAAGCGGGGCCGCGTGACGCTGATCACCCTCCATTCCGCCAAAGGACTCGAGTTTCCGGCAGTATTCATCACCGGGCTCGAAGAAGGGCTGCTGCCGGTCAGTCGCGCCATCGAAGCGGAGTTCGACGATCCCCAGGCGATCGAAGAGGAGCGGCGCCTCTTCTACGTCGGAATCACCCGCGCCCAGAAGCTGCTCTATCTGACGCGGGCTGGTTCGCGGATGAACTACGGGCGGTTTCAAATGGGCGTCCAGTCGCGTTTTCTGGACAGTCTGCCGCACCAGCATGTGCGCGAAGTGGGCAGACGCGGCGCGATCAGTCCACGGGGGATGACCAGCCTGACCACGCGCACGCAGCAGGGTTTTTCATCGTCAAATCAGGCGCCTGCCAGACCGGCCGGATACGCCCCGCCTGTCCGCAAGTACTCCACCGGGGAGCGCGTTTTTCACTCGAAGTTCGGCGAAGGTCGTATTTTGGAAGTCACTGACAGGCGAGACGATCAGGAGCTGGCAATCGAATTTGCTCGCCATGGTCGCAAACGATTCATGGCCAGTCTGGCGCCGCTCGATGTGATCGGTGACTAGGCTGCAGGAGGAGACGCGCCGGTGACACCTCCCCCGAGAGCACGACGCCCTCATCTGTCGCCCGAGGAGACGACTCCCCTCGACATCAATCCTCGCGAGCGGCGCGAATTGCAGGAGATCCGCGAACTGGCGCCGCTGGCGCGATTCAGTCGCAACGCGTCACGGCAACAGCCGGACGATCGCTCCGACATGCGCACCGACTATCAGCGCGATCGCGACCGCGTCGTCCATTCCAAGAGCTTCCGGCGGTTGATGCACAAGACGCAGGTCTTCATCGCGCCGGCCGGCGACCACTACCGCACGCGCTTGACGCACACGCTGGAGGTTTCACAGATTGCTCGTACGATTGGGCGAGCTTTGGCCCTCAATGAGGATCTGATCGAAGCAATCACGATGGGGCATGATCTTGGGCATACGCCGTTCGGTCATGCCGGCGAAACGGCGTTGCAGGGGTACTTGCCCGGTTTTCGTCACAACGAACAGAGTCTGCGGGTTGTCGATCATCTCGAAAAGGACGGGCGCGGGCTGAATCTGACAGACGATGTCCGGGACGGCATCCTGCATCACTCCAAACCGGACGATGAACTGACCGGAGCGATCTCGCAACGGCCGCTCTCCCTCGAAGGCGAGGTGATGCGCATCTCCGACGCCGTTGCCTACATCAACCACGATCTGGACGACGCGATCAGGGCTCGCATCATCGATGCGTCGCAGATTCCACCCGTTGTCACAGAACGGCTGGGGTCGACGCACGCGAAGCGCATCGATACGCTGGTCAACGATATCGTCGCGCACTCCAATGTCTCAGAAGCGCCGGGCGCGATCGGGTTGCAACCGGAAATTCTGGATGCGGCAAACGCCTTGCGCTCATATCTCTTCGATGCCGTCTACCGTCCGCTGAACCAATCCGAGAACACCCGCAAGGCGAAACAAGTCGTTGAAATGCTGTGCGAGTACTATGATCGGCACTTTGAGGCGATCCCGGCTGAGTACCGGACACTCGCCGCACGCGATCCGGCCTCGCGCATCGTTGCGGATTACGTGGCCAGCATGACCGACCGCTATGCCGTCGAAACATTCGAGCAACTCTATGTCCCGCAATACTGGGCGTTGCCCACTCCGTGAAATGAATCCGCATCATGGCCGGCGACGCAGTCACTGAAATTCGGGAGCGCCTCGACATCGTCGATCTGATCGGCGAGAAGGTCGCGCTGAAGAAAGCGGGCCGGAACATGAAGGGGCTTTGCCCCTTCCACCAGGAAAAGACGCCCTCCTTTGTTGTGTTTCCGGAAGGGCAGAACTACCACTGTTTCGGCTGCGGCAAAGGCGGCGATCTCTTTTCGTTCTACATGGAGCGGGAGAAGGTCGACTTCCGGCAGGCGCTCCAGGACTTGGCTGAACGAGCGGGCGTGACGCTCGACGATCGCCCTCGCACCGCGCCGGTCGAGGATCCACGCAACAACCGTTATCTTGAACTTCACGCGATCGCCGCGAGCTATTTCGCCACGGTGCTGACATCCTCGGCTGCTGGCGAAAAAGGCCGCGCATATCTGAACCAACGCGGCATCTCGGAGGAGATGATCGGGCAGTTCGGACTCGGTCTCGCGCCCGATGGTTGGGACTACCTTTTCAAGCAGTTTTCGGCGCGCGGCATCGATCCTGAAATCGCCGCCGATGCCGGATTGCTCCAACGCCGGGAGACCGGCGGCTACTACGACCGGTTCCGGGACCGGATCATCTTCCCCATTCAGGACGGTGACGGGCAGATTGTTGGTTTCGGAGGCCGGGCGTTCGGTGACGAACAACCGAAATACCTGAATTCGCCGCAATCGCTGATCTTCGACAAAAGCTCGCTCCTCTACGGATTGCCATTTGCCCGGGATGCTATTCGCGAAGACAACCGGGTAATTATCGTCGAAGGCTACATGGACGTCATCGCCGCGCATCAGCACGGATTCCGCAACGTCGTCGGAGCGATGGGCACCGCGCTCACCGAAACGCAAGTCGATCTGGTGAAGCGTCTGACCAAACGGGTCGTGCTGGCGCTCGATGCCGACGCGGCCGGTCGGATGGCCTCGATGCGGGCGATCGAATCGTTGCAGGTCAGTCTCGATCAGGTTTCCGATGTGGTAGCCGATCCGCGCACGGTTTTCAGAATCGCCCACCGGCTCGATGCCCAGGTCAACATCGTCGAGCTGGCGGCGGGCGAAGACCCCGATTCGCTGATTCGCACCAATCCGGATGAATGGGTTCGCCAGATCGACGCGGCACGGCCGTATATGGATTTCGTCATCGATCATGTCCTGCAGGATGTCGATCGCAATGATGTGTCGGCCCGCAGACGGGCGATCGACCAATTGGGGCCTTTCCTGCAGCGGGTCGCGGATCCGGTCGATCGCAGCCATTATGTCCAGAGAATCAGTCGCGAGCTCGACTTCCCGTTTGCCGTGGTGCAATCGCGCGTCGCTCAGGCACGCAACCGGTCGATCGCCGTCGCGTTCGAGCCAGGTTCGGCTGCGACTCGCTCCGCTCCGCGCACCGAGGATCACCTCGTCGCGCTTTTTCTCAAGTACTTGCCGATCGTGATCGATCTGGCCGACTCGGCGCCCGAACCGCTCCTGCGCGACGCGAGAAATCGAGAGTTGATGGCGACGATGCGATCGACGCAACTGCCCTCAGAGTGGCATGCGGCGAACTTTCTCGCTGACGTGGACGAGCACATGCGTGAGCATGGGGAGACACTGCTGGGCGAGCTGCCCGATCTGCCTCCGCCAACGCCTGGCGCGCTTCGCGAAGAGCTCTTGCAGACGATAGTCAAGCTGCAGCGCGAGCAGTACGAAGAATTCGCGGGGCATTTGCGCGCCGAGCTGGCCGCCGCGCAGGCGGTAGACGATCAGAGCACTTTTGCCGAGCTGCGAGCGCATCTGGAGAAGCTGCCCGATTTGCACCGGCAGCTCTACCCGCCCAAGAGTCCCTACTTCCGCGATCTGCGCCAGGGCAAGAAGAAGCAGAACTAGATCACCTGTCGATCGCCAACAGTCAGAATGCAGAGGTTCTGACCATCTGACGGGGCGGGTCGACCAGGGCGCTCATGTGCAGCGAATGAAGCACATGGTGACCGGTACGCGTAGGGAGGCGCCTCGTGCGCCTCCTGCTCACCGACTACAACGATCGTCTCCAGCAGGGAGACCGCCAGTCGCCAACACGGAGTCGGAAAAGCCGTCTCCCTACGCCCGTTTCCTGCGAACGCATCCGGACGCAGGGAGCGACTCAAGCGCTTCGAAGATGGCTTGCTGCAGACCCTGATCGTGCTCGGGTCTTACCGTTCGCAGATCGAGAAGCAGGCGACTGTCGACGATGCGACCGTAGACGCCGGGCGTTCCTGTCCGGAGCGCCGTCGCGAGGCTTTCTGGGTGCGGATGGTCGATGCCAACCGCCCAGCTTTGCAGAACGTCACCGGGCAACGATCCTCCGCCCACCGTGGAGTCCGACTCTACGATCGACATGGCGGGCGCCGAATCCGCAAGCCCTGCGACGATTCGCTCAGCGCGACTCTTCAGTTCGGAAGTATCGGCCGAGATCATCTGCCATACGGGAATCTCAGCGACTGCCTCACCCCGCACATGGTGGCGGAGTGTTGCGGCGACACCGGCAAGCGTCGACTTATCGGCGCGAACCGCTCTGGCCAGCGGATGCTTCTCGACCATTGCGATCAGGTCGGCGCGACCACAAATCAGTCCAGCTTGCGGTCCACCGAGCAGCTTGTCGCCGCTGGCGGTGACGAGATCTACGCCCGCGGCGATGCCTTCCCCGATCGTTCGCTCGTGACTGAGCCCAAAATCGGATGGCTGCAGGATCGAGCCGCTGCCCAGGTCGTCGATCAGGGGCAACGAAGCACCCTGAGCAACTTCAGAGAGCTCCTCGATCGTTGGAGCGGCGACAAATCCCTCGACGCGGAAGTTGCTGGCGTGCACGGTGAGAAGTGCGGCGGTGCGATCCGTGATCGCCGCGGCGAAGTCGCGGGCATAGGTACGGTTCGTCGTGCCGACTTCGATCATCGACGCGCCGCTCTGGCGGAGCACATCGGGAATCCGAAAACCGCCGCCGATCTCCACAGCTTCGCCCCGCGAAACGACAACTTCCTTTACGGACGCCAACGCGGACAAGACAAGCAAGACGGCAGCAGCGTTGTTGTTCACAACCAGCGTCGCTTCGGCGCCGGTCAGCACGCGCATCAGCCGCGAAATCTCGGACATGCGTCCGCCACGCTGGTTCGTGGTGGGGTCGATTTCGAGCGGAACCTGTGCCGCCGCGGCGTTCGCCATCGCAGCAGCGGTTTCACGACTGACTGGAGCGCGGCCGAGATTGGTATGCAGGATGACGCCGGTGGCGTTGATTACCTCGGTCAATCGCTGCGACTCCAGCAACGCAAGTTCGTCATCAAGCCGCCCGATGATCTCCTCACGGCCCAGCGAGGCGCCGGATTCGATTTCGACACGGGCCGAATCGACCACCCTGCCGATCACTCTCGTCAGCACTCGGTCGTCGATGGGGGTTCTTTCAGATGAATGGACGTGCTCGATGAGCGACGATACGGATGGGATCGCACGCCTGCCTGATTTTCGAGATTCTGGCTGATTCGAGGTCATTAGCATGTCCGGAACGATGCTGTTCCCGGAAAAAGGAACGGGAGCCTGCTGGCTCCCGCTTCGCTCCTGGTCGGGGAGAGAGGATTTGAACCTCCGACCTCAGCGTCCCGAACGCTGCGCGCTAACCGGACTGCGCTACTCCCCGCAAGGCGACAGACAGGATAGCATAGACGTAGGCCATAGACCGTGATTCGTGGGTCGTGGGCGGTGGATGGTTGATCGCGGGTTGTTGATGGTTGGTGGCGAGTCTCGTCCAGTGCCCATGGGGCAGCTCTTCCGTGACGGTATACTGGCGTATTCACGCCATTTGCCCGTCAGCAGGTCGCTGGCGGTCATGACTGTTACCGCACGGGTTGGAGGCAGCTGCCGCTATGGACGACCCTCAGGTGGGAACTTCACATACCCTCACTCGCCGCCATGCGCTAACTGGCCTGGGCGCTGGCGCCCTCGGATTGGCCATGGCTGGCTCGATGCATCCCGTTGTCGCCCAGGACGATGCGGCGGAACTGCTGCAGAGTGAGGACGACGTCGTTTATGGGACCGTAGGTGACGTTCCGCTCCTGCTCACGATCGTCCGGCCTCCGGACCGTCCCGAGCCTCGTCCAGCGGTCATCGTGGTTCACGGTGGCGGATTGGTGCAGGGAACCCGGTGGGATCATGGTGAAGCGGCAACCGGATTGGCTCTGGCAGGTTATGTCACCTTTAGTATCGAATACCGCTTGTATGTGGCGGGGGATCCCACCACACTCTGGCCTGCCCAATTGGACGATGTCCAGCGGGCGGTGCGCTGGGTTCGCGCCAATGCCAAAACCTACGGCGTCGACCCAAATCTGATAGGCGCATTCGGGTTTTCCTCTGGTGGGCAGCTGGCCGCGTTTCTCGGCACGCGCGAAACCCGCGACAATAGCGACCCGGCACTCGCCGACTTTTCCAGCAAAGCCACCTGCGTGGTGACGATGGGCGGTCTGTTCGACTTCACCTTCCCAGACGCCCACCCCTACTCTCTGGAAACGGACGCGGAGATCCTGGGAGGATCCGCGGAGGCGTTGCCACCGCCAGCTGCGTATGAGGACTTCTCACCGATCTCGTTTGTAGACAGCACGAGCGCACCGTTCCTGATCCTGCAGGAAGGCAATGAAGACGTCATCCCCTACGAGCAGCCCCGACGGATGGTGGCCGCGCTGCAGGCGGCCGGCGTCCAGGTCTCATACAGCTGGTTCCCTGACTACGCCCATGACTCCTGGTTCAGCTGGGCTCCTGAGGCTCCCGAGACCCTTGCGTTTTTTGAGCGGCATTTGTCTATACTGTGACTGGCTGCGACCGGT
>CAYWSE010000002.1:0-49003 GCA_964461025.1 uncultured Sphaerobacteraceae bacterium | reverse complement strand
AGCTCAGAGGATAGAGCGCCGCCGTCCTAAGGCGGGCGTCGGGGGTTCGAATCCCTCCGCGGGCACCAGAGAAACACGAAGAGACGGTTATCTTTTGATCCGGCAATTGCCTTCGCGCGATGCCCGAAGGCGTGACTTGAACTGAGGCATATCGGTGAATTCACTCTACCCGTACTCCGGGCCATCGGTTTTCGGTTACGAAACCGACGGTCTCCGTCGCGTGGCGTCGATCTCAGTCCACACATCGCCGCTGGCGAACCTGGGCGGCAAGGACGCCGGCGGCATGAATGTTTACGTGCGTGAACTCTCCTGTCACGTCGCCGAACTCGGTCTCCCAGTCGACGTCTTCACCCGACGAACCTCCCCTGACACTCCAGAAATCCAAACAATCTGCGACAACGTGAATCTCATTTCGATCGATGCCGGTCCCCCCGAACCGGTCGATAAGAATGCGCTGCATACCCTCTTGCCGGCCTTCGCCGAGCAAATGGCGCTCTATGCGATGCGGGCCGGTGTGCGCTACGACGTCGTGCACGCGCACTACTGGCTCTCCGGGTTGACCGCGGAAATGATGCGGCGGTACTGGGGAACGCCCTACACCCTGATGTTCCACACGACTGCCCATATGAAGAACCGGGTGTCTCCCGCATCGGAACACGAAACGCCACTGCGCGCCAGGAGCGAGCAGCAGCTGGTCGGACTGGCCGACAGCATCATCGCCGCCAATCCAGATGAACGGGCCGATCTGATCTGGCGACAACATGCCGTGGCCAGCAAGATTTGCACGATCCCGCCGGGTGTGGATGTCGACCTCTTCACGCCGGGCAACCGCTCGGCCAGCCGGGCCGAGCTTGGGCTTCGAGACGATCAGAAAGTGGTTCTGTTTGTCGGCAGAATCGACCCGATCAAGGGAATCGACACGCTGCTCGATTCGTTCGCGACGGTCGCCGCGAGCATGCCCGAAGCGGTCTTGGCGATTGTCGGCGGCGATCTCGACGAATCGGGAGAACCGGTCGGCCCACTGTCCATCGTTCACGATCGAATCCGGGCAATGGGACATCTGGACCGGGTCCGGCTCTTCGGTTCGCAACCTCAGAACCGCTTGCCCATTTTCTATTCGGCGGCGGATGTTGTCAGCGTGCCGTCGCGGTACGAGTCGTTCGGATTGGTTGCCGTCGAAGCGATGGCATGCGGAGCGCCCGTCGTGGCATCGCGCGCGGGCGGATTGATCTTCACCATTGAAGATGGTGAAACCGGCATTCTGGCTCCCTACGACCAACCACAGATCCATGCCGATGCGATTCTGAGCATCCTGAACGATGCGGAACTGGCGGCGCGGATGGGGCTGAGCGCCCACATCGCGGCACAGCGATTCTCCTGGCAGACGGTTGCGTCGTCAGTCGTCCACGTTTACGAGCGTTTGGCGGCAGGGCACCGATCGCATCTCTGCGGCGACCAGGAGATTTACGCCTGAGAGATCTCTCCGTCAGGACGACAGTGCCGAAACCGCTCGTCCGAACACGTCGAGGAAGCGATCGATCTCAGTCTCGTTGACGACCAGCGGCGGAATGATGCGGATCGCCTGATCGTAGGTGCCGCAGTTGATCAGCAGGATGCGTTCCTCGAAGCACTTCTTCATGACCGCCGAGACTGCGGCCGGATTCGGCGATCCATCGTCCGTGACAAACTCCGTGGCTACCATCAGACCCAGACCGCGAACCTCGCCAATCACGGGATTCGCCTGCTGAATCTGGCGCAGCCCCGCAATCAGGCGCTCGCCCATGGCCGCGGCGTTTTCCGGCATCCGCTCTTCGCGCATCGCCCGCAATGTCGCCGCAGCGGCAGCCGTGCCAACCGCATTGCCGCCGTAGGTGCCGCCATGCGCGCCCGGCGCCCAGCTATCCATGATCTCTTTCGACGAAACGACGGCGCTGACCGGCATCCCGGAGGCGATCCCCTTGGCGACGGTGATGACATCGGGTGTGACAACGAAATGCTCGAATCCCCACATCTTGCCGGTCCGGCCCATACCGGTCTGGATTTCATCCATGACCAGCAGAATGCCGTGTTGATCGCAGATCGTTCGCAGCGCTTGCAACCACCGGGCGGATGGCACCAGGTAACCACCTTCACCGGCGATGGTTTCAACGAGAATGGCGGCCACATCGTCCGGCATGACCATCGTGTCGAAGAGCGCGTTCAGCTCAGCGATGTAGAAATCGTCCGCCGCATCGACGCCGCCCGGCACCGGCGACCGGAAATAGTAAGGATAAGGCGCGTAGTAGATGCTGGGAACGAGCGGCTCGTAGTGCCCCCGCACCTTGGCACGGGATGACGTCACCGCCATCGCCGCATGGGTGCGCCCGTGGAATGCGCCGCGAAATGCCACAACCGCCGGGCGGCGCGTGTGGGCCTTGGCCAATTTGAGCGCGCCTTCGATCGCTTCGGCGCCGCTGTTCGTCCAGAAAACCTGATTCAGATTGTCCGGCAATGTCGCGGTCAACTCGGTCGCGGCGACGAGCATCGGCTCATGCAGAAGAATGTTCTGCTGAGCGTGAATGACGCGGGACGCCTGCTGCTGAATAGCAGCGACAACCGCGGGATGGCAATGCCCGGTGTTGACGACGGCAATGCCCGAGGTGAAATCGAGAAATTCGATGCCGTCGCGGTCCCAGACTCTTACACCGAGCGCGTGATCGGCGAAGACTGGCGTATACCGGCCAATGACGCGCGGAACGAGCGTCTGCGGATCGAGTGCAAGTTGGTCGGCCATCGCTGGAACCTCTTTCCGCCGGAGCACTCCGGCACAAGGGCCTGGAACGTCTGCGGCAGAGCAGCGGCGATCAGGCCTTCTTCTCGTCCTTTTCCTTCTGCTGTTTGTAGAACTTCTTGGTCTTGGGGACAGGTTTCGCTTCTTCCGCCGCGCGCACGGCATGCGCTTGCACAGCCGCGGACTCCAGCTCCTCTTCGACGCGAACGAGGTCGTTGTAGACGCGGACATTGGCGTTCGACGCCGGTGTGCGCATGAGCAGGCGAACCAGCTGCAGCTGCGATGTCGCGGCGGCGCTCTGGGCCGCGGGCAACGCAGCTCGTTTCAGGAAGACGTCGACCGTGGCAAGCGTGGCCGGATCCGCGTCGTTTTCGACCAGGCGTTCCCGGATGGCCTGCAATCCCTGGACGACATTCATGGGGCGTTCTCGACTGGTGTGGTGAGCGATTATGGCCCTCACAATCGCGCACCGAGTATAGCACCGGTCCCAATGCCCCCATGGTATGATGAAGGTGGTTGCCAGGGGTGCGGAATGCGCTGAGAGAGCGGCATCGTGAGTGTCGCCAACCCTCCGAACCTGATCCGGGTCATGCCGGCGAAGGGAGGGCAACGAGCAGAACATCGCTCTGGTGACCGCTGATGCATGCGCATCAGCGTTTTCGTTGGCCGAACAGGAACCAGAGTGGTCCAGATTCCCCGTCTCAAAGATGTCGTCAAAGCGATGACGATCGCCGGTTCCGATTCCGGCGGCGGCGCCGGGATTCAGGCCGACTTGAAGACGTTCGCGTCGTTCGGCGTGTACGGCACCAGCGCACTAACGGCGGTTACCGCGCAAAACACCGCTGGCGTGTTCGCCATCGCCGAGGTGCCGGAAGAGGTCGTCGCCGCGCAAATCGATGTCGTCATGCAGGATATAGGCGCCCAGGCGATGAAAACCGGCATGCTCTCCAGCGCGGCGATCGTGGGCACGGTCGGCGATCGCATCGAGGCGTGGGAGGTCGACCGGCTGGTCGTCGATCCGGTGATGGTGGCCAAGAGCGGCGATTTTCTCCTGCAAGAGGACGCGGTGCAGTCGCTGGTGATCGCACTCTTGCCAATGGCGATGGTTGTGACGCCGAATCTGCCCGAAGCACAGGTGCTCTCCGGCCTCACCATCGATTCGATGGAATTGAAGGAAGAAGCAGCGAGAGCGATTCATGCGTTCGGTCCTCGTTTCGTCGTGATCAAGGGCGGTCATAACGAGGGCGATCCGGATGATCTCGTCTTCGACGGTGCGGCGTTCACCGTCTTGCCCGGCAGCCGGATCGACACGCGGAACACGCACGGCACAGGATGCACGTTTTCGGCGGCGATCACCGCACGCCTGGCGCTCGGTGATGCGCCGCTCGATGCGATTGCCGAGGCCAAGTCGTACATCTCCCGGGCGCTGGCGTCGAGCTACGCAGTCGGCGCCGGTCACTCACCGGTCAACCATTTCCCACCCGCTTCACTGGCGGGCCGATCCTGAAAGGGGCAGGCATGATGTCAATACCACATGACAACCATTTCCCACCCGCTTCACTGGCGGGCCGATCCTGGAAGGGGCAGGCATGATGTCAATACCACATGACAACCCGCTGACCATTGGCGGTAAGAGTTTCAACAGCCGGTTGATGCTGGGCACTGGCAAGTACCGGAACTCCATCGAGATGCTCGCCGCCTTCGAGGCTGCGGGTACGGAAATCGTCACGGTCGCTTTGCGGCGCATCGACTTCGACGATCCCAAGAGCCGTTCGGTGCTGGAAGACATCGACTGGAAGAAGTACACGATTCTGCCGAACACAGCGGGTTGCCAGACCGCGGAGGAAGCGATTCGCATTGCGCGCATGGCGCGAGCGCTGGAGCTTTCCGATTGGGTCAAACTCGAGGTGATTCCCGATCCGAAGTACCTGCTTCCCGATCCGATCGGCACGTACGAAGCGGCGAAGGTGCTGGTCGAGGAAGGATTCACCGTGCTTCCGTATATCGGCGCCGATCCAATTCTCGCGAAGCGGCTGGAAGAACTCGGCACCGCGACGGTGATGCCGCTCGGTTCGCCGATCGGCTCGGGGCAGGGGCTGATCAGCATCGATTCGATCCGGATCATTGTCGAGCAGGCGACGATTCCGGTGGTGGTCGATGCCGGCATCGGCGTGCCGTCAGACGCGGCGCAGGCAATGGAAGCGGGGGCGGACGCGGTGCTGGTGAACACCGCGGTGGCTCTCTCACCCAATCCGGCGCTGATGGCCGAAGCGATCGCGGGAGGGGTGGAAGCGGGACGCAAGGCGTTTCTGGCCGGCCGTATTCCGCGCAAAGCGTACGCCAGCGCCAGCAGCCCTCTCGAAGGCGTTGTTGGCGCCACAGCGTAGATATCGGGTCGATGAGCTATCTCTGCAACCAGCTACGGCTCTATATCGTCATCGATCCTGCAATGTGCCTTCTCGATGCCGTTGATGTTGCCGAGCAAGCGGTCGCCGGCGGCGCAACGGCAATTCAGCTGCGCTCGAAGGGGATGTCCGATCGGGAAATGCTGACTCTTTCGGTCGCAGTGCGAGACGTCACACCAGAAACCGTCTTGTTCGTCATCAATGACCGCGTCGATCTTGCGCTGGCGATCGAGGCGGACGGCATGCACCTTGGTGTCGACGATCTGCCGCTCGAATCCGCTCGTTCCATCGCGCCAGACAGATTCGTGATTGGTTACTCGCCTGAAACGGACGAACAGGCGAAAGATGCCAGGGGTCGTGGCGCTGACTACCTGGGTGTAGGTCCCATCTTTGGGACGGCGTCGAAAAGTGACGCGGGGCCCGCGGTCGGCGTAAAGATGGTGACTCGTCGTCGCCATCTGAGCCAGCTGCCGATCGTCGGTATCGGCGGGGTCAACGCGTCGAATGCCACGTCTGTCGTTGAAGCGGGCGCATGCGGGGTCGCGGTGATGAGCGCGGTGACTCGCAGCCCGAATCCCGAACAGGCGGTGCGAGAGCTGCTGGCGTCGTTGCCGGAGCCGGCGTCGTGAGCGGGCGTCCGGTTCCGAAACTGATGTGGGTAACCGACAGCAAGCGCGCTTCTCGGCCAGTTGTGGAGATCGCGAGACTCGTTGCGGCTGAAGGCGTCGATCTGATTCACGTTCGTGAAAAGACTCTCTCGCGATCCGAGCTACGGTCGCTTGTCGCAGAGGTTGTCGACGCCGTTGGAGATACCGCCCGGATCGTCGTGAACACGGACGCTGAGATCGCGAAGGAGCTCGGCACCGGGGTGCATTTTCCTGAAGAGGTGCGCGACGACGCCGATCTGACGGCGTTTCCGCAAGTGGGGCGCTCTGTCCATTCTCCCGATTCGGCGGCGATCTCCACCAAGGCGACGTATCACGTCGCCGGACATATCTTTGAAACAGGCAGCAAAGCTGGCAGGCCGCCAATCGGCATCGAGGGCCTGGCTTCGATCGTTCGCGCGACCACCTTGCCGGTACTGGCGATCGGCGGCATCACCCCGGAACGGGTCGCAGGCGTGCTGGAAGCTGGAGCACATGGCATCGCGGTGATGTCCGGCATCGGGTCAGCAAACGACCCTTCCGCCGCTGCGGTCGCATATCGAGATGCGTTGGATCGCGCTCGCGCATCACTTCCATGGAGTACATCGATGGCACTAGCATTGACGGTAAACGGAAAGCCTGTCGAGCTCGACGCACCGATGACAATTCAGGAGTTTCTCGACCTGCGAAAGCTCCACCGGAACATGGTCGTCGTCGAACACAATGGTGTGATCCTGAAGCGACCACAGTTCACCGAAGTGACACTGCAATCAGGGGATCTTCTCGAAGTCGTCCATTTCGTCGGCGGGGGTTGACGAGGCTGGATCCCACAGGTGCCGGCGCAGATCGACGTCGTATTCCCCGACGAAGCGGACACCTTCCGCTTCGAGCATCTGGCGCATGATGTCTGGGTGCCCGAAGGACCAACCGCCGCTCAGGTGACCGGCCGCATTGACTACGCGGTGACAGGGAAGCTGGTGGTCGTCCTCCAGAGCAGAGATGATCCAGCCGACCCGGCGAGCGTCCCGACCCAGCCCCACGGCGCGTGCAATCGCGCCGTAGGTCGTCACCCGGCCAGACGGAATTGAGGCAATCACTTGCCGAACGTCCTGCTCGGCGCTCATGAAACGTTGCCCTTGGGGTTTCTGTGCAAACGCGAGGCCAACAGGACGGCTGCGGCGATTCGAACGACGGTGCAGGAGGCTTGCCGCTGCGGCGGGAGATCCTGCGACTGCTCTCCGCTGCGCTCCGTACCGCTCAGGATCACAGTCCCATTTTCGTTCCGCGCTGGCGATGGCACGGCGGCACGGGCATTACTGTGTTCCGGTTGGTCCAACAGTGTCAGATACATCGATTGGTCGACCGCGGACGTTATACTCTGAGAGATATGTGAGTCGCGATTTCGCACGCACCGCTCAGTTTACTTCCCTTCAAAGGCTTTCCCTATGCGCTCCCTGTTCACAAAAATCCTTGGCGATCCAAACGCCAAATCGGTCAAGAAACTCCATCCGGTAGTCGACGAAGTCAACGCTCTCGAAGACGAGACGAAGCAACTGACCGATGGTGACCTCCGTCTGACAAAAGTCATCTTCGGCCAACGGCTCGAAGAGGGCGAGTCACTCGAAGACTTCCTGCCAGAGGTTTTCGCCCGCGTGCGTGAAGCCGCCGTGAGAACGCTCGGGCAACGGCATTTCGACGTTCAGCTGATGGGCGGAGTCGTGCTGCACGAAGGCAAGATCGCCGAGATGAAGACCGGAGAAGGCAAAACGCTCACCGCGACGACGGCAGTGGCGTTGAATGCGATTACGGGTCGCGGTGTGCATGTCATCACCGTCAACGATTATCTGGCCAAGCGCGATACCCAGTGGATGGGTCAGGTCTACAACGCCTTGGGCATGACCGTTGGGTGTATCCAGCATGACGAAGCCTTCATGTTCGATCCGGAATGGGAATCTCCAGATCCTCGGTTGGAAAAACTTCGGCCGGTAAGTCGTCCGGAAGCGTATGCCTGCGACATCACCCACGGAACGAATAACGAATTCGGCTTCGATTACCTGCGCGACAATATGGTGGTGGCCGCCGAACGCCAGGTGCAGCGCGATCTCTACTTCGCGATCGTCGACGAGGTGGACAATATCCTTATCGACGAAGCGCGGACGCCGCTGATCATCTCGGGTCAGGCCGAACAGTCTACCGACCGCTACTATCAGTTCGCGCAGATCGTCAAACAGCTTCGCGAGAACCGCCACTACGAGGTCGACATCAAGCACAAGTCGGTGTCGCTGACCGATCAGGGCGTCGACAAGGTCGAGGAACTGGCTGGTATTCCTGCCGGCGAGAGCATCTACGACGATCGGTACATCGATCTGACCCACCACCTCGAGCAGGCGCTCAAAGCCGAGGTGATCTTCCACCGCGATAAGGACTACATCGTCCGCGACGGCGAAGTGATCATCGTCGACGAATTCACCGGGCGAATGATGACCGGGCGGCGGTACTCAGAGGGTCTCCATCAGGCGATCGAAGCCAAAGAGAACGTTCGCGTCCGGCGTCAGAATGTGACGATGGCCACGATCACGTTCCAGAACTATTTCCGGATGTACGAAAAACTGGCCGGCATGACCGGTACCGCGAAAACGGAAGCCGAGGAGTTTCTGCGCATTTACAACCTCGACGTCGTGGCGATTCCGACCAATCGCGAAATGGTCCGCAATGACGAAGCGGATGTCATTTACCGCTCGGAAGAAGCGAAGTACAACGCCGTCGTTCGTGAAATCGAAGAGATGCACGCCGCCGGCAGACCGGTGCTTGTCGGCACCGTTTCAATTGAAGCGTCAGAGCGCCTGAGCGAAATGCTGAAGCGCAAGGGAATCCTGCACGAAGTTCTCAACGCCAAACAGCATGAGCGCGAAGCATCGATCGTGGCGCGGGCGGGTCAGCCGGGCGCGGTGACGATCGCCACGAACATGGCCGGTCGCGGCACGGACATCGTGCTGGAGGATTCGGTGCGCGAAGCGGGCGGGTTGCACATCATCGGCACCGAACGCCACGAATCGCGCCGCATCGACAACCAGCTGCGTGGTCGCGCTGGTCGCCAGGGCGATCCGGGATCGACCCGGTTCTATCTGTCGCTCGACGACGACCTGATGCGGCGATTCAGCGGCGACCGTGTGCGCGGCCTGATGGACCGGCTCGGATTCGACGACGAAACGCCGATCGAGCATGGAATGATCACGAAGTCGATCGAAGGAGCGCAGACGAAAGTCGAAGGTCACAACTTCGATATCCGCAAGCACGTCGTGCAATACGACGATGTGATGAACCGGCATCGCGAAGTGATCTATGGCGATCGCAAGAAAATCGTCGCCGGCGAAGACATGAGCGACAAAATCGCCGACATGGTTACCGATGAAATTGAGGCGATCGTCGCCAGGCATTCGGACGAAAAAGGCGGCAATATCGACTACTCCGCCGTGCTGCAGGATTTCACACAACTGATTCCACATCGAGGGGAATCGGACCCACTGGATCTGGAGGAGATCGAGGGCCTCAACCGGGAGGATCTGATCGAACTGCTGGAAGAAGATGCCGACGAGTCGTATGTCGCGGTCGAAGAGCGTTTCGGCGAAGAGACGATGCGGCAAGTCGAGCGACATGTGTTGCTCAGCGTCATCGACCGCCTGTGGGTGGAGCATCTGACCGGTATGGACGAGCTACGCGAGGGCGTCGGCCTTCAGGCGTATGGACAAAAGGACCCACTGGTCGTCTACAAGACCGAGGGATACCGGATGTTCGGCAAACTGACGGAGAACATCCGGCACGACACAGTGCATACGATCTATCGCGTGCAGCCGGCGATCGCCGATCAGCCGGTGCGGACGCGAGTCTCCGAGGAAACCACGATGAACATCGGTGAAGGAGCCACCGAAACGAAGAAGCTTCAGAAGGTCGGTGTGAACGACCCCTGTCCCTGCGGAAGCGGCAAGAAGTACAAGCATTGCCATGGCAAGGGCGGCGCCACTCGACCGAAACAGCTTGCAGCGCGCTAGAACCAGGCCACAAGATACTGTCATGACAGATTTCTCGACGAACTCATCGTTCGATGTCGTCGTCATTGGCGCGGGTCATGCCGGCTGCGAGGCCGGATTGGCGGCGGCCAGGACGGGCGTCAGCGTGCTGGTCGTGACGCCGAATCTCGACCGGACAGGCTATATGCCGTGCAACCCATCGATCGGCGGACCTGGTAAGTCGCACCTGGTAGCGGAAGTCGATGCACTCGGTGGCGCGATGGCTCGTTGCGCGGACACTACCTCTCTTCATGCCCGCTTGCTGAACACGAGCAAGGGGCCGGCAGTGCAGGCGATTCGGTCGCAGCAGGACAAATCGCTCTACGCGATGACGATGAAAGAAACACTTGAACTCCAGCCAAACCTGACGATGTTGCAGGACGAGGTGATCGGTCTGGAGTTGACGAACGGAGACTTGCCGAGGGTTGCCGGCGTGCGTTGCCGCCAGCGGGGCGCCATTTCCTGCCAGGCGGTTGTAGTCACAGCCGGTACCTTCCTGCGGGCGGCGTTGATTGCCGGTGAGTCGCGGCAGGCGGGCGGTCGCGCCGGCGACCGGGCGGACAGCGCGCTCGCCGAGGGACTCTCGTCGCTTGGATTCAAGCTTCGGCGTCTGAAGACCGGGACTCCGCCCCGAATCGATGGTCGAACGATTGACTTCGAGGAGTGCGAGCTGCAGGAGAGCGACCTGGATAATCGCTGGCTGAGCCATTCCGGTGAGCTCGGAGATATCAACAGCGTCGCATTGCCTCCACTCGCCTTCCATCCCACGCCGGCAGTCGATCGATCTGGTCATATCCGATTGAGCTGTCTGCGAACCTCGACGAATGAGCAGACGCATCAGCACATTCTGGACAACCTCGACCGGGCGCCGATGTACAACGGCTCGATCGAGGGTGTTGGGCCGCGCTATTGCCCGTCGATCGAGGACAAAGTGTCGCGATTCGCCGACAAGAGCGGTCACCCGATCTTTCTCGAACCGGAAGGCTGGCGCACCACCGAGTACTACGTGCAGGGTATGAGCACCAGCCTGCCGTTCGACGTGCAGGACCGTGCGATCCAGACGATTCCCGGTTTGCGCCACGCCCAGATTACGCGATATGGCTATGCGGTCGAATACGACGCCATCGATCCGTCGGAAATCTCGACGACGCTGGAGTCGCGTCGCCTTTCAGGACTCTTTCTGGCCGGTCAGGTTAACGGCACGTCCGGTTACGAGGAAGCCGCCGGTCAGGGGTTGCTGGCGGGACTGAATGCCGCGAACACGGCCCGGCAGCGCCCTCATGTCACGCTCGGACGCGATCAGGCGTACATTGGCGTGATGATCGACGATTTGGCCGTCAAGCCATTCGATGAGCCCTACCGGATGCTGACGTCGCGAGCCGAGTACCGATTGTTGCTGCGGCCGGATACCGCCCACGACCGACTGGCCGGCCTCGCCTACACCGAGGGTCTGATCAGCGGAACGGAATATGAAGCAATAGCCGCGGAACGAACGTCGCTCGACGCCGCGATGCAGGCGATCGAGTCGACTCGCCTTGCGCCTAGCCTTGCCACACTCGATTTGCTGGCCTCGTCCGGATTCGGCGCCGTGACCAAGCAAACGACGATTGCCGAGCTGATGCGCCGGCCGGGTTCGACTGAACGAGAACTCTCCTGCCTTTGCCAGGAACTCGGGATGACCGAGGTGACGCAACTGGCGGAGCGACTTCAGGCGAGACTCGCGCAGGAACTGCGCTACCAGGCGTTTGTCGAACGGGAAGCGAAAGAGGTGGCGCGCTCTTCCGGCATGGAACGCAGGCCGATTCCCCCGGATACCGACTTTCATGCTCTGTTGGGGCTTCGCTACGAAGCTCGCGCCAAGCTCACCCAGCACCGGCCCCGAACGTTTGGCGAGGCCAGCCGTCTGCAGGGAGTGACGCCTGCCGATATCGCCGTGCTGCTGGTCCACACGTCGCGAACCGCCCCAAGCGTCGCCTGAACGCACTATGCGCATCCTCGTCCTCTCCGATATCCATGGCAATCTGCCTGCGCTCGAAGCGGTTTTGCAACAACCTCTGCGCTTCGACGCCATCTGGAATCTGGGCGACACCGTCGGCTACGGACCATGGCCGAACAAGTGCGTCGAGCTGGTGCGGAGTTACGAGGGGAGCATCCACCTGGCCGGGAACCACGATTTGGCCGCCACCGGGCAGATTTCGACGGCGAATTTCAATCCCATCGCCGCCGCGGCGGCGCATTGGACCGCGAAGCAGCTCTCTCCAGAGAATCGAGAGTGGCTGCGGGGCCTCTCGTCGCTGCGCATCGAAGAGCCCGTGACTTTGGCGCACGGCAGCCCGCGCGATCCTGCCTCCGAATACGTCATCTCACCACGTCAGGCCGCCGCCCTCTTTCCCTATTTCACGACCCGCAGCTGCTTCGTGGGCCACACGCACAAGCCGATGATCGCGATGGATGGAATTTCCTTGACTGTCGACGCGCTCTTCGCGCCGGAGGACGGGCAGGTATTCGATTTGTCGCTGACTCGCTCGATGCTCAATCCCGGCAGTGTCGGACAGCCACGCGACGGAAACGCGAACGCGGCATTTGGGACCTTCGACACCGAAAGCGCGCAATTCCGGTTTCACCGTGTCTCCTACCGGACCGACCTGACAAAAGCGGCGATCGACAGGGCAGGACTTCCCCGACAACTCGGCGATCGCCTTTCTGCAGGTCTGTGAACTATTCAGGCGCGTTTGACCACCATTGCGAAAGCTCCACCTCGCGCACATACTATGCGCCGCACTGGACAATGGTTCCGCTGCGAGTGAAGTGTCTGGAGCACTATGGGTCTCGGTTATCGACGAATCATCATCCCGGTGACCGGCGGCGATGAGGATGAGAAGATTCTCGCGCTGGCCAACGAGCTGAGCTCACACAATCAGATTTCGATCACGCTCATCTACGTTGTTGAAGTCCCTCAGGCGTTGCCGCTCGATGCCGATCTTCCGGCAGAGATCGACCGGGGCGAAATAGTCCTGGCTCGCGCCCAGAAAATGGCCTCGAATCTCATCCCCTCACTGAACCAGCGCGTGACGACCGATCTGCTGCAATCGCGCTCGGCTGGCGCGGCGATCGTCGATGAATCGATCGAACGCGGTGCTGACGCCATTCTGATGGCGACACGCATACGTGTGATTCACGGCAAACCGAGCTCTGGCGAAACCGCCGCTTACGTCATCAAGAATGCGCCGTGCGATGTGCTGGTGCTCCGCGCTGAACAGAGCGACATCGGTCAGGAAGGATACTCAGCGTGAAAGTCGTGGTGATGGGATGCGGGCGTGTCGGCGCGCGCGTGGCGACCGTCCTCGATGCAAATGGCCATGATGTGACCGTGATCGATACGCAGTCGCGAGCTTTTCGCCGTCTCGCTCCGGAGTTTGGCGGACAAACGATCATCGGTACCGGCATCGACGAAGACACGCTGAAAGCGGCCGGTATTGAAGAAGCGACGGCATTTGTCGCGGCGACCAACGGCGACAACCGGAACATCATGGCTTCACAGGTCTGTATGAAAATCTTTAAGGTGCCCCGAGTGGTGTGCAGAATTTACGACCCGGTGCGCGAAGAAACGTACCGGCGCCTGGGGCTCTCGACCGTTTGTCCAACAACGCTGATTTCCGCTCAGATTCTCGACCAGGTGTTATCGCCGATCGAGGATGCTGGTTCGTAGACCGGGAGTGCTGAGATGTACATCATCGTTGTCGGCGGCGGAAAAGTCGGCTTCTACCTGACCAAATCGCTCCTGTCGGAAGGACACGAGGTCCTTCTGATCGAGCGCGATCCCGCGAAAGTCGAGAGCTACATCGAACAACTCGGGGCGGTGGTCATCGACGGGGATGGAGCGGAGGCTGCGACACTGGCTACGGCGGGAGCGGGTCGGGCTGACGTCGTCATCGCCGTGACCGGTGAGGATGAGGACAATCTGGTCGTTTCTCAAGTGGCGAAGAAGAAGTTCAATGTCGGCAAGACGATCGCCCGGGTGAACAATCCGAAGAATGAGCGGCTTTTCCGGATGCTCGGGATCGACGTGACGGTCAGCCAGACGAACTACATCCTCAATCTGATCGAACAGTCGATACCCGATATGCCATTTGTGCACCTGATCAATTTGTCGCACGAAGACATGGCGATCGTCGATGCCAAGATCTCGGAGAATTCGCGGGCGTCAAACCGGCCGGTCAATGAGCTCCATCTGCCGGAGGACTGCATCCTGGCGGCGATCATTCGGGGCTCGGATTTGATCATTCCCAAGCCTGAAACGGTGCTCCAGGCCGGTGACGACGTCATCGCCATCGCCCATCGCCAGTCCGAACCGGACTTGCAGTCGATTCTCGGCGCCTGAGCGAATCGAAAATGAAACGCGTGCATCGATGGTGTCGTTAGGTCCTTGCGTAGCCTCGCCATTTTTGGCGCTTCACAGGCGACGTCGCCACAACTCTTCGCGTTGCTGTAGTGACGCTGTCTGACAGGACGCTCTTCCCGAGACATGGCTCCAACGATTAGAGGCGCCGGCAGGTGAGTTGCCGCCGCGGCGGGAGATCCTTCGACTCCCCTCCGCTGACACTCCGTTCCGCTCAGGATGACGGTACTTGTTTCGAGTTGCAGTGGTGACGGAGAGCGCCATAAATGGCGAGGCTATGGTTGGTTTTCATGCCGTGCTGGTTCCGGCGCGCCGGTATGATTGCTCGGAATGACACGTCAAGCGAAGCGCAGACCGGGCAAATAGCGGTGGACACGCTACTCGGAATGACAGGTTGCCAGTTTTGCTCGTTCAGCACTCGCCGTTACGGGAAAATGCCGCGCAGGCGCGTGAAGTCGGCGACGCGATCGATGGCGCGGACGAGGGCCGCGGTGCGCATGTTTACCTGGTACTCCTCCGCATTCGCGTAAATCGCCGCGAATGACTTCTGCATGATCGTCTGCAACCGGGAATTGACCTCTTCCAGCGTCCAGGGAAACCACTGCAACGACTGTACCCATTCGAAGTAGGAAACGGTCACCCCTCCGGCGTTGCAGAAGATGTCGGGCAACACCAGGATGCCGCGGTCGTAGAGAATCTCGTCCGCTTCCGGCATCGTCGGTCCGTTCGCGCCTTCCGCCACGATCTTCGCCTGAATGCGGCCGGCGTTGCCGCCATGAATCTGGCATTCGATCGCGGCCGGAATGAGCACGTCGCAGGGGAGTTCGAGCAACTCCTCGTTGGACACGACATCCGTGCCCGGGAAGCCGGCAACCGATCCTGTCGCCTGGCTGTATTCGAACAGCGCATCAACGTCGAGACCGGCCGGATTGTAGACGCCGCCCTTCCAGTCGCTGATCGCGATGACCCGCGACCCACGTCGCGCCATATCTTTGGCCGCGACTGAACCGACATTGCCAAAACCCTGCACGACCGCCGTCGCGCCATCGAGATCGAGACCGATCGCGCGGGCGGCTTCCTCGACGGCGAAGACCACTCCGGCGCCCGTGGCTTCGGCACGGCCTTCCGAACCGCCGAGCGTCAGCGGCTTACCGGTGACGACGCCGGGCACGGAATAGCCGACGCCCATGGAATAAGTGTCCATGATCCAGGCCATCGTCTGGGCGTTCGTGTTCATGTCCGGCGCAGGGATGTCCTGATTTGGACCGATAAATGGCGCGATGTCGGAGATATACCGCCGGGTCAGGTTCTGTAGCTCGTTCTGTGACAGGAGTTTGGGGTTGACCGTGACGCCGCCCTTGGCGCCGCCATAGGGAAGACCGACCACCGCGCATTTCCAGGTCATCAGCATCGCCAATGCTTTGACTTCGTTCAGCGTGACTGCCTGGTGATAGCGAATGCCGCCCTTGGTGGGTCCAGGACCGTTGTTGTGCTGCACCCGGTGACCAGTGAAAACCTGCACCGAACCATCGTCCATTTCGACCGGGAAATTCACGGTCAGCTCGCGCTGGCAATGGGTGAGAATCTGGCGCATGCTGTCCTCCAGCTGGAGCACGTCCGCGGCCAGATTGAATTGCTGAATTGCGACGTCGAAGAGATCGGGAACGGTCGAGGGAATCACCGGCGCCGATGCCGGCATGACGCTGGAAACCATGGAAACTGAACCTCCGCTCTGTCTGGCCTCATTGCCAGACCATATTGCGCGGACGACCCGAAGGAGCTAGCGATGCTCGCCAAGCAACTCCTCGAGGATCGAGCGCACCGCATCCGGACGACCTCGTCCGCCAGTCCGCTTAATCGTCTCACCAATCAGACGGCCGATCGCCGCCTGCTTGCCGCTCTGATAGTCGGCGACAGCGGCGGGGAATGCCGCCAATGTCTCCTGTGCAGCCGTTCTCAGCGCGGTATCGTCATCGAGCGGCAGGAGATCGAGCGCTTTCGCCTTCGCTTCCGGATCGTCGCCCGGTTCGAGCTGGACGAGCAACTCCTTGGCCGCCCTGGCGCTGATCAGATCGGATTCGAGCATGGCGATGAGGCCGGAAAGCTGTTCGGCTGTAACAGGCATCTCGTCAGTCACCAATCCGCGTTCCCGCTGCAGACCGAAAACGTCGTTGAGCAACCAATTTGCTGCCGAACGGGGCCGGCCCGGCGCGTCGCTACCGCGAGCAACCTGTTCGAAGTAGTCAGCAATCGACCGTTCGCTGGTGAGCGTCGCGGCATCTGCCGCGCTGATGCCGTACTCAGATTCGATGCGGGCTCGTCGCGCGTCCGGCAATTCAGGAAGCCGGGACCGGATCGCATCGATCGCTTCGGCAGACAGCGCCAGCGGCGGCAGATCTGGCTCCGGAAAATAGCGATAGTCGTGCGCTTGCTCCTTTGTCCGCTGGCTGACGGTGACGCCTCGCGCCTCGACCCAGCCGCGCGTTTCCTGCTCGATCGCGCCCCCATCGGCCAGAACGGCGCGCTGGCGCTCTTCCTCGTAGCGCAAGGCTCGTTCCACCGCCCGAAAGGAGTTCATATTCTTGATTTCAACCTTGGCGCCAACGACCGAACCATCGACGGAACGGGTCGAAATGTTGGCGTCGCAGCGAAAGGCGCCTTCCTCCATATTCCCCGTCGAAGCGCCGATATAGCGGAGTATCTGACGCATCGCGATAAGGTAGTCGCGAGCGTGCTCCGGTCCCTTCAGATCCGGCTCGCCGACGATCTCCATCAGCGGCACTCCGGAACGGTTGAGATCAACGAGACTGATGTCAAGCCCATCCGCCGACGTTCGATGCAGTAGCCGCCCCGTGTCCTCTTCAATGTGCACCCGGGTGATGCCGGCCGTGACCTCCTCGCCGCCGGAGGTGAACGTCAATGTCCCATTCAGGCAGAGGGGCATGTCGTATTGGGATATCTGGTACCCCTTCGGCAAGTCGGGATAGACGTAGTTCTTGCGATCGAGCTTGGAATAGGGCGCGATGTCGCTGCCGAGGGCCAAACCAGTCAGCACGCAGAGTTCAATGGCTTCGCGATTGATGACCGGCAGTGCGCCCGGGAGCCCCATGCAGACATGGCAGACATGCGTGTTCGGTTCGGCCGAGGCATATTCGGCGGAACATCCGCAATACATCTTGCTTTTCGTCAGGATTTGAGCGTGGACTTCGAGTCCAATGACGGTCTCAAACTGGGTCGCAACTGTCGATTCCGTCACGTCTCTCTCCACCCGACGCCCGCTTCGCATTCGTGAGCGCGGAACCGGCGAATTGTATCATGATCGACGATCGTTCCCTCGCAAAAACCAAAGCGTTTCCAGAGTGTCAGCATGGTATTATGCTGCCCAGAAACGGGCGTTCCGCCACAGTTGGCGTGCGCGTCTGGCAGACACCTAAGGCGTGGCGTACGAGGTGTCTGGAGCAGGATTGCTCCTTTCCTGATGGTACGGAGGAAGTTTCACGAGCATGGCGACGCGCGCTGAGACGAAGATGGTCACCGGCAAGATCAACGGCCAGGAGGTGACCGTTCCCGCGGGGACGACGATTCTCGAAGCGGCTCGTGCAGCCAACATCGAGGTGCCGAATCTCTGCTATCAGCCGAAACTGCGGCCGTGGGGTTCGTGCCGGATCTGCACCGTCGAGATTCTCGGCAAGCGAGGCGGTCTGATCGAGTCGTGCGCGACACCTATGGGTGAAGGCATGGAAGTGCTCACCCACTCCGAGCCGGTCGAGGACGCCCGCCAGTTCATCCTGCAGATGTACCTGGTCGATCATGCGCTCGATTGCCCGACATGTGACAAGTCGGGCGAGTGTTACCTCCAGGACAACACCTATCTCAGCAATGTCAACACGAACCCGTACCGGCGGCCGAAATTCGCCAAGCCGTACGTCCATTTCAGCGATCTGATCGACTACAAGCACGACCGCTGCATTATGTGCAATCGTTGCACGCGCGTGTGCGACGAGATGATCGGCGTCACGGCGATCGAATCGACGGCCCGCAGCATCGAAGCGACGATCAGTCCGGCATTCGGGCAGACGCTTGCCGACACGATGTGCACCAACTGCGGGATGTGCATTGCCGTTTGCCCGGTTGGCGCGTTGACCGACCGGCACTTCGCCCATCATCCCTGGGAACTGGAGACGACTGAGACGATCTGCGGCAACTGTGATTTCGGTTGCACGCTGAACGTTGAGACCGACCGGGGCATCGTGCGGCGCGTCACCAACCTGTGGGAGCGGGGCGTCAACCACGGTTACACCTGCTACCACGGCAAGTGGGGACACGAACGTGTGCAGTCGCCGGAACGACTTCGGTATCCGCGCGTCAACGCCGAGAACGGTTTTGGTTACGAAGTAGCCTGGGACGACGCGATCAGCTCGATCGCGGGTTCGCTGGCGAATTACCGGAATGGCGAGTTCGCGGCGCTGATCAGTCCGGACGGCACGAACGAAGATGCGTTCGCCGCTCAGAAGTTCACCCGCGAGGCGATGGCGTCGAACAATATCGACCGCAATCTCTCTCGCGCCCAGCAGGAGGTCGAAGCGGCGAACCAGACCTCATTCGGCAAAGACGTCTCCAGCACGAACAGCGTCCAGGAGATGTTCACCGACGTCGGATCGACGCTGGTGGTCGGGCCAGACCTCGGCGCTCACGCTCCGGTCATTTCCTACTGGTTCTATCACTCTCGTATCTATCGAGAAGCGAAAACCGTCGTTATCTCTGAAGACGACTTTCCTCTCTGCTGGCGGGCCGAGATGTGGCTGCGACCGAATCCGGGCACCACCGTTCAGGTGCTGAACGCAATGGCCAGGCACATCGTCGACGCCAGTCTGGTTGCCGGTGGCGACGCCAACCTGCCGGGCATGCCGCTCTGGCGCGAGCAGACGCAACACGTCGATCTGGAGGCCACAGCGGCGACATCGGGTATTGCTGTCGAAACTATCAAAGCGGCGGCGGAGATGTACGCCACCGGGGGCCGAGGCATCGGCGGAGACACCGATGGCGTTTATCCGCCTTCGACGCTCTATCACACCGCGGCGCATATCGGGCAACCAGATACGAAGCACACGCTGGACGATCCAGGCGCCATGGCACTGGCCTGCAACCAACTGGTGATGCTCACAGGCAATCTGGGACGGCCTGGCGGTGGTGTGACGTCGCCGCGCGGCTCGGCCAACTATCAGGGCACGACCGATGTCGGAGCAACCCCGCACTCGCTGCCCGGCGGCATCGCCGCAGAGACGACTGGGGTTGGCGTCGGCGACCTGGCAGCGGCGATTCGCTCCGGCGAGATCAAGGCGATGTACGTTGAGGCCAACATGGCAGCCCATTCCGGCGAAATGAGCGAGGATCTCCTGGACGCGCTCGGCGAGCTGGAGTTCCTGATTGTCGCGGATTCCTTCGAATCGCCACTTACCGCCAAAGCGCACATCGTTTTGCCGCGAGCGATGTCGCTCGAAGTCGATGGAACGATGACCAGTGTCGATCGCACGGTCCAGCGCGTCCGGGCCACCGTGCCGGCGGCTGGAGAATCTCAAGCGCCGGTTCGCTTCCTTGCCGCGATCGCCGCGGCGATGGGCACTGATCTTGGGCTGGATGACCCGGTGAGCGCAATGCAGGAGATCGGCAAGCACATTCCGGAGTACGCTGGCGTCACCTACGCGCGCCTCGAACGACAGGGCCTGCAGGTGCCGGTGCCGTCGTTTGCCGATGCCGGAACGGCGATTCTGGTGCCCGGACCCGACGGACTGGCGTCTCTTTCGCCTTCAATGGCCAATCTTGCTGCTGACTAGATCAGAACGATTCACACGGAACAGGATCGATACGCATGTTCGATGAAGTCAAGGGATTCGCAGTCACGCTGAAGCGAGGCTTCAAGCCGAACATGACGATTCAGTACCCCGATCAGAAACGGGACATGGCGCCCCGTTTTCGCGGTCTGCCTTCCCTGCGATCGGATCCTGATACCGGTGAAGCGCTCTGCGTCGCCTGCGGGTTGTGCGCCCGGGTCTGCCCGACCTCGTGTCTCGACATGCATGTGATCCCATCGGAAGAAGGCGATCGCGAGCTGGGCGAGTTCATTCTGCGGTCGGGTCGTTGCATGTTCTGCGGACTTTGCGCGCAGGTCTGCCCGGTCGATGCGATCACGATGAGCGCGGAGTACGAGCTCTCGGTGATGGACCGGGATGGACTCGTCTACACCAAGATCGAGCTGGCGCAAATCGGTTCTCAGGCGCCGATCTGGTGGGACACCGGCGAGCGCAACGTGCCCTCGGAGTCCTGACCGGTTGCACCCAGATATTCGTGGTGAATCAGGACGCCCGGCAGGTCGGGCGTCCTTTGTTTTTGACTGAGCGGCAGCCGCCGTTCGAAGTGGAGAAACGTTATGGCCCGTGAATACCCAATGTATCTGGCCGGCACGTGGGCGAAATCGGATGCACCCCTCGAGATCAGAAATCCCTACAACGGGGAAGTCGTTGGCAAGACGTGGCTGGCATCCGCCGCACAGGTGGAGGATTCGATCGTCGCCGCTGAATCCGCATTTCAGTCGATGCGCGACATGCCGACCTACGACCGGGCAGCTATTCTGACCAAGCTGGCGGGAAAAATGCGCGAGCATCGCGACGCCATCGCCCGGATGATCACGCTGGAGGCCGGCAAACCGATCAAGGATGCTGAGGTGGAGGCTGACCGTGGCGTTTTCACCGTGGATACCGCCGCAGAAGAAGCGAAGCGGATCGGCGGAGATGTGATGCCGCTCGATCTCCTCCCCTCATCCAAAGGGCGATTCGGGATCGTGCGGCGCTTTCCGATCGGGCCTGTTTCCGGTATCTCGCCGTTCAATTTTCCGCTCAATCTGGCGTTGCACAAGCTGGCTCCGGCGATCGCTTCGGGCAATCCGATCGTCCTCAAGCCACCGACACGCGATCCGCTGGTGATGCTGATGATCGCCGATCTGTTGCACGACTGCGGTCTGCCTGCCGGGGCGGTGAGCATCATGCCTATGGACCGCGAAGTCGGTGACATTCTCGTGGAGGACGACCGCTTCAAGCTCCTCTCGTTCACTGGGTCGCCGGATGTCGGCTGGGACATGAAATCGCGGGCGGGCCGCAAGAAGGTCGTGCTCGAGCTGGGCGGCAATGCTGGTGTTGTTGTGGACGACAACAGCGATCTCGACTTCGCCGTTCAACGAGTACGGGTTGGTGCGTTCGCCTATGCCGGGCAAGTCTGCATCTCGGTTCAGCGTGTTTTCGTGCACGAATCGGTCTACGACGAGTTCAAGACCAAGCTCGTCGCGGAAACGGGGAAGATCGTGCTGGGCGATCCGCTCGATCGCGGCACCGACCTGGGACCGATGATCGACGACAAAGCGGCGAGTCGCAGCGAGGGCTGGATTCGCGACGCGGTCGATGCAGGCGCCCGGGTGCTGACGGGTGGGGTTGCCGACGGTCGATTCCTGAAACCGACGATCATCGAAAACGCTGCCAGGGAATCGTTCGTCTGCTCGCGGGAGGCTTTCGCGCCGCTGGTGACCCTCTTCCCGGTGAGGTCATTCAAGGATGCCGTTGAGCAGGTCAATGATTCGGTCTACGGTCTGCAGGCGGGCGTCTTCACGAACGACCTCGAAAAAGCGCTCTACGCCTTCGAGACGATCGAGGCAGGGGGCGTGGTGCTGAACGACATTCCAACTTACCGCATCGACCACATGCCGTACGGTGGCGTCAAGGACTCCGGGTTGAGTCGTGAGGGACTACGCTACGCCATCGAAGACATGACCGAGATGCGGCTACTGGTCGTGAACCGGCTGGAAAGTCAGCGCCTGCTCTAGCCCGGAGTTGCCACAAGCGACCGCAAGGTGGTCAGGTTCATCTCGTCCAGCGTGTTGTCGTCGCCCTTGGGTGTTTCGAGGATGCCGGGGCGGCCATCGAGCAGAGGATCGTTCATGACGTGGCGGAACGCTTCGAGACCGATCTCACCTTCGCCGATGTGGGCGTGCCGGTCGCGGTGACTGCCAAACGGCTTCTGCGAATCGTTCAGGTGAATGACCTTTAGATAGTCGAGGCCGATGGCGCGGTCGAACTGCTGAATCGTTTCTGCATACGTTTCGGGCGTGCGCAGATCGTATCCGGCCGCGAAAACATGGCAGGTGTCGAGACATACCGAAACGCGGCTCTTGTCATCAATCTTGTCGATCATGGCGCCGATCTCTTCGAACGTCCGGCCGAGCGTAGTGCCTTGCCCGGCTGTCGTTTCCAAAGCCAGCGATGCTTTGCCGCCGGGCATCTCGGCGTGGATGCGATTGACGGCCGCAGCCACGCGGTCGATACCCGCCTCGACACCACTCTCCATATGCGCCCCCGGATGCGACACGAGCCAGGGGATGCCCAGGATGTCGCAACGGTCGAGCTCGACTTTCAACGCGGCAATCGACTTTTCCCACATTGCATCGTCTGGTGAAGCGATGTTGATCAGATAGGAGTCGTGCGACACGACTTTCTTGATCTCAGAGCCGGAGAGCTTTTCCCGGAACCGTTCGACGACGTCGGGGTCGAGTGGCTTGGCGGCCCACTGGTTGGCGTTCTTCGTGAAGATTTGCAGCGACGTCATGTCGAGCGGCTCCGCCCGATCGACGGCTTTGTCGACTCCACCGGCAACGGAGAGGTGTGATCCGAGTTCGAGCATGGTGCGTCCTGAACGTTGAAAGCGAGACCTCTATCGGCAAACCGGAGAAACTGGTTCGCAGTGGTGGCCGCTCTGCCCGGCGACGGCAGACGCTCCCGCATTTTAGCGGAGTGGGGAGCGAAAAAGCGTGCATCTCTTGGAATGCCGGTGGAGCGATGATAGGATTTCCCTTCGGTCTAGTGCTCTGACGTTGCCAGGTAGCGGGGAATCGAACAGGCGTGGCGTTTCACACCAGCAGTACCTCCGCTCAAGAGCCGTCGCAATCGATTGTCATTCCCACCTACAACGAATCCGAGCGCATCGATCGCACGATCGAGACCGCGGTCACCTATCTCACCGCCCAGCCGTACGAGTCGGAACTGCTCATCGTGAACGATGGCAGCTCTGATGCCACCTCGGCCAAGGCGCATGCCTGGGCGGACAAGTGGCGGATGGTGCGAGTGGTCGACATTCCCCACTCCGGTAAAGCAGTCGCCGTCCGCAGGGGGGTCGAAGCGGCCACCGGCGACATCATCGCCTTCACCGACGCCGATCTGGCGACGCCCCTCGAATTTATCAAACCTTTCAGGGCCTCCATCGCTGGTGGATATGATGTGGTCATCGGTTCGAGGGAAGGCACCGGCTCGCGACGCATCGGCGAGCCGGCGCTGCGCCACGTGATGGGGAGGGTGTTCAACGGTCTCGTGCGGGTCACGCTTTTGCCGGGTATTCAGGACACACAATGCGGGTTCAAAATGTTCACCCGGGAGGCCGCGCTCGATCTCTTCGCCACCTCCCGCCTCTATCCCGAAAACCAGAAGGAGACAACGGGACCGAGGGTGACCGCATTCGACGTCGAACTGCTTGTTATCGCCAAACGGCGCGGCTACGCGATCAAGATCATCCCGGTGACCTGGACCTTTGGCGAAAACAGCAAGGTGAGCGCCGTGTCCGACACGATCACGAATCTGCGCGATGTCCTCACCGTCAAACTCAACGATCTGCGCGGGCTGTACGACTGAGGCAACTTGCGCTCGGCCGACAGTGTACGTACACTCTGGTAGAGCATTCGCCGCCCGGTGAGGATCAGCCCAAATGCACGTTCGCCTTGCCATCATCGATGACCACCCGATCTTTCGGCGCGGCATCGCGGCCGGGTTTGGTTCGGAACCTGACCTCCTGATCGTCGCCGAAGCCGGCAATAGCGCCGAGGCAATCGATGTCGTCGATACGGCGATGGTCGACGTGATCATTCTCGACGCCGATCTCGGGGCCGAATCAGGTCTCGAATTGACGCGCCAGCTGCGCAAACGCTTTCCCCAAACCGCGATTCTGGTTCTGACAGAGTACATCGACGACGAGCAGCTCTTTCAGGCGATCCGGGCCGGAGCCGCCGCCTATGCGCCGAAGCAGATTGCCGCGTCGGAACTCGCTGAGCTGGTTCGCTCGGTGGCGTCAGGGCACTATGTCATCAACGACAGCGTGCTCTCTCGCCCCCAGGTCGCTTCGCGCGTACTCAATCAGTTCCGCGAGCTGGCGGTGCTCGATGAGTCAGCTGACGGCGTGTTCTCCCCGCTCACGCCGCGGGAAATCGAAATCCTCGACCGGGTCGCTCAGGGCAACAGCAACAAGGAAATCGCGTTCGGACTCGGCATCTCCGACCAAACGGTCAAGAACCACATTACGTCAATACTTCGCAAACTGGCGGTCAACGATCGCACCCAGGCCGTGATCTATGCGCTGAAGCATGGCTGGATCAAACTGGAAAACTATCCGGAACCCGAGCAACGCATTCGCGCCGTTCGTTGACGCAGGTCACTTGCGGCCGAACTGCTTCTCGAGCTCGTCCTGCGTCAGTTGCAGCATCGTCGGCCGGCCATGCCCGCAGGCGCGAGGGTGTTGGGTTTGTTCGAGCTGTTGAACCAGCTCCCGCATTTCGGCCAGCGACAAGCTCTGTCCCGCCCTGATCGATGTGTGGCAAGCGACGCTGATGGCGACGGAGTCGAGCCACGATGTGCCGGCGCCGCCGTCAGCCAGTTCTCCCAATATCAATCTCAAACGCTCAGCGATATCAGTGCCAACTGCCGAGAGCGGCACACTCCGCACGACGACTGATTGATCGCCGAACGGCTCGATTTCGAACCCAAGCCGGTTGAGCTCTTCGATCGATCTGGTGGCTATGGCCGCGTCTTCGGAGTCGAGATCGACGACAACCGGATCGAGCATTGCTTGTCGCTCGACCTGATCGCCTGCCAACCGAGTCTGGAAACGCTCGTAGAGCACCCGTTCATGCGCCGCGTGCTGGTCGATCAGGTACAGCCCTTCGGGCCCTTCGGCGATGATGTAGGTGCCACCGACCTGCCCGAGAACTCGCAGCACCGGAAGCTCGCGCTTGATGATCTGCACCGGCGTGGTGTCGTGATCGTCGGCCGGACGATGCGCGGCAGGCAAAAACTGCGAAGTCTGGACGATGCCCGCCATAGACGGCTGAGGTTGAAAGCGAACCAATCCGCCATCGTCGAAGGCAATACGCGGAATGCCCGGCTGCGGCATCGTCGTCAACGTCGCATGCACGCCGCGGGCGACCGCCCGCGCAACGCTCCGCTCGTCGGCGAATTTCACCTCCGCTTTGGTCGGATGCACGTTGACATCGACCTCAGACGGCTCGACCTCGATCGAAATCATCGCCACCGGGTGCCGTCCAACCATCAACAGCGTGTGATACGCTTCCTCGAGTGCATAGTTGAGCGTCCGGTTCTGAATCCAGCGGCCATTCACGAAGAAGACAATGCCCTGGCGCGACGACTTGTTCACCGCCGGCCCGCAAATCCAGCCAGAGGTGCGCACGCCGGGCACCTGTGCTGATTCGTCCAGTTCAGCCAGTGAGACTGCGGCAGCGCCCACATCGGCGCCGAGCACACCGAATGCCGTGGAGATGGCGTCGCCGTCACCCTGCGTGGTGAAGACTCTCCGTCCCTCGATCGCCAGCGAAAATGCCACGTCCGGGTTCGCCAACGCATACGCTTCGACGGCTCGCTGCGCAGACTGGGTTTCCGTGGAGGGGCGGCGCATGAACTTGCGGCGGGCCGGGACATTCTCGAAGAGATCCTCGACGATCACTGACGTCCCTTCTGGGGCAGCAACGGGCGAAACCGGATCGTCAGTCCCAAACGTAACGATCGCCTGCGTCCCTCGTTCCTCACCGGGTGGACGGCTGCGAATTGTCAGCCGTGAGACAGCGGCAATGCTCGGCAGCGCCTCGCCCCGAAATCCGAGCGTGCGCAGATTGTCGAGGTCTTCGAACGCCTCTAGCTTGGAGGTAGCATGTCGTTGCAGCGCCAGAGGGATTTGCTCGGCGGCGATGCCGCGGCCATTGTCGACGACCTCGATGCGCGTCGTGCCGCCCCCCTCGATAGCCACGCTGATGCGGGTGGCTCCGGCATCGAGCGCGTTCTCGACGAGCTCCTTGACCACCGAAGCAGGACGCTCGATGACTTCGCCGGCCGCGATTTTGCCGATTGTTTGCGGATCGAGCTGGCGGATGGACATGCGTACTCGCAGAAAATCAGGGTTGCGGGTTGTGGAGAGAGCGAGCTATCTCCGGTGTCCAGTCTAAACCGCGACGGTGTCCGGAAACCGAAACCCCGTCTGGATCGAAGAAGCGAAGGGGCAGGTCGGCCGAACGAGTGATGCCGATACGGGGACTGACCTGAACAGACCGGACCGGCGTTCCTGGCTCGATCCACAGTTCGGGATCGCAGGCGATGTCGCGAAGATGGTCGTCGAGCGTGAACGCAAATGCCTGGCAGACCTTGCCGGGACCCGAGGAGAGATCCTTCAGCTGTATCTTGTCACGCCGCCTGCGCATCGATTCGACGCCGTCGAGCGGATCGACCGCACGGACCAGAATTGCCCCATGCGGCGCTTCGGCACGGGCCACGATGTTGAACATCATATGAACGCCGTAGCAACGGTAGATATAGACCGTGCCTGGCGACTGACTGAGCGTATCGCGGCCGCGCTGGTACATGGCGGCGTGCGACGCCAGATCGTGCGCGGCCAGATAGGCCTCGGTTTCGACAATTCGCCCCGCCACTCGCTCTCCGCCGACATTCGAGACGAGAACGCGACCGAGCAAGTCGACGGCAACGTGCTCAGTCGGCCGGGCGAAGAATGACCGGTCGAGGCGCTCAGCTCCGGTCAAGCTCAGCCAACCGGGTATTGAGGACGGCGATCTTTTCCTCGGAGGTGACGAGGCGATCGCGCTGCACCTGCACAACGTTCGCAGGCGCCCGCTCCACGAAGCTGGCATTCGAAAGCTGCGCTTCCGCCCGGCTCTTTTCGAGCAGCGCCGCTTCGAGATCGCGAGTCAGCCGCTCTCGCTCTTCGGCGATATCGATGACGCCTGACATCGGCAGCACAGCGACGATATCGTCGCCGACGACCACGATGTCGCCCTCTGCCGGTTCGGGCGCATCAACGGTAATCGAAAGCGCCTCCAGATCGATACGGGCCAGCGCCGAAGTCTCACGAGCGACAGCCTTGTACACAGAGGACCGCTCGCCAGCATGCACGCTGGCGGGAATCCACTTCCCGGCTTCGATACCGGTCTCGGTGCGCGTATTGCGGATCTTGACGATCAGATCGGAAAGACGCGTCCAGTCATTTTCCGCCTCGGCATCAGCCTCATTCCCTGCCGGCCAACGCGCGACCATGACGCTCTCTCCCGTATGCGGCAATGCCTGCCACATCGCCTCAGTCGCGAATGGCATGAACGGATGCAGGAGACGCATCGAACGCTCCAGCACATAGGCCAAGGTTTGCGCGACCTGACGCCGCTCTTCATTCGTTCCCCGCAGCCGCACCTTGGCCGCTTCGATGTACCAGTCGCAGAGCTCGGACCAGATGAATTCCCGCAGCTGCCGTCCTGCTTCACCGAACAAGTACGACTCGAACAACCGGTCGACTGACGCGTTGATGCTGTCCAGCCGGCTGAGAATCCAGCGGTCGGGCAAAGGGAGATCGCCGGTCGGGCGGGCCGGGCCGTCCTCACCCATCTCGACACCGGTTTCGTCGATGGCCCGCAACGCGAACCGGGTGGCATTCCACATCTTGTTGATGAAATTCCGGCTCGATTCGACGAGGGTCATGCTGAGGCGCATGTCGAGCCCCGGCGAACCCTGTGTGACGAGCGCGAAGCGAAGTGCATCGGCGCCATAGAGCTCGGTGATCTCGGTCGGGTCGAGCACGTTTCCCTTGGTTTTGCTCATCTTCAGACCGTCGGTGTCCCGAACGGTTCCATGCAAATAGACGGTGTGGAACGGCAGCTCGCCCATGATTTCGATACCGAAAAAGACCATGCGGGCAACCCAGAAAAAGAGAATCTCGTAGCCGGTTTCCATCACATCGGATGGGTAGTAGCGTTTCAAATCGTCGGTCTGATTGGGCCATCCAAGCGTCGAAAAGGGCCAGAGGCCGGAACTGAACCAGGTGTCGAGCACATCGGGATCCTGCTCGACCGGCCCCCCGCAGATGGGGCAGACATCGAGATGTTCTTGGACTGTGACGGTCGTTTCACCGCACGACTGGCAATACCAGACCGGGATGCGATGCCCCCACCAGAGCTGACGCGAGATGCACCAGTCGTGGATGTTCTCCATCCAGTTCAGATAGACGCCTTTGAACCGCTCGGGCACGAACCTCAGCTCGCCCGATTTCGCGGCGGCAATAGCCGGCGCCGCCAGTCCGTCCATTTGCACGAACCACTGCTCGCTGATCGTCGGTTCGACCACCGTGCCGCAGCGGTCGCAATGACCCACGGCGTGCTTGTGGGGTTCGACGCCGACGAGTGCGCCTTCTGATTCGAGTCGCTCTACCACCGCCGCCCGAGCCGGACCAATGTGCATCCCTTCGAACGGTCCAGCGTGCGAATTGAGCGTTCCATCTGGGTTGAGAATGACAATCGCGGGAAGGTCATGACGGCGGGCGATCTCGAAGTCGTTGGGATCGTGCGCAGGGGTCACCTTGACGGCGCCCGAACCGAAGGCGGCATCGACCGCATCGTCCGCGACAACCGGAATGCGGCGTCCGAGGATCGGCAGAACGAGCGTCTTGCCGATCAGATCGCGGTAGCGCTCGTCGTCCGGGTGGACAGCGACGGCGGTGTCGCCGAGCATCGTTTCCGGTCGCGTTGTGGCGACAACGATCGCTCTCCCCTCTTCACCCTCGACCGGATAAGCGAGACTCCAGAGGTGACTGTCGACCTCCTTATGCACGACTTCGAGATCGGAGAGCGCGGTCATGCAACGCGGACACCAGGAAATGAGCCGCGAGCCGCGATAGATCAACCCGTTGTCGTACAGGTGCTTGAAAACCGTACGCACCGCGAACGACGGACCGGGATCCATGGTGAAGGTGTAGCGGTCCCAATCGCAGGATGCGCCAAGAATGCTCGTCTGCTCTTCGATCCGGTGGCGGAGCCGATCCATGTACTTCCAGACCCGGTCGACAAATGCTTCACGACCAAGGTCATGTCGTGTCAGGCCTTCCTGGGCAATCAGCCGCTCGACGACCCACTGACCGGCAATGCCGGCGTGATCGGCGCCCGGAATCCAGAGCGCAGCGTCGCCTTTCATGCGATGCCAGCGGATCATCAGGTCCTGGAGCGTGACAAAGAGGGCGTGTCCGACATGGAGCTCGCCGGTGACATTCGGCGGCGGCATGACGATGACGAACGGTTCGCCCTCCGGATTCACTTCTGGGGCGAAATAGCCGGCACTCTTCCAGCGCTGATACATCGGCGCTTCGAGCCCGGAGGGGTCGAACGCGGCCGGCATTTCCTCGGCCAGCAGTGCTGATTCGGCGGTCGCGATTGTCTGTTTGCTCACGTTGTGTGTTCCTTCATTGTCCGCCGAATTCGATCCTGTTAGTGTATTCACCTTGGTGGCGCAGCACGCGGTCAATAGCGCGCTTTTCGTTAGCCCCAGTCCATCATTATGACGCGCGGTCCGCACCTGCGGCGAGCCACAGGCGGGGTCCAATCTGCGTTGCCGTCATGGTACACTCGGCAATGCGATCATCTGTTCGTCTTCTTACGAAAGCATTCCTGCAATGTCGCCCATTCTGGACAAGATCATCATCCGCGGCGCGCGCGAGCACAATCTCAAGAACATCGACGTCGAACTGCCCCGCGACAAGCTCGTTGTCCTGACCGGTCTCTCGGGATCGGGCAAATCGTCGCTGGCGTTCGACACGATCTTCGCGGAGGGACAGCGGCGATATGTCGAGTCGCTGTCGGCGTATGCGCGGCAGTTTCTCGGTCAGATGGAAAAGCCGGACGTCGATCACATCGACGGCCTTTCGCCGGCGATTTCGATCGACCAGAAGGGCACAAGCCGCAATCCTCGCTCGACCGTCGGCACGGTGACCGAAATCTACGATTTCATGCGGCTTCTCTTCGCCCGGATTGGACGTCCCCATTGTCCGAACTGCGGCCGTCCCATCGCTCAGCAATCAGTTCAGCAAATGGCCGAACAGCTGCAACAGCTCGCGGACGGCACGCGGTTGATGATCCTGGCGCCCGTTGTGCAGGATCGCAAAGGCGAGCATCAGGGGGTCTTCGACGAAATCCGGCGGCAGGGATTCGTTCGCGTTCGGGTCGATGGCGTAGTCTCCGATCTCGACGAGCCGATCAAACTGGCGAAGACGAAAAAGCACAGCATCGACGTGGTGGTCGACCGGGTCGTGATTCGTCACGACGACACCGAGTCGGCCAACGCCGACCGGGTGCGTCTGATCGATTCGCTGGAAATCGCCCTGAAAATCGCCAAGGGCATCGCTCTGGCGCAAGTTGTCGACGGCGAGGAAATAACGTTCAGCGAGCAGTTCGCCTGCGCGCAGTGCGGCATCAGTCTGGGTGAGATCGAACCGCGCAATTTCTCGTTCAACTCGCCGCATGGCGCGTGTCCGGAGTGCAGCGGTCTGGGCGTGCGCATGGAATTCGATCCCGACCTGATTCTCTCGAACCGCAAGTTGTCGATCGATCAGGGCGCCATTGCGCCATGGATGCGGGCATCGGGCGAGGGCTATTCCTGGTACGCGGCGCTGCTCGACTCCCTTGCTGAAGCGCGCGGATTCACGACCTCGCAACCCATCAACACGCTCAGCAAAGAGGACCTCGACATCATTCTGAACGGACAGCGCGGACTGCAGGTGACGGTGCGATACCAGTCGCGCAACGGTCGCGCCAAGTCGTATCAGGTGCCGTTCGAAGGGGTGATTCCGAACCTGAAACGGCGCTACGACAGCTCGACCTCCGATTACGTGCGCGAAGAGCTCAGCAAGTACATGGCGGCGCGACCGTGCCCCGCCTGCAAGGGCGGCCGCCTCAAACCGGAAATGCTGAGCGTGCTGATCGACGGCAGGAACATCGTCGAGGTCTCCCGGATGCCGATCCGGGAAGCGCAGGCGTGGCACGAGAATCTCGTCCCATCAGACGAGCGGGCGGACGAGCAGAGTCCGCTCACGCCGCGTGAGCAGCTCATCGCCCGGCAAATCCTCAAGGAAATCCGCGAGCGGCTCGGTTTTCTCGTCGATGTCGGACTCGACTACCTGACGCTCGAACGCTCCGCGGGCACCCTGTCCGGAGGCGAAGCGCAACGTATCCGGCTGGCGACGCAGATCGGTTCGAGTTTGATGGGTGTTCTGTACATCCTCGACGAACCGAGCATCGGTCTTCACCAGCGCGACAATGCGCGACTGATCCGCACGTTGCTCAAGCTTCGCGACCTCGGCAATACCCTGATCGTCGTCGAGCATGACGAGGAGATGATGCGCGCCGCGGACTGGATCGTTGATATCGGTCCCGGCGCGGGTGTGCATGGCGGCCGGGTGATCGCCGAAGGAACGATCGGCGACATCGGCAGGGAGCCTGAATCGCTGACCGGGCAGTTTCTGACCGGCGAACGGCGGATACCCGTGCCCGACGCGCGACGACCGGGCAACGGTCGTTCGTTGCGCCTCGCCGGCGCCAAAGAGAACAACCTCAAGAACGTCACGGTCGATTTCCCGCTCGGCACCTTTATCGCGATCACCGGTGTTTCGGGATCGGGCAAGAGTTCGCTGATCACCGATACGCTCTACCCGAAGCTGGCTCAGGAATTTCACCGGGCCAAAGCGCGACCGGGTGCGCACGACACGCTCGATGGCACCGCCGCGCTGGACAAGGTGATCGAGATCGACCAGAGCCCGATCGGGCGAACGCCGCGCTCGAATCCTGCTACGTACACAGGGCTCTTCACGCCGATTCGCGAACTTTTCGCCTCATTGCCAGAGGCGAAGACGCGTGGCTACAAGGCGGGACGCTTTTCGTTCAATGTCAAGGGTGGTCGCTGCGAAGCGTGCAGTGGCGAGGGAATCATCCAAATCGAGATGAACTTCCTGCCGGACGTCTTCGTACCGTGCGAGGTCTGTCAGGGAAGGCGCTACAACCGGGAAGCGCTGGAGATTCTGTTCAAGGGCAAGTCGATCGCCGATGTCCTCGAAATGACTGTGAGCGAAGCGCTGGCGTTTTTCGAGAACATCCCAAGCATCCGGAGCAAATTGCAGACACTCGAAGATGTGGGGTTGGGATACATTCATCTTGGCCAGCCGGCGACGCAGCTCTCCGGCGGCGAAGCGCAGCGCGTCAAGTTGTCGTCGGAGCTTTCGCGACGAGCGACCGGCCGGACGATGTACATCCTCGACGAGCCGACGACCGGTCTGCACTTCGCCGACATCGAGCGCCTGCTTGGCGTTTTGCAGCGGCTGGCGGACGGCGGCAACACGATCGTCGTGATCGAACACAACCTCGATGTCATCAAATCGGCGGACTGGATCATCGACATGGGACCGGAAGGCGGCAGCGGCGGCGGTCGCGTTATCGCCGAAGGGACGCCGGAAGCGGTTGCGGCGAATCCGAATTCGGCCACGGGTCATTTCCTGCGCGAGGTGCTGCCAGCCCTGACCCTGGCCGCCGATTGATCGGAGGCCGGCGGAGAACGAAGCGGCGTCTCGATCCAGAACCATCGAACGGACGGCCGCGATGACGTTTCCGGAAGTCGCGTGCTACCATCTTGCCTGGCCGGGTCATCGCGACCCGGCTCCGTCCGTCGCCTCGTGCGAAGGTGACCATTGATTACCGGGGACGATGAGGGTCGTTGCCGCTGTGAATCGATCGGTCCTCGTCCTGAATCAGAACTACGAGCCGTTGAACATCTGCAACGGCCGGCGGGCGATTGTGCTGGTCATTGGCGGCAAAGCTGAAGTGCTGGAGACCCATCAGGCATCGATCAACACGCCAGGATCGGCATTCGTCTACCCGTCCGTCATCCGCCTGATCTATCTGATCCGCTCTCCACGCACGAAGGTCAAGTTGACGCGCCGTGAAGTCTTCATCCGCGACAACTTCACCTGCCAATATTGCGGCAGATTCAGTCACGACCTGACGATCGATCACGTCATTCCGCGCTCCCGCGGCGGCAAGCATGTATGGGAGAACCTGACATCGGCCTGCAAACCGTGCAATCATCGCAAAGGCGGCAAATCGGTTGGGGAAGCTCGCATGACCTTGCGCCGAACGCCGTTCGAGCCGCGGCCGGGTCGCTATTATGCGATTCAGCGACGCCTCGAAGGGGGCTTCGCGGAAGCGTGGAGCAAGTTCCTTCCAGGTCTCGATATCGAACGATTCGATCGTTCCGACAGTTATTCTCAGCTGATCGCCGACTGACGCTGTGACGTGAAGCAGCGAACCGGCGAGTTCACCGAGAGCTCGCCGCGAAGCCATGTGCCAGGGAGTTGAACACGATGCTCGACATTCGCCTCTTTCGTGAAGAACCCGATCATATCCGGGCGGCGATGGTCGACCTGAATGCCGAGGCGCCGATCGATGAGATTCTGTCGCTCGACGATCGCCGCCGGACGGTGGTCAACGAAGTCGAGCAAATGAAGGCCCGGCGCAACGAAGGTTCGAAGCTGGTCAGCAAGACCGCCGACAAGACCGAGCGGGACCAGCTGATCGCGGACATGCGCCTCCTCGGTGACCAGATCAGCGAACTGGATGAGCAGGTTCGGGAAATCGAGTCGCAGCTCCATGAGCTGATGCTGACCGTGCCCAATTTGCCGTTGCCAGGCGTTCCCGTTGGGGCGGACGAATCGGCGAACGTGGTCACGAGAACGGTAGGTACGCCGCGCAGTTTCGATTTTCCCGTGCTGCCCCATTGGGAGATCGCGGAGCGGCTGGGGATCATCGACTTCGAGCGGGGGGTGAAGGTTTCAGGCTCCCGGTTCTATGTCCTGCGAGGCGATGGCGCCCGCTTGCAGCGAGCACTGATCACCTGGATGCTCGATCTGCATACGCAGAAGCATGGCTATCAGGAGGTTTACCCGCCCTATCTTGTGCTCGAAGAGTCGCTCTACGGAACCGGCAATCTGCCGAAGTTCGGGGCGACGCTTTTTCGCGACATCGAAGAGGACAAGTGGCTCATTCCGACCGCAGAAGTCCCGGTTACGAACCTTTACCGCGACGAGATTCTCGACGAGTCACTGTTGCCGATCTACCACACCGCGTATACGGCCTGCTTCCGGCGCGAGCAAATTTCGGCCGGGAAGGATGTGCGAGGCATCAAACGCGGATACCAGTTCGACAAGGTTGAAATGGTCAAGTTCGTGCATCCCGAACAATCGGACACCGAATATCTGCGGCTGATCGAAGAAGCGGAAGACGTGCTGCGCGGACTCGAGCTCCCCTATCGCCAGCTGCAGATCTGCACTGGCGATCTGTCGTTCACGGCGGCCAACAAGGTCGATCTCGAGGTCTGGGGGCCAGGAACCGAGGAGTGGCTGGAAGTCTCTTCGTGCTCGAACTTCGTCGACTTCCAGGCACGGAGGGCGAATCTGCGGTTCCGGCCAAGCGAAGGCGGTCGGCCGCAGTTCCTGCATACGCTGAACGGTTCCGGAATGGCGCTGCCCCGCACGATGATCGCGATCATGGAGAACTACCAGCTGGAAGACGGTACGTTTGACGTACCGTCGGTGCTTCAGCCCTATCTGGGCGGACAGAAACAGATCGGCATCCAGCCGCCGATCGGGCCGGCGCGTTCCTAGGTCATGCCGCCGATTCGGGCACTTCACTGATCAACGTCGCCAGCACATCGTCGGTGGTGATGCTCGCCGATTCAGCTTCGAAGTTGAGAATCATTCGGTGTCTGAGAGCGGGAAGTGCGACTGCCCGAATGTCGTCGAACGCGACGTTGAGGCGCCCTTCCATTAGCGCCCGAATCTTCGAACCGAGAATGATCGACTGCGCCCCTCGGGGACTGACGCCGTAGCGCACGTATTTCCTGACAGTCGAAGTGGCCCGGGAGTTCTCGGCATGAGTGGCCATCACCAGTCTCACGACATAGTCCGTTACGCTGCTGGCAATTGGCACTTGACGGGCGAACTTTCCCAGTTCGACGATCGTGCTGCCTCCGGCGACCGGGGAGACGCTGGATTCGAGGTCCGCCGTTGTGCGGCGAAGAATCTCCAAAAGATCCGTTTCGGACGGATAGTCGACGATCAGCTTGAAGAAAAACCGGTCGAGCTGCGCTTCGGGAAGCGGATAGGTTCCTTCCATTTCCAGTGGATTCTGCGTCGCTAGCACAAAGAACGGCTCGAGCATGGGATGAACGATCCCGGCGACCGAACATGTCCGGTCCTGCATCGATTCGAGCAGGGCGGCCTGCGTTTTTGGAGTGGCGCGGTTGATTTCGTCGGCCAGCACGAGATTCGAGAAGATCGGACCCGGTTGGAACGCGAACCGCCGGTCGCCCGACTCCGATTCCATCAAGATGTTCGTGCCGGTGATATCAGCCGGCATCAGATCGGGAGTGAACTGAATGCGGTTGAACTTGAGATCGAGCGAATCGGCAAGTGTGCGGACAAGCAACGTCTTGCCCAATCCCGGCACGCCTTCGAGCAATGCGTGTCCCCCGGCAATGATGCAGATCAAAACTTCGCGCACGACGTCGCGCTGCCCAACCATGATATTGCTGACTTCGTCCTCGATCGAACGAACGATTTCCCTGAAGTCGGTAACCGAGAGTCCCTGCTGTTCGACGGCGGTCATCATGCGTCTCCTCAGGTTCGTGAGATTCAGAGTTAGTTGCGCGTCGCGACCAGAATCACAAAGATCGCGAGCATCAGAATCATTCCGGCGAATGCGATCAGCGCCGGCAGGAGAACCGTCGCCTTCTCTTTCGTCGTCGGCTGGCGAACTGGTTCCTGATTCTCTTCAACGTCGGAGGCACCAGTTTCGTGACGTTTATCGCTCATGCAATCTCTCTCAAGGTTGACCAGACCTGTACGGCGGAACTGGTCCATTGGTAACGAGTGAGCACTGCTTCGCGCTGTTTTACGCGATCAACTCCCCAACTTCCCTCTCCGACAAGATCAATAATGCCACTCCGGATCGACTCGACGCTCAATGGATCGAAAAACCTGGCAAGATCGCCTGCGACTTCATGATGCACGGGAATATCACTGACGAATACGCGGGTTTCCGCAGCAATGGCTTCGAGCACGGGGAGGTCGAAGCCTTCGTACACCGACGGAGCAATCAGCGCCATCGCGTTCGCATAGAGCTGAGGCAGCAGTTCCTCAGTAACGTATCCGAGTGCGATGACCTGTGGAGAGAGTCTCTGCATCGTCTGCACAATCTCCCTGTCCGCCCACCCCCGGCCCCCGGCAACAACAAGCGCTGGCAAATCCGGCAGCCCTTCGATCGCCTCGAAGACGCGTAGGTGGTTCTTGCGCGGCTCGAGCGTGCCAACCATCAGCAGATACTCCGACGGCAAGGCGAGCGAATCGAGCAGTTCGCGGTCAGGACGGCGCGCAGCGTCGGCAAAACGCTGATCCACGCCATTCGGTGCGACCACGACAACGTCCTCCATAACTGGATAACGTTCCAAGAGCTCACTTCTTACCGATTGGGAGACTGTGAAGATGCGGTCCGCAGATTGTATCTGCCAGGGAACGACAGCGTTGAGAAAGGAGCGGAGACTGCGCGGTGCATAGTCGGGCGCTGCTATCCAGGCGAGATCGTGCACGGTGATCGCTCTGCCGTGAGCCTGCAGCGGCGGCAACGTGAAATCGGGGCTCCAGGCGACATCCGCCCTGCCGGTGTTCAGAAATCGGCCGACAGGAAGGCGTCCTCGCATGACCAACCGGTCGACCGCGGTTCGCGAAAACCTGCACATTCGAACCCGGCGCGCACCCCGCTCGAATTCTCTATTTGCGCTCCAACGGGTCGAACTGTCACCCGGGGCGTACCAGAGCGTCACCGAATCCTCGCCCGCTTGCCCGAGGAGGTGCCGGGTCAACTCCCGCGCGTACCGCCCAATGCCGGCCCGCTGATTGACCGCAGCGCTGATGTCTACGAAGAGGTCGATTGCAGTCCGTCCTTCACGGCCGGCAGCGTCTCGGGCTCTTCGCGTGAGATTCGCATCATGATCAGCGCGACGATGGCTCCGACAAGTATCACGCTCCAGTAGGTGATCACCCGGTCGAGGATCGCCACTGAGCCAGCAATGCTTTTAGGAAATCCAGCGACGGTCAAAGCGGTGATGATGGCCACTTCAACGACTCCGAGTCCTGCTGGGGTGAATGGCAATGTCGTCAACAAGGCGCTGAGCAACGCGACGAAGATCGCCATCGACAAACCCAGTCCGGCATCGAGCGACTTCGACACGAGGAAAACACGCAGCCCCTCACACACCCAGATCAGGAGAGCATAGGCCCCAGGTACCAGAGGGCGGCTCATCGTCTGAAACAGTGCCCTTTCGAAGTTCGTGTAATGACCGCGAAACCGGGCTGGTACGAGTGCCCGGATTCGCTCGCGCCAGAAGTACATGACGAGCAATCCGACGACGACGGCAATCACCATTCCCACGCCCAGCGCCAGCGCGGAGCTCGACTGACCCGGCATCGATCCATGAAACGCCAGAAGACCACTTGCCGCCAGCAAAACAACCAGGACCGCCAGATCGAAAATGCGCTCGCCGATGATCGTGCCAAACCCGATAGCGTACCGGATGCCATCATCCCGTTTGACGCGATAGGCTCGATAGGCATCGCCGAGCTTCGCCGGGACGATGCAATTGATCAACCACGAGATCATATAGACGCCGGTCAGGTAGATCGGGCCTGGCAGGTGGGTTTCCTCGTCCTTGCCCACGCCTGCGCCGGCAAGCATCCAGCGCCAGCGCAATGCTCTGAGAAAGAGCGTGAAGTAGTAGACCAGGAACGCGGCGGTGAGGTACGCGAGATTGGCGCCACGGATGTTCGTCCAGATCTCATCGAGATCGAGGTCTGCGCGCGATACGAAGACAACCAGAATCACCACCGCAACGGTGAACGACAGAACTGTGCGCGGACGCAGGAGCTGGCTCCGTACCGTGGACCCTTCGATGTCCGGCCGCCGGTCCGCGTCGGCGTTCTGCTCGTCAACGGACAGCGCCGGGTTCTCAGACTGATCTACAGCTGATTCGTCCACCATCAATTCACTCGATCTCACGTGCCGGTGCATCCACGCCGGCCGAAGCGATTGCCGAGACCAGCCCCCAGGCAATTGCCATTTGCAGGTTGAGGCTTAGCACATGGACATATTCGAACACCGCATGCACCAGCAGCGCTGCCGACATTCCAGCGACGCCAATCGTCAACCCCCGCGTCACGACGGTGCGCGATCTATCAAGAGCCTGGGCAACAGTCAGCCCAACCATCGCGATCAGCAACGCATAACCCGCAAAGCCGATCACGCCGCTCTGCGCCAGCATCTGAATATAACTGTTGTGTGCATGGCCACGCCCGATCCGAAAACGCCAGGTTGTCGTGGCATCACGAAAATTCTTGTCGTAGTTGCCAGCCCCGACGCCGAGGAACGGATGGTCTACCGCCATTTCTGCTCCCGCATTCCAGTGTGCGATGCGTTCTTCAACGGCGAAGTTCGCCGGAGTCACATGCACCGCTCGACGGTCGGTTGTCAGGCTTCCCTCGCTGATCACCAGAAAAAGCCCGATCGAGGCCAGGATCATCGTGGCCCCGGCGACGGCCATCAGGGCATGGGATCGCACCTTGATCACCGGCCCGATCAGCAAAGCGACGGTCAGAAGACCGGCGAGCATGCCAACGATGCCGCCTCGCGACTGTGTGAGGATGAGTCCTGCAATGCCGGCGAAAGCCGCGGCGAACCAGAGAAACCAGAGGCGCTTCATCAGCAGACCGAGCGGAGACAACGGGTGCTTCGTCGTCATGAACAGAGCCAGCGCAACCATCAGGGGCGTGGTCAGCTCGAAGTAGATCGCCAGCTGATTGGGATGCCCGAATGTCCCGGAAGCACGCATGAAGCCGCGACTGACAAACGCTTCCGGCCCGATCTGAATCACAACCTGCCACAGGGCGTAGGCGAAGCTGACAATTGCCCCCATCGCTGTTGCCAGAAGAAACGGCAACGGCGACCACCCTCGTCGATAGACGTTGAACGCCATGCAGGCGACTGGAACCATCGTCACCCATCTGTAGGTTTCGCCCATCCAGAGGCCGCCGTCCATCGCGTTCCAGCCAGAAATCGCCACGCCGGATGCTGCGAGCGCGGCGCCCAGCGTTACCTTGTCCAGCAAGAGCTTCCGGCGACCGGCGATCATCGACAACACCCAGCCTGCCACCACCGACCACAGCAATACCTTCGTCGTGGTTACCGCTGTCTCGCCGATCCCCACGAGCAAACTTCGCTGAATCGGCACGCTCAATGCGATCAGCGCCAACCCAACATCGGGTCGTCGCAACCCCGCATACAACCCGCCCACGAAGAGCGCGAGGGCCAGCGCCGTTTCGATATGCAACAGAGCGAGCAGCAGACTGCCGAAAACGGCCCCTGTCGCCGCCAGAATTGTTGTCCTCGTGTCTGTATTGGCGATGGTACGACTGGACATCATGGCGTCGGACATGGTTCATCGCTCGATTGGATGGAAGCATATGGTGACGGCGCAATGATGAGTGCGACGAGGATCCAGGTGAACGCCGCCAGATCGGGCAGGAAGTATGCATTGTCGACGAGACCATGCACGAGCCCGGTAACGAGTGCCACAGCCGCGGCCGCGGGAACGGCCGGGATCGGGTCACCGGATTGACGCCATCGCATCAACTCTCGAATGAGCATTGCGACGCTTCCGAACAGAAAAACGAGACCAGGCAATCCCAGGCTCAGCCAGCTATCCAGAATCACGTTGTGAGGATGCGACAGGTACCGCTCCGACCATGCTTCCGGCGCGATGTAGCGAGGAGCGTGATGGTAGAGGAACTGATCGAGCCCTATTCCTGACACGGGGTAGTCAGCCACTATTCGTGCGCCCGCATCCCAGACGTAACGTCTTTCCCCGATAAACGAATCACCAGAACCGCCCAGGAAACGGTCTGATGCGATCAGCGCAAAAACGACGAGCGACGCAGCAAGTGAACCGAACAAGGCGAGGGCCAATTTTCGATTGCCAACGAGCCACGCTGCCACGAGCAAGCCGGCGACCACTGCTGGAATCAGTCCACGGGAAAAGGTGGCCATGGCGCCGAGTGAGATCGCGCCGAGCGCCAGACCCGACCAGACACCGGGCCGAATTGCGCGGAACAACATTGCCGCGGCCAGCAAAACGCAAGCTCGCTCCAAAAAAAGTGCAAGATTGTTCGGATGGAGATACGGCACGAGCGCGCGAGATACCCCATCGCCCTGAAACCGGTCTGGATCAAGAACCAGCGCTCCCAGAGCTATCAGGGCGACTATCGCAGCTGTCGACGCAATCACCACAACGACCGGTCGCGCGCCACGCTGAATCACGGCATAAGAGATCGCCACGAAGATCATCAGTGGCTCTGCAATTGTCCACCGGAAGAGTCGCAGCGCTTCATCCTGATGTGTCGTGAGGGGCATATTTGCGAGCGAGAGCAACCCGGCCATGACCAGCGCTGATCCACCAAAGGCCAGCACGACGAGCGGTCGACGCCAGTTCGATCGCAGTCGAAAGTCACCGCCAACGTCGTCTTCACCCCGAACGAGAGATTCTTCGCTGCGCCGAGAATGTCGTGGCAGTGCGTCGGCACCGACACGCTCAGGGTAGAGCGATGAAATCGCCCAGGTCAGCAACAGGTGCGTCACAACGCTCGCGAACGCGAGCAACGTGTCGATCTCGAGCAGCGAAAAAGACGCGTCGCCAATCGAGACCGGTTGCGCAACAAACGGCAGTGCGCAACAGATCGCCCAGCCGGCGCCGACTGGACTCCAGAGGGCGAGTATCCCCGCCGCGGCGACCAGCGCCAGCGAGACCACAAGCGTCGACGACACCGAGAGACAAGCTCCGGTTAACACAAGAAGGCCGAGCGCCAGAACATCTCGGTCCACGCCCGCTTCGTTGGACACGTTCGGTCTGAAACGGATGAGGCGCTCGGCGTCGAGGGACATCAGGTCCGGAGAGAAGGCCGCCAGTCCGGCAATGTCGGCAATCGGGGCGATTGATCCTGATCCTCCACGTGCCGAATCGATCCGGAGAATCGTCCAAGGTAGAGAATCAGGTCCCTGACCGCCACAAAGATCAACGCCAGCGCCGACACCAATGCCAGCACAACGGGCCAGCGCAAGGGCGGATCGCGAGAAACGACCAAGCCACCGACCGTCATGTTGCCTTCGGACGCGAGTTCGAGGACAAGCTCGTGGACGCCGAGATCGAGCCCGCTGACAAGCGAGACCGCGATGTCCCCGGCCTGGAAGTACTCGAGATCGATGACTGATTTGCCGTCTTCCACGGGCCAGCCTGGCAGGGGACGTCCGTCGATCGTCGCATGAATCAAACCAGCATCCGGTCCCCTGCGCAGATACGCAACCAGCCCGGTGCCATCAAATGCAACTGCGAGCGTGGCCCCTGTCTGTCGTGTCGTCTGGAAGACACGTCCCTGCAGGTGCTGGCTGGCCCATGACCCCGAGTAGTCGATAGGACCTGAATCAGTAGGCACGAAACCCGTCGCCGCAATGTCGCCAATGCCTCCGGTTGCCATGTCCGCAATCGCCACAAACGCGTCGTAGGCTTTGCCGTCTTCATCGAGCAAGGCAAATCCGGCTTCGCTCTGACTCACTGAATCGGGCCGAAGCGCCCATTGAAAGACGAGCCCGGACCATGGCCATTCGGCCCGAATTCGATCGATTCCCGCGACCAGATAGTCAGCCTGCGTTTGCCGTGACACCGCATTGAGCCCATCCCAACCGTAGTGCGTGAACCAGATCGGTTTCTGATCGTCACCATGCTCATGAACTGTTTCACGGAAAAGGATTGCCCGCGAGAGACTAAAGGTCGCGCTGCTGATGCGGCGATCGAAGGGCGAGGCCTCACCACCGTTGATGCTGGCCGCGACAACATCGAAGTACGGTTGCCCCCCGGCGGCATAGACGGCTCGCAGAAACCGCAGATCGTCGCCCGGTAATGTACCGGCTCCGGTTGGTGAGAATTCGGCCAGGATGACTCTCGACTCCTGATTTGCCGTTCTCGCGGCATTGAAGGCAGGGGCCAGGACGGCCAGGTACTCGGCGGCCGTAGCCGGTGACCCACCCCAGCGCTCGGGGTTGTTCGGTTGGTCACCAATCTGATAGAAGCGAACATACTGGCTGTATCGCTCGACAAGAGTGGAAACGAAAGTCGCATGGCGCTCCGGGTTTGCTGGTGGCGCATCGACAAATCCGGCATGCTCGGATGCACGAGCCCACTCGGGTGTGCCCATAATGACGGCGACCATTTCGATGCCTGCATCACTGAAACTGCGGACGATCGCGTCGTATTTCTCCCAGTCGAACTCACCGTCAGCCGGCTCGATTTCCGACCAGTAGAAGGGATGGCGAACGACTTCGAACCCATTGGCGCGAATCGTCGCAGCAACGGCTTCGATCTGGCTGACGGGGAATGCACGCAAGTCGATGTTCGTGGCGGGACCGCGTCCGGAAACCTGAATGACATACGGGGGGGCCGAGCTCGTTTCGATGCCGCGATGGAGATACGCGTCGGCGATCGCCGAGGACAACGCCAGCAACAGACCCAGCGAAAGCATGACGATTCCGCGTACGGGCGTGCGCGCGTTCCGACCGGGAGTCGTTGGTCCCGCCCCCAGGACGCGTTCAAAAAACGCTGGTCTTCTCTCTCGTTTGGCCCGCTGCGCATCGTTGGCGGGCTGAGACGAGTTCAGCGGTTCTGGAGTGTTTTCGTCTGCCCGGGTGTTCCAGCCTCGTCCCAAAGGTTGCTCGCTTCGATTGCAGGCAAGAGAGCCCGGGCACAGTATATTGCTCGTCAAGGAGGTCACGATGCCGAAACTCGACGACGCGGTCGGCCATTTGCTCGTGAAACTGCGGTCGATGATCGACGGTCATCCGAATCGTCCCGATTTGCGTTCGCTGCATCTCGCCCAGGAATTCGCTCAGTTTGGCCGCGACGCTCGCGCCGAAGGAATCGGACTCGATGAGGCGATGTCCGGCGCGATCATGGCATTGAGACGTGTTTTCGACGACTTCGGCGACGTGGGCGACGCCACGATCACGATGTCCGCGGGTTCCGCACTTGCTGCCGTCTCGGAGGGGTATTTCAGTGTCGCGCCGTCTGATGACGCCGCACCCGGCCCGGTCAGCGGTCGCGGGCCACAAGTCACGCAACTGCGCGCCCTCCACCAACTCAGTCGCGCCGTGACGACCATTCATCAGCCGCTCGACCTGCTCGATTACTCGGTGAGAGTCATCGCCGAAGCGACTGAGAGCGATGCCTGCGCCGTATTCCTCTTCGACGAAGCGACCGACACACTGGCTCTTTGGGCGGCGGTCGGTCTCAACACGGGCTCGATCGGCGCGTTGTCGCTCTTCTGCGGGGAAGGGATCACCGGACTGGCAGCGGAGGGCCGCATGCCGATCGTTGCGGCAGATGCGCAGGATCATCCGTCGTGGGTGCGCGCCGACAATCTGGGTGACAGCCTCTACGCTTCGCAAGCGTCGATTCCGATGATGGTCGAGGAACCAGCCCGCCTGATTGGCGTACTGAATGTCCTGTCAATCGAACGTCGCGAGCTGGACGACGAAGCCATCGACTTTCTCCGGACGGTGGCGAATGAACTGGCTCTCGGCGTCGAGTTCGCCCGCCTGCTCAATCTGACCGATACGCGCCTGCGTCGCAAGATCGCCGAATTGGGAACCTTGCAGCGTGTATCGCGCACCGTCGCTTCTTCGCTCAGTCTTTCCGACGTGCTGCCACTGATCGCCGAAGCGGCGGCCGAACTGAGCAACGCGGAGGCCGCCGCGCTTTTCCGGCTCCCGGACCGGATTCCCGGCAACGAGCACAATCAGATTCCGGTGATCGAGTACCGGGTCGGACTGTCGCGCGATGTCGTGGTCAATGCCGACCGCGACGCATTCGTGCAGAACGTGATCGAGTCAGGTGTCGCGCAGGTCACCGATCTCGAGTTCACCGACGGGTTCAGCCGGCTCTATTGCCTGCCGATCAGATCGGCTCGCGAGCGATGGGGCGCGCTGTGCGTGCGGCTCAAACCAGGCGGCGAGCTCGGAGAGGACGAACTGGCGCTGTTGCAGGCATTTACCGATTCTGCATCGATTGCCATCGAGAATGCCCAGCTCTATCGCGATGCGCGCAATGGCGCCGATACGGCCTCGGCGCTGCTGCAAGAGATGCACCATCGGGTCCGCAACAACCTGCAGACGCTGGCGGCACTCCTCTCGCTGCAAATCCGGCAAGTCGATGACGAAACGGTGACGCAACAGCTCCGTGAAGCAGCAGGTCGTATTCAGGCCATCGCCGCCGTGCACGACTTGCTGAGTGACGAGAAACGCCTCGGTGAAGCGTCGATCGACGCGATTGCCCGGCTGGTGGTGGAACAAGCGAGCGTCACGCAACGCCCGCCAGGACTCTCTCTCGACTTTCAGGTCGCGGCGAGCGACATCGTTGTTCCGTCAAGACAGGCGACGATCCTCGCGTTGTTGATCAATGAGCTGGTGTCCAACGCGATCACCCACGGATTCAACGGCCGCCAGCAGGGAATGATTGCCATCGAGTCGGGGCGTGACGGCGTCACCAACTGGATTCGGGTGATCAACGACGGCCACCAGATTCCCGAGCATATTTCGTCGGCGACAAGCAAAGGGCTCGGCTTGCGCATAGTCGAGCGCTTGTCGCAGTCGGATCTCGGGGGGTCGTTCACCATACGGCCGTGCGACCGGGGAACAGTTGCCCAGATCGAATTTCCGGCCGCGCCGCGACCGTGGTCTCCGCGTCAGTCGGCGGCGGAGAGCGTTTCCTGAACGTCAGCAGCGGCGTAGGCCTCGTCGAGCAGGTCGACGATGTGCGTCACCTTCATCCGCGAGCCATTCCGTTCGAGTGACGCCCTGAGCTGCATCGCGCAGCCGGGGTTGGCGGTCACGACTTCGACCGCGTTCGTGTCAATCGTGTTCGATGCCTTGCGATCGCCGAGCTTCTTGGCCATTTCCGGGCGCAACAGGTTATAGATGCCGGCGCTGCCGCAGCAGAGCGACGATTCCTTCATCTCGATTAGCTGGAGACCCGGAATCGACTTGAGCAACATGCGCGGCTGAGACGTGATCCTCTGGGCATGCGCGAGATGACATGCATCCTGGTATGTGACCCTGCGATCGACGCGGCCCATTGGTTCCAAAGGCTGCTCGGCGAGGATTTCGGTCACATCGACAACGCGGGCGGCAAATGCCTGCGCGCGTTCGGCGTATTCCGGATCGTCATGGAGAAGATGACCGTATTCCTTCAGCGTCGAGCCACACCCGGCGGCGGTGATGACGATCGCTTCGGCGCCCGACGACTCGAAAGCGCCGATGTTCTGGCGGGCCAACCGGCGGGCCTCTTCGAACATGCCGCTGTGGACCATTAGCGCTCCACAGCATCCCTGGCCAGCCGGAACCGACACATCGATGTGGTTGCGGGCCATGACCCGCCCTGCGGCGCGATTGGTGTCGGCAAAGACGGTGCCCATGATGCAGCCGCTGAAGAGCATGGCCTTGCGCTGGGCGACACGCGCTTTCCAGGCGTCCTTGCCCGGCTTCATTGCCGAACCATGCACTTCGGGTGTCATGCTGTCGGCATCCGCGGCTCCGATGCGCCGGAGGATGCCCGACTTGCGTAAGGCGGACTGGGCGCCGGACGCGCGATAGAGCCTGGCGCCCTGCACCAGCATGCCAATGCGATTCACATCGCTGAACGCCCAGTCGAGCATCACCCTGCGCACCGCACGCTGAGGCGCCGAGCGCTTCAGCCGTTGCTCGATCTGGTATCGCGACGCTTCCAGAAGGGGTCCGTACTGCACGCCTGACGGGCAGACGGCTTCGCAGGCGCGGCAATTCAGGCACTGATACATCTGTTCCTGGAAGGTCGGATCGTCGATGCTGATCCGTCCTTCGGAAACACCGCTCATCAACCAGAGGCGACCGCGAGGCGACGACATCTCCAATCCCGTGATGCGATAGGTCGGACAGGAGGAGAGGCACATCCCGCAATGGACGCAGGCCTTGAGGAGATCGGGGTCGGGAATGTCGGAACCCGAGAATCCGACTACCGGCTCCGCTTCGTTCGGCCGGTTTTCGTCGACCTGGTCGAGCAACGGGGTTTCTTTCGTCACAATCCGCCTACAAATCTGCCGGGATTCAACACATGTCCCGGATCGAATTCTTGTTTCAGTTGTCGCATCAGCTCGACCGATTCGACGGCGTCGCCCCAGACATCCATGGAGTGCCTGTCTTCCGGTCGAACCGCAACGACGCTCGTTCGGGGCGCGATAGCGCGGAGACGGCCAAGCACCTGAGCCAGATTTGCGCCGGAGCGACCCCGAACATCGACATACCCCAGCCCGGGTGAGGCCGAAATCACGTTGTCAGCAGCAAGGAATCCTGTTTTCGCGAGCTGGGCGTAGAGACCGAGCGTTTCCGCGGGAAGCACTCTGCTGCGAATCCACCATCGTTCTGGTGAATCCGACGCATCGAACGTGGCGAGATAGTCAGACCAATACGCGCGGCTTTCGTCCGGATCGAGCTGCGACGATGCGCACGGCAACCGGTTCGCGAGCTCAGTTGCCAGCAGCTCGGCCGTTCGCGCGCGTCCATCGATGCGAATTGCGACCAAATGAGTCCCCTCTTCCGCAACGACTTCGAACGCGACAGGCCGACCGCGCCACCGAAGCGCAGCAGTTCGAACCGCTTCCAGATCATCCAGCGACTCAAGGTGCCTGATAACGACTGTTCGCTCGCTGCGTGGCGCCGGCAGCACTTTGAAGTTGGCGGAGACGATGACCCCCAACGTGCCCAACGCACCGTGGTGCATGCGCATCAGATCGAATCCGGAAACGTTCTTGACCACCAGACCGCCCGCTTTGGCCAGCGATCCATCGGGATAGGCTGCTGCGATGCCAATCAGGTAGTCGCGCAAGGTGCCCCAGCCAAGCCGCTTCGGTCCATACATCGCGGAGGCGAGAATGCCGCCGATCGTCGCGTGTTGTGGGTCGGGAACTTCGATCGGCAATGCCTGACCGTGAACCGCGAGCACCTCCTGCACCTGATGAAGCGTCGCGCCCGCCTCGACGGAGAGGGTCATGTCGGCTGGTTCGTGGACGAGGACCCGGTCGAGATTGCGTGTGGAAAGCAACACGTCGGCGCGCGAGGGTGGGTTGCCGATACCGAGATGCGCACCGCCACCGACTGGGACAACGGATTGCCGCTGCTCGGCGGCGGAAGCGAGCAGATCGGCGACACCCCTGGCGGTGTCAGGCGCTTCCTGAGTGACCACCCCCACGCCCGCTACTGAAAGGGGTGCATATGCTGGTCGGTGTCCGTTCTGACTGTGCATTGACTCCACAAGGCAGGGCATCGACACGGAGGTCGATGCCTACGGGTAGGGTAGCGCGTCGACACGGAGGTCGATGCCTACGAGTAGGGTAGCGCGTCGACACGGAGGTTGATGCCTACGCGTAAGGTACAGCATTGGCTACATCGGATAGATGCCGTATTTTTGAGCGACGGCCGCGTTGTGGAGCGCTCTGACTTCGCCGCACATGTACCCACGCGGAAAGAGCTTCTCCGGGTTGAACATCGAGGCTGGATCGAATGCGTTCTTGATTCCGGCCATGGCGGCGAGATCTTCCGTCGAATAGACGAGGGTCATATAGTCGCGCTTCTCGGTGCCGATGCCGTGCTCGCCGGTCAGCGCGCCACCGATGTCGATACAGTAGCGAATCAGCTCCTTGCTGGCATCGAGAACGCGTTCGACATCGTGATCGTTTTTGCGATCGAAGAGCATTAGCGGGTGAAGGTTGCCGTCGCCGGCGTGAAACATGTTGGCAATCGGCAGATCGAAATCACGGGAGATCGCCTGAACCTGGGCAAGCGTGCCGGCGAGTTTGGTGCGCGGCACGACGGTGTCGTGCAGGTAGTAGCTTGGCGCCAGCCGGCCCATGGCGGCGATCGCCATTTTCCGCCCTTTCCAGAGGAGATCGCGCTCGCTCTTCTCGGTTGCGGCGCGGACGTTGCGGGCTCCCGCCTGCCGGCAAATCGCGGCGACTTCTTCGGCGGTGTCGGTGACATCCTCGCGGATGCCATCGATTTCGACGAGCAGGACTGCGCCGGCGTCCATCGGGTAGCCGGCGTGGAAGGCGGGCTCGACCGCCTGGATCGTCAGGTTGTCCATCATCTCCAGCGCGGCTGGGATGATGCCAGCGGCGATGATCTCGGTGACGGCGTTCGAAGCGGAGTCGACATCGAGGAAATCGGTCAGCTGAACGGAAACCGTTTCGGGCGACGGCGTGAGGCGAACCATCGCTTTTGTGACGATGCCGAGCAGGCCTTCCGAGCCGACCCAGACGCCATGCAGGTCATAGCCGAGAGGCTCATCCCCCCGCCCGCC
>CAYWSE010000001.1:56177-137376 GCA_964461025.1 uncultured Sphaerobacteraceae bacterium | reverse complement strand
TCGGCCTTCGCCCGCTTCGATGCCAGCGGAGGCAAGGTTGTGAGCGCCTTTGTGCGGGCAGTCAAACCGTAGGCGATGCGGCAGGCATACGCGGCGGAATTCATCGGCACGTTCGCGCTGGTCTTCGCGGGGACGAGCGCGATCGTCGTCGATGCGGAGCGGAGCGGGGCTATCGGGCATGTGGGAATCAGCATGGTCTTCGGGTTGGTGATCATGGTGATGATCTATGCGGTCGGTCATGTGTCAGGAGCACATTTCAATCCCGCCGTGACGCTGGGATTTGCGGTTGGACGGCACTTCAGCTGGCGAGAGGCGCCGCGCTATTGGGCGGCGCAAGTTTCGGGAGCGGTGGTTGCCAGTCTTCTGGTGCGCGCGCTTTTTGGGAAGGCGACGCAGCTTGGTTCGACGGTTCCGTCCGGTTCCGCGGGTCAGTCGCTCGTGCTCGAGAGTGTATTGACGTTCTTCCTGATGTTCGTGATCGCGGCTGTTGCCATCGATGTGCGTGCAGTGGGTCAGGCAGCGGCGATTGCGATTGGCGGAACGGTCGGTTTGTGTGCACTGTTCGGCGGTCCGATTTCAGGCGCGAGTATGAATCCGGCGCGATCCCTGGGTCCGGCGCTCGTTTCCGGGACCTGGACCGATCAGTGGATTTATCTGACGGGGCCGGCTCTGGGAGCCATTTTGGCGATTACGGCATATGCGTTGATTGGCGGCGAAGAACACCGGAGGGTTTCACAGAAATGAGCGAGGACCTGATTGATGGTGGATCGCGAGATATGCAGAGCATTGTGATGCTTGTCGTGCGCGAAGCCGTCGAGGAGTGTGGCGCAGGGAATTGCCCCGTTCACTTTGTATTGGAGCAGTGCGCCCGGCAGGCCGTGGAGAGCCTCTGGGACAGCCGCATCAAGAGTTTCGTGCCACTGCTGGCACTTCAGTCTGTGCGTACCTGCATCCGCAACGGACATTGTGACGATACTGATACTGCCCTGGTTTCCGGCCGAATCGAGGATTTATGACATCAGCAGTCATTCGGGTGCTCTTCCTTTGCACGCACAACAGTGCCAGGTCGCAGATGGCGGAGGGTCTGCTGCGGGACCTCGGTGGAGAACGGTTCGAGGTTGTCAGCGCGGGCACGGTAGCTACCGTTGTCCGGCCGGAAGCGATCGAGGTTATGCGGGAGCTGGGCATCGATATCAGCGGTCAGGCATCGAAGTCGCAGGAACCGTTTCTGGGTCAGTCGTTTGATTTCGTGATTACCGTGTGCGATGACGCCAACGACGCTTGCCCGTTCTTTCCTGGAGCGAAGCACCGTCTCCATTGGTCGATCGATGATCCGTCGAAGGTTCGCGGGACGGTCGCGGCTCGATTGACCGCCTTCCGCTCAGCAAGAGACTCACTCTCATCAAAAATACGCGACGAATTGCTGCAAAGTCTCGGACACGGAAGGTGAATCGACGCTCTCGAACGCGAATCCGCGAACGGTAGTGCGCGGTTTCAGTCTCAGTCCATTTTGTTTGCCGCGTAGAGGAGGTCAGGCTTCTGAAGCACAGGACACGGATTGTCTCCAAATGTGCAGAAGACACAACAGTCTCCGGGTTGTGGAGTCAGGACGGCACCGCAACTCGTACATTCGTATCGCACCATGCAACTGGAAACGGCCATGGTTTCGCGTTTGGCAAAACCGCATCTCGGGCAAGTTATGGTTGACTCAAGTATCAATGAGTATCTCCCGACCACGAAGAGCGCACTTGCCATTCCATTGATTCAGATCCCAGAGTTCGGCAGCGTCCGAATCGAACGATGAGCGTCGAGAACTGTAGCTGGGCGTCGAGCAGACGCGCGAGCCGATCGTTCATTATCTGAGTCGGCAGATCTGGTGGTGGGCGTAACGGGATGAGTGCGCGGTAGCCTTGTGGTTGCGCAATCGGATGCCCGGCCCGGTGAGATATTCTTCCCTGGTCCATGTCTCGTCCGATTGCTCCAGGCGTTGGACGCCTGCTCGATGCGCCATGCCCTCCCATACTTGCGTCCGGCGCAAATATATCTGATGAATGACCCCCATACTCGCGTCAGGCGCGAGCATCGGTACGTACGGCGATCGGCATTGACGTGAGGGCCTGATGATCTTGCGATAATGCCGGACCGGTGCTTGAACGGGCGCTAGGGTGTCTGGCGCGTGCACGATTCATCATCTAGGGGCTGAGCGATTGTGAAGATCACCGATATCGAGACGCTGTCCGTGGCAGTCGGACCTGGCTATCCCTACGCCGTACTGATCGTGCTGGTGCGGACTGACGAGGGAGTTACCGGCATCGGTGAAGCGAGTCTGGCCGGCAAGAGCCGGGGCGTCACCGGCGTCATCGACCACGCGAAAGAGCTGCTGATCGGACAGGACCCGGGGCGGATCGAGCATTGCTGGGCGGAGATCGTGCATGGCACATTCTGGTCGACCGGGCAGGTGGTGATGAGCGCCGTGGCCGGCATCGACATGGCGCTCTGGGACATCAAGGGGAAACGACTCGGCGTGCCTGTGTATGACCTGCTCGGCGGCAAGTCTCGGGAAAAGGTGCGTGTCTACCGGCATCTTCGCCAGGCCAACGCTGGGACGGTCGAACAGGAAATCGAGGGGATGATCGACGACGCTCACGCCTGGAAAGAGAAGGGGTTCACCTGGCTGCGATTTTCACCACTTGCCGCCAACACCGAGCAACCATGGGATCCTGCCCGGTCGATGATGGCCTCCGTGCGGGGCGTGGAAGCCCTGCGCAAGGCGTTCGGCGACGAGATCGAGCTGCTTTTCGATGCCCATACGATGTTCAGCCCAATCGAAACGGTTCAGCTGGCGAACGCCCTGACGCCATCCCGACTCTTCTTCTACGAAGATCCCGTAAGACCGTTCAACGGACAATCATTGCGTCTCGTTCGGGAGAAAACGACATTGCCCTTGGCCACCGGCGAGCAGTTTTCCCACAAGTGGGAGTTTCAGCCACTGATCGAGGAAGAGCTGGTCGATTATCTGCGCATCGACGTCGCGCACGCCGGTGGGATCACCGAGGCAAAGAAGATCATGGCGTCTGCGGAGATTCACCAGCAGCGATCGGCGCTGCATCATGCCAGCTCGCCGGTCAATGGCGTCGTTTGTCTGCACATCGACACGGCGATTCCGAATTTTGGCATCCAGGAATGGATGGAGTTCGACGCGCTGCAGGAGCTCTTTCCGAATGCGCCGCGCGCCGTTGACGGCTACGTCAGCTGTCCGGAGGGACCAGGGCTTGGCCTCGACTTCGACGAAACCGAAGCGCGCAAGCGCCCGTCGGCCGATGGCGAACTCCCGCACCGCTACTGGCCGGATGGCGCGGTGGCGGATTATTGAGGCAATGGGCAAGAGGCAATGGGTGGAAGGGGATGGACTCTCAGAAGGGCATGCACAGAGATGGTTGTTTCACGCGATCCTCAGGTCGGGGATGTCGCGATAGTCGGCCACGTTGCGTGTCACGAGGATCAGGCCGTGTTCGAGTGCAGTCGCGGCAATCATCAGGTCGAGCGCCCGTGAGCGAACTCGGCGGCCAGCGGCGTTCAGGTCATGTCTGACCTTTGCACACCGACGGGCGATTGGCACGGTGAAGTCGAGAATGGGCATTCCTGCGAGGGCGTTGTGATGGCGACGTTGTCTTTCCTCTGTGTCAGACCCGAGAAACGTGACCTGATATGTTTCCATGTAGCTGACGATGCTGATCGAGACGCCAGCGAGCATTAGGTTTTCCACCTCGAAGATAGTGTCCGCATCGCGATCCAGGTAGCTGGACAGGACATCACTGTCGAGCAAGTATGTCATTCGGTGTCCCAACCGCGGTCTGCCTGGTCACGTTGCTCTCGTATCTCTCGCATGGCCGTCTTGACGTCAATCCCGTCGTAGAGACCTATTCCGGATCTCAGGCCGGCCAATGCTTTGGCGGGATCGTAATTCTCGAGGGTGGTCCGCTCTTGCCGTTCGATGCGATAGATGCGACCCCGGGACTCCACAGTAAGAGGGATTTCGTCGGCCTGTTCGAGGAGGCGGGCAGTGTCGCTTGTCGGTTCGATGTGAATTGGTTTTGGGTCGGCCATTTTCGTTGCTCCGCTTGATGAACTCGTGCGAGTGTACATTGCGCCGGCCAGTGAGAGATACAGGTGACATCGCCATGCCGCAACTGGCCGGATGGAGTGGTGGCGATCCATTGAGATGCCGGGTCCTGGGCAAAAAGGCGCATCGATCGATGAGATGATCTGGTGGTCAGGCGTCGACAAGGGTCCATTCGAGTATGTCGAGGGGACCGTCGCTGCATTGCACGACTAGGTAGTCGCTGGCCCTCGCAGACACCGTCCCTGGCGGAGCTGCAACGGATGCGGCTTCGTCCTTGGGCAGGCGGGTTCGGGTGATCAGTACGCGTTCGCCGTCGATTACACCAAATGCGCCTCGCGGGGTGTCACGCATCCCAACCCAGCTTCGCACCTGGTTGTGCACGGTGCGGGCGGGCTGATTCCAGTCGATTTCGCGCCATTCAGGTTCGAAGAGTCCGGCGTACGTCGCCAGACTTTCATCTTGCGGTTCGCCGGGATCTCCCGTTGCGACCCGTTGCAGTGCAGTTTCGACAAGCTCCGGGAGGAGAGATTCGATCTTTTCGAAGAGCGAGAACACATCGTCCTCATCTTCGATCGGTGCGCGGACCTGGGCGAGGATGGCCCCGGTATCGAACTCATTTGAAATCCTGTGCGCCGTAAACCCGATCTCCTCGTCGCCATTGCGTAGCGCCCACTCGATCGCGGCAGGACCACGGTTGCGAGGCAGCAGCGCGGGATGGATGTTGATGGCGCCGAGACGGGGAATCGACGTGACTCCCTCCGGAATCAGCCAGGCAAACCCGCCGCTGACGATCAGGTCGGGCTTCCATGCCGCGACGATTTCCGCCCACCGGCTCGGATGATTCGAAACAAGAACATCGATGCCCGGAGGGGCAGATTCGACAACACTCAGATAGTCGGTGTTCCGGCGGCGCTCAGGACCCGGAGTGGTCACGATGGCGACGATCTTGTGTCCCATCGGCTTTGCCACTTCATCGATGAGTTTCCAGACCAGTCCGTCCGGAATCGACGTGAAGACGACAATGCGCCATGGTTCGGAAACTGGCTCGATGGGATTCGCCGTCACGGAAAAGCTCCATTCACCTATCGAAAATGTCGCCGCATAAGGAGTATTGCATAGCGCCAGAGTCAATTTGCAGAGCGCCAGAGAAGTTCAAAGCAGCGCCATGCCGGGTGGGATTGTCACGCCATCGAACCGGAAAGCCCATCCGAGAGCAGCCACCGGTTGTGAGTGCATTTCATTTTGGCAGCGACGCCCGGTTTGGCAATTTCACACCCGGTGGGCAGTTCCGCGACGAATCGAGCTGGACTTCCTGTCTGCCCCCGACTGCAACCTTCGAACGACTGAGGGCTGCCTAAACCGGCGGTGGATCGTCGAAGAGCCGGATATAGGGCTGGTAGGCGAACTGCCGGTTGCGGCGCTGACCAGTGATCTCAACGAGGATTCCTGCATCGACCATCCGCGATACAAGCCGATTCGCCGGCGCGATGGTGAGGCCGGTCAACTCGCGAACCTTGGCTACTGAGACGATGGGATCGCGGTGAAGGTCGTCGAGCACGGTAAGCGCGCTCTCGGCGCCCCGGTCGAACGTCTGGACGATGAGTCGGAGATGTTGTTCCCGTAATTGCTGGACCTGACGTGCTGTTGCTTCCGCATTCCGGCCAGTTTCCGCGATACCGGTCAGCATGAACGAAATCCAGCCTTCCCAGTCCCCTTTCTCCTGAACCGCCCGGAGTCGTGCATAGTACTCGATTTGATTTCGGAAGAACCCGGAAAGATAGAGAACTGGTTGACGCAGCACTTCCCGCTCGATCAGGTGGAGCGTGATGAGCAGCCGGCCTACGCGTCCATTTCCGTCCAGAAACGGATGGATCATCTCGAACTGGGCGTGAGCGATCGCCAGCCGGACCAGCAGTGGCATCCGGTCCCGTCCGTGAAGGAAGCGCTCGAGATCGCCCAATGCATCGGGAACCTGATGCGCTGGTGGAGGCACGAAGATGGCATTCTGCAGTGATGCACCGGGAGCCCCGATCCAATTCTGGGAAGTGCGAAGCTCACCGGGCGTCACATTCGCCGGCGCCACACCGGCCAGGAGCACGCGATGGATTTCCCTGATCAGCCTTACTGAGATAGGCAGCTGTTCGAGAAGGTGGATTCCATGGTCCATGGCATCGACGTAGTTCGAGACTTCGCGGACATCCGCCGGCAGCGTTACGCTGGATATCTTCGCCTCGGAAGCAATGAGATCGGTAATCGTGCTGATCGTGCCTTCGATTTGGCTGGAAAGCACCGCTTCCCGCCGGACGTACATGCGCACGAATCGACCCGGCTCCGGAACCGACTCGATTGCGCCGTCCAGGCGCGAGAGCCAGCTCTGCGCCTCCAGTAGCAACTCGATAAGCTCCTCTGTCATCTGAACGGGTGGATCCGGGAGAAGCGGGTTGGGGATAAATGCCCGATATCCCTGAGGTTGCAGTACAAATGTGCCTGTTCGACCGGATGCCTGCTGCATTACATGGGCTCGTCTAGCGAAAGTAAGAATCTTCGAAACCAACCTATAGTAGCGCGTAACGCTATTATAGACCAGAGATTCGTTCTATAATAGCGCATGACGCAATCATGGCAAGTTCTGCAATACGATAATTGCGTCTGGCGCTATCGTGCGTCGGAGCCGGAACGCCACAAGCCAATTCCACCACTCAGCGGTACGATGCCGTCGTATTGCGCGCCTGCACGCTGCTGCGGCCCACTCGACAGAGGAGAGCATCCGACGATGGCAACCAAGACTTTCCGGGCCGGCATCGGCCGGGTCGATATCACGCCGCCGCTGACCGCGCCGCATGCCGGTTGGGGCGCCCAGACGCACATCCAGCCAGATGGGGTCGATCAACCGCTGAATGCGACTGTCCTCGTCGTCGACGATGGCACCACAACGGTCGCCTGGTGCGAGTTCGATCTCGTGATCATCAACAATGAAGAGACCGAGGTCATTCGGGAGCGGGTCAGCGAGGCGCTGGGCATCGCCAAGAACAATGTGCGGGTCTCGGTTACGCATAACCACGCCGGACCGCCGCCCAGCTCGTGGGACTGGATCAAGGACGGACTCGAAGCGCTGCAGACCTGGTACCGGCAGTTGCCCGAATACGCGGCAGGAGCAGCGCTGGCTGCCAGGAACTCGATGGTCGAAGCGCGACTCGGCGTCGGACATGGATCGAGCGCGGTGGCGATCAACCGGCGGGAAGTCAATCCGCAAGGCCGGCTCGTCACTGGCGTCAATGCAGGCGGGGTGATCGATCCTGATGTGCTCGTGGTGCGGATCGACACGATCGATGGCGACCCGCTGGCGACGATCGCCGGCTACACAATGCACCCGACGACACTCGGGCCGAGTAACCGGCTGCTCAGCTCCGACTGGCCCGGTCATTTCAAGCGGACGATCGAGCTGCTGACCGGCTCGACCTGCCTCTTCGTGCAGGGAGCGACGGGGAATGTCGGGCCTGGGTATGAAGGTTTCACGGACGATGTTTCGGTTCCTGAACGATTGGGGATGCTCCTGGGATTCGAAGCGGCGCGCGTTTTTCACAGCATGGACATCCCTGCCCGCGAATACCATCACGAGCGAACGTGGGAATCGGGAGCGCCGCTCGGCCGCTGGGAATACGAGGAGATCGAGGAAGCGGCGCCGGTAGTGCGAATGGTCGTCGATTACGTCACGTTGCCGCTGATCGAGCATATGCCAATCGCTGAGGCGGAGGCGAAGGTGCGCGATGCCGAAGCGACATTGCGGTCGCTGCGGGAATCGGGAGCGCCGGACGCGGAGGTCGAGGCCGCAACGTTCGTCACCAAGCGCTCGAACATGACGCTGACCCGCTCGAAGTTCTACGCGGGTAAGACTGAGACACCGGTCGAAGTCAGTCTGCTGCAGATCGGCCCGGTTGTCTTCGCCGGGACGCAAGGTGAGCCATTCGTGGAGATCGGGTTGCAGATCAAGGAGCAGTCCCCCTTCGAGCATACCTGGTTCGGCGGTTACACCAGCGGCTGGGCCGGGTACATCCCGATGCCGGATGCGTATCCGCTGAAGGGATACGAGGTCGAGACGTCGCCCTTCACGCCGGATGCGGCAGGGGCGATGGTGGAGGGGACAGTCGCTTTGCTCCGGGCACTGGGCACTGGGCAATAGGCAAAGGCGGTAGCCGCGCACAGCGTGCGCCCGCCGCAACCTACAGCGGCGTTGCCGGACATTCCGCGCCGTCCGGGCAGCGTTTGGCGCATGCCATGCGCAGCTACGACTGCCGGGAGTCCGGCGGAGCATCGTCACAGGGTGAGCGCTGTAGCCGCGCACAGCGTGCGCCCGTCGCAACCTACAGCGGCGTTGCCGGATGTCTGCACCGTCCGGGCAGCGATGCGCAGTCACGCGAATGCCCGGCACAAGGTCACTGGGGCCGATAGAACACGCCACTCACAACATTGGCAGGGTCCCGGGGGACGCTTGTTCCCCCCGGGCCCCCGGCAGAACGCGGGGGGCTGCATTGGCGGAGCCGCACTCCGGATCACGACCTACGGTCTACGCAAGCGGCGGAAGTTTGACTTTCACGAGACGGTGGAGGTCTTCCAGAGTGATGTAGGCGAAACCTTCGTCGTCGAACTCGATGTCAACTGGAGAGATGACCCTCCCGAATCCCGGAATCTCGTCGATCTCGGCAATCAGCTCCCCATCTGGGTTGTAGATTAAGATACGGTGACCCTCCCAATCGGGGAGATACAGGTAGTCGTTTTCGTCGACGGTCACGTAGAAGAGCCGGCCAAACTGGCCGCGAGGTGCAAAATCCGCGTTGCTCGTATCGATGACCGCTCCCGACCAATCAAACTTCTGGATTCGTCGACCATCCTGTTCGACGACGTAGATGTTCCCCCCGCTGTCGATGGCCACACCTCGCGGACCATTGAACTGCCCTGGTTCTCTTCCGGTCCGTCCCCATCGATCGAGATAGTTGCCGTCGAGATCGAAGACCTGGACCCGGTTGTTCGAGTCAGTGACATAAACGAGCTCATTGGTTGCATCAATCGCACCTTCAGGCTCAATGAATTCTCCGACCCCGGTTCCATGGACTCCCCATTCCTTCAGAAACGTGCGATCGGGAGCGAACTTCTGGATGCGGTGGTTGTGGAGATCGAAGACGTAGATGTTTCCGTCGGCATCCAAATCGATCGCGCCGAACCAGAGGTTCGCCCCGTAGAAGCTGAATTCCCCGGGTCCGTTGCCGGGACCTCCCCACGTCTCGACGAATGACCCATCAGGAGCGTAGACGTGGAACTGGTCGGCCCTGGGGTTCAGCACATAGATCGATCCATCTGGAGCAATGCCGATATCCTGCGGCAGCTCGAGCGGGCTTGCCTCAGGTCCGGCCGTCTCCCAGATCAGCTCGATCTGACTTTGGTCGAATCCTGATGAAGCAGCAATGTCGTCTGGCGTGGCGATGACGCTGCCTGAGCTGGCGCCCGCTTCCTCTGTTCCGCTGCCGATCGCAAAAACAACACCGAGGTCCGTGGCGGCGTAAAGCACACCGTTGCTGATGGCTGGTCCCTTGCCGGCAAAGGCATGCTCTTCGAGCTGCCAGATCGTGGATCCGTCGCTGGCGTCGAACGCGTGGAGCGTTTGGGACACAGGGTTGAAGATGTAGAGCACGTCGCCGGCAAGTTTCACGTCCGCTTGCCAGGGCGCCGCACCATTGGCGATCCAGAAGGGATCACCGGTGGCGATATCGAGCGCGTACAGCTTGCCATCGTCAGCCGCCACAAAGACATGGTCGGAGCCGATCGTCGGAATGCCGACATTCGTTTTGTCCGGCGACTGGAAGCGCCAGAGCTCGCTGCCCGTTTCGGCATCGATGGCAAAGAGCCCGCTGGTGTCGCTCTCCCAGACCGACTGGTACACCGTTCCTGACGAGACAACGGTCGTCACCATCAGTCCGGGCGCAGTTTCGAAAACCCAGATCTGCTCGCCGGTTGCGGCATCGAGCGCGACGAGTCTGCCTTCCATTGTGCCGGCAAAGACTTTGCCGTCAGCGTAGGCGGGAGTTCTCGCGGTCTCTCCGTTTGTCGCGAAAGACCACTGCTCATCTCCCGACGACGGGTCGAGCGCATAGATGATGCCATCTGACCCGGAGACGAACAGACTTCCATCGATAAGCACCGGCGAAGCATCACCATTCGCTGTTGGAAACGCCCACTCCTCAGAACCGTCGCGGCGATTGAGTGCGACCAGCTCGTTGTTGCGGTTCGCGACGTAGACCAGGCCTTCGCCAACCACCGGTCCAACGTCGACGGCCGCCAGATCTCGCATTTCGGCAGCCCAAATTTCGTCGCCGCTCGCCGCGTCCAGCGCGTACAGGTGCCCGCTGCCGCTGCCGATGTAGACCACGCCGCCAACCACCGCGGCCTCGGAATTGACAGGTCCGCCGGTGTCGAACTCCCAGAGAGTCGTGGGGTTCGCTTCCGGGCCGGGCGAGTCGGTAACGCCGGTATGTCCCGGACCATTTCGATACTGCGTCCAATCACCTGGTGGAGTCTCCTGCACGGCCGGAATGACAGCCGGCGCACCTGTGTCATCGAACAGCCGGTCCTGGAAGGCGACCGCCAGAATCGCGCTGGCGGCGACGATAAGCAGAAGCGCTGCTGCGAGCCACTGCCACGTCACTCGTGCTCCCGGCAGGGTCAGGACACCTGAAGACGGAGATACACGGCCGTTCGTAGCGCCGATCGGCAGCGCAACCTGATACGTTGTCATCGTTTCCTCCTGAAACTTCTTGTCGATTGAATCGAATACACGCTGCCGCAACCGATCGCGAGCCGCCTGCGGAGGCGTTTCCGAGCCAAGCGCCTGAAACCTGATCAGGGCGTCGGCGATGGCTGGATCGAGCTTGCGCTCTTCGGTGACCGGTTCACCAGCGGATCGCACGAGCTCATTCCAGAAGTAGGACAGACGGTCTTCCATCTCTCTTTCGTTTCGTTCAGACATCGGACCGATCCTTTGGAGCGGAGTCGCTCTGCATCAGCATGCGAAGCCGAGTCACCGCCCTGAACTGCACTGCCCGCACCGCTCCCGGCGACCGTTCCAGCAAGCCGCCGATCTCCGCATCGCTCAGGCCGGCGAGGCGAAGCTCGACGACCTGCCGCTGGTCGTCCGTCAGCGAGCCGAGGAGCGTTCGCACCTGCTGATGCGACTCAGTGCGCAAGGCTTCCGCTTCGGGATTGGCGCCGGCGTCGTGAATCTCTGCGACGCGATCGAGCGCGACGGTTTGATGCCGGGTGCGATGCCTGTGGTGATTCGCGACTTCGTTGTGGGCAATGCGGAAGAGCCAGGAACGCATTGCGTCCTCTGACCGCTCCCCTTCGGCGCGAAAGCCAGGGAGTCCCGCATAGGCCTTTTCGAAAACCAAATGGGCGACGTCTTCGGCGTCGACCCAGTTGCCCAGACGGTAGTAGCAATAGTTCAGAACGGGAGATTCGCAGGCGTCATAGAGACGCTCGAACAGCTGCCGCCGGCTCGCCGGTTGGAGTGTCCGGTTGTGCTGGAGCTGCCCGTCTGCCGGCTTCATTGCGTTCTCATCCGGTGAATTTGCCAATTGCTGGGAGAGAGAACACCGATCACGCGAAAACGTTACGCAACCACGGGAAATTGCTCACGGAATCAGTCGACTTTGAAGAAATTCACTCTATTCTGGAGCATCTCAAGGGAACGCGTTCGTCCTGAGTTTCCCGCTGTGCTCGTGTTGAGGCGGGTATCTCAGGTTGGCAGTACCATGCCGGTCAACGTCGACGTCTTTGGCAACGACCCGGAAAGTCAATCAAAACCATGACCCACTCCACATTGCAGGCAGGCGTTGGGCGTGTCGATATCACTCAGCCGCTGACGATGCCGCATGCTGCCTGGGGGGCGCAGGTGCATGTTTTTCCCGAGGGCATCGAGGCGCCGATGTACGCGACCGCGCTCGTTCTGGACGACGGAGAAACGCGGGTTGTCTGGCTCGATCTCGATCTTGGCGCGGTAACTGTTGAAGAGTTCGAGACGATCCGCCCGATTGTGGCGGAGATCGCGGGCATCGATCCCTCGATGGTCCGGATCACCGTGACGCACAACCATGCGGGACCGCCGCGCAACGCGTGGAACTGGTCGGGTCAGGGTCAGGGCGCCTGGGATGCTTATTTCGCGGCGCTGCCACACCAGGCGGCGGGGGCAACGCGGGCGGCGATGGCCAACCTCCGCCCGGCCGTACTCAACGCCGGTTCGGGGGAGAGCCGGGTCGCGGTCAACCGGCGAGAAGCAGCGCCAGGCGGTCGCCCCGTCACCGGCGCGAATGGGAATGGCAGGATCGATCCCGAGGTCCTTGTCGTGCGCATCGACGGCGCTGATGGCACTCCTCTTGCGGCGATTGTTGGCTACACGATGCACCCGACGACGCTCGGTCCGACAAACAGGCTGGTCAGCCCGGACTGGCCCGGTCACACACGGGCCACAGTCGAGCAATTGACCGGCGCGACCTGCCTGATCGTGCAGGGTTGCGCTGGCAATGTGGGACCGGGTTTCGATGGCTACACCGACGATCTGGCCGTTGTTCGCACGATCGGCAAGCGGATTGGATGCGTGGCGGCGGAGGTCTATCTCGGTCTCGACGTCCCGCAAGTCGATCGGGTGCATGAGCGCGTGTGGGAGTCGGGAGCGCCGCTGAGCACGTGGAAGAAAGTGCCGCGCGACGCCGGCACGCCAAAGCTCCAACTCCTGACGAAATCGATCGATTTGCCGTTGATCGAACAACCGTCGCTCGAGGAGACGGCCAAATTGGTCGCGCAGGCCGAGGCGCACTTCGAGGCGCTCAAGGCGGCTGGGGCGCCTGACGAGAAGATCGCGCTGGCCACATTCGTCGTCAAACGTTCGAACATGGCCCATTCGAGAGCGGAGCGGTTCGGCGGGAAGACGCACGTTTCGACCACCGTGCAGGTCTTGATGCTGGGCGATATCGCCCTGGCCGGCACGCAAGGCGAGCCATTCTGCGAAATCGCCCTGGCGGTGAAGGACCGGTCGCCGTTTCCCACAACCTGGTTTGGTGGATACACCGGTCCCTGGCTTGCCTACATTCCGACCGCCGAGGAGTATCCAAAGAAGGGGTACGAGGTCGACACGACCCCCTTCGCACCGGAAGCGGCCGGGATGTTGGTCGACGAGGCGAGCCGGTTGCTCGCAGAGATCGCGGAACGTCGCCACGTCACATGTTGATCTGAATTGGCAATTTGTCGCTGTACGTTGAGAAGAAAGGAACGCTGATGACGAACGAATTCAAGGCTGGAGTGGGACGCGTCGATATTACGCCGCCGCTGACGATGCCGCATGCGAGCTGGGGCGCGCAGGTGCATGTGTTCGCTGACGGGGTTGAGTGGCCGCTCTTCGCCACGGCGCTGATTCTCGACGATGGCACGACGCGCGCTGTTGTGATCGACCTCGATATCGTGGTCGTCACGCCTGAAGAAGATGATGCGATTCGCAAGGCGGCGGCGGAGGTGGCGGGTGTCGATCCGTCGATGGTGCTGACGGTTCTTTCGCATAACCATGCCGGACCGCCTCCGAGTGCCTGGAACTGGGCGAAGCTGGGACAAGCGGAGATGGATGGCTATTTCGCGATGCTCGGCGCTTATTCAGCGGGTGCGGTCCGCATCGCGCTCGACAATCTGCAACCGGCGGCAGTCAATGCGGGTTCAGGTGAGAGCTATGTGGCGGTCAATCGCCGGGAAGTCGCACCAGACGGACGGCCGGTGACTGGCGCGAACGCTGATGGCGTCATCGATCCGCAGGTGCTGGTCGTGCGGATCGATGGAGCCGATGGCAGCCCACTCGCGGCGATCGTCGGTTACACCATGCATCCGACCACGATGGGCCCGACGAACAAGCTCGTTGGTCCGGACTGGCCAGGCCATACCAGAGCGACCGTCGAACAGCTCACCGGCGCGACGTGCCTGTTCCTGCAAGGTTGTTGCGGGAATGTCGGTCCTGGATTCGACGGTTTCACCGATGATCTGGATGTGGTGCGGACGATCGGTAAACGCGTCGGTTGCACAGCTGCCGAGGTCTATCTGGGGCTCGATGTTCCGGCGGTCGAACGGGTCCACGAGCGAATCTGGGAATCGGGCGCACCGCTGGCCACCTGGAAGAAGGTCCCCATCAATGGCCCGGCGCCCAAGGTTCAGCTGGTGACGAAGCAGGTGGCGCTACCGGTTCTGGAGCAACCGGAGATGTGGGCGGTCGAAAAGGCAGTGGCGGATGCCCAGGCCATTTTGGACGAATTGAAAGCCGACAATGCGACCGATGAGGAGATCGCGCTGGCGACCTATGTCGTCAAGCGATCCAACATGGCGCACTGGCGGGCGGAGACCTATGGTGGCAAGTCACACATCGAGCTGAATGTCACGGCGTTGATGATCGGCGACATCGCGCTTGTGATGTCGCAAGGTGAGCCGTTCGCGGAAATCGGACTCGAGGTCAAGGCGCGGTCGCCGTTCGAGCACACCTGGTTTGGCGGGTATCAGGGGTCATGGTCGGCGTACATCCCGATCGCTTCGGAGTATCCGAACAAGGGCTATGAGGTGGATACGACGCCATATGCGCCGGAAGCGGCGGTGGTGTTGGTCGAGGCGGGGGTGGGGTTGTTGAACAGCATTGAGGTTTGACGGGTTTCGCAGGTCGTGGACATGGCACGATGGAGGAACGCTGATGAGTACGGTCGATCCCGATTTCGTTCGCAACCAGTACCGGTATGAGGCGCTGACCTGGCCGGAGATCAATGAGGCAGTGGCGCAGCAGAAGGTGGTCGTGCTGCCGGTGGCGGCGATCGAGCAGCATGGGCACCATCTGCCGATCGACGTCGATGCGAAGCTGGTGACCTCGGTTTGTCTGGCGGCGGGCGAGCTGGCGCCGGAAGAGATGCTGGTGATGCCGCCGGTGAGCTACGGGTACTGTCATCACGTGATGGACTTTCCCGGCACGATCTCGATTCAGCCCTCCACCTTCGTCAATTTCCTGATCGATGTCGGCACGTCGGTGGCATATCACGGCTTCGAGCGGATCATCATGATCAATGGGCACGGCTCGAACTATCACCTGGTCGAGCAGGCGGGACGTCAGGTCAATCTGACGACTTCCGCCCAGTGCCTGACGATTTCCTGGTGGCAGCTGATTGCCGACTACTGGAACACCGACGTGCGAACCTCGGGGCCGGGCGGATGCGCGCACGCATGCGAGCTGGAAACGTCGATGTACATGCACATCGATGGCGACAATGTCCGCCGCGACCGCATCGTTGGCAAACCGCACGCATTTCTCGAAGAAGCGGGCAGCCAGAAGTGGCAGAAAATCGACCTGACGCTTGCGTCTGGTCCGGCCTCGATCGTGCAGTGGACATCGCAGACCACGGGCACCGGCGCGATGGGCAATCCGGAGCTGGCCACAGACGAAAAAGGCGAAAAGGTGTTCACGCGGGCGGCGGAAGAGATGGTCGATCTGGTGCGTTGGTTCCGTGGTCGTTCGGAGCCGGTGCGCGAAGAGCTTCACGCGCAGGAACCGGCGTTTCCGTTGCCGTTCCGGTTTTCGTGACGCTGCGTGAGTGACGAGCCGGACGTGGCGCTTTGTCGGCCGTGGAGCTGGGAAGAACACGTCTGTATTGACGCACATTCGAAGGGGTGGCGACCGCGATTCGAGGGGCGCTGCAGGGGGCTTACCGCTGCGGCGGCGAGTTGGCTCACGCCCTCGCCTTCGACTTCACTCCGCTGACGCTCCGTTTCGCTCAGGATGACGGGTTCTTTTCATGCCGCGCTGGCGCCGGGATCCTCGGCATGGCGTCTGCGGTGAAAAGTATGTACGGACGAGATTTCCCGCGAGCGCCATAAATGGCGAGGCTACGAATGGTTCTCGTTCCGCGCGGGCGGGCTCGGGGTAATCATACGTTCGTTTGAGCGAGATCTGCTGAAACAGGAGAATGGATTTGCCACAACCAGATATTTTGCGATCGGTCGATCTGAACGAGGAGATCGCTCGCTATGCCGTCGATAACCCATCCGGGCGGCGCTCGGAGATTCTGGTCAAGACGCCGACGTTGCGGGTCGTATTGATCACCATGACAGCGGGCACGGAAGCTCACGAGCATGCGGTCGATGGGCCGATCACCGTACAGGTGCTGCGGGGCCGCTTCGTGCTGACGGCTGGGGATGACTCCACCGAACTGCCGGTGGGGCATTTTGCTTCGTTGCCGGGCGGTGTGCGTCATGCGGTCCGCGCGGTGGAAGATGGCGCGTTTCTGCTCACCATTTCCTGGCTGGGAGGGCTGGAGGACGAGCGTCTACGGTAGGGGCGCGTTCACGACAGTCACTGAATCGCCGGAATCAGCGATACTACGCAGCGAGCATTCACGGGCAGGAAGAAATTGGCGCGGAGCGATCCATCGATTTTGCTTACCCGTTGAGATGCCGAACTGCGGAAACGGCGTTTCCTTCAGATGGCAGTGGGTCGCCTGAATGGCAGGCACGAGCGGGAAACTCGCAATGAAAACGGGAGGATGCAGATGCCAACAGATGCGAATTCGTCCATGACAGCGCGAAATAGGAGTTCGAAGCGATGGCGACGGAGCATCGCCATATTAGGGGCGCTATCACTTCTCTTTTCGAGCTTCGCCGGGATCGCCATTGCCCAGACGAACGATGAGCTGCCGTACTACTCCGATCCTGCTGCCCCGGAGCGGACCGGCGGGACCATTCGCTTCCTGCTCTACGAAGATCCGAACACACTCAACCCGATCGCGGGAGCGACAACCATCGCGTATCAGGTGATTACGTCGATCACGGAAGGACTGACCGAGAACGATCCTGACGGCAACTATGTGCCGGTTCTCGCGGCCGAACTGCCGTCGACAGAGAATGGCGGCGTTTCCGAAGACCTCCTGACGATCACCTGGAAATTAAAGGAAGGTGTCCTCTGGTCGGATGGAGAACCGTTCACCAGCGAGGATGTGAAGTTCACGTGGGATGCGGCCGTTCACCCGGATAGCGGGTCGGCGCTGGCCACTGACTACCTGGGAATCGAATCGATCGAAACGCCCGATCCGCTGACTGTCGTGGTCCACTATGCCGAATTCAATGCCGGGTATCTCGATCAGTTTCCGTGGATTCTGCCGCAGCATGCTACTGGCGAACCGGCCGACATGCTTAACTGGGACTTCAACCGCAATCCCATCGGCACCGGACCCTTCAAACTCGCCGAGTGGTCTTCCGGTGAGTTTCTCTCGCTCACCCGCAACGAGAACTACCGGGAAGAAGGCAAACCGGCGCTCGATGGCTTGACCTTCCTGGTTATTCCAGACGAGACCGTGCGCACCCAGCTGATGATCGAAGAGGGCGCTGAGGTCATGCTCTGGGCCGGACAGGAAGCGGAAGAGCAGATCATCGCCGCCGGCACCGGCGCTTCTCGCACGGCGCCTGGCATCTGGGTTGTCCAGATGCGCTTCAATCTGTCGATGCCATACGACGGCGACCCCGGCGTCGCGCCGCCACACCCGATGCTTGGCGACATTCGTGTTCGCGAAGCGATCACCCTGGCCGTGAATCGTGACCGCATCAACGACGAGCTTCTCTCTGGCACGACTGTGTTCGATATCGACTCACCACTTGCCGTTGGCTGGATGGCGTGCGAGGTCGAGCCGTTCACTCATGATCCGGAAGCCGCGATGGCACTGCTCGACGAAGCCGGGTGGCGGGATGAGGATGGCGACGGCGTCCGCGAAGCGCATGGCGTGGAAGGCGTCGACGACGGCACCAAACTCAGCATGGCGATGAACGGCTACACCGGATTCGACGTACTCGATCTCATCGAGCTGGCGGTCCAGGAAGACCTGATGAACGTCGGAATCGACGTGCGCATCGAGAATCAGGAATTTGCGGTGATCTTCGGGACCTGGGCGGACAACTCTCCCCGGCTGCACGGCGATTACGACATTCTGATCTACGATGGCGGATGGTTTGCCGAGCCGGGCAAGGACATTACCAACGCCTATCACCCGGACAACGTGCCGAGCGCTGATCTGCCCGGTGGTGACAACTTCCTTCGGTGGGTGCGTGAAGACGTCGGCGAATGGTTGGAAGCCGGCAACTCGTCACCCGACATCGAAGTGCGCCGGGAGAACTACTGCAACGTCGCCACCGCGCTTCGTGAGGATGTCGTGGTCTTCCCGATCCTGCAATTCGCGGAAGGCAGTGTGTATTCCCTGAAGATGCACGGATTCACCGTGAGCACCTGGGAATATGCGACCTGGGATTCCGAGAACTGGTGGATGGAGGAGTAGCGAGGCGGGAAGGTGAAGGGGCGGAAAGGCGGATAGGAAACGCAATGCTCCCCTCTCCCGACCGTGGGAGAGGGGCCGGGGGTGAGGGACAAACCGCCAACTACTGACTGCTGAAGCATGGGCGCATATTTCGTCAGACGCTTGATCGGATCGATACCGCTGCTGTTCATCGTCAGCATCGTGGTCTACGGTTTGCTCTATCTTGCGCCGGGCGGTCCGACCGGAATGTATCTGCGACGCGGGGCCGGGATGAGCGGCGAGGACCTCGCTCGCCTCGAGGAACGGCTCGGCGTCAACGATCCCTTTCTGGTGCAGTATTTCCGCTGGCTGGGTCGCGTGTTGCGCGGTGATTTCGGAATGGCGGTGACCTCCTCGCAACCGGTGACGGACGCGATTATGGAGCGGTTGCCGAACACCCTGTACCTCATGGGTTCGGCGTGGGCAGTGACTTTGATCATCGCCATTCCGATCGGCATCTACTCGGCGATCCGTCAGTACTCCAAATTCGACCATGCGGTGACGACCTTCACCTTCGTCGGTCAGAGCATTCCAACCTTCTGGTTCGGCCTGATTCTGATCCTCATTTTTTACTCAACTCTGGACAATCCCTTTACCGGCTCTCCGCTCCTTCCCGCTGGTGGTGTGCGGACGATCGGTGAAGATCTTTCTGGCTGGGCGGCGATCAAGGACCGGCTATTGCATCTCGTTTTGCCGGTGACAATGCTGGCCATGGGCTGGATCGCCTGGTACTCGCGATTCTTACGCGCGTCGATGCTGGAGGTGATTCATGCTGATTATGTGCGGACGGCGCGAGCCAAGGGCGTTCGTGAATCGTGGGTGGTGATCCGGCACGCGTTTCGCAACGCTGCGATCCCATTGATCACCCTGATGGCGCTCGACCTGCCGTTTCTGTTTACCGGGGCACTCTTTGCTGAAGTTGTGTTTTCCTGGCCAGGGATGGGGCGCCTCTTCTATCAGGCGGCAGAACGGCGTGACTACGGATTGCTGATGGCGATCATCATGATCACGTCGGTGCTGATCGTGGTGGCGAACATCATTGCCGACATGGTGTACAGCTGGCTCGATCCGAGGATACGGGTCTCATGAGCGCCACCTTCGGTACGCCGGTCGGGCAATCGGTCTATGACGATCAGGTCGTTGCGCGACGGCATGAATCGATGGCCGGACTGACGTTGCGGCGGTTCATGCGTCACAAACTGGCTGTGGCGGGTGTGGTTGTGCTGGTCGTCGTCTGTCTCTCTGCCGTCCTTGCGCCGTACATCACGCAGGATCCGAACGCGCTCTCGGTTTCGGAACGCAAAGAGGGTCCCTCGCGGGAGCACTGGTTCGGAACGGATGAAGCGGGTCGGGACATCTTTGCGCGGACGCTCTACGGGGGCCGAGTGTCGCTGACGATTGGTCTGGCGGCGACAGCGGTGTCGTTGTTGATCGGTACGCTGATCGGGGCGGTGTCCGGTTTCTTCGGCGGCAAAATCGACGCGCTGATGATGCGACTCACCGATGCATTTCTCTGTTTTCCGCAGTTGTTTGTGCTGATCGTGTTCGCGACCTTGATGCGAACGACAGACTTGCGGGCTTTGCAGGGGAGCATTGCGCCGATTGCGCTGATTATTGGTGTGTTGTCGTGGATGAGTCTGGCCAGAATCGTGCGCGCTACGTTTCTGGCGCTGCGGGAACTGGAGTTCGTCGATGCGGCCAGGGCGAGTGGCGCAGGAAACACCCGGATCATGTTGCGGCATGTGCTGCCGGGAGCGGTGGGGCCGATCGTGGTGCAAGCGACACTGCTCATCGCGGCGACGATTCTGGTCGAGTCAGGGTTGAGTTACCTCGGGTTTGGCGTGCAGCCACCGACGTCGACGTGGGGGAATATGCTGGAAGGGGCCAAGGCGCATATGTCGACGCTGCCGATCTACGGCATTGCCCCGGGGATGATGATCTTCCTGACGGTGATGGCGATCAACTTCGTCGGGGATGGGTTGCGTGATGCGCTGGATCCGCATGCGCGGCGGTAGGGCGTGGGAGGCAATGGGCAATGGGCAATGGGCAATGGGCAAAAGGCAAAGGGAGTTAGCGCCCTCTCCCGACCGCGGGAGAGGGCAGGTCGAGAGATACTCTCGTTTGCTCTAGACGCCGAGCAACTTGGACTTGGCGGCTTCGAACTGCTCGGGGGTGAGGAGTCCCTGCTGCTGCATCTGGGAGAGTTGTTGAAGTTGGGCCATCACGTCTGCCCCTCCCGCTGCCGGTGCTGATGCGGCTGTTGCCTGCTGGGCCTGCATTGCCTGCATTTGCGCTTCCAGCTCGGCAACCTGAGACTGCTCGGCGGCGGTTGCCTGTTGCTGCGCTGCTTTGTTTGCGTATTTCTGCTGCTGGTGATGGGAAACCGCACCCGCTGTTCCCGCTACAACGGCGGTAGTCGCCATCGTTCCGACGATTCCGCGTCCACCTCGTCGCCTCATCATGGTCGTTTCTCCTTTATTCCACGCTCGTCAGGACGTCAGTTCGTTTTCGATCTCCGCCAGCACTTCCTCTATAACGATGCGAGGAATGCGCTCATTCAGGATGACCTCGCCATTCGCATTGCGCACGGCCTGGACGAATTTCGCTGCCCAGGCATTCTCGAAGAGCAGCAACCCGGCCGACGAATTCGGCTCGAGCAGCTCACCAATGTATTCGCCATCCGACTGCGACAGCAGCTCTTCGTCTGTCTGCGCAATTGGCTCGAACTCGGCGATGAGCGCATCGCCGAGCCCGTCCAGCTCGACGACCGTGACGACGCTATCAGCATCCTTGGTGACAAAGATGAGATCGATGAGCCGGATAGTGCCACTCTCGATGAGCTCGGCCAGCGCCGGCACGATTTCACCGGAGAATTGATTTCCGGGGAACTTGATGACAACAAACTCGACAGGACCATACGCCATATCGTGCATCCTCTCACTGATCAACGTTCGCTCCCGGCATGGGTGGAGCGTGGTGTTCAATGCTGAGTCTAACGAGATTCCAGTGAGAATGGGTAGGTCCCGGCGAAAATTACTCCGTATGGATGAGGGAGTCCGGAGTCGGGGGCCTATAGTCCGAGGTCCGGGGATGTGAGTTGGGGATTGGCGCCGGGGTGCAGAAGTGCTGGACAAGCGCAGTCCGGCGAAACAGCGCAGGCACGAGGCCGGACCCTGCATCAACCACCGGCAGGAAGGAAGTTCAGCATCAGAAGGGTTGTGTCGACGTCGGAGGGATTGGCAAGGAGCCGCTGTGCGCCGGGAGTCACTTTTCGGAATGCCGCTGTGCCACCTTCGCGAACGAAGAGTGGCTCGCCTTGTGGCGTCGAGGCGCCCGGCTGGATGATCGATGAATGGAATTCCCCGGTCTGGGCGTGGATTGCTTCCAGTCCGACGATCGGCCAGGGACCGAGTGTGCCGCCGGCGGGCAATATCTGACGGGTCAGCCGCGCAGGGATATCGCCGTCGCCGAGCGTTTGCCAGGCGTCGTAGACCGCCACGCTGAGGCGTGCGCTCATGTCTTCGGGCAATGGGGGAGTGAAGGTCCCGGCTTCGACCTCGATGCTGGTGATCGAGGCGCCGAAGAGAACGACGGGTTCGTTGCCGGTGTTGCGCAGCGACCCGAACGCCAGGGCATCCGGGTAGATGGCCACGTCGCCGGCGGTCAGAGCGAAATCAGTTTCGGCGGTGATCTCTCGATCGTCTTCGCCGGGATGACGAACGAGAAACGGCCGGTCGAGCCGGATCGTGTAAACGCCGGACAAGACCGCCTCTACTGCTGTTCCTTCCTTGATTGTTTCGCCACTGCAACCGCAGTAGGGCCCGGGAAGATAGGTCAGCTCGTCGCCGGGTTGCAGGATGATCCGGTAGAACGCTCCCTGCGCTTTGCCTTCCGGTTGCCAGTCGCGCAGGAACGTGACATCGAAGAGCGTTTCCGGCTCGCCAGACGGGGGCGTCGCACCCGGTGTCTGGGCGGAGGTCGCACGATGACCAGACAGCGACGATACCGCGGTCGCTGTCAGACCGCTGGTGAAAACTCTGCGTGAAATCCGAATTCGGTTCATTGTTCGAGGGTCCTGCCGAAGCTCCAATCGATCGCCCTGACTCTGCGGCAGATCGCCCGGAACGTCAAGGCAGGTTCCGGCTCCTTCCACTGTACGAAGAAGCACCCCTCTCCGGTTGGCTGGGACCAGAAAGGGATGCTTTGGGGGAAGGGAGGGAGAGGAGCCAGGCTTGGTCTCCCCGTTCAGTTGTCGCTAGAGAGGTTGCGCAAACGGAAGCAGCTCGGTCATCCCTGCTGGTCGGCGGGAACAGCGCCGAACCAGATCAACGTGCCATCGAGGGCCGTTGCGAAATACCCGAATGCTGGCGAACCTCCGGAGACGACGTCGAGCAACGCCCGGTCGAGATCCTTTGGATCGTGAGAGATTCCGCCGTAGTCACGCGCCAGACCGACAACATGTCCGTCTGCCGTGTACGCCGAAAGCGCCCCGGAATTCGGGAAGATCGTCACGAGACCGATGAAGCCGTCGCTTCGGGTGATTTGCTGCCAGACGACCTCGCCCGTGAAGGCATCAATGCCGTAGACCCATTCGCCGCCAGTCAACTCTTCCGGCGTCTCGCCAGACCAGGGCGCCGAGTCATCCGAAATGACGATCGGCGTGCCGACCGCGGCGCCCTCGCCTGCTTCGACGTCATTGGCGATGAAATAGAAGTTCTCTTCATTCGTGGCGATTGGCGGGAAGAGGGGTCCGGAGATTTCGAGCTCCCAAATGATTTCGCCTGTTTCGACATTCACGCCTGTGCCGTGCAGATTCGCCCCATCGGCACCAGGATTCTGTTGGTCGCCGAGCACGAAGACAACCGGAAACTGCGCGGTAAGCCGGCTATTGATGGGATCAAAACCCGGAATTGCCTGAAGGATTTGGCCCGTGGTTCGTTCGAAGACTGTCAGATTGCCGGCTCCTGTCACCACCGCGACCCAGTCGCCTCCGACGACAGGTGTCGTTGTTTCGGACCCCCTCACCTGCGCGGAGCTGTCGTCTCCGGTCGGCGTCGTCCAAAGGATGGCGCCAGTCGCCGCGTCGATCGCCGCCAGGGAGCCGGTCGCGTCCCACACATAGAGCAGACCTTCGCTCATTGCCAGGGAGACAGCTTGCCGCTCCTCCTCCCATCCGACGACCCATCGCTCCTCGCCGTTTTCAGGCTCCAGCGCGGTGAGCTCACTCGGTGCTGAGAAGAAGAAGACCCCGTCGTCCGCCACGATGCCGAAATTGCGCCACGATTTCTCCGAGCGCCAGAGCACTGTCGCTGTTGGGCCATCCACGGCCTCGACACCAACGAAGGAAGGCGTCGCCAGCAGCCGGTAGACCGCGCCCCCGGCGGCCGCCATACCGCCGTAGTCGAGACTCTCGTCTGGCGGCAGCTCCATCTGCCAGCCTGCGTACACATCTGTCGGGTCGTTCAACGTGACAACCGGCGTCGCGAGACTGTCTTCCGGCGATGTGCTGGCGATGGGGGTTCCTTCGGTATTCTCCTGAAAGGAGGCCGCCGGAATGATCGTCGGGGAATCTGGACTGGACCTGAAGTCGCCGATCGCCCACACCGCGGCGATGCCAATGACCAGCGCCAGAAGGGCTGCGGCGCCCAGCAGCACGGCAGGTCTGAATCTTTGACGACGCTCCGGTTCGAGTACGACCGGTCGTCGCAATACAGCTTCCATGGAAAAGTGCTCCTCTTCCTGCAGGCGACTGCCTGCGGACAAGCCGCTCATGAGTTGCGTTTTCAGGTCGGCGGCGAATCGCGGATTCGGCGCGACCGGTTGATCGATCAGCTCTCCGAGGTGGTCGAAGGGGTCTCGCTCACTCATGACCGTGCTCCCGGTAGTGACGTTTGAACGTTGCGCGGCCGCGCGCGAGGAGAGACTCAACGGCATGCACCGACTTGCCGGTCTGGCTGGCGATTTCGGGCACGGACATGCCGTCGAGATACCTGAGTACGATCGCCAATCGCTGTGAAGGAGGCAGCGCATCGAGTGCCGCGATCGCATCTTCGCGATCGTGAATTGGCGCAAAGTCGTCAGTGTCGTCAGGCTGATCATCCAGCCAGTCGCCGAGGGCCACAACCCGGTTGGCTGAACCGGATGTGGCTCGGTAATGGTCGATCAGGCGATGGCGGGCGATGCCGATCAGCCAGGGCATCGGCGCGTCCACCGATGCGTTCCTGCGGATCTGGCGCATAGCGGCCAGAAAGGTTTCCTGCGTCAGGTCCTCGGCCAGTGCGGGCATTCCGCCGGTGCGGCGGAGAAAATACCCGTAGACGATCGGCAAAGCCTCGTCGTAAAAGGCGCTGAACACCTGCGGATCGGCAAGATCCTGTCTCTTCGTCACGTCCCGAATCGCAATCGCCACTCGTCCTACTCCTCACTAGAGTAGTCGGGCCGAGTGGTGCGATTCCGTCGGTGGGTATTTGGAATGTATGTGAGCCGCAGCGAGCGCCATTAATGGCGCTTGACCCCGCAATCGACCGTTGGTATCTCCTACCAATCCCCCTTTAGGTATTCCCTGTCTTCTTCCCAACGCGCAGGATTGTTTTCGATGTATGCCCGATACCGCTCCAGTTCGGCATCATTGCGGATGATGCGGTCCCAGTACCCTTCCTGCCATGCAAACTGAGGATCGATTTCCTTGCGAATCCTTGTCGTTGACGCGGCCTTCAACGAACGAACGATCTCACCGAGCGCTGGCATGGCCTGATCACGGACCGGTGGAACTGGAGGTCGTCGCCCGCGTACCGCAGCCGATTTTGTAGCGTCGCCATTTATGGCGACTGTCTCGCCAGACGGCGCTAAGGTTCGAGGAACGTTCATCGCCAACGCATCAGTCGCCATAAATGGCGACGCTACGGACGGTGTTCGTGGAGTCTGGGATTCGTTCTGCTCAGATGCGCCGATGGCCACAAATGGCGACGCTACGGATGGGGTCGTTGTGTCGACGAGATCGTCCAGATTATCGATCGGTGTGCCTCCCAGAAACACAATCCCATGGATATGGTTGGGCATGACTACGAACGCATCCAGCAGGATGCGTGGAAATCTCTTCGGCAGCGACTCCCATACGTTGAGCACGGTTGCTCCTGCGAGAGTTGCCTTGAACACCATCTCATGTATTCGTCCAAGACGACATGCACGATCACGGACAACAACCGTGAACGCATACGCGCTCGGATGTGTGTAGTCGTATCCCCTGTACCGGAGCGACTCCCGATTCTGGCGCATTCACGCTGGCCAGGTGGTTAGTGGCAGGGCGGTTTCTTTTTCGATGGCGAGCAGGCGGTTCCATTTGGCGAGGCGTTCGCTGCGGGTGATCGAGCCGACTTTGAGGGCGTCGCCGCTCCAGCCAACGGCCAGGTCACTCAGCCAGTCGTCCTCAGTTTCGCCCGAGCGGGCGCTGACGACCACCTTCCAGCCCGCCTCTCGCGCCAGCGAAAGAGCCTGGGCCGCTTGGGTCAGCGTGCCGATCTGATTGACTTTCAACAACAAGGCATCGGCTGCCCGTGATTCGATCGCCCGCTCGATCCGCGCCGGGTTTGTGGTCAGCAGGTCATCGCCGAGCGTGAGCGCCTTGCCCGCCAGGGCCGAACGCAGCTCGGGCCAGGCGTGCCAGTCATCTTCTCCCAGACCATCCTCGACGCTGACGATCGGGAACTCCTCGACCCACTGCGCGATCAGCGCCACCATCCCCATCGCGTCAAACGTCCGTCCGCCAATTGCGTACATGCCGTCCTGCTGGAAGAGGCTTGCCGCAACGTCGATGCAGAGCGACACGTCGGCGCCCGGTTCGTAACCGGCCGCGCCGATTGCTTCGACCGCCAGATCGAGCGCTGCTTCGACCGACCCAAAATCGGGAGCCAGACCTCCCTCGTCCGCCACCAGCAACCGCATGCCGTATTGCTTGCGGATGAGCCGCGCGGCGGCCTGGTAGACGGCGTAGGTCATGGCCATGGCGTCGTCGACCGAACCAGCGCCGTTGGCGACGATGAGCACGTCCTGCAGCTCCATCTGGCCACCTGCGTGCTTGCCGCCGCTGAAGAGATTGACCGTTGGTCGAGGGAGGGTTGATCTGTGTGTCGCTGCGGACCCCTGTGTCTGCCCCGTCAATTCGCGAAAATGCTCGTATAACGGTACCTCTCGCTCGGCAGCCGTTGCCCGAGCGAATGCCAGAGACACCGATAGCACCGCGTTGGCGCCCAGGCGAGAGAGATTTTCCGTTCCATCCAGCGCGATCATCGCCTCATCGAGCTGATGCTGGGTGTCGAATTGCCGGCCCTGCAAGGCATCGTTCAACTCGACTTCGACATGATTGACGGCCTGACGACATCCCAGCCCGCCATAGCGGCCGGGGTCGCCGTCGCGGAGCTCGTGCGCTTCGGCCAGTCCGGTCGACGCGCCAGACGGCACCGACACTGTTTTTGCCGCGCCGCTCGCCAGCCGGCAGGTCGTTTGCACGGTCGGCCGGCCGCGGCTATCGAGGATTTCCAGTGCGGTGAGCCGCGAAATCGCAGGCACGTCGTTACTCCTTTTCCGCGACACCGGTGATGAAGCGATCGGTCAGGTCCTCGATCGTCGCCGGAGGGTCGGCCATCAGCGCCACGACAACACTCGCCTGCCGGGCGCGCTCGTCCTCATCCAGGTATTCCAGCGGCGACCGTCCCCGCGCCCGGGCCAGCAGGCAGCCAAGGGTGTGCCGCACAGCTCGTGATTCGAGATTTTCCGCCCAGGAACTCGTTCTTACGATATTCCAGTACGTATTCCAATAAGCGAAGGTCGCTTGTGTGAATGCCGCTCTCCACTCTCTGAGGTGATGGGCTTTGCTCAGCAAATGGGTCATCGAGAACCCAAGATCGAAACAGGGATCGCCGACGTGGATCACTTCATGGTCGAGCAGGATCAGACGACCGTCGTGGACGAGGACATTTTTGGGGCTATAGTCGCCGTGGACGATGGTTACGGCATGCGATCTCGTTTCCATGAGATCACGCAGGAACCGTTCTGCTTCCGGAACCTGGGTGGCGGTGTAGCCGTAATAGGGTTCGAGTCGCAGTGACTCAAAGTATCCGCGATCGCTGAAGACGGGACGCAGTTCCTCCAGGCGCTCGTTGCTGCGGGTGTGGATGGTTCCCAGGAGCGTGGCGAATTGCTCGACATGCTCCGGGCGAACATCGCCTGCCAGTAACATCGACTTCCAGTTCTGGTGCGGTCGCGGCACCGCCTGCATGGCGATCAGGTGATGGCCGAAATCTTCGAAGATCAGTGGCGTGATCGTACCCGGCGGCGCCAGCTGGGCAAGCCAGCGCAACCCATCGGCTTCGCGATGGACGCGTTCCGGCGGGGAGAACCAGTCGACCTGCACGCGCAGCTTGGCCAGGGCCTGCTTAAGCACCCATGCTTCGCCGGTCTGCCGTTCGACGAGCACGGTGCGATTGGAGACGCCGCCGCCGAGCACGTGAATAGCAGGCGATTCCGCGGGATCGATCCGCTTCCGTTCAAGAAGATAGCGGATCAAGAGGTCAGCCTGCTCGATGTCCAGAGATTCCGCGGGGACTGCGTTCTCTTCAATTTGGTGAGAAGAAGTCAGAGCGTTTCGCTCACTTCAGGAGTTCGACGAATTCTTCAACTGACATACCTGACTGGCGGACGATGGTCCGCAGCAGCCCTGGCCCAAGTTCTTTGTGGAGAGGCACCACGGTCATCGCATACGGATCCTGTCTGGTGAGAATGACGTGACTGCCTGTTTGTCGGTCCTTCTGAAATCCAGCTCGACCTAATGCGGCGATTCACTCCTTTCCCGATATCCTGGGAAGTTTGGTCATACTGCAACAAGAGAGGCACTGGGGATATCTTCTGGAACAGGATCACCGCGGTCGATAAGCGTAGCGATGTATCCCTGTATCGCCTCGCTGATGTTGATAAGTGCCTCGTCGCGCGTCCGCCCTTGCGTCGCACAGCCTGGCAGGCTCGGCACTTCCGCAACCCACCAACCTTCTTCGTCCTGATAGAGCAAAACTTGTCTCATCGTCATAACCTCTGCGTAGAACGTATGGAGACATTGTAGTTGAACTGATTTGGAAATCTCCCGGACCGGGGATGCGCTCAGGAGAGGCGTCATGAGGTCAATACTCGATCAGCTCGCAGTCTCGCTCGGTCGCAATGACGAGGAGCCAAACATCGCGCTCGCCCAGACGATCGCTGCCGGGAAAGACACCGAGGCGATTGCCGAGCTGATCTCATTGCTGGATAACCGCAATCAGGCTATTCGCAGCGACGCGCTCAAAGTGCTCTACGAAGCGGGCAAGATCGAACCTTCGCTGATTGCCGCACATGCCGATCGCTTCGCCCTGCTGCTTTCGGATCGTCACAATCGGATGGTGTGGGGAGGCATGGAGGCGCTCGCGGCGATTGCCGGGGTTGCGCCAGGCTCATTGCTTCCGCATCTCGAGGCGGTGATGCACGCCACGGACACCGGCTCGGTCATCACGCGTGACTGGGGTGTTCGGACGCTGACGTCGGTTGCGGTCGCACTCCCCGCTACGCGTCAAGACGTAGCGGCCTTTCTCTTCGGTATCCTCGAGCGTTGCAAAGACAGCGAGTTTCCGAGACATCTGGAGTCGATGGTGCCGCTTCTGCTACTCGATGACGTTCTCGCTCTGGATGCCCAACTTCTGGCGAATCGACGACTCCCCGATCTCACACCGCCGCAAGCGAAACGGGCTCGTCGGGTGTTTGCCTCAATTCAGTAGGTTGCGGAGCCATGGCGCGACACATCGATGTAGCCTCCGGCTCTCTGCCGGAGGAATGGCCAGGAGGGCCTTAATCCACGACCACCTCCATCGACAGTACAACCGCGGCTGCAGGTGGCCGCAGTTATCGACCTCCGGTCGATTGCTCCGGCAGAGCGCCGGAGCCTACATCCCATTGACTTTTCAGGCAGAGCGACGGGAAGGTAGCGTTCACACCAAAATCTTGGGAAAGCGCAAGGATGGTGAGTGCAGGACCGCGGGGTTGACGATGTTGTTCGGCAGTTCGCCGCCGAGGGTCTGGACGACGGCCATGGCCGCGCGACGCTGGAGGTCTTCGATCGCCTGTTGCGAGGCGAAGGCGGCGTGTGGCGTGAGGATCACGTTCTGCATTGTCAGGAGGGGACTGGCGGGGTCGGGAGGTTCCTGAGCGAGGACGTCGAGCGCCGCTCCTCCCAGCTTGCCCTCCTGCAATGCCGCGATCAGCGCTTCTTCATCGACCAGCGCGCCGCGCGAGGTGTTGATCAGCCAGGCGCCGGATTTCATCGTGGCAAACGCCGACGCATCGAACATCCCTCGCGTTTCCGCGTTGGCGGGAGCATGAATCGAGACGAAATCGGCGTCGGCGAGCATGTCGTGCAGGGTGTTCGTCGCCACGACTCCTGGTTCGATCGACCCAGCGGACAGTCTCGGCGAATAGACCACGACGTCGAGCCCGAACGCCCGCGCTTTCGGGATCAGCGTTTTCGCGATTCCGCCATATCCGACGATGCCGAGGGTGCGGCCCCGCAATCGCTGCAACGCCTGGCCTTTGCGCGGTTGCCATTCACCCTGCCGGACTTCCCGATCGAATGGCACGATACGCCGCGCCGCGGCCAGCAGGAGCGCCATGGCATGGTCAGAGACTTCGTCCAGGCAGAAGTCGGGAATGTTGCAGACGATGATGCCAAGCTCGGTCGCGCGGGCGAGATCGATATTGTCGACTCCGGTGCCGAATTTTGAGATGAGGACGCAGGCATCAGCTTCATCCAGAACCGAAGCTGGAATCGGTTTCCAGCAGGAGAGGATGGCATCGACACCCGGCGCCAGCCTGGCAAGCTCGCCGGCGTCGCCGCGTTCGGCCAGGAGCATGTCGATACCGGCGGCATCGAGAATTCCCCGTTCGATGTCAGGTGACGGCCATGCGTAGTCGGTGACCAGCACCCGCGTCTGCCGATTCTTGGACCCGTGAGACATCAGACTTTGCTCCAAATCGGGCTATTTGCCCTCGATTGCACCAAATGGACCATTCTGCAGGCGAACGTTCGCTGATACACTGGACATCGAATCCAGTAGGTATGGCGTCGATGCCATCGTTGACCATCGATAATCTCGATAGCGTTCTGAAACCAGAGGGAGGGAGTGCGCAGTGGCCAATCCGAGCATGCCCGACGACTTCATACTGGATCGACCCCCAGCGTCCACAACTCCCGAATCTCCGGTATCGACATTCGATCGCTGGAGAGGACCGCTGGCCACCCTGCTCCTTGTGCTCTTCATGGTCAGCGCGGGCCTCGCCGTTCCCGCCGTTTGGGCCAGAAACCAGATGCTCGACACCGACCGTTTTGTGCGCACAGTCTCCCCGTTGGGCGACAACGCGGGGTTTCAGGATTCCATCGCCAACCGTGTGACGAGCATCATCACCGCCGAAGTCTCCTCCACCGACATTGTCTCTGAGAATGATGGCATCGCCGCGACGTTGTTGCCGGCCGTCACGCACGCCGCTGTCAATTCGATCACGCATTCCTTCGTCAGCTCACCAGAGTTTCCCGCCGTTTGGGATGAGTCGGCCCGTCTCGCCCACACCGGCTTCGTCGCTCTTCTCGAAGGGGGCGATTCACCCCTCTTCGACACCCAGAATGGTCAGGTCTCGGTTGACCTTACACCCGTGGTGCAGGCAGTATTCGACGATATCTCGGCAAGGGGAATATCCATCCCCGCGCCCACGAGCGATCTTACCTTTGTCGTTTTCGAGTCTTCGCAGCTTGCCGATCTGCAGAACATTTCCAGCGAACTCGACAATCTCTCGATCATCCTCACGATCGTTGCCCTGGCGTCGCTCTTCGGATACGTGCTGATTGCTCCGAACCGGTGGTGGGGCGCGATCGTCGCTGCTGGTCTTGGGCTGGCCATTTCGATGCTGGCAGTCCTGCTTTTTGTGGTGCTGATGCGCTGGCTCTATATGAACAACCTCAGCGACACCGTCGATAAGGATGCTGCGCGCTACTTTTTCGACACACTCACCAACTATCTGCGAGCCGGGCTACGCATCATTGGTTTGATCGGTCTCGCTGTTGCCGGTGCGACTTACCTCCTTGCTCTCCGTGGGCGAGTCAGCTTTGAATCTGACGACGAGGCTCGCCGATCGCTCTACGAACGAAATCCGGTGCTAGGCAGGATCGAGAATGCCGTTGCTGTCAATCGAATGGCGGCCGCGGGCATCTGGGCCGCCTTCATTTGCGCAGTCATCTTCCTTCTGGACTGGACCGACTTCGGCTGGGTGATCGTGCTGCTGGTGGCGGGAGCAGCCGGTCTCATTCTGATTTTCCGGGCCAAGACGGTACCGGCCGATTTTCTCGCCGCGGCGTCAGCGGCACCGGCATCGCCACGGCCGGGGACCGGCCAATCAGTCAGTCAGAGTCTCCAGCAGCTTGCCGATCTGAAAACGCAGGGACTGCTTACCGACGAGGACTTCGACCGGGCAAAATCCCTCGTCCTCACCAGCAACTGACGCAGCGGTTGCGAATAGTGGGGGGCGCGCCCCTTTTCTTTTGGCGCGACTCCCACGCATGCAGCGCTCCTACGCGCGGCGGGTCGATGTCTTTCTCTTCCTGGCGAGGTGATAGGTCAATGCCAGCTCGATGCAATGCTCCAGCGCCTCAATGGATGCCTGATCACTCATGTTGAATCTCACGCAGCGATTGCCTTCGACGGCGAGGACCGTTCCGTACAGCGCTCTGTACTGCCCGACCAGACTCGTTTGGCAATTGACGAACAAGGCCAGCTGGTCCGAACCGTCGCCAGCCACATCGATTCGGATCGTCGTGCCGCTTTTGGTCCGGGGCGTGAGATAGCTTATCTGCCCCCACTTCAGCGTCTCTTCCAGGGCTCCGACGCCTTCGGTCTCAGCCGCGACCGCGAAAATCAGATCGCGGAGATTCAGCAATTGCTCCTGGTCGGGTTCGGCATACCGCGCAAATGCGGCACGAACCTCCACGGGCATGTCCGGCGGCAATGCCGGGTGGGTTGCCGCTGGAACGCTAATGCAGGTCATGCTGCATTCTCGTCTCGATAGACAATGTCGCCATCCACCACCGTCATCAGCACCGGCAGATCGAGAAGGGCGTCGGCATCGATGTCTACCGGGTCGGCGGCGAAGGCGGTGAGGTCGGCCCGATAACCTGGTTTGATGCGACCGGAAATCGATTCCTCGGAGATCGTGTAGGCGGCCAGCGTCGTGTAGCCATGCAGGGCTTCCAGCGGCGTCAACCTCTGTTCCGGCAGAATCGATGGTCGTTCCGGGTGGCCCGGCCGGCGCCGCAATCGCGCCCAGGCCATGCCGAGCCGCGGGTCGAATGGCGCCACCATCCAATCCGATCCCAACGCAACGACAGCGCCCGCGCGTTTCAAATCGCCGCTGCGGAATGCCCGCTGTTGACGTTCTGGTTCGAACCGACAGGACCAACCGTCGGACTTGTCCGGTTCAAAAGCATGCATGTGCAACGGCTGCATCGATGCCACTACGCCCAGTTCGGCAAATCGTGGCAGATCGGAATCGGTCAGCTGTTCGATATGCTCGATGCGGTGGCGGACGCCGGGGGACGCGCCAAATGCCGCATAAGCGTCGAGCGCATAGCGCACCGCCATGTCGCCCACGGCATGGGTGATGCACTGGAATCCCGCTTCCGCAAAGAGCTTTACGGCTTTCTGGTATTTCTCTGGATTGGGCCAGAAGGGGTGAAGTCCTTCACCTCTGAGGTCTGGCTCGACCAGCCATGCCGTTCCCGATTCGATGACGCCGTCGATGAAGAACTTCGCCGATCCCGCTTTCCAGTGTCTCCCCTTTTCATTGACCAACTGGAGCTGTGCACGCATTTCCTCGAAGGTGGTTTCCGGTCTTTGCCAGAGGGGTGAGGTCATCCGCACCGTCAGATCGCCATTTGCCTCGAGCTCACGCAGGAGATCGAATCGGGCCGGTTCGCCATCCATGCCGTGGATCGCCGTCAATCCAACCCGGTTGAATCCCTGCATTGCTTCGACGTACCAACGGTAACGATCGTCGTCTGTTGCTTGCGGCATCACCTCGGCGATCAGGTCCATTGTGGCTGATTCCTGCAGCTCACCTGTGGGCCTGCCGTCGCTGTCGCAGACGATCGCGGCAAACTCGCTGAACTGGCGTGCCCCGTCGATTCCGGCCCGCTCCAGGGCGGCGTGGTTCGCCACCGCAGTGTGCCCATCGAAAAAGCGCAGGAAGGCGGGAGCCGAACCTACGGCATCAGCGAACGCGTCGCCGCGAATGCCGCCGGCGAGGAATGGTTCGAAATGGAGTCCCCACCCGGTGATCCAACCCTCGCCCCGCTGTCGCTCCCACGCGGCGGCGAGGATCGCGTTGAGCTCGGCAAGGGACCAGACATCGGAGAGGTCGATGCCCTGCGTCGCTTCGGCTCCCCAGAAGGGATGCACGTGCGAGTCAGTCAGACCGGGAACGATATGCAAGCCTGACCCGTCGAGCAGCTCGGTCGAACCATCGCATGCGGCGCGAACCGTGGCGTCGTCTCCGACTGCCGTGATGATGCCGCCGCGCATCGCTACCGCTGTGGCAAACGGCTGCTCGTCATCCAGGGTTCGTATGCGTGCGCCAACGATGGCGCGATCAGGTGCAGGCATGGTGTCGCGAGGGGCCTAGTTGCCTGCAGTTGGCGTTGCCGACGATTCGCCTGACACGAGGGCGAAGTAGACACGCGACTCGGTGACGGCTTCGTGATCATAAAGGCGAATGGCGTTGACCTCTTCAAGCGGGATCGACCAGCAGATCGCTCGCGTGACTTGCTCACCCGGCTGGATTTCGGTTTCGTCCCATTCGTTGTCGACCACGCCACAGCGGTCGTCGGGCGCAAAGGATGTGTAGTCGCCATTCAAACCCGTGGCTCGCAGCCGGTAGTTGCCATCGTAGCTGGCTGGCTGGGAGCCGGTGTTTTCGACCATCACATCGGCGACAAAGAACTGGCGGCCCTCGATGGGCGGCACATTGAACTGATTTCGGTCGAGGACAGCCTGGGTGTCGTCGGGGCGCACCGCGACGACGGTGATCTCCCAGCCGCCACCGACGTTTTGCGTTTGACCGACCGGGACCGGATTCTCGAAGGAGCCGAGCGGCTGGCTGGGGTCGATTTCGGCCGATGTTGGCTGCGCCGGTTGAACGCCGGCGCCGATCTCAGGTGTTCCGTCATCGTCGTTGTCGAGAAAGGCGATCTGGCATGTCTCTTCGAAGGTGATTCCGCTGGCGTCCATCCTTGCGCTCACCTCAGTGAATGCATCGAGAAAGCTCAGCGCACCGAGTATGCCGTTTTCCTGTACCGCGACCAGCAGCAGCGTCCAAGTGTTGAATGTTTCGATGATCGCGGAATGAACTTCGTCAGCGGCCGGCGGGGGCGCGATCGCCGCGAGCGTGGTGGTCAGCGTGTTGGTGGCCCGAATGGACACATCAAGTTCCTCCGGTGTCCATTTTTCGACGTTGGCCGGGTCGATTCCTGTGATGGCGGTCAGATAGGCAAGTTGCGCGGTGCGGACGGAGAGCACGTAATCATCGACGCCGAGGCAGTCGGGATTCTCCTGAGCTGCAAGCGGAGCCAGCGTGATGAGACTGGACGTCGCAATCAATGTCAGAAGCAACGCGATATGGATCAATCGTCGAAACACCGACTATCTCCTCGCATTAAGGTCACCCAAGCCCCGCCGATTCGGAACCGCTGAGAACACAGTATGACCCAACCGGTGGATTGGGGATATATCGAGAATGACTCAATCGTCAACTGTCGTTCCCTGCGAGAATAGGCGGGGAGGACATAGACGTGTGGCGCCTGAGCTGCTGATTGCGCTGGGGATCGTATTTGGTGGGGGAATTGTCACGGGCATCGCCGGGTTCGGCTTTGCCCTGGTGATCGTGCCGCCGCTGCTACTCCTCTACTCCGCCCCCACTGTAACGGCGGTCGCCATTTCCCTTACGCTTGTGACCGGCTGGGTAGTGCTGCTCGATACCTGGCGGATGATCGAGCGCTCGACGGTGAAGATGCTTCTCCCCGGGGCGATCGTTGGCCTCGGCGCCGGCGCCGTGTTGATCGAAACCGTCTCAGAAGCGTGGATCAAGCTCCTGGCCGGCGTTGTCGTGCTCTCGTTCACCGTCGCGACCTTTCGCGGCTGGGTGCTGCCTGGAGCTCAATCCGCAGCGGCGCCGTCTGTGGCCGGATTCTTCAGCGGGATGCTGAACGTCGCCACCGGGATGGCTGGCCCGCCGGTGGCGCTCCTTTTCGCGGCGCGAAAGTACTCGCCCAATCAGTTTCGCTCCAGCATCGTCGCCTACTTCTACGTGGTCGATCTCCTGGCGATGGCTGTGCTGATTCAGCAGGGGCATGTCGGCTGGAGCGAAATGCGCGTCGTCGCCACCCTGCTGCCCGCCGCGATGGCCGGCACGGTTGTTGGTCGGAGGGTTGTCAGACGAGCCACGGACGCGCAATTCTGGCAAGCCGTCGTTGCGATACTGATGTGCGCCGGGCTGGTGGGTGTGGTCAGCGCGATTCGGGATCTCTGGTAATCCGTATGGAGTTGCAGTACGTCTTCGCCTTCGTCATGATCGCCGTCGGGGCAGCTGTTTCCGGCATGGCAGCGTTCGGATTTTCGCTGGTGATCGTGCCGCCGCTGCTGCTCGTGTTTGACCCGGTGACGATCACGACGGTGGTGATCGTACTCACGCTTGTGACGCGCTGGTTGGTGTTGATCGACGCCTGGGGAAGTATTCGCTGGAGCGCGGTGGCGGTGATGGCGCCAACCGGGTTCATCGGTTCGTTCGCGGGCGCGTGGATACTCTCGGAGCTGGATGCCTCCTATATCAAGCTGATGGCCAGCGCGGTGGTGATCACGTCGGCCATTCTGCTTTTGCGCGGTCGCGCCTTTCCTGGCGCTCATGCTCCCATTTCGGGACCGATCGCTGGGTTCTGCAGCGGGTTTCTGAATACCGCCACCGGGATGGCGGGTCCGCCCGCCGTGCTGCTCTTCTCGGCACGTGAATACGCCACGCAGGTTTTTCGGGGGAGCCTCACCGCGTTTTTCTATCTGATCAGCATCACGGGTTTCATCGCGCTGGTGAACGAAGGACTCGTCAACCGGCGCGAGCTGACAATTTCGATGGCAATGCTTCCGGCTGCCCTGCTCGGCACCTGGGCCGGGCAGCACCTGACCCGGCGCATCTCGCAGGCGACCTTTCGCCGCGTGGTGCTGATCCTGCTGATCATCACGGGAGCTGTTGGCGCTCTTGCGGCGCTTCAGGAGCTGGCGTAGGTTGGTCGCGCTTGGCGGACCGGCGTGGGCGTTCCTGCTCGAGCGAATGGACAGCAATCAAGGTAGGCTGAAGCCACCATCGACGTAGAGCGTCTGCCCGGTTACGAAACTGGCGTCGGGGCCGGCAAAATACATGACTGCGCCAATCACGTCGCTGGCATCGCAGAACCTCCCGAGCGGAATAACAGACTCAGCGCGGGCCAGTGACTCGGGAGTCGAGAGTCGCTCGGCCGTTTCGCGGGTGATGGTACTTGTCGGGGCGACGGCGTTCACAGTAATTTGCAGGTGGGCAAACTCCAGCGCAAGGACGCGTGTCAATTGTTCGACCCCGGCTTTCGAGGCTCCGTATGCTGCGTAGCCATGCTGAGCGACGTGTGAAAGCACTGATGAAATCGAGACGATGCGTCCACCGCCGGAACCAGACATCTCCTGTGCGGCACGGCGCGAGCAGAGGAAAACTCCCTTGAGGTTCGTGTCAATCATGATGTCCCATTCTTCTTCGGACGTCTCATGAGCGGGTCGGTTGATGTAGACGCCGGCATTGTTGACTAGCACATCGACCCTGCCAAACACGTCAGTAACAGAGTCAAACAGTGCGTCGACACTGGAATCCGAGCGCACGTCGGCGGCGAATCCGTGTGCTTGCCCCGGGGCGATCGTGGCAAGTTCTTCAAGCACGGCATCAAGATCAGACTTCGTGCGGCTGGCAATTGCGACACGCGAACCACTCCGGGCGAACTCCGTCGCCAGGAGTCGTCCGATGCCTTTTCCCCCTCCGGTGATGAGAACGACCTGGCCGCGTTTCTCAGGCGCCCTGTTCGACATGGTCTGTTTCTCCTGGGATGGTGCCCTCAACATGACGCTGGATGAACGACGTTGAACTCGATATTTGATATTCGGTACCATATCAGATACAGACTCATCGAATCGAAGAGACTGTCCCTGACGAATTGTCGTGTGGTTCGTGGACCGAGCGCTCATCGAGCGGCCGATCCTTTACAGAAGCAGCGTCTCGCTGCAAGAGGTTAGCGCCATGCAGGCCGTTGCCGAGTTCAGGACAAAACGCGCGGTTGCACTGGATATGCTTCGAGAGTCGATCATCACGCAGGAGATCGCACCAGGATCACGTCTGATCCTGGAAGATATCTCAAAGCAATTTGGTTTGAGCATGACGCCGGTTCGCGAAGCACTCCGTGCACTCGAGGCGGAGGGCCTCGTTGTGCAGATCGCGCACAAAGGCGCTGTGGTTACGGCCATGGATCTCGAAGAGATCCTCGAACTGTATGCCATGCGATCCGGGCTCGAAGCGATGGTGGCGGCGCGAGCGGTCCGACGGTTGACTGATGACGACCTGGCAAAGATGGAAGATGCTGTTTGCCAGATGAACGAGCGCAAGGGAGACTGGGTCGCGTTTCTCGAACAGGACAAACAGTTTCACACCATTCTCTACCGAGCGGCCGGGTCACAGCGGTGGTTGGACAGCGTCGATATGCTCTGGCGCCGGTGCAGCAGGTACATGTTCGCCAGCACCGCGATGGCGGGAGCAGAAACTGCGATCGGGCAGGATCACGTCGAGATCATCGCGGCGTGCAAGCTTGGCGATGCCGAGGAGGTGTCGAATTCGATCGTCTCGCATCTCAACCACTCTCGCGACAGGTTGCTCAATGACTGGGTTGCGGGTAACACCTGATCAGCGGGTTCGCATGGTTGGATCGAGTTGATCGCGCAGCGCGTCGCCGAGCAGGTTAAATCCGAGTACGGCTATCGAGATTGCCAGTCCAGGGAAGATCGCCACAGCCGGCGCCAGTTCCATGTACCTTCTCCCGTCTCCCAGCATCGTTCCCCAGGATGGGTCGGGAGGCTGCGTTCCGAGACCGAGAAAAGACAGTCCTGCTTCAGCCAGAATTGCAGTCGAGAAGGCAAGCGTTGTCTGGACGATGAGCGGCGCGGAGATATTCGGCAACAGGTAGCGAGCCATGATCCGGACGGGTCTGACTCCGACCGAACGGGCGCTTTCCACATATTGCTCCTGCATGACGACAAGCACCGAACCGCGAACGATTCGGGCGAAGCCGGAGGATTGAACGATGCCGATCGCCAGCATCGCCGTGGCCATACTGGGGCCGAGCACACTGGAAATCGCAATGATCAGAATCAGTCCCGGAAAGGCCAACATCGTGTCGACGACGCGCTGAATCAGGCTATCGACGACGCCAAGGTAGAAGCCTGAGATGAGTCCGAGTGTGCCCCCGATGGCCAGGGCGATGGTGACGGAGATCACGCCGACCATCAGCGCCACACGCGCTCCGTAAATGATGCGGCTCAGAGTGTCACGGCCGAACTGATCAGTGCCGAGCCAGTACGGGTTTCCAGGAGGCAGGAGCCGAGTGGCAGGTTGGGCAATGGGATCGAATGGCGCCAGCCAAGGTGCGAAGAGTGCGCTGACAATCAGCAGCAGAACGATTCCCATGCCGATCGCGCCGACTGGCGTTCGAACGATTCCGCGGAGTGTCGTGCGCACGATGCCCTGAGCACGATCGGAGGCTCCGCCAAGACGGACGGATTCGACGGATGTCATCGTTGCGGCCATGGCTGCTCACATCGATTCCGAACCATTCGCTGAGGAACCCTCACGTGTATCGAATGCGGGGATTGACCGCCGCGTACAGCAAATCGACAATCAGATTGACAAAGAGGAATCCAAGAGCAACAAAGAGCACGCCTCCCTGAACCACCGGGTAGTCGCGCTGATAGATCGCGTTGAGGATCAGCCAGCCGATTCCGGGGAGCCCGAAAATCTGCTCGATCACCACCGCGCCGCCAAGAAGCCCGCCGATTTGCAGCCCAACGACGGTAATGATTGGAATCAAGGCGTTCTTGAAGGCGTGCCGCCAAATGACGATGCGTTCGCGGTTTCCCTTGGCCCGGGCCGTGCGGACATAGTCCTGACTCAATGTGTCAAGCATGGTCGAACGTGTCATGCGCATGACAACGGCAATCAGCCCAAGGCTGAGCGAGAGGACAGGAAGGAGCATTTGCTCCAGATTGCCACGCAGGTCCTCAAATGGGCTGACCCAGACCATCTGTGGTTGCCAGCCCAGATACAGCGACGTCACCAGGAGCAGCATGGTCGCTATCCAGAAGCTTGGAAACGACAATCCGACGAGACCGAGAATCTGGACGACTGTGGCCATGAGGCCGTTTGGCCGCATTGCAGCGATCACACCGAGTGGCACGGCCACCATCGTGGAAAGGGCGACTGAGAGCATTGCGAGCTCCAGGGTGACGCCGAGCCGCTGGAAGAGCAAACTTGTGACTGGTGTCGACATCCGAAGTGAGATTCCCAGATCACCCTGAAGCACGCCACCGGCCCATTTTGCATATTGGACGTAAATGGGGTCATTGAGCCCGAACATCCGGCGGAGCGTTTCGCGCTGATCCTCCGGCATGGGGTTGTCCGGATTCGTCATGAGGGACACGATATCGCCAGGAAGGAGGCGCATGAGACCGAACACGAGGATCGAAATCCCGATGATGGTCGGAATCATTTGCGCCAGCCGACGAAGGAGATATGTGCTCATGTCAGTGGAGCCCCACCTTCAAAAAGGAGGCACGGCGCGCAACATGGCGTGCGGCGCGCCTGCCCCGTTCTGGCAGAAATTCCCTACTCCGGGCTAGTCCGATTCGATCGAGGCGTGCTTGAGACCCCAGTCTCTCCGTGAGAATGGGCTCTGCGTGTACCCCTGAATGTTGGTGCGGACCGCCTCGATCACGCTGTCGTTACCGATCCAGACCATCGGCGCCAGATCCAGCAGCAGGCGCTGGGCGCTGTCGTAGTACTCCTTGCGGAGCGCGGGATCGATCGTGGTGCGCCCCTGAACGAGCAGTTCATCGAGTTCGGGGCTTTCGAGCGATGTTTCCGAGCTGGCCAGCATCTGATCGGAGTGGAAGCGGAAAACAAACCCGTCAGGATCGTGACGCGGAGAGAACGCGTTGGGTTGCATGTCAAAGTTGTAGCCGCCGTCCGGCCCGGTTTCCGTGATGAAAACGCCGGTTTCGAGCTGCCGAATATTGACATTGATTCCGACTCGGCTTAGCTGATCGGCGACGACGACAGCCAATCCCGGGAAGAACTGATTGAACGCGGTGACGACGAAGTCAAGCTCGGCGCCCTCCTCAATGCCTCCTTCGGCCAGCAACGCTCTCGCCTGGTCGAGATCATCCGTATAGACCGCCTCAAGCTCCGCTCTGGGCAGAGCCCAGTCGCCGAAGCCTTCAGGAATGGGGCCCGACAAGTGCAAACCACCGGAAAAGACCTTTTCACTGATCTCTTGCCGGTTGACCGCCAGGGCAATCGCCTTGCGAACGCTCGGGTGGTACCAGTGGGGACGCCGGGGGTTGAGCTGAAGTATGTAGAGATAACAACGGGGGGCGCTGGTGATCACGAAACTGTCATCGCCCTCCAGGCGGAGCATGCCGTCCGTGGATAGCGCGGCGTAGTCGAGTGATCCGCCGCGCAAGCCGGCTATGCGTGTTTCTTCATCCTCGAGGATTTTGAAGGTGACTTCCTCGATGTTTGGCAACGGTGCGCCCCAGTAGTCGGGATTGCGCTGATAAAGGATGTAGTCCTTGGGAACGTATTCGATGAGCTTGAATGGACCGGTCCCATTGATCGACGTGGCCAGGTCCGGAGACTCGAACGCTCCTTGCTTGACCACCATCGAGCTTCGCAGAATGGCCATGGCTCCGAGGAGACCGGGGAAAGGAGAGTTGTTGTTGAATTGCACCGTGTGCGAATCGATGATCTCGACAGACTCGACCTGACTGAAGTTGACGCGCCAACCGGCGGGGCCGTCCTGATCGATGACGAAGTCGAAGGTGTACTTCACATCCTCGGCGGTGAAGTCGCTGCCGTCGTGGAACTTCACACCCTGACGAAGGTGGAAGATGTAGGTCAGATCGTCCGGCGTTTCCCAGCTTTCGGCGAGGGCGGGGACGATGTTGAGGTTCTCGTCATAGCCGGTCAGGCTTTCGTATGAATGCTCGAATGCCTGTGTTGCCGCAAAGCCACTATCGACAATGGGATCGAGGCTGACGGGGTCGGACTCTGCCGCCCAGACTGTCGTGCCGCCGGCGGTCTGAGCGGCAGCGCCTCGTGGAAGAAGCGTGTGCACGCCGGTCAACGAGGAAACTGCGGGAATGGCCAATCCTGCCGCGGCAGCCCGGCGACCGAGCTCACGTCTGCTGAGTGACTGATTCAACGGAAGCGTTCCGGCCGGAATGATGCTTTTCGATGCCATCAGTACATGACCTCCACGTGCCCAACGAACGTGTGGACGAGTCAGGATCAGCACGATCCGGGGGTGCCCACACAACCATTCTTGACGATTGTATCGTCTGCATTTTATTCTATATCATATCTTCACTCTTGTCTGCGCAAGCGCTTTCGGGTGATCGTCAAGTGATTTGTTCTCATCGTGAGGAAAACTGGCGACACCGATGATCATCGACGCGCACGCGCATGTTTTTCCGTTCCTGCAGCATGCCCCCGGGGAACGCCATCTCGCGTTTCTGCAGCGAGGTTTGAACGGAAACCGGCAACCTGTCCGGCGGACGTCGGATAATGCCATCGTACCTCATCAGATTTGGGACCCGGACGACTTTTCTCCCGCGGGAATGCAGGAGATTGGTTTCCATGTCGGGCGTTTTGGCCGGTTTGAATGGAGCATAGACGGGGTCGAGTATTACAAGCAGTTCATGCCTCCGTCGCTCGTCGACAATGCCTGCGATGCGGATTACCTCATTGCGGAAATGGACTATGCGGGCATCGACCTGGCGATTCTTCAGAACGATCATTTCTACGGAGCGCTCGATGCGATGTTCGCTGAGGCGGTCGCCCGGTATCCTGGTCGCTTGATCGGCACGGCCCACGTCGACGAAACGCGAGTCGGTGAGCAATCGATGATCGATGACCTGCACGCGGCTGCCGGCCAGCTTGGGCTGCGGGGGATTTTCTTCGATAGCAGGACGTATTGGACGGGCACGAACGCGAACGAGGTGGACAGTGACGAACAGCTCCCCTTCTGGCGGACTGTCGAGCAGCTGGGACTGGTCACGTACTGGGTGCCGGGCGCGGCGATCGGTTCAGGGAATGAAGGCTACCTCGGGCAGTTCCGTCGGTGGCAGCGGTTGCTGGAACGTTGCCCGAACCTGAACATGGTCGTTCCCGGCGGGCTGGCCGGATCGGTTGTCGATCACGATGTGAAACAGCTTCCCGCGGTGATTGTGGAGCTGGCGAGTACTGGTCAGGTCTGTTTCGAGCTGCTCTATCCCATTTCCGTGGGTGGGCATCAGGAGTACCCCTATCACGAGGCCCTGGAAGAGATTCGCATCATTTTCCACTCGTGCGGTGCGAGGGCGTTTGCGTGGGGATCAGACATTCCGAATGTGCTCCGGCATTGCACTTATGCCCAGTCGCTGGAGTATCTGCGGCGACACGCTGGATTCATTGCACCAGAAGAGATGGACGCCATTCTGGGCGGAAATCTGAAACGATTGTTCCGGTTTGGCGATTGATGCCGCGGCCTCTTCAGGGCCGGCAACACCTGGTGGCGGGGGAGCAACGATGGAGTTCGGCAGAAGCGCATTGCTGGAGATCATGCGCTCGGGAGAATTGGGCGCCGCACCAGTCGCTGACGTCCGGGAGGCGATCCGCCGGGACCTGGCTGAACGATTGCCGAAGCAAGAGTTGTCGATCCGGGGGGCGGTGACGGGGCCGGTCGAGATTCTCCGCGACCCTCTTGGCATTCCTCGCATTTCCGCGCAGAGCAGCGCCGATCTCTTTTTCGGGCTGGGATTTGCCCTGGCCCAGGACCGTCTGTGGCAGATGGATATGCTCCGGCGGCGAGGACTTGGACGGTTGTCCGAGGTGGCGGGCGCGGGGTCACTGAGCTCCGATGTCCAGCATCGGACGATTGGCTCAGACCGGCATGCGGAGGCCGATGCTGCCGCAATGAGCGAGACAGCGCACGACGTGCTGGAAGCGTTCACCGCGGGCATCAATCGCCTGGTGGAATTGCAGATTGGCAATCTGCCGATCGAATTCGACCTGCTTGGCTATGAACCCGAACCGTGGCGACCTATCGATGTACTTGCCGCGGTGCGGGGATTCTGGTGGCAGTTGAATGGGCGTCTGGCCAGTATTGTGGCGGGTGAGGCTTGCCTGCGCACGCTTCAGGAGAGCCGGCTGCTGGATGTCGCGATGACGCCAGAGTTTCCTGAGGAGACGATCGTTCCTGGTGGCGCATCGATCGCGAGCAATCTCCAGGCTGGTAGCGATTCCGGACTAACCGGGAGCAACAACTGGGCAGTCAGCGGCGCGTTGACCGCATCAGGTGGTGGGGTGATGGGCAGCGACCCGCACTTGCCCTTCGGGTTGCCATCGACTTGGTACGAGTGTCATCTCGTTGGTCCCGACGATGACGTGATGGGGGCGATTTTCGCCGGCGCGCCTGGAGTCATCCTGGGTCGCAACCGCACTCTCGCCTGGGGATTCACGAACAACAACACGTCGCTGCGCGACCTCTACATCGAAGAGGTGGACGCGAGCGGCGATGCGTATCTGGATGGGGACAGGTGGACGCCATTCGCCACGCGGACGGTTGATATTTCCGTAGCGGGTCGCGAGCCGGAGCGTCTGGTGATACGGGAGAGCAGCCGGGGGCCGATCGTTAATCACCTGCTGTCGCCGGTGGACCCGAATGGTGATCCACCGCTCTCGATGCGTTGGGTGGGACAACAGCCGATCGACAGTGTGGGAGCGCTGATTGCGATGAACCGGGCGGGCGATTGGGAGGAGTTCCGGTCGGCGCTGAGATCGTGGGTACTGCCGACATTCAACTGGATTGTCGCGGGAGAGAATGGCTCGGCAAGGTATCAATGCACCGCCGCAATTCCGGTTCGGGGGCGGGTGACACGTGGGTACCGCAAGGCAAACGAGCCGAACGATGCCTGGACCGGGTTTGCCGCATTCGATGCGATGCCCCGGGTGGACAATCCAGCAACTGGGTATGTAATCTCCGCGAACAATCGAACCGCGCCGGTTGATTTTCCGGTGCCAATCTACGGCGCATTTGCCGCTGGAGACCGGGCCAGGCGTATCCGGGAGATGCTCGCGGAGGTAGATGCGTTTGATCGCGCGGCGTGCAGGCGACTCCAGCTCGATACCTTTTCGCCATTCGCGGAACGACTGACGAAGCTGGTGGCGTCTGCTCTGGCGGGGTCTGCTGACCCGGACGTGGCGGCGTTTCTGGAGATTCTCAATGGTTGGGACTTCCATTATGAGCGCGACTCGAGACCACCGGTCGTGTTCGAGATGTTTCGGCAGCGGTGGTTCACGTGTGTCTATGCCGAGCGTTTTCCAGAGCATCTGCTGCCGGTGGTGACGGGAATGGGATCGGCGGCGACGGCGGTTCTGGAAGACCCGTCGCTTGGCTGGTTCGCGGAGGACGCCAGGGCGATTCTGGAGCGGTGTGTGAAAGAGTCGTTCGCGGCTGTCCAGGAGCGATACGGACCAGAATCGAAGGGTTGGCGATGGGGGGATATCCACGCGGCGCACTTTCGTCATCCCTTGTCGAATGGCGTGACCGCTGCATTGTTCGACGTTGGACCGGAGGGTGTTTCGGGAGGAGTCTCGACGGTCCGGAATACCGGACTCGGAGCGACTTTCGAATCGACGAGTGGCGCCGAGCTTCAGGTGGTCGCGGATATGGGCGAGGAGTTTGCTCTATCCGTTTGCCAGAACCTCGGCCAATCGGGACAGCCAGGAAGTCCGCATTACGAGGATCAGTTCCGCTCGTGGATTGCCGGGGAATATCACGAGATTGTTGGTGATCGGGGACGGCTGGATGGGTCCGCATCGGGATTCGTGAGGATCGCGCCGCAGGCATGAGATTCGTGGAGAGCTTGGGAAGGAACGGCAGTTTATGAAGATCGTGCTCTATGTGTACGACACTGATGTCCCCGCAATTATCGAGCGCTGCCGGAATCTCAATCTACAGAACGTCTGCATCCTTCTCGATTCGATCCCCGGCTATCAGGAGGAGGGTGTGCCGTCTCTGGCGGTGCTTCGCGAGATGCGCTCCGCATTGGCGGCGGAAGGGATTGCGATCGATTCAGCAAATGGGGCGACGGGGAGAAATCCCGGATTGCTGATCGATCCCGCTGGTCACCGGAAGGCGATTGACGCGCAGCTCCAGACACTTGAGGCCCTGGGCACGGCGGGGATTGGGACGTTGCTGTATTACCAGCATTTCCCCCATCCGGAGGATGCTGACGATGTGGTCCGGTACTGGGAGGGGCTATTCGCGTTTATGCGTGAAATGGCGAACGAGGCTGAGGCGACTGATGTACGGATTGCCAGTCACCCTGTATGGCGGTGTCTGCCACCTGCGGTGAGAACCCCTGCTCTCAAAGAAGGGTTGCGGATGGAGGAGTACCACGCATTTCGGCGCGATGCGTGGGATGGGCCGTATCTCCTGTCGTCTCTCGATGATGCGCGGCGATTGCTGGAAGCGGTCCCGAGCACGCACAACGGTCTGTGCTTCTGCACAGGCATGCACATTATGGGAGCTGATGTGCGAGCCGCGGCGAGCGAGTTCCGTGGGCGAGTCCATCACGCCCAGCTACGAGATGTGACGGGTCGGTGGCCCAGGGCGGAAGAGGTCTTGCCGGGCGATGGGGAAGTCGATCTGATCGCGGCGCTGGCTGCCCTGGACGCCGCCGGATACGCAGGTGTGGTCGGGCCGGAACACTTTGGTGAACCGAGATGGGAGGGAGACGATCCGGAGCGGCTCTCGGTGGACTACCTGAGGAACGCGCTCGGGGAGGTTCATTGATCGGCGAATTCGGCGATCAGTCGACAAAGTCCTGGGGGAAAGATGTGAAACGGATCAGACTGGAAGAGTTTGGCTACGACCTGCGGAAACCTTCGGCGCCGATTTTGACGATCGCATCGGGCGAGACGATCGTAATCGAAACCGAGGATACGCGCTCCGGGCAGGTCCGGAATCCCGATCAGGCAACGCCGGCTGGACTCACGGAGTTTCGGCGGAACCGGGACGCGGGCAAGTTTCCGGGGCCTCTGACTGGCCCGATCGAAGTGGTCGGCGCCGAGCCGGGCGATGTGCTGGCGGTGACCATTCACGAGATCGTTCCTGATTCGACCGGCTTCACTGGAACGTGGCCATTTCTGCAGCCCGATTGGTTCGACGAGCCGGTGACGACGTTTGTCGATATCCGGGATGGGTGGGTTCACTACAACGACCGGATTCGGTTTCCCGTTCGCCCAATGATCGGTTGCCTTGGGTGCACGCCTCCGCTGGAGTCGGGACGCCATGGCGATCCGAGTCCGTGGGGCGGAAACATGGATTGTCCCGAGTCGAAGCCTGGGAACACGCTTCTCTTTCCGGTTGGGGTGACGGGGGCGCACTTTTACATCGGTGATGCTCATGCAGCACAGGCGGATGGCGAGTTCTGCGGTGGCGGAATCGAAATCCGGGCAGAGACGACGCTGACGCTGACGCTCCGAAAGGGAAAGCCGGAGCGGATGACCTGGCCGCGAATCGAGGCGCCAGATTCAATCGGTGTGATCGCGTCGTCAACACACTTGGAGGATGCACTCAATCTCGCTGTGCGTGATCTCTGCTATTGGCTCTGTGACGAGTTCGGGTACGCCGATCTGACCGAGGCATTTTTCGTGGCAACCCAGGTCGCCGATGGCCGCGCGTGCCAGGTCTTGCCGAACACTCCCGGTCCGCACGTGATGCGTGTCATGATGCCCCGAGACTATCTGTACTCGGGCCGCACGGCCATGTTCTAGCAGTTGTCTTTTTTGCATTTGGGAGGGATTGATGGCGGCACTGCAGGACCGTGTGTGCGTTGTTACCGGCGCCGGGCGGGGAATCGGAAGAGGAATCGCGGAACGGTTTCTGGCAGAGGGCGCCCGAGTCTGGATATGCGACATCGCGGCGGCGAGCGTCGCCGCCACGCTCGAGCAGTTCGGTCAGCCAGATTGCGCCGGTGGCAGCACCACGGACGTTACCTCTTTTGCCGCATGCCAGGCGATGTTCGATCAGGTGGTGGAGCGATGGGGCCGGGTCGATGTTGTGGTGAACAATGCAGGTGGCGGGCAGGGAGCAGCATTTCTCGATATTTCCGAGGGACTGTGGGATCAGGAGATCAGGCTGAATCTGACCGGCACCTTCTATTGTGCTCAGATTGCCGCGAGGTTGATGATGGCGCAGGGAGAAGGAGGGTCGATCATCAATATCGGATCGACGAACGGACTGCGTGGCCAGGCCGGACTCTCTCCCTACGGCGCGGCGAAGGCGGGTGTCATCAATCTGTCGAAATCCGCGGCGCTGGAACTGGGAGTCCATGGGATTCGGGTGAACGCGCTCTGCCCCGGCACGATTCTGAGTGGTGGTGAGTACGACGATCCGGACAACGAATCGCTCACATTGCTTCGCTCTCACACCGCCGTCAACCGTCTTGGCCGGGTGGCCGACATCGCCGCGGCAGCGGTCTTTCTGGCCAGTGACGAGTCGACGTTCATGACCGGGCATGCCATGGTAGTCGATGGTGGATTGACCGCTCGGCAGCTGAACATGACGGTCACCGAGAGATTCCAGAAGCGTTGGGAGTGACGGCGGTCGACGGCGCGCGCGACCACGGGGAGCCAGCAGGGGCGCCATGGAAGCGTGTGGCATGCCGATAGGTGAAGAAGAGGCTACGCCCATGGCGGCGACGTCGAGCAATCTCACCGAACGCGTCCGCGAGATCATCAGCGACGTCCCTGGTCTCGACGAGCGCCGCATGTTTGGCGGCGACGCCTTTCTGATCAACGGGAATCTGGCGATTGGCTCGCCGACGGGGCGGCTGCTCGTCCGCGTTGGCCCGGACGGTTGCGACGCCGCGCTCGCCCGTCCTGGCGTGCGGATCATGGAAAACAGCAGACGGCAGATGTGGGGATGGGTATGGGTCGACGAGGCCGTGCTCGACGACGGCGACCTGACAAGCTGGGTGAACCAGGGTGTTTCGTATGCCAGCGCTCTTCCGCCGAAGTGAGGACGTGCGAAGGTCATCGATTATGCGCTGATTGGCGAGTCGAACTTGGGTGCGGTTGCAAGCAGATGCGAAAGGTCGGCTCCTTTGTCGTACTCGACCGGTTCCCGGCCTCGCTGCAAGAGCCGGGCGCCGGTTGTGCCGCCCAGCATCAGTTGATTCCCTGTACGGCGAAGCCAGGCGCCTTCGCGCAGACCGAGAACGGAGACGTCATTTTCCTGCAGGAACTCGGTCAATCGCATCTCGCGCGTTTCTCCCATGTGCGTTGTGTCAGGATCCGGATCAACGTAATGAGGATTTATCTGGAATGGAACGAGACCGAGCGCATCGAAGGTAGGCGGCTGCACAATCGGCATGTCGTTTGTCGTCCGGATCGTCGGGCAGGCAAGATTCGAACCGGCGCTGGCGCCCATATACCGTAACTGGCCAGATTCGACGCGTTGCCGAATCGGCGCGTTGAGCCGCAGTTTCTGCATCGAGTCGAGGAGCCGAAAGGTATTCCCTCCCCCAACGAAGAGCGCACCCGCATGCTCAATTGCCGCCAGGGGATCGTCGAACGTGTGCAGGCCAGCAACAGCGATATTCATGTCCGCAAAGGCAGCGGCGACACGCGTCGTATACGCGGAATGATCGTGGCTGGCGAACGGCACGAAGATCAGGCTTCGATGAGAAACGAAGAATTCGGAGATTTCGTTCTTCGCGTATTCGAGGTAAGACCCGCCATGAACAACGGAGCTGCTGAGCAAGAGCAGTTCATGTGATGTCATCGTGCCAGCATCCTCTTGCCAAATGGATTGTCGTCAGTCGCTTCCGGCGGCTGAGCCTGCCGTGGTCCGCGAAGCGGCGCGGCGCAGCATGACCTGGCGGCGGGCGGCAACGCGAGCGTATTGCGACGACGCTTCGTCGAGGCGGGCGCGTTCTCGCTGCAGTCGTTCGCGGGTGCGGCGTTCGAGATCGTCGAGCGCCGTCTGGCTTTCGACTTCCGCTCGCCAGAGTGTGTAGGTCTCCGACATCAGCAGGGCGTTGATGCGCCGTTCGGTGAGGCGGACCTCCTTCTGCACGCGGGTGATCTCATGGCGAGTCCAGGAGATGCGCTGGCGGGTCAGATCGATTTGGGTCAGGGGGAGATCGTTGTGCACTTCGAGGAGGAGCGATTGCAGGACAGCGAGATTGTGGTCGCGGTAGGCCATGTTGATGCGCAACATGAGTTCGGTGCGACGCTCGCGTTCTTCCGGTGTGGTGGCGAGATCGGGATGATGACGCTTGGCGAGCAGCCGGTATATCCGAATGATTTCGTCCATGGCAGAGCGTGAAATGCTCGAGCCATTCTGAAACGAACCGCCCGGAGGGCCATCGGGACGGCCGCGGAAACCGGTCTCGGGTTCGGGTTCAGCAAACTCCTCTGCTTCTTCGTCCAGGCTTTTTTCGACATCTGCCGGCGCCGCTTCCGGGTCATCCTTGAGTCGCTGGAGACGTTCGCGAATCTGTTCGAGGTGAGTCCGGTGGGCGCGGATTTCGTCTTTCATGTCGCCGACGCGGGATTTGACCTGATTGGCGAATTGGCCAAGCGCGAGCTCCAGCTCGGAACGCTCCTGTTCGCGCCGTGCGAGCTGATGCCGGCATTGCTGAAGCTGGATCATCAGGTCGGCGAGCTCGATGTCTTCGGGAAGCGGTGTGTAGGCGAGTTGATTCGTCACGTTTCCTCTGCAGGTGGACGGCATTGTCACGATGCAATCCAAAACACAGCCAGACAGTATCCCACATGAGGAATCACGGCGCACCATGAATGGTGATTATGGAAACGCAATTCGGACGAGGACGTGCTGATGCCGCGCTTCTCCCGATTCGCGCAAGTGCACGATCCGCCTTCTCGAGAGTTCGTTGCTACGTGGAGTAGTGGCCGCGCAGCGTCTGCAGGTCGACCAGAATCGCTACACTGAATTCGTCGGAGAAAGACTGATTCGTCATGTCGATGCTCTTGATGCCGTCTCCGTACTTTTCGAGGTAGGCGGGTATTTCCACTGCAGCGGGCAGCGAACGATCGATCGAGGCGACGCCGGTGATGATGACGACATCGTTGCCGTATTCATCGCTGTCGAAATGGAGTGCGACTCGGGCATTTCGCTCGATGTTGCGGAGTTTGGCCGTGTTTGGCTGGCTGTAGATGAGAATGCCGCTGGTGTAGGGCAGAAACCAGACAGGACTTGGTTGGGGCGTGCCGGCGCCATCGACTGTGACGAGCCAGATGACCTGATCGGCATCGAGGTGCTGCTGTACGCGGGCGCCGAATGCTGTGGTTGTGTCGATGGTGATCATGATTTCCCTTTCTGATCGTGCGTGAGGAGACGACTGTACCAGCCCGTCTCGGGTTGCATGAGGCCGAATGTGGCGCCGAGTGGGTCGTTGACCCAGGCGGTGAGACCGACGCCGCTGATCTCGGTGACCGGATGAATGACTGTAGCGCCAAGTGATTCGGCGAGGGAGACCGTGGCGCGGATGTCGAGTGTGTCGAAATACGTGATCCAGGCGCTGACGGGAGGGCTCGAGGGTGGCGCAAAGATCGCCGCAGCGGGCTGGTCTCCGCGGAAGGTGACGACATAGCCGCCGGCGTCGACCGTGGCCTGATCGACTTCCCAACCGAACAGCTCGGCGTGGAAAGCAACGGAGGCGGCAAGGTCGGTGGTGATCAGCTCGTTCCAGAGGACTGCGGATCCCGTTCCGCCTGATCCCAGATTCCAGTCGTCGGTGATCTCGAGTGGAGTGAAAATCGTGACCGGGGCACCGGTGGGATCGAAGACGACGCCCAGCGTGCCAATGCCGGGAATGGGCATCGAGTCGAAGGGCGTTTGTCCGCCCAGCTCACGGGCGCGCCTGGCAGATTGGACGACGCTCTCGACCAACACATAGCCGGTCCATTGGGTTGGCATGCCTTGCACGTCGGGCGGCCAGGGAAAGATGCCGCCGAATTCGCTCTGGTCATTGCCAAGACCACGGTAGTTGTTGGGTCGTGGTTCCCGATCGACAGTCCAGCCAAAGAGTTGTGAATAGAAGGAAGCGCTGCTGTCGATGTCGTTCGTGTTCAGATCGTGCCACCCGAAACGTCCATAGTGCAAAGTCATCGAGACCTCCAGTTCCGCTTTCGATGGACCGGCGGCATCGCTGCTGCTGGTCGTGTCCATTATTCACTTATTTGTGGATGGTGGGTGGTAGATGGTTAATGGTTAATGAAGGACTACGGACTACGGACTACGAGGTCCGGGTCGCGTGTCGCGAGGTAGACAGCGGCAGCGGCGGCGAGGGAAAGCGTGGCGAGGATCAGGAGGAATGGGCGGTCACCGGTGGTGGCCGATTCGATGAGACTGCCGCCAATGGGACCAGCAGCGCGCGAAAAGGCGACGATGAGGGCGAGAACGCCGCTGATCGAGGCGAACGCGACGGTGCCGTAGAGATCGGCAACGAGTGTGGCCCGTGCCGGTGTGATCGCTCCAAATCCAGCGCCGAAGAGGACGACAAAGATCCAGACGCCGGCGTGCGATGTCGTGACCGCGAGAACGGCGAGGGCGATCGCCTGGGTGACGAAGATCGCGGCGGGAACGGTCCAGGGCGGGAGCCAGTCGCCCAGTGGGGTGAAGATGAGACGGCCCGGGAGCGCGAGGAGTCCGATAGCAGCGGCAGCGGACGCAGCGAATCGGGCCGATTCACCACGATCGATGAGGAGCGGGATCAGGAGGACTGTGGTGGCGACATTGACGAACATGGTGAGCCCGAAGGCGAGTGAGAGCCACCGAAAAGAGCGGCTGCGGAGGGCGGATCGGAAGTCGATTGGCTCCCTTGAGCGTCGACGGGCGGTTCGTTCGTTGCTTGTGCATTCGCCATCCGGGCATTGGCCGAACTGAGCGGGGTCGCGCCGGAGCAGGATGGCGTGGATGGGGATGGTGGTGACAGCGAGGATGACGGCGAGAATGAGGAGAGCGTCGCGCCACCCCTGTTGGTCGACAAGCCAGGCGGCGAGCGGGATAAAGATGACACTGGCGAAACCGCCGCCGAAAGTGACGACGGTGAGAGCTCGGGAACGATATCTTTGGAACCAGGTAGTGATGGCGGCGAAGGCGGGTTCGTAGAACGTGGCGGCCATACAGAGCCCGAGTCCGATCCAGACGAGGACGAAGACTGGGTAGCTTTCGACCCGAGACCAGGCGACGACGAGGAGTGACGCAGCGACTGAGCCGACCGTCATGAGCGATCGTGGGCCGTGGGCGTCGAGCCATCTTCCGACCGGGACGGCTGCAATGCCGGACGCGACAAGAGCGATCGAGAATGCGGCGGTGAGCTGATTGCGGCTCCAGCCGAACTCGGCGCTTGTCGGTTCGATGAAAACTGAAAAGGCGTAGTAGAGGATGCCCCAGGTGACTGGTTCTGTGATGGCCAGGGCGGCGACGATCTTCCAGCCATAGAAGGAAGAACGGCCGCTCATAGTCCCTGGTTCGCGGGTTGTGCATAGCGGGTATGGAGGAGGACAATCGCTGGCATCGTGGCTACGGTCGAACGTTCGGACAGGAGAGCCTGATGATCAGGACACGTGCAGCAAGGATTGCCGACAGTCTTGCCGCGTTTGACCGGGAGCGTGATTGCTGGGTGGCGACTGGCCGAGAAAGTGGCGACGCTCACTTGATACCGCTTTCGTTCTGCTGGGATGGCGAGCGATTTGTCATCGCGACGCGGGCGGATGCGATAACGGTCAAGTCGCTGAGGCGTTCGAACCGGGTCCGCATCTCCCTGCCCTCCACGGATGATGTCGTGATCATCGAGGCTGTGGCGCGCGTTGTCAGCGCGCTGGAAATCGACGCCGCGACACATCGTCAGTTTTGCATGGTAGCGGGATTCGATCCATGTGCGGAACCGGAAGCGTATGTGTTCGGGTTGTTGACGCCGGTGCGGATACAAGCATGGCGGAATGTCGCGGAGCTGAAGGATCGAGTGATCATGGAGCGCGGCGAGTGGATCGACGATCGCGGGAATGATGATGCGGGCGGATGAGCTGCGGGCGTATGCCGAGCGTATTGGATATGCAGGTCCGCTGGTGCCACGTGTGGCGGTGTTGCGGGAGATCAGCTGGTTGCATCAGCTGGCGATACCGTTCGAGAACCTCGATATCGCGTTGTTGAAGCGCCCGATCGTGCTGACGCCTGAGGCGATTCTTGAGAAGTTGGTGCGGCAGAGTCGGGGCGGGTTCTGTTTCGAGCAGAACGGATTGTTGGCGACGGTGCTCGAGGCACTGGGGTTCGCGGTGACGATGGGGTATGCGACCTGGATGCCGGAGGCTGGAGAGCGCATCGTGCCGTTCGATCATCTGGTGTTGAAGGTGGTCGCGCCGGAGGATGGGAGCGAATGGCTGGCCGACGTGGGGTTTGGCCGGGAGACGCCAGCAGGACCATTGCCGCTGGCAGAGGGTGAGCTCGCGGCCGATGGGCGATCGGGGATTGCGTACCGGATCGAACGGCTGGATGATCCGGATTTGCAGTGGTCGATTGCACGGCGAAGCGCTTTGGATACGGATTGGGTAATGCACTACGACCTCGATTTGCGGGCAAGATCGATGGTGGATTATGAAGAGCGGAGCCAGTTTCATCAGACGTCGGCGGATTCGCATTTCACACAAGGGGTGATCTGTTCGAAGCTGGTGCCAGGCGGGAGAGTATCGGTGACGAGTGAGTCGCTGATTCTGACGCGAGACGGCGAGCGGGAGGAGACGGCGCTGGAGGGCCCGGCGGCGCTGTTGGGGGCGCTGGAGGAATGGTTCGGGATTCGTCTGGACCTGAAGTCGGGCAGCGCATCCGGTGTTGAATCACCGGGTTAACGGCACAAAGCCCTTGCCGGGCCGATGTCGTGGTGATTCCATCAGGATTCCGTTTGATCAACGTGAGGAGCAACATGCGCACACCATTCGATCTACCTGCTTCGCCACCGGCTATCGGTTTGTTCGAGATGGTGTTGGAGGTGAGCGATCTGGCGGCGTCGGAGGCGTTCTATACCGAGGCGCTGGGGTTGCGAGTGGCGGATCGCTGGGATGAGGAGCGGGAAGCGGTGTTCTTGTCCCTTGGTCGCGAGGGATTTCTCGGGCTGTGGCCGGTGGAAACGGGCGGAGAGAAGGCGATTCACCGGGGCCGGGGTGGCGCGCACGTGCATTTTGCGATCAGGGTGCCAGTGGGGACGCTCGACCAGATGCAGGCGCGGCTGGAGATGATGGGTCACGAGGTCGAGTCCGGCTGGGAGTTCGGTAAGGGGAACCGGGCGATTTATGTGGACGATCCGGACGGGAACGTGGTGGAGATCACGGAGCGGACGACGTTGTGGGACGGGTCGGCGGCGAGCGAGTAGGCCGGGTGTTCGTGGACGTGGCATCCGGTGTTGAAACACCGGGCTGAGGCCACAAAACCCCTTCGGGGTGAGAGGTGCTGTCCACTACGGATCGTCGTTCCAGTCAGTATTGAGCGAAGGAGGATGCAGTGAAGACCGATGAAAAGACGCTAAAGCGGGTGTATGCGATGAGTGTGGGAGGGGTGTATCCGCATTACATCACCAAGGCGGAGAAGAAGGGTCGCACGAAGGACGAGGTCGACGAGATTTTCCGGTGGCTGACGGGGTACAGCCAGAAGGAGCTCGAGACGAAGCTGGAAGATGGGACGAGCTTCGAGGCGTTTTTCACTGAGGCGCCGGCGATGAATCCGAACCGCGATCTGATCAAGGGGGTGATTTGTGGGGTGCGGGTCGAGGAGATCGAGGAACCGTTGATGCAGGAGATTCGCTACCTGGACAAGCTGATCGATGAGCTGGCAAAGGGGAAGAAGATGGAGAAGATCCTGAGAGCGCCATAGAACCCAGGCGTAGGGCATCGACACGGAGGTCGATGCGTACGGTCAGGCGGCGGAGGTCGATGCGTACGGTGAGACGGCGGAGGTCGATGCGTACGCGCGTTTTCTCCGTAGCCATCGACCTCCGTGTCGATGGATGGCCCCGCAGGGCCATAGCTGCCGCTTGCTGCGGTTACTCACCTGACAGGATCGCGCCACCCAGAGCGGGAAAATCTTCCCATGTTTCGACGAGTCCCTCTTTGACGGGATTTTCGAGGATGTAGCGGATCGTGGCGTCGAAGTCGCGTTGTCCCCGGATGCCGTGATCGTAGAAGCTCTTGTGCCAGAGTACCCCTCCCCACCGAGTTTCCACCAGACACGCGTTGACCACATTTTCATTGATTTGACGAGGGTGCGGAGATCGATCTCGCGGACTTCGATGATGACGTGGGCGTGCGTGGGCATGACGCACCACAGGTGCAGGATGGCGCTGTGATAGCGTGCGGATTCGGCGAGTGAACTGCCCAGGTGAAGCGCGAGATTAGGTTCGGAGAGCGGGCGGGAGCCTGGATCGTGTGTGCCGATGGTGATGTGCCAGGCGGAGCCGGGGACCGCGTATGCACAGTCGGGGAGGCGGCGCTTGTCGCGGGGGTGGTTGAGGAGGTCGTCCATAGAGGGGGATTATGGACTGGGTGGTAGGGCATCGACACGGAGGTCGATGCGTACGGTTGGCGGATGAGATCGATGCGCACGTTGGGCTGGTGAGGGTCAATGCGTATGGCCTCGGGTGGTAGGGCATCGACACGGAGGTCGATGCGTACGGTTGGCGGATGAGGTCGATGCGTACGGTTGGGCAGTTGAGGGTCGATGTGTACGGTTTACGGTGCGAATGGACTAGTGAGGGATGAGGGCTTCGACCTGAAGGGTGGCGAGGTCGAGGCGGCGGATGGCGTGGTTGTTGGTGTCGGCGATGTAGATGGCGGCTGGGGTGGCGGCGAGGCCGCTGGGGAGGGAGAAGGCGGCATCGTCGGCGGGACCATCGAGTAATTCTGGTTCTCCGGTTCCGGCGATGGTGGTGACGGCGCGAGTGAGCGGGTCGAGGCGTTTGATCTTGTTGTTGTAAGTGTCGGCGAGGTAGACGGCGTCGCCGAGAGAGACGACGGCCTGGACGTGTTGCAGGCGGACGCTGTCGCCACGGGCGTCGAGATCGCCGAAATGGAAGAGACCGCGACCGACGAGACGGCGGACTCGGTCGTTTCGGGGATCGATGCGGCGGACGGCGCTCGATTCGCTGTCGGCGACGTAGAGGACGTCGCCATCCGAGGTGATGCCCATCGGCTGAGCGAAGGTCGCTTCGGCAAGCGGTCCATCGTGGATCGACTCGGCGCCGGTGCCGGCGGCCGGGGTGACGATGCCGGTGGCGGGATCACAGGTCCAGATCTGGTGCATGCCGGCCATGGCGATCCAGAGTCGGTCGTCGTGCCAGACAAGATCCCAGGGTGAAGCGAGAAAGATGTCGCGACCGGGCCCCGCAGTGTCGTCTGCTCCCCTCTTTCCGGTTCCGGCGAGTGTGGTGACATCGCCGGAAGCGAGGTCGATGGTGCGGAGGGCGTGGTTGCCTGGATCGGCGACGTAGAGTGTGTCGCCGGTTGGGTCGAGCGCGACTCCCTGCGGATTCTGAAATTGGGCATCGTTGGCGGAACCGTCGGTGAACCCGGGTTCTCCAGAGCCGATGCGGTGAAGGATGGTGCCGTCGAGTGTGGCGACGACGATCTGGTTGTGCCCGGAATCGGCAACGAAGAGACGGTCAGATTCAGGGTGCGCCAGGAGTTTTCCGGGAAAGGCGAGCGGTCCTGTCGTTTGTGTCGCGGTTGGCAGGGCTGGGAGCGGTTTGTCCGAGATGAGTCCGGACTGCCGGTACTGCTCGACGAGGGCGGCGACGGCATCGCGCATCGGTTCGTATTCGAACTCGCCGGCGTGGCGGGCGAAGACGTAGCCGGCAGGGTCGATGAAGATGAGGGTCGGCCAGGCATTGACGCCGAACTGTTGCCAGATGTCCATGTCGTGGTCGTTGACGACAGGATGGGTGACGTGATTGAGGCGAACTGACTGCTCGAGGAAGGCTGGGTCGGTTTCGGCAGGGAATTTGGGGGAATGGACGCCGACGACCACGACCTCGGGGCCGAGTTCTTCGGCGAGACGGTGCATGTGGGGCAGGATGTGGATGCAGTTGATGCAGCAGGTGGTCCAGAAATCGAGGACGACGAGTTTGCCGCGCAGGGCGGTGATGGACAGGGGCGGCGAGTTGACCCATTGCAGACCGGGCGGGAAGTCTGGAGCGCGGACGCGACCGGGGTAGAGCTCAGGCATGGGATCAGGATAGTACGAGGCGGCAAGTCGGCGAGGCGGCAAGTCGGCAAGGATTGCGGGTCGGAGGGAACGGCTGGTGGTGGATTTCGCCGGATGGCGTGGGGCGGGTTAGAATGAGGGGCGATCGTTTCTCTGTCGAGATGAAGAAGCGATTGCTGATCCTGCTCCCCGATCGATTCCGGATTCGCTCAATGACATCGAACAGTTCGGCACCAGCGTTCGAGAGACCGGTGCAACAGGCAGCGGTTCCTGAGCAGGCTCCTCCTGCCGAAACGGCGCTTGTGCAGCGGAGTGGCGTTCTCGAAACGATTTCAGATTATGTTACGTTAACCAAGCCGGGCATTCTCAGCCTGCTGCTGGTGACGATGCTGGCCGGGATGATGTGCGCTGCGAAGGGGTTCCCGGACTTCTCGATCGTCTTCTGGGGGCTGATCGGCGGTGTCCTTTCAGCGGGCGGCGCGAATGTGCTGAACTGCTACATCGACCGGGATATCGATAAGCTGATGGCGCGCACCAAGCACCGGCCATCGGCGTCCGGCAAGATTCCAGCCCAGAATGTCCTGATTTTTGGCATCGTCCTGACAATTCTGTCGACGCTGATTCTGGGGATCTTCACGAACTGGCTGGCTGCGGCGCTGGCGCTGGTGGGGTGCTTCTACTACGTCGTTGTGTACACCTATTATCTGAAACGCCGCACCACGCAGAATATCGTCATCGGCGGCGCCGCAGGGGCAATGCCGCCAGTGGTCGGGTGGGCTGCGGTGTCGGGGAGTGTGGGGATTGCTCCGGTATTGATGTTCGCGCTGATCTATTACTGGACGCCCCCGCATTCGTGGGCTCTGGCGCTGTTGAAACGAGGTGACTACGGGCGGGCGGATGTTCCGATGTTGCCAGTCGTCGCCGGCGAGATGGAAACACGGCGACAGATTCTGTTGTACACGTTGCTGATGGTAGCGGTGTCGTTTCTCCTGACACCGTTTGGGCTGGGCGAGATTTACTTCGTGTCAGCGATCGTGCTGAACGCGATTTTTCTGCTGCTGGTCGTTCAGCTCTACCGGACCGGCTCGAAGCATTTTGCGCGTTTGACCTTCTTCTATTCACTCTGGTACCTGGCCCTCATATTCGCGGCGATGGTGGTTGACCGGATGGTGTTGGGGGGCTAGGCACTGGGCAATAGGCAATAGGCAATAGGCAATAGGCAATAGGCAATAGGCAATGGGCAATAGGCAAAAGTACCCGGGTACTGGTCATCCCAGACTGAGGTCCGGAGGTGGGAGATGTCGATCCAGTTGGCAGCTGACAGATATCGATTACTTCTGCCTATTGCCTATTGCCTAAGTAACTATGGATCTTGATCTTCTTACCAAACTTGGCGCGATTATCGTGATCGATCTCGTGTTGTCGGGGGACAACGCGGTGGTCATCGGTATGGCGTCGCGGTCGTTGCCACCTGAAGCCCGGAGACGGGCGATCGTGCTGGGCGGCGTCGGCGCGGTGGCGCTGCGGGTACTTTTTACAGTTCTCGCAGCGCTGTTGCTCGACATTCCGCTTTTGCAGGCGGTCGGAGCATTCCTGCTGCTCTACATTGCCTTCAAGCTGGTGCGACCGATTTCGCATGATGAGCATGTGACGGAAGCCTCGAACCTGAGGGAGGCGATTCAAACGATCATTCTGGCCGACGTGGTGATGAGTCTGGACAATATCCTCGCCGTGGGAGGGGCCGCGCATGGGGATTTGTGGTTGCTGCTCTTTGGGCTGGGGCTCTCGATACCGATACTGCTGTTCGGCAGCTCGATTGTGGCGCGGTTGATGGGCCGGTTGCCGATTCTCGTCTATGTGGGGGCGAGTATTCTGGTGGTGACGGCGGTGAGGATGTTCTTCCACGACAAACGCGTACATGAGATCTATGCGGCTCCGCCGGGTGTGGTGGCGGTCGTCGCATTGACGCTGGCGGCTCTGGTGTGCCTGTATGGGTGGCGGCTGCACCGGCAGGCGCTCCACGAAGCAGGTTTTAATACCGGTGAAACCGCGCCACTCTGACGCAAATCCAGTCATAAAACCAAACTGAAAGGGGCGGCGTATATAGGGTCGAGAGCATCAGTACATACTGATCTCTCTCCCAAGCCCAGTGGAGCGCCGCACACGCTCCACCCTCCCCTTCCCGCATTGACCCGGCCATCATGGCCGGGTCAATGTATTTTTGGTGGATGGTGGATGGTGATCTGTTGACTACGGATTACTAACTACGACAACCTCAGGGCGATAACAAGATGCCACCTACGACCTTGGTGGCCTCGCATGGGTCGCTATGCCCCTGGAAGTCTATGGCCCTGCGGGCCATCCCCCGGCAGAGCGCCGGGAGCTACATCCGACCGTCGCGAGCAACGAACACCGGCCCACGACTCATGACCCACGAACTCCGGACCTCGGACTGCGAACCACGATCTACGACTCTCGGTCTACGAATCAGTCGTGATGGTTGGGCGGAGCGCGTTGGCGGCGGTGACCATGTTGCGGAGCGACGCGTGCGCTTCTTCCGGTTTGCGGGTTTTGAGGCCACAATCGGGATTGACCCAGATCTGGCGAGCATCGAGCTGGTGGGTCAGTGACTGAATCGATGTTGTGACTTCATCCACTGACGGAACATGTGGCGAGTGGACATCGTAGACGCCCGGTCCAACGCCTCGTTCGTAGCCGAAGTCACTGAAGACGGCAAGCATCTCGTCGCCGGAGCGGGTGTTTTCGATCGAGAGGACATCGGCATCGAGGTTGTCGATTGCCGCGATGATGTCGCCGAAATCGCTGTAGCACATATGCGTATGAATCTGGACAAGGTCTGGCGCGCTGGATGAGGCGAGCCGGAAGCAGGCGGTTGCCCATTCGAGGTAGGCCGTCCAATGAGCGTGGTCGATCGGAAGCCCTTCGCGCAGGGCTGGTTCGTCGATCTGGACGATTTTGAGACCGGCGGCGACGAGATCGTCGACTTCGTCGCGGATGGCGAGAGCGATCTGCGCGCAGGTTTCGGCGCGGGGTTGATCGTCGCGGACGAAGGACCAGTTGAGCATGGTGACCGGACCGGTGAGCATGCCCTTGACCGGTTTGCTGGTCAGCGATTGGGCATATCGCGACCAATGGACCGAGATGGCGGCAGGACGGGAGACGTCGCCGAAGATGATGGGCGGGCGGACGCATCGCGTGCCGTAGCTCTGTACCCAGCCGTTCCGGGTGAAGGCGAATCCTTCCATCTGCTCGGCGAAGTACTGAACCATGTCGTTGCGCTCGGGTTCGCCATGAACGAGGACATCGAGACCAAGGCTCTCCTGCTCGGCGATCGTGGTGGCGATCGACGCGGCGATGATTTCGTCGTAGGCGGACTGGCCGAGAGTCCCGGCGTCGAGCTGGCGACGTGCCTTGCGGAGATCGTTTGTTTGTGGGAAGGAGCCGATGGTCGTGGTTGGCAACAGGGGCAGACCGAGTTCTGTCGCCTGAATCGCCTGTCGCGCCGCATATGGCGACGACCGGCGGCGCTGCTGGTCGTGAACTGCGCTGATGCGTTCGCGGACGGCAGGGTTGCGGCGTCGCTGCGAACTGGCCATGGATGCACGCGCCCGGCGGTATGCATCTGATCCGGGAACCGATTCGAGGGAACTGTTGAGCGCCGCGGTGAGGGCGGAGATTTCGTTGAGCTTCTGATCGGCAAACGCCAACCAGGAGAGCAGCTCTGGATCGAGTCCGGTCTCCAGACGAACGTCATGCGGCACGTGGAGAAGTGAACAGGACGAGGTGACTATCAGCTGGTCAGTGCCGGTGACGGAGGTAAGCTGTTGCAGTGTTGCGAACGAGCTGTCGAGATCGTTGATCCAGATGTTGCGACCGTCGACGACGCCGGCGGCAAGAGTTTTGTCTGCTGGCCAGGAGGTCGCGGCAATTCGCGCGGCAAGATTGTCGCTGCGGGTGAAGTCAAAGCCGAGCCCATCGACCGGTAGTCCGATCAGGGTGTCGAGGAGGTCGCCGGGGTCGCCGAACGGGAGGTGAAGCAGCAGTTTTGCAGCGTCCTTTGCCGCGGCAATGGCGGTGTAGGCGCGTTCGGTTTGCGGTTCGAGTCCGGCGCCATGTCCGGCAATGAGCGACGGCTCCTGCAGCTCGATCCACTCTGCGCCACCGGCGGCGAGACGGGCGATGACCTCCGCATAGACCGGCAGGAGGGCGTCGAGGAGATCCAGGGGATCGGATTCCTGCCGGGTTTTCGACAGCTTCAGGAAGGTGATTGGCCCAATCAGGACGACCTTGGCGCGATGACCCGCGGTAGTTGCTTCGGAAAGCTCGGTGAAGGGTTTCTCAGAAGCGATCCGGAAGGGCTGGTTGGCGTCGATCACCGGTGTCAGGTAGTGATAGTTGGTGTCGAACCACTTTGTCATGTCGAGGGGAGGAGGTCCGCCGGCATCGTTGCCGCGCGCCATCTGGAAATAGGCATCGAGGTCGACCATGGCGCCCGGCGCCACGTAGTCCTCGAGACCGGCGCCGACGAGGGCGGCCATATCGAGCATCTGGTCGTAATGGGAGAAATCGTTGATGGGAATGAGATCGATGCCGGCCCGGGATTGGATCGCCCAGTTGTCGTGGCGGACAGCGCGGGCAGTCTCGAGCAGTGTGGCGGCGTCGATGTTGCCTGACCAGTATTTCTCGGTGGCCCATTTGAGTTCGCGGTTTCGGCCGATGCGTGGATATCCGGCGATTGTTGCTTGTGCCATGGAGAGAGGTCCTCAGTCTTGTGTGGGTTGGACAGGTTCTGTATTGGCGCTTCGGATGCGCCCGACGGAATCGGCGAGGTCGGCGAGAAAGCCGGTGATCTCGGCGAGGCCGGAGGCGGAGTGGAGGGTCAGAATGTGGCCTTCCGTGCAGACGAAGCGAGGGACGCCGTCTGGTCGGGAACGGATGGCGGTGGAGAGTGTGCCGCATTCGGGGCAGTTGATGCGCAGAGGTTGCCGCGAACCACTCTGTCCGAAGGCCTCGCCTTGAGCATCGCTTCGGTGATTCGAGGGGCGCTGTGGGGAGCGTGCCGCTGCGGCGGTTGCCGCGGCACGAGATCCTTCACTGCACTCCGCTGATGCTCCGTGCCGTTCAGGATGACGGTTCAGTTTTTCGTACACGATCAGTCCCATGTCAGGGAGGATCCGGAGCGATAGTCGGTGACGCGACTCTCGAAGAAGTTCTTCTCCTTGCGGAGATCGATCGTTTCGCTCATCCAGGAAAAGGGGTTGCGGCTGTTGTACTGACGGGGCAAGCCGATGCGCTCGAGGCGGCGGTTGGCGATGTACTGGACGTAGTCGCGGAAGAGATCGGCGGTGAGACCCATGACGCCGCGTGGCAGGCAGTCGGCAGCGTAAGCAATTTCGAGCTCGACGGCTTCGCGAACGCGCTCGACGGCGTTGTTCTGGAAATCACTCGTCCAGAGCTCGGGCTGTTCCTGCTTTATGCCGTTGATCAGGTCGATGCCGAAGTTGAGATGGACTGTTTCATCGCGGAGGATGTACTGAAACTGCTCGCCGATGCCGGTCATGCGGTTTTGACGGTGGAAGGAGAGGATCATGGCGAAACCGGCATAGAAGAAGATGCCTTCCATGATCACGTAGTAGCCGATGAGGTTCTCGAGAAAGCGCTGGGCTCCTTCCGTGGTGGCGGTGGTGGCGTTGGGATCGATCAGAGCGGCGGTGAGCTCCATCTCCAGAGCGTCCTTGGCCGCGATGGAGGGGATGTTGTGATACATGGTGAAGACTTCGTTTTCATCGAGGCCGAGACTTTCCACGATGTAATGGAAGGTGTGGGTGTGGATCGCCTCTTCGAACGCTTGCCGAAGGAGGTACTGGCGGCATTCAGCGTTGGTGACGTGCCGGAAGATGGCCAGGGTGAGGTTATTGGCGACGAGGCTCTCGGCAGTGGCGAAGAAGCCAAGGTTGCGCATGATGACGAGGCGCTCGTCCGGGGTGAGGTTGTTGCTCTTCCAGAGGGCGATGTCGGCGGCCATAGGGACCTCGGTGGGCATCCAGTGGTTGGCGCAGCCGTTGAGGTAGTGCTCCCAGGCCCAGTCGTATTTGAGGGGCATGAGCTGGTTGACGTCGACGGCGCTGCAGTTGATGAGCCGTTTTTCCTGGGCGGGATTAGGTGTAATTGTCGCGGTCATTGATTGGATTCCTCGTTGATAGAGCATCGTTTCGGTGGGAAGTCGCCATTTATGGCGACGCTACGGGATGATGGTAGGCGGACGCGGAGGTCCGCCGGTACGAAGGCATGGGGCGGGCGCGGAGGTCTGCCGGTACGGCTGAGAGCGTTCATTGGCAGGCCTCGCAGTCGCTGCCGTCGAGGGAGCAGGAGGCGCCGATGGGGTAGTCGTCGATGGTCGGTTCGCGGTCGATGACGACGTCGGCGGAGGCGCTGCGGGACTTCATCCAGCGGGGTTGAAGACCGCGGGCGTTGATGTCCAATGTCGACTTCTCGGCCTGGGTCGCGCCGTTGCTGCGCAGGTAGTAGGTGGTTTTCAGCCCCTGTTCCCAGGCGGAGAGGTACATGTCGTTGAGCTTGCGACCACTGGCGCCGGCGGAATAGAGGTTGAGCGACTGGCCCATGTCGATCCAGACCTGGCGGCGGGCCGCGGCGGCGAGCAGCCAGGATGAGTCGATTTCGAAGGCAGTGAGGTAGCGGTCGCGGAGGTCTTGCGGGATGCGGTCGATCTCCTGAAGGGAGCCGTCGTGATGCTTGAGATCGTCGAGCATCTCGGCGTCCCAGAGACCGCGCTCCTTCAAATCGCGGACGAGGAATTAGTTGACGACGGTGAACTCGCCGGAGAGATTGCTCTTGACGTAGAGATTGGAGAAGGCGGGTTCGATCGACTGACTGACGCCGGTGATGTTGGAAATCGTCGCGGTGGGGGCGATGGCCATGACGTTGCTGTTGCGCATGCCATGTCGCTGGATCGAACGGCGCACAACCTCCCAATCGAGAGTTGGTTCGATGGGAACGTCGATTGGCGAGCCGCGCTCGTCGCTGAGGAGCTGGATGGTGTCCTGAGGGAGAAGGCCGCGGTCCCATTTCGATTCGCGATAGGACTCATAGGCGCCACGCTCGGCAGCGAGCTCGGATGAGGCGAGGAGTGCGGACCAGGCAATCGCTTCCATGCTTTGGCCGGCAAAGGCAACTGCTTCCTCCGAGGCATAGGAATACCCAAGCGCGTAAAGGGTGTCCTGGAAGCCCATGAGGCCAAGTCCGACTGGCCGGTGGCGAAGGTTGGCGTTGCGCGCTTCCGGGATCGGGTAGAAGTTGATGTCGATGACGTTGTCGAGCATGCGCACGGCGGTGCGGATGGTGGTGTGCAGCGATTCGAGATCGAGGCGGCCATCAACGATGTGGGCAGCGAGATTGACCGAACCGAGATTGCAGACGGCAACTTCGTCGTCGCTGGTGTTGAGAAGGATCTCGGTGCAGAGATTCGAGCTGTGGACGACGCCGGTGTGATCCTGCGGGGTGCGGACGTTCGAGGGGTCCTTGAAGGTGATCCAGGGGTGTCCGGTTTCGAAGAGAGCGGTGAGCATCTTGCGCCAGAGATCGACGGCGCGCACCGTTCGGCTGAGACGGATTTCACCGCGAGCCGCTGCGGCTTCGCAGGCCTGGTAGCGGGCGGCGAAGGCCTTGCCATAGAGATCGTGCAGGTCGGGGACGTCGTCGGGGCTGAAGAGGGTCCACGGTCCGTCCTCCTTGACTCGTTGCATAAAGAGATCGGGCACCCAGTTGGCGGTGTTCATATCGTGGGTGCGGCGGCGGTCGTCGCCGGTGTTCTTGCGCAGTTCGAGGAACTCTTCGATATCGAGATGCCAGGTCTCGAGATAGGCGCAGACCGCGCCCTTGCGTTTGCCGCCCTGGTTGACCGCGACCGCGGCGTCGTTGGCGACCTTCAGGAAGGGAACGACGCCCTGGCTGCGGCCATTGGTGCCCTTGATGCCACTACCGAGAGCGCGAACGCGGGTCCAGTCGTTGCCGAGTCCCCCACTCCACTTGGAGAGGAGGGCGTTGTCACGCAAGCCGGAGAAGATCTGGTCGAGGTCGTCGCCGATGGTCGTGAGGTAACAGGAGGAGAGTTGCGGATGACGGGTGCCGGCGTTGAAAAGCGTCGGCGTCGAAGAACAGAAGCGAAGGGATGAGAGGAGCTCGTAGAACTCGATTGCGCGCTGGTTGGCGTCGTCTTCATTCATGGCCAATCCCATGGCGACGCGCATCCAGAGCATCTGGGGGAGCTCGATGCGCCGGTCGCCGTTGCGGATCAGGTAGCGGTCGTAAAGGGTCTGGAGTCCGAGGTAGGCGAAATCGAGATCGCGCTCCGGATGCAGCGCGGCGCCGAGTAGATCGAGATCGTAGGAGAGAAGCTCTTCGCTGAGGAGCTCGGCGGCGACGGCGTCGCGGAGATAGAACGAAAAGGCGCCGGCATAGAGACCGGGAGCGTCGGCGATGGCGACGCGGCGGCCGAAGACTTCGGCGTAGAGGGTGCTCAACAAAGCGCGAGCGGCGACGCTCGACCAGGCGGGGTCCTGCTCGATGCGGGTGCGGGCAGCGTAAAGAACGAGCTGCTGCACCTCGGCGAGGGCGATACCGGGATAGATGCCGTTCAGGACATCTTCGACGATGGCGGGGGCCGAGACGGCTTCGTCGACACCGGCGCAGACCTCATCGACCCAGGAGCGGATAACGGCTCGGTGCAGCTGCAATTCCTGGCCACGATCGTCGATGACGCGGATCGCGGCTTCCTGGCGGAGCTGGGAGCGGGCCTGTCGATAGAGAATGTAGCGTTTGGCAACGCCGAAAGCGCCCGCAGCCATCAGTTGCTGTTCGACTTCGTCCTGAATCGTTTCGACATGAAGTGGTTGGGCGGAATCGAACTGGCAGTTCAGCGATTCGACGACCTGATTGGTGATGGACAGCGTGCGGTCGTGAATGGCGGAGGGCAGCGGGTCAGGAAAGGGCACACCGACTTCGGCTCGAAAGGCCATTTCGATCGCGTTGGCGATGCGGGTGATGTCGGGCGAGACGGAGCGTCCGTCGCGCTTGGTGACATTTCCGGCTTTCAGCACGAATGGTGATTCGTCGAGTGTTCCGGACACGGCGTCGCCGGTACCGAGTTCGCGGATTTCCATGGAATCGCCTCCCACCTCCCCACTTCAATGACATTGCCGCGACGCGGGTGTCTGATGCGTTCGACTGCGAGGTCGAGGGGTGAGGCATGTTCTGTCAAAGCGCTTCGACTGCCGCGCAGCGGGAAGCGTCAGAGCGGAACCCTCACACCCTCGTGTGTGCGCCGATATTTCCGGGGAAGGTAGAGAAGCAATCCGGGGGTGCGCCGGACCAATTCCCGCCGGCCTCCCCGCGGAAGCCCGGGTTCACATCGCGCCCTCGCGGCGCGAGCGTCAGGCCGGTGTTCGGGCTGCGAGGCGGACCGGCGGGAGAGCCGGGATTCCTACCAACCGTCGCTTGCCGGGTTCTGACCCGGTGCGAATGACGGCGTCGTTCCTCGTTACCGTTGCGGGGCAGCTCCGGCATTTCACCGGATTCCCACTTGCGTCATCACATCAAGATGATGTGGTGAACCTGTCGCGCCGGTACTCTATCATGTGCAGTGACAGGAAACAACGGTTTTGTGACAGATTCCCGGATCGGGGTGGGACCGGTGATGCGCCAGACTGAGACTGGAGGAATTGCACCTTTGGTCTCACCAAAAGCGGGGTCTGGCGTGGTAGAGTGACAGACCTAAGGTCAGGGACCCCGCATCCACTTTGGCTGGCAAAGTGGTAACCCAAAAAAGGTCTGACTCCCGTGCAACTTCAGGCCAAACAGTTGTGGCAAGCCGTGCTTGGTGACATGCAGGTGCGGTTGAGTAAAAACGCTTTTGAAAACTGGCTGCGTCCGACATCGCTGGTCGCATTCGCGAATGATGTCGCAACGATTTCGGCGCCCAACACGTTCGGCGCGTCGACGCTGGAGTCTCGTTACGCCACGGAAATCCAGCGGGTACTTTCCGACATTGTGGGACGGCCGGTGACCGTGCAGTTCACCGTGGGCGCTGCCGATCAATTGGCGAACCAGACGGTTGTTTCGACCGAAGAGAAACCAGTGAAGTCAGCCCCGAACGGTGCTGTGTCGGTGGGGCGACGGAAGATCGATACGACGGTGCGGCGTCAGCCCACTCCCCTGGCGGCGTCGCAGCAACTCGAGCTCGCATCGAATCCGTTCCAGGGTCTGAATCAACGGTATGTGTACGAGACGTACGTGGTTGGCAAGTCAAACATGTTCGCGCACGCGGCGTCGCTGGCGGTGGCCGAGCATCCGGGCGAGCAATACAACCCTTTTTACATCTATGGCGGAGTGGGACTGGGCAAAACCCATCTGCTGCATGCGATCGGGCACCGGGCGCTCGAGCACAAACCCGATCTTCGCATTTGTTATGTCTCGTCGGAGAAGTTCACCAACGATCTGATCGAGTCATTGCGGGCGCAGCGCATGGACGATTTCCGGGCCAGATACCGGACGATCGATCTGTTGATGATCGATGACATTCAGTTCATCGGCGGGAAGGACAGCACGCAGGAGGAGTTCTTCCACACATTCAACACGCTGCATCAGAGTGGCCGGCAGGTGGTGATTTCGAGCGACCGGCCGCCACACGCGATTGCGGGTCTGGAAGACAGGCTACGGTCGCGGTTCGAGGGTGGCCTGACGGCGGATGTGCAACCGCCCGATTTCGAAATGCGCATGGCGATTCTGCGCACGAAGGCGGAGGAGCTGGGTGCGCGGGTGCCGGATGACGCGATCGAGTACATCGCGCAGCGGGACAAGACGAACACGCGTGAGCTGGAGGGAGCATTGAACCGGGTGATCGCCTACTCCCGGGTGGGGAACCGGTCGATCACTCTTTCCCTGGCTATCGAAGCATTGTCGAGCGGCAAGGCAGGGATGCGGCGGGATGATCTGACGCCTGAGGAGATCATCAAGGCGGTGGCGTCGTATTTTCAGGTCGATGTGGTGGCGATGAGCGGCCGGAACAGGTCGCGCGAAATCGTTATTCCACGGCAGATCGCGATGTTCATGATTCGGGAGGGAACGGCGTCGTCGCTGGCGGATATCGGCCGGGCGCTCGGGGGGCGAGATCACACCACGGTAATGCATGGCATCGAGAAGATCGAAGCGCAGCTGCTCGAGGACGCGGTGTTGCGCTCGCAGCTGATCGCGATTCGCGAGGCTCTGGAGACATCGCGATAGGGAGACCGATCGATGGGCTATGGAGAGAGCGAAAATCGCCGTGGCCTGGACGGAGCGAGAGGATGAGCGAACGCGATCAGGGAGGATCGACCGGCTCTGGACCTCGGTGGATGACGATCCGCGATGCCTGCGCGTTTCTGGGCGTCGATCAGTCGACATTGCGACGGTGGACCGATGAGGGACGCGTACCGGCCTTTTTGACGCCGGGCGGTCACCGGCGTTACCTGGAAGAAGATTTGCGCTCGCTGGTGGCCGGGGATGCCAAGAAACCGCAGAAATCGAGAGTGAGCCGGCAGCGACTGACGGACCGTTCGCTGTCGGCATATGAAGACGACTATCTGAACGAAGCGCGCAGCCGTCAGTGGTACCAGTCGTTTGGAGCGGAAAAGCAGGAAGAACACCGGCGACTGGGGAGAAGACTGGTCGATCTGGCGATTCGGTATGCGGCGACGACGGGGCATCAGCGGGAGCGCGCCCAGTTGCTGACAGAGGGCCGGGAAATCGGTGACTACTATGGCCGGTCGGGTGGACAGGCAGGCCTGGGACCGGGAGAAACGATCGAAGCGTTTCTCTATTTTCGGTATCCGACGGTGCGGGCGGTGCTGGGTGTGATCGAAGAGGAAAATCTGCCGGCGCGACGGGCGGCGCGGTTGTTCATTGGTATCGATGACTTCATCGATCAGGTGTTGCTGGCGATGATGCGGTCGTATGAAGCCGACCGGCGGAAGACGGCCACGAGCGATGAAGGCGGAGGTACTCGCTGACATAGAGGAAGGCAGGTCCGAACGGACCCAATGCTCTATCCATTCAGCACGCATCTTGACTGGAGGGCAACTGTAGGATGGAAGCAACGCAGCGAGCGGCTTCCCCCTTCCCTCGCCAATCGTTGCGAAAGACCCCCGCGGAGCCCCCTGCTGCAACAGGGGGCTCGGCATTTGTGCCGCGGTAGATAGTAGATGGTAAATAGTGGATGGTCGGATGATTCCCGAGTCACACACTATTCTAGGCGCACCGCTAGTTCGTCCCTAATGGCCGGGGCTCCGCGAATGTAACCCCCGGCGCTCTGCCGGAGGGCCATAAACCACGACCAACTCCATCGCCAGCACAACCTTGGTTGCAGGTGGCCGCAGTTATCGACCTCCGGTCGATTGCTCCGGCAGAGCGCCGGAGCCTACATTTCCGTTGGTCGGGAAATGGGGAGCCGGGGTGGATAGTGGAGATTCGGTGGCGGATGGTGGGCGTTTCCCCAACCGATGCGCTATCCACTATGCGATATACCCCCGGAATCAGCGACGCAGAAAGAGTTATGTCAATATGACTCGCTGAGTCAATCTGGAAGCATCCATTCGGAGCGGACGAGGTCGCTGCGTTTGGAGCGGGTGCGATGGAGGCGCCAGGCGAGGGTGACGGGGCCGAAAGCGAGGAAGATGGCGGCGAGGAGCCAGGTCCAGAAGGTGACGCCGAGGAAGAGTCCGGCCCGGGCGGAATGATCCCAGACAAGCACCACGACGATGAGCGCAGTGGTGGCGATGAACATCGAGAGAAAGACGATCACCGAGCCGCGAGACGGCATCAGCGATTCGTCTTCTTCGATGAGGAGCGGTCGTGGTTGCGGCTGGGGTGTGGACATCGCGAGAATCCTGTCGACGAAGTGCCAACGCAAATGGTAGCTTGAGTCGCCGCTGGTTGCCTGGCAGCGAGCGGATGCAGTGACGGTGTGTGGGAGTATCGATGTCTGGTACGGAATGGTTGTTGCTGGTGCTGGTGATCGTGATTCCACTGATCATCGCCACTGGCGTGACATTGTGGACACTGGAACAGGCCCTGAAGCGCAACAAGAAGTACCGGCGAGAGCAGGAAGCAGCGAAAGCAGCGAAGGCGGCAGCCAAAGGGGCGGTGTTGCCTGAAGAGCCGGGCACGTAGAATTGGGTTCGTATAGCAGGTCTGCAACTGGAAGCAGGCCGTAGATGAGGAAGGGATACTCCGTGGCGGATGTGCAGCGAACGCTCGTGATCATCAAACCCGATGGTGTGCAGCGGGGATTGATCGGGGAAATTATCAAGCGGCTCGAGCAGCGCGGCTTGCGGATTGTCGGGCTGAATATCGGCACGATCGAGGAAGCGGTGGCCAAGAAGCACTATGCCGAGCATGAAGGCAAGGGGTTTTATGGGTCGCTGGTGAGCTATATCACCTCGGGGCCTTCCGTAACGCTGGTGCTGGAGGGTCCGGATGCGATTGCGGTGACGCGTTCGACGGTCGGTTCGACGCGACCAGCTGAGGCTGCGCCGGGGACGATCCGTGCGGATTATGGTCTTACCGTAGGAAGAAACCTGATTCACGCGTCGGATAGCGCGACCAGCGCCGAGCGCGAGGTTGGGATCTTTTTCGGCGCCACACCGCTGGCGAGCTATACGCGCGATATCGATCGGTGGATTCTCGACGACTGATCCCCGCTCCAGGCGCGCTGGCTGCGCGTTTCACGTGAAACATGCAAGAAAAGAGGAGTTCCGATTCGGAACTCCTCTTTTTCCGTCCTATTGAGGGTCGCAGAACTCAGGTGTCGGTGATGTGGATGATGCGCGGAAGCATGTTGTATCGGGAAACCAACTCACCGAGGAGATTGCGCAACTCCTGATCGGAAACATCCTCGGAGATCAGGCGACGGTCGTTGAATGGCATGCCGGAGTACTTTTCGCGACCGGCGCTCGCTCGGGCGTCGGTGCGGGATGAGCGGGCTGTCATCTCGGCATAGAGATTTGTACCGTCGGAGACGATGTGGAGGGCGTGACTTGGATCGAGGAGGAGGCCGAAGGTACCGCGGTTTGGCTCGTCGATCAGTTTCGGATAACCCGCCGGCATTCGGTGGGCGTATTCCCGGGCGGTGAGCTCCATCATGGGGAGCATACGGTCGCGAACAGTGGTCAGAGTCTCGACTGGCACGTTTTTCCATACCTTCCCGGGTTGTGTTGTCCGGAGTGCATTCGGTCCGGTTTGCTATCGCCGATTATGCGGCTCGTGATTCCTACTGTCCAATCACGGACTCGATCGCCATGTTTCACGTGAAACACTCTCATACGTTCTTGCCGGCGAGCCGGTTTTCTTCGGACAGGAGGCTTGCACGTGGGGTCAGCTGACCGGCGTATTTGTTGTTGACCTTTTTTCTGTAGGGAGTGAGCACCGGCGAACTGACGGTTTCGAAGGAAAACGCGCAAATGCGCATGCCGGGATAGAGCGCCACGGCCATTCGGCCGAGATTGCTGAGCTCCATGGTTGCGGTGCCGATCCAGCCGGGCTCGAAAACCGCGGCAGTCGAATGCACGGTGATGCCAAGACGGGCGATCGAGGAGCGACCCTCAAGGCGACCGAGGAGATCGTCCGGGAGTTCCAGCGTCTCGATGGTCGAGGCGAGGGCGAAGTCGCCAGGTTGCATAATGAAGGGTTCGTCTTCAGCGACTTCGATCGTCCGCATGGCGTCGCCGATCGATTGTGGATGACGGGGATCGATGTAGCTGTACCTGCTGTGTTCGAAGACCATGAAGGTGGTGCCGAGACGAAAGTCGACCGAAACCGAGCCGAGCTGAACGGCGAGATCGGGGGCTGGATCGATGCGAATACGCCCGCTTTCCAGCGCCGCAATGATGTCGCCGTCCGAGAGCACCATGTCGATTCAGTCCCTTGTCAGATTCGTTCGCGTTTGCCGAGATGGCGGGGCAACCGTACGGTATGCGGCCCTTAGCGTCAAACCGGGGGTATTGGTCTATCCATAGAGGAAGAGCGCATCGCGAGCATAGATCATCTGCGCCCAGATGCCCTCGTTCGCGTAGAGCTCGATTTGGGTGACGACATTGTCTTCCGCGCGATCGATGTCGATGTGCCAACCGGCGAAGATTTCGGTGAATGGCTGTTGGGAGAGACTGGAGTGCTGCGTTTCGAGGGTCAGGAGGGAGCGACGGGCGGCGAGCTCGGCTTCTGCGGCGGTGAGGAAATGACGGGAGGAGACGGCGAGCGCGCCAGATGGGACAGGTTCGTCGCTTGTGGATGTCAGGTCGGTGGCCGGGATAGAGTCGCCGGATACGAAGCCAACCACACCAAGAAGTGGAATTGGGCCTGGTTCGGGCGGCTCGGTGATTTCGACCGAGTTTTCTCCCATTTCAAAGGGAAGATTGGCGGCGACAAATGCGCCAGGCGGCAAGACGATTGCGCCGGAGAGCCGATCGGGCAGTGAGCCGAGCGTTGTCTGCAAGAGCGGATAGGCGCCGAGTGACTCGGTGGCGCCGTTGTAGGCATCGATCATCGCGGAGAGACCGGCGAGGGTCGATGCGTAGATGAGGAGCGTGTCGTCGATCAGCGCGACGTTGTTGGCTTTGCTCAGGGCAAGCAAGCCGATTTCCGAGGCGAGATCGACTTCCGCTTCGGCGGACAGGGATGCGACCGGCACGCCATTGATATCGAGCATTTCGTAGCCTTGCGCCCGCCATGCGGCGTCGAGGGTGTCTGGCTGGAAGCGACCTTGCAAGACTGTCAATGTGTTCGAACTCGACATAACGCTCCCGCACCGTTCGATGTCGAGAGTCTGCCAACCAAACAGTCCGAGCGCATCGTCGGTTCGGAACGATGCCATGAGGAGGTCGCCGGGTGGAAGGGGGAGCGTGGCGTCGACCCAGATGTCGACTGCGGCATCGTCCGAGAGCGAAGTGAGATCGGCGCCGACGCTTTCCAGTCGCCAGGCGAAATCGGCAAAGGTAAGAAGCTCCCTCCCCTCTTCGGCATTGGTGGAGATGCTGGAGAGAGGAATCGCCTTCGCGATGTCGAGAAGAGCGTCGTTCGCCGATGTAGGTTGCGCTTCAGGTGTCTGGGCACGCACATTCGGAATGGCGAAACAGGTAGCGCCGCCGAGCGCGAGGGCCGTTCCGGAAGCATGCATCAGCCGGCGTCGTGTGAGGCGCATGTGATCACTCCTTGTTTCGAACATGGAAGGAATTCAGGTCCCGGTGTGCTCGACTGGCTCGCGGACCGGGCTCTCGAAGCCATTGAGGCGAGAGAAGAGAGGCAAGCGGGACTGAAAACTGTCGGGTAGGGCGTCGGGCGAGCGAAATGCGGCCGAGACACTGGCGCCGGCATGGATGCGTTCGATCGTTTCGGCGAGAAGGGGGGCGACGGAAAGTTCAGTGACCTTGTCCAGCCGGCGAGTCGGTGGATGGGCGATGGTGTTGGAAATGACGACCTCGCGAATGCGGCTGGTTTCGAGGCGTTCGAGGGCCGGACCAGAGAAAACGGCGTGCGTGCAACCAGCGTAGACCTCGGCGGCGCCTTGTTCGAAGCAGACCTGCGCCGCCTGGGCGATCGATCCAGCCGTGTCGATTTCGTCGTCGATGATCACGACCTGCGCGTCTTCGACGGAGCCGATCAGGTTGAGAATTTCGGAACGATCGGCGTTTCCGACACGGCGTTTTTCGATGATGGCGAGGGGGGCATCGAGAAACTCAGCGAAGTTTCGGGCGCGTTTGGTGTTGCCGAGATCGGGCGAAACGACCACCGGGCGCTCGAGGCGAAGTTGCTGGAAATAGCGGCAGAGGAGGGGCATGGCAGTCATTTCATCGACCGGAATGTCGAAAAAGCCCTGAATCTGCCCGGCGTGAAGGTCGATCGAAAGGACGCGGTCGGCGCCCGATGTGCCGATCAGCTTGGCGACGAGGCGGGCGGTGATCGGAACGCGGGGCTGGTCCTTCTTATCGGTGCGTCCGTAGCCGAAATAGGGAATGACGGCGGTGATGCGGCCGGCCGAGGCTCGTTTGAGGGTGTCGATCATGATGAGGAGTTCCATGATCGAGTCGTTGATGGGATTAGCGAAGGACTGGACGACGAAGACGTCGTGATCGCGAACGCTTTCGCCGATGCGGACGAAGGTGTTGTCGTTGCTGAATTTGAAGACCTCGGCGCGGCCCTGTGGGAGGCCGAGATAGTCGCAAATCTCGGCGGTCAGACCAGGATTGGAATTGCCACCGAAGATGGTCAGCTGGTCGAACAGTCTGGCCACTTCCCCATACCTCCTGATCTGGTCAATCCGGCGCGGCGCCGGGGTTCATATTCTGCCATGTTCGGCGGGCTGGCGCTGGCCGCTGTTGCCCAATTGATCCGCCCGCGATTGAAAATCACGGGCTTAGTGACCGTTGACGCGGGAGAAAGCGAGAACGAGTGGAGATGCAGCGCAGACGTGACCGCCAAAGCGCCATAAATGGCGAGGCTACGCATCGGTTTCGTGATGGTTTTGGCGTTGGATAAGAGGGACTTCGGTGCTGGCAGACGCGTTCGCGGGTTGCTCTTAATCGAGCGTGCGGGGAAGGGAGCGGGGGGATAGAACACCGACGCCCTGGTCGTCGATGAGGGTGAGGGCGGCGGTGGCGGCAGCTTCTTCCGCCGATCGTTTGCTGGAGCCTTCGCCGGTTGCGAGGACTCCGCCGTCGAAGCGGACTTCCACGGTGAAATTTCGGGCGTGTGCGGGGCCTTGTGCGTCGATGGTGCGATAGGCGGGAGCGCGGCGGAAGAGATTCTGGGTGATCTCCTGGAGGCGGCCCTTAGGGTTGGATGTTTCCACCCCCGCGAGAACCGTATCGAGATCGCGACGAAGCTGATGGGTGAAAAATGCTCTGGCGATGCGGGATCCTCGGTCGAGGTAGATCGCACCGATTAACGCTTCGTAAGCGCCGGCGAGGATGCGGTCGCGGCCACTGACGGAAGCACGCTCGCCCGGAGCGAGATACATGTAGTCATCGAGATCGATTTCCTGGGCCCAGGCGGCGAGCTGCTCGGTGCGGACGATGGCGGTGCGCCGCCGGGTGAGGATGCCTTCGGGTTCGTCCGGAAAGCGGCGATAGAGCTCGTCAGCGGAATAGGCGCCGATCAGGGCATCGCCGAGAAACTCGAGACGCTCGTTTGGTTCATTGGAGGGATAGTCGCCGGTGAAGGCAATGCCGGCGGCGGAGCGATGAGTCAGCGCGGTGCGATAGAGCTCGATGTTGCGCCCTTCGATCTGCAGGGCGGCGAGAAGACGCTCCGGGTTCGATTGCGCCGGCGTGGCAGTGCGTTTCGACGATGGCGCGGATTGACGTTTGCGCGGCACGTTTGGCTTTCTTCGATCGTCGATCAGGCGACCCGGGCGAGTGTTTGAGGCAGATCGACGCCAATCTTGCGGCTGATGTCCTGCAACCGGTCCCACGATACGGAAATATAGTAGGTATAGGCCGCGTCACTGACTTTTTCTGTGCGGGAGCCGGCGAGACCGAAACTGACGAGATAGCGGATCAGCGCATCGGCGATGGAGTTCTCGACCGGGTCCTGATCGCTGAGGCGGAGCTCTTGTGAACCATTCTGTTCGAGATGCCAGGCGGTGGAGAGTCCAGCCCGGAATGATTCGCGCATCTGGCGGGCGTGATCGGTTTCGCGAACGACGATCTGGTGCTTTTCGCTTTCGATGGCGTCGCCTTCTTCGGTGGCGGAGGCGGACAGGTCCACGTCGATCAGTTCGTCCTTCATGACGTACTGGCGCACGATGTAGTCGTAGAGCTTGTCGAGATCGTCGGCCAACGAGGTGTCCTTTACGTAGTCCGTAGTCCGAGGTCCGCAGTCCGGGGTCCGGAGGTTGGATCCGGATGATCGGGCGTGAGGACTGGAACGGGATTATACGGTGAAGTTTTGGGATGCCCAGATTTGGAGACCGCCGGTGAGGAGCGCGAGTCCGCTTTGCAGGGAGTTCGATCCGCCGGGACCTTCGGGGTTGACCGAGACGACGGCGAAGGCGACGAGCTTGCCGTGACGGCAGGCCGTTTCGACGATCGAGAGGGTTTCGGCGACATCGAGTCCGTCGGATTCGACCGTGGGGTGATTGGGCTGGAGCGAGGCGTCGAGAATGTCGGCGTCGATATGGATATAGAGCGCGTCGACCGATTCGGCGAATGCGGCGATGCGCTCGTGGGCGTCTGATTCATGCAAGCGGACGATCTGGACGTCAGTGGCGCGGATGAGCTGCTCTTCTTCGGGGTCGAGATTGCGGACATCGACCATCATGATCCGGTTGGTGGGGATGGGCGCGGTCATACCGGCGCCTTCGCGCCATTCGGCGTGACAGAGACCGGCGACAACGGCAACCGGCATACCGCCGAGCATGCCGGAGGGTGTAGTGCGTGGCGTGTTGAAATCGCCATGAGCATCGAGCCAAAGGAGTCCGAGTGTCGTGCCGGGGCCGAGGGTTTGCTGGAGACCTGCGACCATACCTGGAAGGTAACCGCAGGTGCCGCCGGTGAGCACAGGGAGCGTATTTGCGTTGCCAGCAGCGGCGACGCTGGAGGCGATGGCCGCGTTGGATGCTGCGAGCGCGGCAATGGGGTCGGGAAGAGTGGTTCCGGCGGGGCGATCGGTGCTGGCGACGGTGATGCCGAGGTTCGCGAGCTGGTCGGTCAATCCGGCGGATTGGAAGGCGTCCGCTGCGGCGTTGAGTCCGGTGGCGGGATGAGCGGCGGCCGGGGCGATGATGGTGAGGCGAGGTGAGGTCATGGGTGGAGGATAGCAGGGAAGAAGCAGTGGTGAGGTAGGGCATCGACACGGAGGTCGATGCGTACGGCGATGGAGCGGAGGTCGATGCGCACAGTGATGTGCAAGAATCGATGAATGGATCGAGAAGCGGGGTAGCCATCGACATTGAGGTCGATGGCTACGGAGAAGGCCCCGTGGGGAGAGGGCAGGGTGAGGGATTTCAGGCAATGGGAGTTGCCTCCGGCAGCGGTGGGAGCGAGATGGCGAACTTCTGGATGCGCTGGTTGCCGTAGTCCGCGACGTAAAGGTTGCCGTCACTGTCCCAGGCCAGTTCATCAAACCCGATGCTCTGGCCCGGGACGGCGCCAAAGGAACCGAACGTGGTCAGGAAGTTCCCGCTGGCATCGAAGACGACGATGCGGTTGTTTACTACGTTAGATACATATACCCGATCGTCGCTGTCGACTGCGGTCTCGGCCGACCGATCGCAGGTCGAACGAGACATGGATCATTTCCATTCTCGTCGAACAGTGTCTACTAAATACGGCCGGCGACCTAGATGCCTGTACACCCGTTGGCACCCATGATGGGAGACGAACATGTTGACGGCGCGATAGATGGCTATGCGACGCCTGCTCGGATGTTGTCACGGATGTATCGATAAAATGGGTTTGCACAGTTAACGTGCGCTTCGAGACATAGATCCCCAACACTTCGTTCCGATTGAGCGAGATATTTGCCTTGCTTCGATAGAGTATTTCCTCTGTCATCAATCACAATGGAGTTAGGCAACAGGTTCCCTGCATACCAATCTTCAACGATGGATGCTTGCTGCTCCAGATTGAATTCGGACCACGCCTTATCTGTATTATCGTCATAGTGGTATGCTTTCATGCTGCCTCCGATAGTGCCGAGTTGTTCATACAGTCCTTCGCACATCCAAATTGGAATAATGTCGCTGTGCTCTATCTGCCAAGCGTGAGTCAGTTCGTGGACAAGCAATTGGCCGGGAGAGTTCAAAGGAACAGTTCGGCCGTTAATAACCCGAGTCACTGCCTTTCCCCCAATTCCCTCATAGTGAACTGGATCTCGCGCTCCCTCTCCAACATTGACGTAGATGGCATTGCCAGGTCCGGGCCAGACGAAAGCGCGCCCCCCCAGGCCGAGCAGATTGGTCAGGATGATTCGGCTCTTATCAGGCAGCTTTCCACCAAAGATGCGATCAAAGTATTCGTATTCATCGTCTCGAAACTCTCGCGTTTCGAGTGCATCCTGTATGGCGACGCCCGCTGCCAGACCAGCGACGATTGCTGGAACTCCACCGTATGGTCCCATGACTAGCATGGTTCCCCCGGCAACGACCAGACCAGCAAGACTTGGAAGGGAGATCGACTCCCAGTCCAATGCGTCGACTATTTCCGTTGACAATGCTATCCAAAGTCCGGTGCTCCCTCCGAGCGAACCAGCGGCGACGCCTTTGGCGATGAAGGAGATCACGTCTCCAACAGTTCCGAAGAAATCCGCGTCATATTGCAGATCGTGGTAAAGCGTCGCTCTCCTCAGATTGCGCCACAGTCTGATTTGAATGGGCGCATGCCCTCTCTGACTCCATATGTGCCTGCGTGAGCCAGATTCGACAGTCCCGTGCACTGAACCACGTTCAGAGAGGACGAATACAGCGCCCCCCTCAGCCACTATTTGAGTTGTGAGAGAAACCTCGAATGATGGAAATCCTGTGGCATTGAAATGGCCAGTCCATTCCCATCGGCCGTCTTTGAAGAGCACGATCTTCTGGTGACCGCCGAGCGCCGCGGCCGTAACAAGCGGCTCCTCCAAGATAATCGGTTCGTTGTATGCGCTGATGAGATTGCGGACATTTAGTGGTCTGTGGAGGCCGAGGAGTTTGCGCATGTCCTCCAGACTGGCTCCTGCGCCGAGTTCTTCACGAACAGAAACTGTTGACATACACCTAACACAATCCCACGAGGACAAGTACCTTGCCTATACCACTTGGTAAGGGAGTGAGAGCTTTGCCAATCACAGCGCCGAACGAAGATATGGGATCGCTCGCCCGCATGGAGTAACCCGCAAAACTTGACGTGGTCAGCAGATCTCCGACTCGAATGGGTTCAAGTGTCGCATCGGCGAAGCACCATGATTTTCCCGTAACGGCGAGGGGCAGGCGGTTTCCATCCTGCCGATCGAGCACCAAAGCGGGTTTTCGGTCGCACGCGCCCGATACGATTCCGATGACTCTGCTATCGTAAGTTCTTGATGTTTTGCAGACTCTTCCCTGCTCGTCGAGCACGACCACAGTACCGGGCTCAAGTTCACCAGCCTCCGAGCTAACGGCGAACTCTTCGGCAACATCCGCTCCGGACAATATTAAGTCGCCAGTCACCGTGACGTGTCCCTGGAAAAAGCCGGCATTCCCGCCTCGAATGTTACGTCCCACAATGCCAACGCCGGAGGAGTGATGAGCGATGCCGAGCACTCCTTCTCCGTCGTCGACTTCGCCCAATACGCCACAACCGGTTCCTTTAACAATTCCTACGATTGATTGCCCTCTCTGAACAACACAACGCGACCAAGCCCTTCCGGTATTCGCCGGAGACGACCAGGCGATCCGCTGTCCGTCATGCTTGCCTAGCCACCAATTGCCGTCCCCCTCAAAGTAAAAGACTATCTCGTCACAGTTCTGCTGTGTGAGCCGACTGATCCAGAATGGCCTCCCATCGCTCAGGTCCCCAAACCCAGCCGTATTGCCTGCAAGGCTCCAACGCATTTGTGCCCCGTCGAAGGCTCCGAGCCACCAGTTGTCGTCTCCTGGGAAATAGAACAGGATTTCGTCTTTTTCCGATTGACTGAAACGGCCGGTCCAGATGGGCCGACCATCGTGGAGGTTGCCAAAGCCAGCTGAATTGCCCGCTCCACGCCAGCTCAGGCCGGTGCCGGAGTAGGTAGCCATCCACCAATTGTGATCGCCCGGGTAATAGAACAGAACTTCTGATCGAGAGTCCCCATTAAAATCGGCAATCCAGAATGGACGATCGCTATGGATTTTGTGTCCAAACCCAGCCGTATTGCCTGCAAGGCTCCAACGCATTTGTGCCCCGTCGAAGG
>CAYWSE010000001.1:0-56077 GCA_964461025.1 uncultured Sphaerobacteraceae bacterium | reverse complement strand
GCCGGTCCAGATGGGCCGACCATCGTGGAGGTTGCCAAAGCCAGCTGAATTGCCCCCAGACCTCCAGACCACTCTTGAATCTGGCAAAGAGCCAATGGTCCACTCACCGTCATCGGGGTTGAAGAACAGAATCTCCTCCAACGCATTGCCGGAGAACCGACCAAATCGAATCATCATGTCGTTCATGTTACCCAGACCGTCAAAACAAACCATCGTTTCCTCAGCTTTCTCTCCAAAGAAAGTGATGACGTCTGATCAAAGTCGCATGCACGACTCGCACACGAAACGGCACCGGAGGCCGCAGGTTGGTACTCGACAAGTGATTCTGGCCATTTTAAGGCAGATGCTGCCCTACGTCTACCTTATGTTTGGGATGTAACTACTCAGACTGGGGCCAGTTTTATGTGGTCGGAGTTGTGTGCGCGGAGCAGGTCGAGCAAGTTGGTCAGGGGGTCTTGTCCATGCAGATCCCATGCGGTGATCAGCGATCGCAGGATCATCTGGGTTTGCGAGCCGTGGCGGGATCGTGTCCCGCCGCTGATCTTCCGGTCGACGACGAGTGGCCGCAGTGCACGTTCGGCGGCGTTGTTGGTTGCCGGCACCGCCGGATCACTAACGAATCGGAAGAGTTCGGGTGCATGGGCCGCGAAGCGTTTGCACACCTGGCCTGCACGATCTGGGCATCTTCGGGCTCACAGAGCGCCTAGAGTTCCTCTTCGAACCCGAGGCGGGTTCGCGCGCGACGGGCGGCAGGCTGCGTGTCTACCTGGGTTGCCCACTGCTTGGCCCGGACGTAAAGCGCATGGACCTGGCCGGCCCAGGCGGCGAACCCCGCATCCTCCTCGTGCTGGCGGCGCGACTCGTGGATCTCCCGCAGCACATGTGCCCAGCGGCGCTGATGCGGGCCATCGAGTTGGTCGTAGGCGGTGTAGAAGTCGCTGACCACTACTCCTTTTCAGGCTCGCAACTATTGCGACTCCGTCTGCGTCACGTTGCTACGCTTCTGAGTTCGACTATCGGTCGCCTGAATGCTCCAACGTTGTTTGATGGAGGTCGACAAGTAAGGGATTCCGGGGCCTTCAAGTTGACCGACGGCGTTTGTCGGGTACGTCCCGGAGTTGAGTTCGTCGATCTCCCAATCAACATCCGGGTTCGGCCTGTACTGAACATCCACCTGGGCTGTACGGTTCGGCGAGAATCCGCTCCCGACCACTTTGAATAATCCGACGCGCTGATGACTCACGTTGATGAGTGGTGTGACGCTGGCGTCAGCAACGGGCGCGCCATGTCCGACGCGATCGGCAAGTGCGCTCTCAAGAGCGCTCAGCCGGCGCACTAATGACTGGACACTGACGCCACCGATGGTTGCGTCCCCGGTAATCGCGACGCTGCCCTCGAAGTACGCGGCAAGGAGGCCGCCTCTTCCGTAAACGCCTACGTTCGAATCACTGAGTCCGTAGACGCCGGTTCCAGACGCGCTGTGTCCTTCTATAGCTGTGGCGTCCTGGGCGCGGCCGACGACACCACGACCTCTCGCGCCGCGAGCCGATCCGTAGATGCCGATGCCCGATGCCGTCGAACCCTCGACTGCCGTGCGCTCGTCACTCACCCCGACGACGCCGCGGCCCTTCGCTGTTGCCTGGCCGAATACGGCATCACCGTCGGCAGAATTCGTGCCGTAAACAGCGGGCGTTCCTTTGGAGGTTGATTCACCGACGACAGCCATGGTTCTTCCCTTTACGTAAGCAATCTGGACTCGACTTAGAACACCACTCCTTCAGATAACTAAACCAGAGAACTAAAAATCGTATACGCTAGTTCGCAAGCCGTGTCAAGAGACTGTACGGGATCACGACATATGGAGCAGACGCGGTTCTGAGGGACGTCAGGTTCGCCTGGGGCGTTCGCATCTGGAGCGCCCGGTGTGGCCGGACCTGATTGTATGTTGTCTCCCACTCGCGCAGCGCGGCATTGACTGAGGCGAGGCCGAGGTCGCCGTCATAGCACTGCCAGAATTCTTCCTGACTGGTCCGGTTGAAGCGCTCCACCCGACCGTTGAGCTTGGGCGAACGGGGAGGCAGGACATAGACCGGGATATCGTTGGCGGCGCAGCGGTCCTCGAACTCGGCCATGAACTCACTGCCGCCATCGACCTGGATGGCCCGGATGCGGAGGGGATAGCGGTCGAGCAACTCGTCCAGGAAGTCTGCCGCAGTGACCGCCGTGGCACTGCGACGCACCGTGACGGCGGCCAACCGAGAAACGACATCGATGGCGGAAAACTGCCGGAGCTGGGTCCCTTCCCGGGTGGTGATATGCACAGTATCGATCTGCAGCAGATCGCCGGGACGCTGGGATTGGTAGTCCGCGGGTTTGCGGGTGGCATGGGGCCGGAGGGGACGGGGGCGCCGAACCGGCATGCGTTGCGGTTCGATCAGTCGTCCCGCCCGCTTCAGACGAGCCAGAATGCGTCCCACCGTCGCTTCCGACAGGGTGCAGCCCTGTTCCTGCAGCTTGGGGACCAGCTTACGCTTGCCCCACCGCGGGTACTGCTGGCGCAAGGCCAGAATCCGCTGCTCAGCTTCCCAGGTCCAACGTACCTGCCGCTTCGTCTTCGGCGCCCGTGAGCGCGGCTCCAGACTCGTCACCCGGTAGGGCTGATACTGCTTGCGCCAGCGATACACCGTCGACCGGGGCACCCCAAACGCCTCACAGGCCATCACCACCCCCCGCTTGAACGAGAACTCCACAACGTGCAGCTGCCCTGCTCTTCTTGCCACGCTTACCCATGAGGGGAACTCCTTTCAACTGAGCGTTGTTCACACTCCTCAGTCTGCAAGATGCTTCCCCTCTTGTCATCCCCCTTGCTGTCTCATAATGTATCTGATCCTATTCACACTAGATTTGATTGAGTGGAATGAATCAATTCATTCAGTCCCATCGAGTTCTTTGTCCATTGCTCTTTGCTTTGCGTTGTCCTACGCTTAACACTTGACAACTGAAGACCGACCAACGGGAGTCCGGAGCGCCGGGCTGAGAGGGCGGACAACGATTCTCCGCCGACCGTCGAACCTGATCGGGATCATCCCCGCGCAGGAATAGGCCAACGACTCAGCACGGGCGCATCCGTTTCGACAACAGGAGCGCCTCAATGTTTGTCAATCAACCCATAACGATGACTCGACGCCAGTTTGCCGCCATTGCGGGAGCGGCGGCGTTTGCCGGTTTCTCGGGCAACCGTGCGTCCGCGCACGATACGGAAACGGTATCGCTGGCGCTCGACTGGTATCCGAACGCCAATCACGCCGGTATTTATCTGGCGGAGGCCGACGATCTCTTCCACGATGCCGACCTGACACTCGATGTCTACACGCCTGCCGATCCCACGACTGTTTTGCAGACGGTCGGGGCAGGTCGGGATGATTTTGGGATTTCGTATCAGACCGATGTGTTGCTGGCCCGCGAGCAGGGGGTGCCGGTGGTGTCGGTGGCGGCGTTCGTGCAACAGCCGCTGGTGACCGTGATGGCCTTAAAGGAAAAGGGAGTGACTTCGCCCGAGGCGCTGGTGGGCAAGTCGGTTGGCTATCCGGGCATTCCGAGTCAGGAAGCCTTTCTGGCGACGATGATGGACGAAGTCGGAGCGAGCATCGAGGATGTTTCGCTGGTGAATATCGGCTTCAACCTGCTGCCGGCGCTGATTTCCGGCCAGGTCGATGCGATTCTGGGTGGGTTCTGGACGCACGAGACGATTCTGGCCGAACAGCAAGGTTTCGAGATCGATGTGCTGCGGGTCGAGGAATGGGGGGTGCCGCCGTATTACGAGCTGGTGCTGGTGACCAGCGAGGAGTCAGTCGCCAATCGGGCGGAGCTGATCACGCGGTTTCTCTCAGTGTTGCAGCAGGGGTATGGCGCAGCGATTGACGAGCCGGATCGGGCGCTCGAGGCGTTGGTCGAGGCGTATCCCGAGCTGGACGAGGACGTGGAGCGAGAAGGAATCGCGCTGCTGACCGACATCTGGATGCCCGAAGAGCCACCGGTATTCGGTTACCAGGACCCAGAACGCTGGACGACGTATGGAGCGTGGATGGCCGAGCGAGGACTGATTGGCGAGGGTCTGGATGTCACCGAGGCGTTCGTCTCTGATCTCCTGCCGGTGACTTGAGCCACTCCAACCGCCAGAAATGCAGCAGGTTGACGTGACATTTCGTCAAAACTTGATACCATTTGGGTCAAGTTCCCAGGCGAATGGTGGTGTTCTGAGTGAAAGAGGGGGAGATATTTATGTTCCAGGAGTTCAAAAATTTCCTCATGCGAGGAAACATTATCGATCTGGCGGTGGCAGTGGTCATCGGCGCGGCGTTCACACTCGTTGTGAACTCCCTTGTCGATGACATCATCAACCCGTTGATCGCGGCGATTGTGGGCAAACCCGATTTTTCGGAGTTGTCGTTCTCGGTGCGAGACGCTACGGTCATGTATGGCAATTTCCTGACAGCGTTGATCAATTTCGTGTTGGTGGCTGGGGCGATCTTCTTCTTCGTGGTGAAGCCGGTCAATGCGGTTATGGCGCGGACGAAGAAGGCAGAGGCTGCCACGACTCGGGCGTGCCCCGAGTGCCTCAGCGATATTCCAGTTGCTGCGACGCGGTGCGCGCATTGCGGAATCGCGGTTGCCCCGGCAGCGTAACGTTCGCGGACGCACAACAGCGAAGAGAACGCCCCGGTCTCCATGACCGGGGCGTTCGGCATTTGTTGGACTGAACATCAGGCTTCGATGTCGAATCTGCGTTTGGGCCAGCCCGTGGCGCCGTTGGGGAGGGGGTTGCGTTCCTCTTCGTCCATGACGGTGCCTTCGCCATCGGTGACGCGAATGCGCATGTCGTACTCGCCGGGATCGCCGTCGAAGGCGAATGCCCAGCGGACCCAGGTGAAGGGAGGGTTGAGCGATGGCTCAAGAATGGCGTCGGCCCAGGTTGCGCCGTCGTCCAGGCTGACCTCGACGCGGCTGACGTCGCGGGCGCCCGCCGCAGCGAGACCGGCGGCGATGACGTCGCCGGGTTCGAGATCCGATTTCGGGTGATCGATGCGGCCCCAGATCTGGGTGACGGCCGTATCGCTCCAACCGCGAGTCTGCCAATAGCCCATGAAATCCTCGCCAATGACCTCGATCCGGTCGAGCCATTTCACATTCTTCATTCCATAGATATTGGGAATGATCAGTCTGGCCGGATGCCCATGCTTGTCAGGCAGGGTCTCGCCGTTCATGCCGGTGACGATGAGATTGGCCGGATTCATGCCGATGTCGATGGAGACGGAGTCTTCGTAGTCATCGGCGGCATGGAACTTGAGGTCGACCGCGCCCTCCTGGATGCCGGCTTCGGTCAGCAGGTCGGCGAGGGGGAGACCTGTCCAGAGCGCTGTGCTGATGAGGTGACCGTTGAGCTCGTTGGAGATGCAGCAGAGTGTGGTGATGTTCTGCGTCGTGGAACGGGCGACGAGATCGTCGTAGGTCAGGAGGAGCTCGTTGTCGACCATGCCGGTGATCAACAGGGTCCAGCCTTCCGCATTGACCGTGGGATCGCTGAGGTTCTTGGAGACGTTGTAAAAGTCGGAAATTGGCGTCAGCACGGGAGTCAAATGGCCGTCGGTTTCGATCTGGTCGAAATAGGTCAGGATGTCGCCGTCCTGTGTGAGGACGAGATCGGACGCGAGCGAGGCGGATTCGCGGGGCGTGGCGGGCGGTGTTGGGGTGGGTGTGCGGATGTACCCCTGTGACGCGCGTTGCGTGGCGACGATGTCGTTGACGGCGTCCTCGGCGGCCTGGACGTCGATTGGCACAACGGCGGGACGAACGATTCGCCAACCGGCGATTCCGGCAGCCGCAAGCGCGGCGAGTGTTGCGGCATCGAATGCTCCGTGCATGAGCACTGAGCGACGACTGAGTGTGGCCGAACCAGGCATGGCGGGCATGGAATCCTCCTCGAACGCGGGCGCTGTGGCAAGGGCCCAGACTACGGCATAGAGCACGAACGTTACGGCTAGCTGCAACTGAATGTCCCTGGTGTAGGAGCTGTCGCGGGCGAAGATGCCGAGGTGGGCGACCGGCAGGATGACGAGATTGGTGAAAAGCCAACAGGACAGCGACACGGTCAACCCGGCTACAAAACGTTCCGGAAGCGCGGCTCCGATGCGATCGGTGAGGCGGCCAGCGTATCGCCCGCCGAGGTAACCGGTGGCGGCTATGCCAAGCAGCGTACTAAAGAAGAGGGACTTCTTGGCGAGGCTGCCGTAGTTTTCCGTGGCGGCGCCGAAGATCGAGAGTGGGGTAAGGCGAGAAATCGCGGCGACGACAAATTCCGGAAACGCCTGAACAACGTTGTCTTCCGACCAGCCAAGTCGCCAGAAGAGTTGCACAGCAAGCATCACCAGCGCCGCCAGAAACCCTGCACGTCCGGCAAGTTTGGGAGAGATGGCGGTGGTTTGGTGGGAGAGGTTCGTCATTGCGTGGCTCGGATGGTTGGCGGAGGTGTCGTTCCATTATGCCGTCAAGTACGTGATTGGTGGAAGGTTTGGATCAGCCGTGCGGCCAGGATGTCGGGCCACAGGTGCCCGAACTACGGCGCCGGGATGCGTCGGGTCACAGGTGCCCCGAACTACGGACGTTGATAGTTCTCAGTATGCGCATATCGCGATGAGGTGATATAATGAGGGCAGTTGATATGAGGAGCGAGGAGCACCATGCGCGAGTTTTTTGCAAAGTTGAATCCCTTTCGGCCGATCGATGGACGGTTTGGCCGGTACTACACGTCCGTTCTCGGTCAGGGCTCGGGCTACCCGACGGCAGATGAAGCGCGGCGGGATCTCCGCCGGCTCGATCAGCGTCGCGATGCCGCCAGTTCCTGGATGTACTAACCGCCAGACCCAATCCTTTTGCCGCATAACCGCCCGTGGAGTTCGTTCCACGGGCGGTTTTGGCATTTCAGGATGGGAACAACAATCGGATCGACCGCGTTTGTCCAATCAGAAACCGGCTGATTTCTTCATTCCTGACGAACCGGGAGATTGGGTCTGAATCCTGCGGTGGTTCCCGCGAGCGTGAGTAATCGGTGTACGCTTTGTGTACTATCTGGACCCCGGACCCGGGGGAGAACGGCGCGGCATACGCCGTCAACAGGAGGAACTACGAGCATGCTCATGCGACGAACCCTGGTGTTGCTGCTGGTTGCGCTGACGGTCTTGCCGGCTGCACTGACGGTCGCGCCGGCGAACGCTGCCGCGCAGTCGGCGGACATCGTGTTCTACGAGGGATATCTTTCGCAGGTCGAAGGAACACCTCCAGCCGCAGGACCGCTCGACGGCGTGTTGTCTCTGGACGACAGCGCCGACAACTTTGCTTCGCTGGGAGTCAATCTGTCGGATGTCATGGTGCAGGTCGAATTCGCCGTGCCGGATGTGCCCGCGGATGCAACCTGGGCTTTTGCGGTTGCGTTTCGGCAGACGTCCGAAGGATTCCATTATCTGGTGCTGTGGCCCGATGGCACGTGGAGTTTTGCGCCATCCGGGGGTGGAGCGGTTCAGCATGGATTGGTCGCCGCGCCGGGTCCAGTGGGCAGCGCGATCGCCCTGAGCATCGCGGCTGTTGGTGACACCGCCTATGTCGGGGTGAACGGTTCGTTTGTGACGACACTCGATCTGGCGAGCTCGCTCGAACCGGGTGACGTCACGATTTCGGCGAATCTGCTTGGCAATGCCGCACCGGGCGATCACGTGTCGTTCACGAGTTTCAGCGCCTGGGGACTGCAATCCGACGACACAACAACACCGGCGAACCAGACACCGACCGCGACCGAGTCGCCCGCTTCTCCCGTTGCTGAAGCGACCGAGACTCCCGGGGCCGTGGCGCCTGCCGAGGAGACTGAGGAAGCTGGCGCCGCTGCGACCTTTGAGGCGGAGGCAACGGCAACCGCCACAACTGAGGCCGCCGTTGCGCAAGACGACGACGAAGCGATCTTCAATTCCTATGTGCAGCAATCGCTGTCCAGTCCGATTCTCTATGGGCCAGAGAATGGCACGATCGCCCACGAACCAGATGCTGTGACATTCCATCAGACCGGTGCCGAGGCGGCTGATTTCATGGCCCGCGTCGAATGCCTGGCCGGACGATCAGCGGCGGAAGGGTACTGGGACTGCGGGTTTGTGTTCAGGGGCGAAGGCAGCTCGCACTACCGGTTGGCGTACGTTTCTGATGGGTATTGGTTCCTGAGTCAGGGCCCGACGCAGCCAGGAATTTCCGGGACGAATGGTCCTGTTTCGTCGACGGCAGACGACAAAGTTGTGCTGAACCTGATTGCGGTGGGTGACAAAGGCTATTTCGGCATCAATGATGCATTCATCTCAGCGCTCGATCTCTCAGCAATCACCACGGCCGGAGAAGTCAGTCTGGGATCCGCATTCTTTGCCGATACCTATATCGAAGGTGGCGGCGTTGGTTTCGAAGACCTCATCATCTGGTCGCTGGATGACGGCACGACGGTACAGCCGTCGCCAACTGCGGCAGGCGCCGATGCATTGCCGACTGCGGAGAGTGGCGCGACATCAACTCCCGGAGCCGCGGCCGACCTGCCAGGAGTGGCTGGCAACTCGTACACGAGTCCAACGTTCGGTTACGCGTTGACATGGTCAGATGCCTGGATTGTCGACAGCGCGGAAGCGGATGGTTCGACGAACAAGCTGGGACTCACGAGCGGCGCGATTCTCGCCGATCTGATCGGAGAACCCTGGGATCCCACGAACGGGAGCTGCTTCGACCGGCTTGTGCAGTATTACGAGGGGCGCGACGAGTATTCCAGCGTGCAAGCGGCCGTCGACAGCTCGAGTGCGTTGCCGGGAGTCTGGGATATTACCGGCATGCTGACGATGACCTTCACCAATGACCAGGGGGAGGCGACGCCGTACGTGAACTATGTCGGCTGTTCGGCGATTCCGGGACAGGATGCGATCGTCGCGCTCGAGCAGTTTGTGCCGATCGCGGAGTTCCGCACCAATGTCGATGCGATGGACGAGTTGCGCGGTGCGTTCTCGATGGGCGGCGGCGTTGTGGAACCGGTGGGGACGGCCACGCCAGTGGAAACGGCGGTGGCCGTTGAAACGCCGACACCGGGATTCACCGATCCGACACCGACCGCGGGTGTTGATGTTCCGTCACCCACACCAGGCTTTGCCGAGCCAACGCCGACCGCCGTTGCTGAGCAGACGAGCAATGTGGCTGGCAACACCTACACCAGTCCGACCTTCGGCTACTCATTGACCTGGGACGACAGTTGGAGCGTCATCGCCGAACAATCCACGGAGGGCATCGACTTCTTGCGCATCGGAACGGGTAGCCTGACGGCTGATCTTTATGCAGCGGCGAGCTCGAACACCTCGCAACAGTGCATCGATGAACTCTTCAACTATTACGTCAACGATGAGTTGTACGAGGATGTCGAGTTTGTCACCGGTCCAGATGGACAACCGCTTTCAGAGGATTTCGGCACGCATGCGCATGCGGTGATGTCGTTTACGCAAATTCGGGCAGATGGCGACCGGAGCCCGCAGTTCAGTGAAGCGACCTGCTACCGGTTGGAGGATCAGGGCGCGGTGGTGATTCTCGAGGTGTACATGCAGCCTGCGGACTTCGTGCTGCAGCGTGGCGCCATCGCGGCACTGCAAGAGGGTTTGATTATCCCGGGTATCGACACTTCGGGAACCACGGAGATCGCGCAGACACCTGTCGTGGAAATCACGGGAACTGCCGAAAGCGGAAGCTCAGTGTCGCCGCCTGAAGTCGAAACAGCGCAGAGTGCGACATTCTTCCTGAGCGAGGTAAACAACAGTGGCGTGCAGGGCACCGGAACACTGGAAGCGCAACCTCGACTGGTGATTGTGACGGCGATCGTGCTGGGCGGCCAGCCAGGGGATACGGTGACGATTCAACGAGGCAGCTGCGAGACGATCGGTTCAGGTTCCGAGCCCGACTATATCGTGGGCGAACTGGACGAATCGGGTTTGCTGCGCGCTGAGATTCGCGTGCGACTGGCGGCATTGCTTGGCGCTGAATCCTATTCGGTGGTCGTGTATCCGAGCGGCGACGACTTTACCCAGGCTCTCTCCTGCGGTGAGATCAGCTAGGAGAACAAATCGATGCGCAGACATGCCTTGTTGTTGCTTGCGGCGGTTCTGGCGATGACGTCGTCGCTCGTCGTGGCGCCGGTGATGGCGCAGGCGGCGTACACCAGCCCGACATTTGGATTCAGTCTGACTTTGCCGCCAGGTTGGCAGATCGATTCAGAAACGAGCGATGGCAGCACCGATGTACTGCGGTTCAGCAACAGTGAGGTGGTCGCGTTTCTGACATCGTTCGTGACCGATCAGACGGCGACTGAATGCATCGATGATATGGTGGCGACGATCGAAGCGCGGCCGAATCATGGCAACTTTGCGTTTGCCGTGCCCGTAACCGAAGAGCCGGGCAAGGCGTCGGGAACATTCGGATACACCTTCGTTTCCGCGGCCGGCGAGACACTTTCGGGACGTGACCGCATGACCTGCTACGCCGTCGATGGCGGAATGGTGCGCCTCGAGTTCCTGCTGTTGGCGACCGACCTGGCAGCTCAGGAAGCAGCGATCGAGGAAGTCGAGTCGCTTGTGAGCGCGGCTCTCCAACCGCTGCAGGCCGTCGCGTCACCGGAGTCGGCAACGCCATTGCCGTCGGAGACGACTGAGGAAGGCAGTGAGGCGAACGCAACGGAAGAAACCGCGCCAGCTACACCGGAAAGCAGCGGTCAGGGTGAATTCACCGATGCCGCGACGCCGGAGCCGACTCCGACGCAGGCACTTGCCGAACCGACTCCGACCGGGACGATTGGCGAGGCTCCAGCACTCCCGACTGCATCGGGTGAGACTACGGGAGTCTCGGGCAACAGTTATATCAGTCCTACCTATGGCTATGGCCTGACGTGGGGCGATGCGTGGGTTGTCACTGGCGACGAATCAGACACACGCGGCGACTACCTGGGACTGGAAAACGAAGCAGGGATTTTTGCGGATTTGATTGGTGAGCCGTATCCGGCGGACATTGGCAGCTGCTTCGATTTCATTCTCGGCTACTACACAAACCACGAGGACTACACCAACGTCGTGGGGACTCCGGATCCGGTGAGCGCCGCACCCGGAGTGTGGGACTACACTGGTCAGTTGATTGCAACGACGACGACAAGCAGCGGCACGACGCTCGATTTGCTGAACTACATCTCGTGCTCGCATGTGCCGGGACAACTGGCCATCGTCAGTCTGGAACAGGTCGTATTGCCGGAGATGCTCGAAGAGCTCAAGCCGGAAATGGACGCTTTGCGCCAGGGATTCGTCATTTCGGCAAGTGGGTCGCTGACTCCGGTGGAGAGCGAACCGACCGCCGAAGCGACGGCGTCTCCGGCGGCGACAGAGTCCGGAACGACGACCGGCGGGACGAGCGGAGTATCCGGAACGAGCTACACGAGTCCGGGCTACGGATACAGGCTGACGTGGGACCCGGCATGGACGGTCGATCAAGAGCGGGTTGACGGCGCTCAGAATTATCTCAGTCTGTCGAACGGGGCGGTGTATGCGGAGTTGCTGAGCGAACCGTGGGATCCCACTCAGGGCAACTGCTTCGAGTGGATCGTCGGGTTCTACACCTCGAATGCGGAGTACACGGAGGTGCGAGCTTCGCAAGATGCCACGAGCGCTGTTCCGGGTGTGTGGGACATGACAGGAGCGATCGCGATGACCCGCACTGACGGCAACGGAGAGCGGATTAACTATGTGGCCTGTTCCACGTTGCCGGGGCAGGATGTGATCGTCAGCCTGGAGCAGTTCGTTTACCCGATCGATGCACCGGGACAGCTGGCGGCGATGGACGCACTGCGGGAGGGTTTCAGCATTTCCTGACGCTGCGACCGTGCGAAACGCCAGCAAAGCGACGCCCTGGCCCGTTATCGGGCCGGGGCGATCATTTCAGGAGTGAGCTCAGTCAGGTTCGTCAACTGGCGATCGGCGATGCAGTAGCGATTGTCGCCAAGCAGCTCCGGGGCCGGTACGGCGATGCAGCTCATGCGGGCTGCTTTGGCGGCGAGCACGCCGGCGGGGGAGTCCTCAATCGCCAGGCATCGGTCGGGAGCGACTCCGAGCCGCCGCGCGCACTCGATGTAGACCGCGGGATGAGGTTTGCCCCATGGCTCGTGTTCGGCGGACTGGGTGACATCGAAGAGAGCGGTGAAGCCAAGTTTTTCGAGGACCGCGGCGATGATGTCGGAGGAGGATGACGAGGCAAGTCCGACCTTGAGGCGTTGCTGGCGGACAAGGCCGATTGCGGCGGCGGCGCCAGGCATCGGTTCGCCCCGTTCCCGAATCAGCGCGATGACTTCGCGGGTGATTGCCGCTTCGACCTCGCGCTTGGTCGGCGTCTTCCAGGGATGACGGGCGAACCAGAATTCGACGACTTCGTCAGTGCGGAGTCCCATCGTCAGGAAGCCGTCTTCCTCGACCATGGGAACGCCGATTGCGTTCATGGCGCGCGTTTCGGCGACGCGCCAGAGGGGTTCGGAGTCGATGAGGACGCCATCCATATCGAAGATTACGGCATCAAAAGCGGGCACTACTGCGCCTTCCGGATTCACCCGGAAACCGGGAACGACGGATCAATGTGAAGTGATTTTGCAGGCGACACGCACGGTTGCGGTCGCCTGCAAAAAAACTATCGATATTTTCTCTCTTCAGACCAGCGCATGAACCAGAAGAAGACGACGAACCCACCGACTGCCGCGCCGACGAGCGCTACTGCGCTGCCGATCAGCTCCAGGCCTGCCTTCCATAGCAGCCAGCCGATGCCGAATCCGATAATTGCGCCGACGATGACGCACAAGATCCAGACAAGAATCAATTTCCAGCCGGACATCCCGGAGCCTCCTGCCGCACCCCTGCATTGACGTTGACCGTATTGTGCCATGAGCGGAGTTTGGAGTCCGGGTGTCGTGGGCGTAGGTGATGGTAGGCTTCGGGTCTGACCGGGAATGACAGGAACAGGACGTTGCCGGAAGTAATGAGCACGCGGCTGGAGACGTTGATCGACAACCTGATCCGAGTGGGCTGGGTGCTTGTTTTCTGCCTCGTCTTCCTCTGGGTGACGAAGCGGATTCGCAGGCATGTCAGTGCGATGATCGTCCACCGGGGCGGCGACGCCAATCTGGTGACGATTGTCGACAACATCGTACGCATCGCGATTTACTCGATTGTTGGGCTGATGCTGATCGCGGCGCTGACGGGAGACGCGGCATCGTCGGTCACGGCGATTGGCCTTATTACGGCCGCAATTTCACTTTCGCTGCAGGATGTCCTTCGGAACTTTGTTTCGGGTCTCTACCTGTTGTTCGAACGACCGTTCAAGACGGGCGACACGATCCGGGTTGTCGATCAGGCGGGGAAGGTCGAGCGAGTCGACATCCGCACGACAGTCATCCGCAATGCGAAGCGCGAAGAAGTGTTCATCCCGAATTTCACGGTTTTTTCTCAGGTGGTGCGACGGCAGACCGCGATGGAACCGCACAAATACACGATCACATCGCCATATCCTGTCACTGAAACGTACGATGCCATCTGGAATGCGGCAATCAGCGTGCAAGGCGGTCAGGAGCAACCATCGCCGCAGGTGCAGATTTCGGGGGCGGACGCGGAAAGCGTCGATTTTGAAGTGGTGCTCTGGGATCCATTCGGCGGGAACCGATCGGACGCGTTCATTGCCGCTGTGAAGGCGAATCTGGAGAAGGCGACGATCAAGTATGTGCCGCCGTCGTAGTTGATGGAGGCCGGTTGTCGTTAGGATGCGGCATTGGTTGGTTGTCGATGTCCGTGCGGCGGGGGACAAAAGCGTGGTCGGATGCTTACCCCGCGGCGGGAGATTCTTCGCTTCGCTCAGAATGACGCCGGCAGAGCGCCGGGTTCTACATGCTGATAACACCGGCAGAGCGCCGGGTTCTCCGTCTATGGCAATGGAGTCTGTTGGTTCAGGGCCTGGGTGAGGCGGGCGATGTAGGCGGCTTCATCGAGGGTGACTTCGACGCTGCCGAAGCCGAGGATGCCGCCGGTTCTGGTGGCGTGGACTGCGGCTCGAGCGGCATCGATCAGGAGTGTTGAGAAGGTCTCGGCGTCGTTGGTTGTCGCTTTGCTGGCGAGGAGCGACGTGGCGGCAGTTGCGGCCTGGATTCCCTTTTCCATGATCGATTCGTGGAAAGCGGGATCGCTGACCTGGGTGATGTCGAAGTCATCGGGCTGGGTTTGATCGATGTTGGCGAAGATCGCGGAGAGAAGTTCATCGCCGGCAGCAGCCATCGATTGCGCGAACTTCTCGACGCCTTCGATCATTTCGACCATGGAGCTGGTGACGCCTTCCGGCTGGCTGGCGATGGCGCCGGCGATCACATAGATCGGGGCATGCTGAATCTGGCGAAGCTCGGTTTGTGAAAAGTCGTCAATCGTTGCCACGCGCGTCTGCTCCTTTGCTGGCAAAGCGTCTCTGATTCATTCCGGGGACAGTATGGCGGCTACAAGCGGCGGCGGCACTCGCCAGTCGCCCGTTTGCTCGAAGGCATAGGCAAATCCGAGCAGTTCCACATCGGAGAGAAAAGGGCCGACGAAGGTCAGTCCGGAGGGGATGCCCTCGTTGGTCGTGCCGTGCGGGACGGTGATGGCGGGATAGCCGGCAAGGGCATATTCCAGGGCAAAGAGTTCGTCGATGCTGAGGAGCACGTCGACGCCAGTGTCGGCAAAGAGCGTTTCCATGTAATCGCGGGCGGCGGTGCGGACCGATTCGCCAAGAGCGGCGATTTCGTCGGCCGTCATCACGCAGGAGGCAGCGTCGGCAAGACGTTCCTGACCGAATGGGATAGCAGCAGGATTGGCGTCGTTCCAGGCGACGATGTCTGTGAGTGTTGCGACATCGGCGGTGGCGTGGGTGAGCCACTCGTCGACGCCGAGGTGCATGTCGCAGGAGCCGAGTGTCCCGTAGTCGAGGTCGGGAAAAGGGGCAGGACGTACGACCGTGACTGAGGCGCCGATCGATTCGAGCGCCTCGACTTCGTCCCAGAGTGCGTAGAGATCGAATTGGTCCTCATCGGAGAGAGACTGATCGAAGGCGATGAGGCCGATCGTCTTGCCCTGCAGGGCCGCTGGGTCGAGATTTGCGGTGAAATCGGCGCCGAATGCTTCAGAAGCGTCAGCGGAGCGTGGGTCGGCAGGATCGGAGGTGGCGGAGAGTGCGTTCATGGCGAGGGCGACATCGGTGACGGTGATCCCGAACGGACCCGGCGCGTCGAGCTCATCGGTGATCGGGATGACGTTCGTGCGGCTGATCAGTCCGAGCGACGGTTTGAAGCCGACGACGCCACTTCTGGCGGCGGGAGAAATGATCGAACCGACCGTCTCGGTGCCGATGGCGAGGGGAACGAAGCTGGCGCTGACAGCGACGGCTGATCCGGTGCTGGAGCCGCTGGGGTCGAGCCAGTCGAGATAGGGACTGGAGACCTGGCCGCCGACCGCCGAGTAACCATTGGCCGGGGTGTAGTGCATCCAGTTCGCCCATTCGGACATATTGGCCTTGCCGAGAATAATGGCGCCGGCGTTGTGCAGCTGTGTCACGAGGTAGGCATCGGCGCCGGCGGTGGCGTTCTGCAGCGCAGCGGCGCCGGCGGTTGTGTGCAGGTAGTCGGCGGTGGAGATGTTGTCCTTGAGCAACACGGGGATGCCATGGAGGGGTCCGCGGAGTGTGCCTTCAGCCCGCTCGAAATCGAGAAGTCTGGCAAGGGCGAGCGCGTACGGATTGATTTCGATGACTGAATTGAGCTGATCGAGATCGTAGGTGGCAATGCGATAGAGATAAAAGAGGGTCAGCTCGTAGGCGGTGAGTTCGCCCGACTCCATCGACGCCAAAAGCGACGAGACCGGTTGATCGAGAACGAGTGAGTAAAGACGAGAAATGTCGTTGCCGGTCAGCGCTTTCAGGGCTTCCCTGCAGCAGGAGAGGTCGAGTGGGCGCATGGGCGCGGGCGCCTCATTGTTTTGCGCGTTCGAGTGCGGGAGGTGCAGAGGAATCGCGAGCGACATGGCGAGCAACGCGAGAAGGGCAGCCGAACGTAGAGGTCGCGCACTGCGCATGCGGTAAAGACTCCTGCCGGAACGCGGCGGTAACCGAAAAGGTCAGGCGGCTGGCGTTTCGCGCAGTAGCCGGGACGGCGTGTATTGCGAGGTGAGGAGATCGCGGAACATCGATTCCTTGCGCGACTGGCCGGCGGCGCCAAACCAACCGCGAAGGAGATCGCGACCGACGTCGTAGGAGAAGATGTAGGGACGCCAGAGCGGATCATCGATGAATCGAAGGCGGTGACGTGCCCGCTGTTCGTCGACCAGCGAGAAGTGCATGAGGTACTCGACGACTTCCTGCTCACTGGCATTGTCGACATGGCGCATGAGTGCGGCGTTGCCCCCGGCGGTCTGCAGCAGGGTCGCCTGCTCGGCGATGGCGGAAGTGGCGTCGGGAAGGGGCGGGAGACCGATGGCGGGATAGAGCACGGCATTCATCCATTTCACGTCTTCACCGGCCGGGAAGATGATGCTTGCGGCGGTGGTGGCGATGCCCTCGTGGATGACGCATTCGGGGGTATTGATCAGCTGAACCGACATTTCCTCGTAGCCGCGTTCCCCGAAGAGGATTTCGCCTTTCAGGCAGTGCTCGGTATGGTGACCGGGATAGCCCTCGTGGGCCATGAGATCGACAAGTTGATTGGCGTGGATCGGGAGATCGATATTGAGCTCGACACGAGATTTGCGGTTGCCGAGATACCAGTTGTAGCCGCGCCATGGTTTGTCGCGCACAAAAGCGATCTCGATGGTCTCGTCGTCCGGAAGGCCGACAAAGACCGCGGTGCGGCGGCGCGCTTCGGCAAGGATGAGATCGATGGCGATGCGGGCGCGGTCGGCGTCGATGAGCGACTGGTCACGCCAGGCGTTCATGCGGGCGGCGAGGTCTCCGGCGCCGGGAAGGAGTTGATCGAGCGCGGATCGGGCGGCTTCGAGATCGGAGTCGGGGATGCGCACTGGGGTGATGTCGAAGCAACGAGAAACCTCTTCGACATAGGGAAGTTCGGCGCCGGCGAGCTTTTCGGATTGGGTCTGCATGGCGACGATTTGTTTGAGGAGACAGTCTTTACGGTTATCTGGTATCTCACTAGATTGGATCGCAGCGAGCAACTCCGTGGTTGCGTTCACCAGCGCTTCAGGTGAGAGCTGCGGTTCGGCGAGGGCCAGACCGCGCTTCCGGGAGTCGCCGAAGTAGGCGTCAATGTAGCCAGGGATATGGCGGTCGAGGTGAAAGGCGATTCGGAGGTATTGATCGATCAGATTGCTTGGCATAGCGCCCCGTACTTCATCGGTGACGAACGTGACCGGCGGACCATTGTACGCGGTACGGGGTGGGATCGGGCGAGGATGTGCGAGGCGGGCCTCGTCGCTACACGGTTGTGAGGTGGGATAAGGGCGATGCAGGCGTTGGCCGGGTGTAGCGGCAACGCCTGCGTTGCTTGGGGCGAGGCCGGCCCCGCCCCTACAGATGGTTATCCAGCAGGGATGTAGCGATACATTGTTGCGTAGCCAAACGAACCGCTGCCGATGTAGATCGTCCCGTCGGTTCCCACCGCGATGCCGCATGGGTGGCGAATTGCGTCGCTGCCGGTGCCGTCGCCGCCGATGATGCCGATCACCATGCCGTCTGGCGCGAAGACCTGCACCCGATTGCCGACGAATTCAGCGACGTAGACATTGCCGGCTGTGTCGAGCGCCAGACAATTGGGTTCGATCATCCGGCCGGGTTCGCCACCGAGCGTGTGCCAGCTTCCCCAGCCGCTGTTGATCGTGATTGGCGTTTCACCCTGTCCGCCCCAAACGCCGAGTGGTTCGCCGCTTGCCGACAGGTGATGGATGAAGTTGCGGCCGGGTTCGGCGACATAGAAGGTTCCGTCCGGCGCCGTTTCGATCTGATTGAGGAAGTTGAAGCGACGACCTTCCGGTCCATCGGAACCCCAGCGTTCGAGAAGTGTGCCGTCACTGGCGAAGACATTGATCCAACCGGTGACCTCGTCGGTGACCAGCACTCTGTCTCCCAGAGCGTCATAGGTGATGCCAGATGCCCGGCGGAGTGGATGAGTTCCGCTGTTGCCGAACTGGCGAACGAAGGTCCTGTCAGGGGCGAAGACCTGGACCCGAGCGTTGTAGCCATCGGCAATGTAGTAGGAGCCATCCGGCCCAAAGGCGATGTCGCCAATAGCGAAGAACACGGATTCAGGGTCCAGAAACTGGAATTCGCCTTCGCCAGCTCCCGCCGATCCCCATGTGTCGGCGAGTTCGCCATTCGCGTCGAATTCGTCGATCGTCCCGAGTTGTGAGTTGATGACCGCGAGACGTCCATCGGGCGATACAGTCATGCCGAACGGGGAGTTGAATCCCCCGGAGCTGGCAAGGGGTTCTCCCTCGGTGGCGTATTCGCTGGCGTTCGGGGCGACCGGGGCGAGCGGCAAGCGGAATTCGGCGGATGGATCAGTTGAAACGATCATCTCGCGCACTGGGGTCCCGTCGTTCCAGATGCCCATGAATCGCTGCTCGTCGGTATCACCGAGGGCGTATTCACAATCGGCGCCGCTGAATGCACAGGAGAAAAGCGCCGTATTGACCTTCCAAAGCCCGTACCAGTCGGCTGCGTCGACCTGCTCCCAGCCGACGTCGTGGTCGGCGGTGATGGCCGGCGATCCGTGGTCGTCCGACTGCATCAGTATGAAGTTGCGATCCTCTGATGGGAGATCAGCGAACTGGTCGAACAGCCTCGTTGGCCAATCGACGAAGACGACCTGGTCAATGTCGTAGGCCATGACGACGACCTTCAACCCCTCGGGAAGCTGGCCCAGCTCGGCGACCTGGGGAATTTCCCAGCAGAACTTGCCGACGCACGGTGCATTGAGGAAGAGGGCTTTCGGGACCGGCAGTCCTTCGGCGGCAGCCGTGGCGGCGTATTCGACGCCGGCGGCGGAACCGTAGGAGTACGTGACGATAGCAAAGCGGTCGAGGTCGATCGGTGAATGCCCCGGCTGCTGCAGCTCTTCGAGTGCCAGAGGCAGAAACTGCTTCACGTATGTGATGACAGGATCGTAGTAGACGGGTGCGATGACGACATTTCCGTTTCTGGCCAGATGTGACATCCAGTCTGTTTCACCCTGTGGCGTCGGAGCGGGTGTGTCGCCCCAACCGGGGATATACAGAATGAGCGGGAGAGCGTCGCTCGCCACAGGGGTGGCGCCATCGGCGTCCGTCGTCGGTTCCCATACGTAGTATCGGGCGTCCCGCCCGCCGTCGACGTAGGTCAACCGGGCGGCGGGATAGGGCGATTGCGATCCGCCAGGTCCCGTTTCGGGTTGGACTGGTTGCGAAACCGCTGGACTGGCAGCGGGTGAGGCAGTCTGGGCGCGAGTTAATGTCTGGGGCGTGATGCCGGCGAGCACGATAATGATGAGGAGCGACACACTCCTCAGGAATGTGATGCGGTTCATAATGACTGCGGTCCTCCTGCGAGTGTCATGATTCTCTCCTTTCACCATTTGTGAATCAGCGAAACGATGCGGTTTTTGAGACAACGATGCTCCTGCAACGGTTGGTTCTCCTGTTCTGAGCCGCTGGAATCTGGTGCGTTCAGCTCTGTTGTGGGCGCTAGCTGGTTGGGGTGGCGGCCTCCGACTCATCAACAGGCGGGTTGGGATTGAAGAGGACGTCCCAGGGTTCGTCGACCCAGAAATCGAGCAGCCAGCGGTCGCCTTCCTTTGCCCAGATCAGGAGATCCATGCCGCCAAGACCGTCTCTTCCTCGCTGCAGGATGCAGGCGACGCGACCGTCGGGGAGGAGCTGGAATCCGAACATGGCATAGACGGTGTCCCACTCTTCCTCCGGCGCGGGTTCGTGGGGCGAGGCGATCCAGGCGATGGTGTCGTTGGTGAGTCCAGAGTTGACGCTGTCTTCGGCGAAGCCGGCATCAGTGAAGACGCCGGCCCAGCGGAGCGGGTCGACAGCATTGAGACAGGCAAAGAAGCGGACCATTGAATCGATGATGCCGTCGATCGCTTCCTGATCGGGCGGTGGCGCCGCGGTGATGATCACCGGCGGGAGCTCGACCTGTGGTACCCCGGCAAATTCGGCGTAGTCCTCGACCGTGCGGGGTGGGAGGTTGCAAAGCTCAGGCGGCGGAGCGAACGGGAGCGTGAAGGGTGGGCCGGTTTGGGGTGAGGGTGTGGCGTCCTGGGCCAGGGCTGTGGCGCTTCCCCCCAACAGCGAGAGTGAGAGACAGGCAATGATGAGTGGCCGGAATTCGCGTCTGGACATTGGCAGCTCCTTCAGGTACCGACGGGTTCAATGATGAGCTCATAGATGGTGAGAGCCTGGCGGCCCATGTTGCGGGTTCCACCATCCGCCAGGTTGCCGAAGATGGGGGCCACCTGCTCGCCGGCGGCATTGCGCGACAGATAGATGAATTGGTGAACCAGTGCGCCAGCTGGGGGCAGAAGGTCCTCGGAAGGTCCAAGCTCGGTTTGCCCGATCTGCAGGCGGACTGACGATCCGGGATCGGAGAGAGAAAGGATGTGCGTGTAGTCCTGGTAATCGAGCGTCCAGCCCGCTGGCGCGTTGCCGTGATCGCCGCCACCGGCATAGAGCGACCAGGCGAGGAATATGGCGGCCACCGAATCGTGATTAGTGAATGTGATCGATGCGCCGTCGTCGACGAAGAGCGCATCGCCGGTTTCGAGCGTGATCGGGATGCCAGGAGGCGCTTCCTCCCACGTGCCATCTCCGGTCTCGCGGAATACGCGCATGGGTCCGTCCGACTGGGCCTCGACTGAACCCGAGAGGAGGTATCGGAGTTTTAGCGAGTCGTTGAGAGCGTCTTCGGATTCAGATTGCGGCGGCATCGACCGATGATCGAATGTGATGCCGAAGCGATCCCACGGAATGGCGGATGCTGGAAGCTCGATGCTCGGCAATCGCGGAGTGACGGGCATCTCGAGGGATGTCGCAGTCTCGATGGGAGGCATGATCGCTGGAATCGTGGTGGGGTGATCGTTTCCGGGGAGCAGTTGCCAGAGTGCTATGCCAGCAAGCAACAGAGCGACCAGTGCGGCAGCGGCGAGAAGTGGCCACCGGCGGCGCCTGGTCGACGGAATGACTGCAGGTAGCGCCGGTGACGGGGTCGCCAGACCATTGCTGGTTGGCGTGTCATCGTCCTGGTCCAACTGAGGGTCTTCGGTGTTGCCGATGGCGAGGAGCGTGGCTCGCAGGCGTTCGGCAAACTCAGCCATTGGTTGGGGATGGGCCGCGTGGGTATGGAGGTATCGAATGGCGGCGACGTCGGCAGGATCGACGGCAATCGCGTCCGCGCTGCCTGCAGTGGCGTAATCGTCCCAGAACGCGTCGGTGGCGATGTCGGGTTGGCTGAGTCGATCAGGAGGCATGGTCGCCTCCGTTTTCCGACTCGGTGTCGGACGTGATGCCGAGGAGTTCGCGCAACCTGGCCAGAGCGCGGCGTTGACTCGAGCGGATCGAATCGTGGCTGCGGCCGAGGAGATTAGCGATTTCGGGACCGGTCAGACCGGCAATGCGGAGTTCGATGATCTGGCGCTGGTCGTCGGGCAGCATGCGCAGCGCTTCCGACAGTGAGTGGCTTCGCTCTGACGCTTCGGCGGCATCACTGGGACCGGGTGCTGGATCGGGAAGGTCCATGGCAGCGTCCAGAGAAGAGGTCAAGCGCGATTTGCGCCAGTCATCGACAACGACGTTGTGAGCGATGGTGAAGAGCCAGGCGCGAAACGACGGTCCCTGGCAGGTGGCAAGCCCCATCAGGGCACGGGCGAAGATGACGCTGGTGGCGTCTTCGGCGCGTTCGCGGTCGTTCAGGCGGCAATAGCAATAGCGGTAGACACGCGACAGATAGCGGTCATAGAGCACACCGTAGGCGGCACGATCGTCGGCGGCCATGGTGACGAGCGCCTCGTCGCTGGTCGTGGTCCATTCGCGTTCAACCGATGTGCGATCTGTGCGGACTGACGTGGGCATTGCCCTCTCCGTCCGTGGTCGTTATGACGCCTACGATAGGGTAGACGGTTGGGAAGGGGAAATGTGTCACTTTGGGCACTGGGCACTAGGCACTGGGCACTGGGAACCATGTGATCGAGATGGTTGCTGAAGTGGTTGGCGCTCCGGGGATGGAGCGCCGGGAAGTCGGCTGTTCATGTGGACCGTCGGGCCTGGTGGATGTGAGGGGCGCTGGAGGTCCCCCTCTCTACGCAGCTCGACGAGAGTGTCGCTACGACGTTGGTGTGGCCGCGGGGGTTGGGGCTGGGAAGCCGGCGTCGTCGATGGTCATCTTGCGAGCGGTGACGGGTTTGCCGGGCCCGGGCTGGCCAGTCGGCTCGATGGCGACGAGGATGGTGTTCGCCGCGTCGCGAATGGTCACTCGTGAGTGGCTTCCGTCGTCGATGAAGGAGCCGTCGTCGAGGATGGTGATGACGGTATCGATCTCTGTCGTGCCGGTGAACAGTCCTGAGCTGTCAGAGGTCATATTGACGCCGTGCCAGCGGGCGGAGAAGTCGTCGACCGGCTCCCAAATGCCGAAGAATCCAGACTGGAAAAAGATGCCGCTCTCGCCGAGGTCGGCCGGCGGAAAGGAAAAGATGGTGAAGCCGTCGGCCGAAAAGAATGATGGCGCTACGAACAACGGACTCGTGGGGAGGGCGGCGCTGGGAACAGCCAGCCACATGCCGCACATAGGGTGGGATGAATAGTCGGGCAGTGCGTTCTGGGCCGTGGCGCTTCTGGCGTGCCCGAAGAGGCCCGCTGAGGCGGCAAGAAGAGCAGCGCCGCCAATAGCCGCGCGGCGATCAAAGGATTGCGTCGGGTTCTCAGGGGTCTTCGTCATGATGCCGAATGCTACTTGCGTGATCGATGATGAACGTGACAATCGCGTCGATGAAACAGTGCCGGTTGTAGCAGTCTTTGGGCGGCGCGCCTCCTGTCGCGCAGCGGTCAGATTTCCGGGTAGGCGTTCCCGTCCGAGGGGTGGTGCACTGTTCGCTGCGCGGCTCTGTCACAGGGGTTAACGGATTTGATGGTCTGATGTAGACATTGAGCCGGTGGGGGGGGCGCTTGGCGGCGTTCGTGGAGAGGGATGGCAAGTCGGGGAGACGGCACGGAGGCAGGACGGAAAGGTGGCAGGCATACGGTGGCGGAGGAAGGTCAGTCGGCGCTCAGGCTATGAGAATTGCCCAGACGATGAGCTGGTCGAGGGTTGTGTTGCTGACTGTGGGCCTTCCGGTCGAGGAGTCCCATTTGATTGATAACTGAGCTCTGGGAGAAAAAATATAGGGGACCCGAGTGTCGTCATTCGTGATGGCCGCGCTCGCTGGGTCGAGAACGACCCAGCCAACGCTCATTTGACCAATCGGACCGTCCAGAAGCTCTGACACTCCCAGTGGTTCAACAAGAACACCACTGCCGGCGAGGAAGGCAAAACCACTCCCTGGCCGGTGGTCGGCATGCTCCGCCGCCAAGCGAGGAGGGCTCTCATTTGGCGCCAGTATGGCTACAAGCAGCGTTGTCTGCGCATTGATTCCGTTTCTGATGACGATTTTCGCATTCCCCGAGACGAGCGTATCGTTCGATCCAGACAAGGCCACTGTGTCTGGTTCCAACCTTACTGGCGCAGCACCGTCGGTCGACATGAGACTGACCACGCCATTGCCTCGTACCTCGATAGTCCCGGCTTCGACTGTAACCAGCGCGGGACCTGGCAAAGCGACATAGCTGTCATGGCTGTTTCGGAGTGTCAGCCGAGCAGTGAGGAGCGTCATTCCACCAGCTGGGAAGCGACCGACCGATAGCGTGGTCTGCGGTACGAACAGACCGAGTCCGGGGCCAGCGTAGGCGTGCTCGGAGATTCGGTCGCCTCGCACGCGAAAAGTCTCCGACATTTGCCAGGAGCGGAGGTGATGAAGTGGCTGGATGGGATGCGCGGCGCCTGGCGGACCGGCATCGACCATGATCCGGGCGGTGACCGATTCTCTCTCGACCAACAGATCGACAACTTCGATCGCGAGCAGAGGGTAGTTCGCTCGCAATGCGCGAAGTCTCCACTCTATCTCGGCGGCTTCGTCGCTGGACTCGAACAGCGCCGACACACCTGAGAGATCACCGGACTGGAAATAGGTTTCCACGGCCGCGTAGTACGCCCTGACGAGACTGATGGCGACTGATGAATTGGCTTCTCTGCCCACGGGAGACCGCGCTTCCACGGCTCGAAGAAGCGTAAGCGCGGCAACGAGGAACAGGAGCGCAGCGACAAGCGGCGCGATCGAAGGTTTGCGCATGATCGTTTCGCACTTCTGAACGGGCATTCGCGCTGCGATTGCCGGATAGATCAGTCGTGCAAAAAGCATGCACCCGGCAGGAGGTGTACTCAACGTACACGTTGCGTAGTGCTCTACGTATTTCGACTTTAGGATTCAGGCGAGTCCGCGCCGGACGGCCAGAGCGGCCGCTTCGGTTCGGCCGGCGACGCCGAGCTTCCGGAAGATACTCGACGTGTGCGTTGTTACGGTGCGGCGGCTGATGAAAAGCGACTCGGCTATTTCACTGTCGGATCGACCGGCGACGATCAAGCTGAGGACTTCGAGTTCTCTGGCTGACAGTGTGAGTTTGCCCTTCGAGGCGCGTTGTTCGATATCCGCTGAACGCTGCGCAACCGAGATCACACTTTGCGCTTCTTTCAGGATGTCGTCTCTCGTCAGGGAACTCCCTCGTTCACGGAGATGCTGCAGGCTGGGTGCATCCAGGTTGACACGCAGGATCTCCTGACTTTGAGCCAGGATTGATTCGTCGCGTGGATAGACAACTCCCTGGATGCGGCGTCGTAATTCGTTGGACGTTCCCAGCAACAGGGCCGATCGCTCGAACTGCCCATCCCGCGCCGCTACGCAGGAAAGGCCAAGAAGATTGCTGGCGGAGTGGTGAAGATTGTTGTTGCGCATCCCGATCTGGAGGCCCTTGAGATATGCGTCGGCTGCGCCTTGTGGATCACCTGACTGTATCAGGGAAGCGCCCAGTCCTCCCAATGCGTCAGAAAGCAGCCATTCGTAATGGGCGATTTGCTGCGTTGACGCGATCTCCTGTTCGAAATGTTCAGCGGCACGTTTGAAGTATCCAATGGCTTGCCCGAATTCGCCTTGAACGACCGTGATGTCACCGAGAATCGAATACACCAGGCTTGCCATCGGTAGGGCGACGGGCGCCTGGGAACCGATACTGAGGAGAAGATTCAGCGCCTCGACTGCCTGTTCGGCCGCCAGCTCGAGCTCGCCGGTGCGATAGGCCAGCATGCTCATGTCGATCAGAGCGACGGCGAGCGCGTAGTCATTGCCGGCATCCCTTACGAGCTCCATTTCGCGTTCGTACCAATGGGCGGCTTCAGGATAACGGCCGCGAAACCAGGCGAATGTTCCCAGGGCTGAGCACGCATCCGCCACGCGCGAATCGGGAGCGCCGGGGTCGCTGGCGAGCGCGTGTTCCAACCAATAGGACGCCTCGTCGGCAAGTCCTCGCACCAGCCAGTAATCGAACATCGCAATGGCCAACCGGAGAAGATTGCGATACTCGCCAGTTGCCTCGAACGTGGTCAGAGCGAGCCGGAAGTTCTCCTGGTCGGGACTGATGCGTTCGATCCACTCGAAATCGCCAGGTATCGGTATCGCGGGGTTTCGTGTCTCGGCCAGCGCGAGGTAGTACTCGCCGTGGCGGATTCTGACTCGATCATATGACGCGGATTCACGAAGTTTGTCTAGCGAGAACTGCCGGATTGTTTCCAGCATCCGGTACCGGGCAGAACCGCCGACGCACGTTTCTCTCCGGATCAGGCTTTTGTCGGCGAGAGAAAGAAGCCCATCGAGGACATTGGCTTCGATCGCAACCGCTTCGATCGCTTCCAGCGTGCAGCCACCTGCAAAGAGGGACAACTGCTGAAGGAGACGCTGGTCCCGGCTGGAGAGGAAGTCGTAGCTCCAGGCAATGGCGTCCCGCATGGTGCGCTGACGAGATGGCCAGTCTCTTCCGCCGCCACTGAGCAACGAGTGGTCTGTTGAAAGCCGAACCAGCAACTCGGATTCGGACAGCGCGTTCATGCGGGCAGCAGAGAGTTCCACGGCGAGCGGCAGACCATCGAGAGCCCGGCAAATGCCGGCGACGGCGGCTGCGTTCGAATCGCCCAAAGTGAAGTCATGACGTGCGGCGCGGGCTCTTTCGACAAAGAGGCGTACGGCGGCGTTCTCCTGCAAATCCCTAACGGTGACCGTGCTTGTCGCCGGCACCGGGAGGGGAGTGACGTCGATTTGATGCTCGGGTGAGATTCGCAGCACTTCCCGGCTGGTGACCAGCATTCGCAGGGCCGGACACGCCGTTAGCAGCTCTGAAAGCAGGGGAGCCGCGCTCAAGACGTGTTCGAAGTTGTCGATCAGGAGAAGCCAGTTCGACTCGCGGAGCCGGGCAGCTACAAGCTCTTGCAGGGAACCGCCGCCAATGATCTGGACATCGAGTCGCTGGGCGATTGCCGGCAGCACGAATGCGGCATCGTACACAGGGGAGAGGTCGACGAAGGTAATGTGAAGAAAATCACCGGAGATCAACGTCGCGGCAACCGCAAGGGCAAGGCGGGACTTACCAACGCCGCCGGGTCCGGTCAACGTGACCAGACGAACTCTATCCTGAGACAACAGGGCGCGGACATCGGAAATCTCGCGCTCGCGGCCGATCAGTGAGGTCAGTGGCGCCGGTAGTCCGGCGTGGTGCTCTTCGGGCATTGAAGAGACCTTTCTCTGTCATCATCGTCGCATGACGATGATGAGGGCCGGATGGTCTCTCGTCAACAGCTGTCGATCAGGAATCCAGGGACGGGGGAGAAGCCGAAGTTGACCACCCCGGGGCGGTATTGCCGGACCGGTCAGACATTCGCTTCCGCCTCACAATCCGTGTGCACCGCTCAGTGGCTATAGCGGAGCGAAAGCCTCATGGAACACCGACGCAATGACGATCACAAACTGAACTCGAAGTCCCCAATCAGCCCGAAGGCGTCGATGAGCCAGGCTCCATCGTTGAGACCGAACACGAGATACATGCTTGGAATGTCGCCTATCGCTCCGTCGACCACAAACAGCAGCCTGCCGTCGGGCAGTTCCCGGGCATCCCGAATTCCGTCGATCCTCACCCGTTCGGCCTCGGGAAACGGCGTCGGCGGGATGGCCAGATTGCTGGTGAGACTCTCACTCAGATCTGCAATATCCTCAGCCGTTGGAGGCTCTGGCTCCCCGCCGAACGCGACGGAAATGCCGAAATAGAACGCCCGGACACCCTGCGGAGAAAGCAATCCGAAGAATCTGCCGATGTCCCCGGCGTTGAGGCAGGCAACCGCTGACCAGAGGGTGGCTGAGGCCGCCTCAACCGCTTCCGTGTCTGCGGATTCACCAGATGGGAGATCTGATTCGGCAGGAATCGAGAGAGGGAAGGCACTCTCACTGAATGCGTCTGGCGTTGTCAGCGGACCGACAATGGCTTCGACCGACGCTGCCGGTGCGATGCAGTCGGCGGGAGGGGGCGTACCGATCCAGGAGGTCGCGGCGCCGCTCAGTTGTGACGTGTCACTCTGCGCGAGTGCCGGAACCGATGCCAGGAACCCAAGGAGCGGAACGAGTGCGGTGAGAACCAGGAGCGTGTGGGACAACAATCCGCGCATACGCTACTCCGATCGGCTCCCAAGGGGAGCGATTTCGACGGTCACGAACGGGATCAGGTGCAACTCTAGGCAACGATACCATTTGCCTTGTCCAGGTCAAGAGGATGTGGAGGGAACGAACGATCGCCGAAGATCATCGTGGTCCGGAGCTTTCGCGTTCTGGGGGCTGAGAGTGGAAAGTATGTCTTCAATTGAGTGCGGCTGACCCAGACCAACCCCAATCCCCTGACCCCTTGCCCCTCTGCGGAGGGGTAAGGGGAACGATGGTGGCGGTCAGGGACTCCTCCTTCCCTTTCGCAAAGGGGAGACTCCCTTTCCGGGACGGAGAGGGCACGGGGAGAGGAGAGGTCGGGAGGAAGGGGTTGGTCTGGGACACACGAGGTTCGATCCTAGATGAAGTTTTCAATACCTACCCCTGTCAGGGAGACTAACTCAGCTGTCAGGGTCGTCAAGCGCGGCGAGGATAGCGTCCAGGAACGGGATTTCTGATTCCCCAGCTGGTGGCTGGAGAGGCTGCGTTCCGTTCACCGCGCTGGCAAGAATCTCCCGCAATTGTGTCTGGTCGTCCGCCACGATGGCTGCACCAGTCGAATCCATGACCCTTGCGTTGACTCTCCCATGTCCTGGAAATGGTCGGTACAGAATAAGCGGAAGCCCGATCTCGATCGCTTCCAGGCAGGTCATTCCACCCGCGTTCTGGATAAGGCAGTCCGCGGCCATCAGGTACGTCGGCATCCTGTCGGTCCATCCCACAACGCGCGCTGTGTTCGGGTCTGAGAAGCGGCGGCCCAACATGAGCTCACGGTCCTTGTTGCGCCCCACGATGATGATGGGATAAGCGCCTTGACTGATCGCGCAGTCCGCCGCTTCTTCGAGGTCCCCCATACCCAGCGATCCACCGGTGATCAAGCAGATGAATGCGCACTCTGGCAGGGAGAGAATTTTCCTCGCCCCACATCTATCTGCAGCTTTGGATCGACACGCAACTCCTGTCGGAACCCGTGTCACACGGACATTCCGGGCGCCCGGCTTCAGATGAGCGGTGGACGCTCGCGACGGAACCAGGTGCGCTGCCGCGTCGTTCACAACGCAGATTGGATGGGCCCAGTAGTCCGCGATGAGCACGACGAGTGGGGGCCGCAGCCCCGATGTCCGGCGAAGGTGACTCAACGCGATGCTGACGAGCGGGTAGGTGGAAAGAACAATATCGGGACTGAACTCCTCAACCAGTGGCTGCAGCCTGTGAGCCCGGGCTCTGGTCACCGCCCGTGCCACATGCAGGAAAGGCCAACGGCCATGAAGATCGTGGAAGGTCCCCCACATTCGCGGGTAGCGACCGACAATGAAGGCAAATCCCTGCTCGATGATCCGGGCGGATCGCTCGCCCATGGGACGCAATCCATCCCGCATGATGGCGTGATGCCCGGCAGACGTCAGGCACCGAACCGCGGCTTCCCCGGCCGCATCATGTCCTTTTCCGACAGACGCGGAGAGCACCAAAACCCGTACTGGGCGCTTGGGACGACAACGAACGTGGCCAGACTCTGATCGCCCGATATCATTTGCCACGAGTCATCTTCCTGAAAATTTCAACAATGGGTTGCGGAGAACGAAGGTGTCGTGCTCGCAGTCGAGATCAGTCTTCGTTGGCGACTGGCCATCGCGGGTGTTCAATGCAGCAGCATATCATCGCATCTCGACGCGTCAGTTCGATCTGCTGGGGAGAGGGACGATCAAACCACGAACCGCTCTCGATCACGCTGCGGTTTAGCGCTCGTGCGTGAGACACTACCCGGCAGGAACCCTGAGAGGGATAGGTATGATCAGATTCGATCATGAACGCGAAAGCCGTTGACCCAGACTAACCCCAATCCCCTGACCCCTTGCCCCTCTGCGGAGCGGTAAGGGGAACGAATCCTTCAGGGTGCGCTCCTCCTTCCCCTTCGCAAAGGGCACGGGGAGAGGTTGGGAGGAACGGGTTGGTTTAGGGCGAACACGCTCCGCATCCCAGAAGGATACCTGCCATACGTAACCCTAACAGCGGCAGAAACCAGATGCGGAGACTGGAATGGCTGTACCCCTGGCTCGCCGGAATCTGTTCGCCGATTCGACGCGATTCATGATCTCGGTCGGCGGTGTGACCCTGGCGATGGTGCTGATTCTCGTCGTACAGAGCGTGTATCAGGGGTTCTCCGACCGGATGGGCGCCTTACCCGAGCGGTTGCCGGCGGACATCTGGGTCAGCCTTCAGGACGCTCCCGGATTCACCTATAAGTCAACGATTTCAGACACGCAGTTCGAATCGATTCGGCAGGTGGACGGAGTCGAGACGCTCATCAAGCTCCATGGCGGCCGGTACCGAATACAGACGGAGGATGCCTCGTCCGATGTGTATCTGCTTGCGTTCGACGCACCGGACGCGGCAATCTCAGTGCTCGGCATCGGGGCGCCCGGGCCGGGCGAGATCATCATCGACAAGGTTTTGGCCGAAACGCTGGGTCTCGAATCGGGGGACGAAGTGGAGACGATGGGGTTGACGCTGACGGTCAGTGATGTGGTCGATCTTGCCGGCGCCGGCGTTTCTTCGTTCGCGATGATCTCCGTTCAAGACGCCATGGGCACGATCGCTCAACCGGGTTTTGCCAGTTATTTACTGGCGACGACGAATGACGATGCCGCGGAGGTGGTGGCGACGATCGAAGCACAGGTTCCTGGCGTGACCGCGCTGACAAAGGAGGACTTTGCCGCGTCTGGACGATCGGACGTGAGCGATACGTTCCTGCCCATCATTCGAGTGCTTCTCTGGATCTCGTTTGCCATTGGCGTGGCTTTCGTGGGAGTCGTCACGTACATCGACACCGTCCAGCGGGAGAGAGACTACGGCGTTCTGAAAGCGATTGGCGCCACGAACCGCGATCTCTATCGAATCGTGCTGTCGAAGAGTATGACGATCGGACTCCTGGGTTTCTTCTTAAGCGTTCCGCTTGCGTTTTTCGTCAATCGAATGGCGTCATCGGTCACCCCGGCATTCATTACCTCGGTGCGGTGGCAGGATGTTGGTCTGGCGCTCGTTCTCAGCATCGGGATGTCATTTTTTGCGGCAGGCGTGCCGATTCGGAGAGTCGCGAATCTCGATCCCGCCACGGTTTTCAGGGCATGACGACGACTCAAGAGTTGCCTGCCGGGACGCACCCCACGCTGGAGGCACGCTCCCTGGTCAAGGTCTTCGGCCAGGGGCCGACGGCGGTGCGGGCCGTCGATGGCATCGACCTGCAAGCAGCGCCGGGGGAGGTGCTGCTGATCACGGGGCCTTCCGGCTCCGGCAAGACGACGCTGCTGAGTCTGCTCGGCGGACTACTCAGGCCGACTGAGGGATCAGTGTCGATTGTTGGGCAGAACATCTCGGCACTCGATGAGCGCCGTCTGGCCGAGGTGCGGGGTCGGCTCGTTGGGTTCGTTTTTCAGCGCTTCAACCTGCTGGACTCGCTGTCGGCCAGTGAGAATGTCGAGATCGCACTCAATCTGAATGGGCGGAAGGGGAAGGAAGCGCGCGATCGGGCCCGGACTCTGCTCTCCGAGCTCGGGATGGCGGAGCGACTCGACTTCGCGCCGGCACTCCTTTCTGGCGGCGAGCAGCAGCGGGTCTCGATCGCCCGGGCGATCGCCAACGATCCGCCGGTCATCCTCGCCGATGAGCCTACGGCAAACCTCGATTCCCAGCAGGGCAATGCGGTGGTTTCCCTGTTGCGGGGCATTGCCAAACGTGAGGGCAGGACCGTGGTGATTGTGTCGCACGATGAGCGGATTGAGCCGTTTGCGGACCGGACACTGTGGTTGGCTGATGGACGGTTTGTGAGCGTCGCTTCTCGCTGAGTGGGCGTACCGGTGCTTCGCCCCAGACACGTAGGAGGCGGAAGGTCGGGATGTTGCGGCGGCGGAGATCGTCGTTGGTGAGCGCGCTGGCTCCGCAATACCACACCGGGGAAAGGGGCTGCAACAGTGCCAGATCGAAAAACAAACTTCCGATACAAGGGGCTGTAGAGAGACTATGTGGAAGTTGGCGACTGATGCGCCATGACTCGCTTTGTGCCTTAGGCACTGGGGAAAACGAACAGCTCGACTCAACGCCGCTGCCCTACCTCATTCTGAGAATGGCTCTTATGGGAAGTGTCCAGAATGTGTCATCTCGAGACCTGCGTGATTGGTTGGGCACAGCGGCATGAGAAATGCGACAATCTATGACAATCGAATCGCTAGATTCAGAAAAGCAGACAAACTTGGTGACAGTATGTCAATTCCAACCGTCCTCGTCACAAGTCCGTCCGGGGTTGGTACCGGTACGGCGTTGGAAAGGCTAATTCAGTATGCTTCCCGTCGCGGTTCGCTGTCCGTAGTAGCAGATATTGAAAAGTCGCTCGCCGCAGCACATGAAAAGTTCATAGAGACAGAGCTACCTAAGATTCCTCCGGAGTACGTTTCGGCCGCTGACGATTTGGAGTTTCAAGAAGAGCTACTTCGAGCCGAGCCGTCAAGTCTGCGCTACCTAATGCTACACCCTCCCAGGTATCTGGATCGTATTTGGAGGGATGCGCTTGTTCTCTCGTTAGACGATGTCAGATGGGAGTTGAGCCGGGAGGAATCGCCTCACTGTCTCCTAAGAATGCATGCGACCTACTACAACACGGAAAGTCGTCGGTTTGTCACATCGGTTGACCTTCCTTACTTGGATCGTACTCTCGAAGAGCGGGGCTTCGAGCCGCAGCAAGTTGTGACTCTCATCGATGATATCTGGAACGTTTTTGTCCGCCTGTCACGAAGGAATCAGCTTTGGCACAGAACAGATCAAGACTCAAGCTTGACCGATACTTGGGAGATTATTCACAAGTTGCTGGTGATACTTGAGTGGAGGTCTTTGGAGATTGGCTCTGCCGAATCAATTGCCTCCCAATTGGGTGTGCCGCATGTGATCTTGGCAGTGAAACATCCGATCAGCGTCGCCTACGACATCGTGTTTCGGGATTCGGTCGATCCTACAATTTCCGTTCCCAAGAAGGATATTGTATATCTTTCACATCCAATTACGGAACCTAGGAGATTGCTACAAAGAGGCGGCGATCGTGAGTACGAACTGTGGACTGATCAGATTTCACAACTGATCGCCGCAGTTTCGGAATCTCGAAAATTGATACCGATTTTCCCAACCTCTATTGATGAGTTGAGATTGCCTAGTAGCCAGGTTGGCTTTCATGGAGTACTCGAATCTCTATTAGAGGAACTCAACCTGGTATTCCGGAAATTGAATTCCATGGATTCCTGGACAGATCAGAGCACTAACTCGTTGAGTGAAGCATTCGCGAACCTAAGGCTTCGACACTCTGAGTTGACCGAACTCAATGCAAAGCATGGGTTCTCACCACGATGGCCCTCTCCCATTCGGACTAGGGATACTCTATTTGAAGGTGATGACGAGCTTGAAGCACTCGAGCAGAGACTAGCTATTCGGCAATTGGAATTGCAGCCAGCACTAAGCACACTAGAGGACCAGATCCGTCGACAAGTGAACTCAAGAGACAGAAAACTGGTTGAACAATCGGATCTCTTAGTGCTCTGGCGGCCATACTTCAACGGCAATTTTTCATCCGGTGTTCAGACCGAGCTAATTCACCGCAACGACGAGGTGCGCCTTGGACTCAGGTCTCCAGGAGCCGTGCGCTGCTTTGCGTTTCTTCCCCGAAAAGACACCGGCTTGTTACGAAGAAGGTACCTGCTTGAAACACTTCTGGCAAAACAGAAACTTCGTTCGACGACGGGCAGGGATCTTTCGGATGCAGAGTATGCAGCGGCTCGTCGAACTATCAGCACCGAGCTGGACACAAATGTTTCGCCAGAGAATTTCGAACAGGGGACGCTTACAGGCGCCATCCTAAGCCAATGTGTCGATCGGTCAAAGTACGTGTTGCGAGACGTGGTTGAAGAATCGAAGACACTCGATGCTGAGAAGGAAGTTTTGCTGAGTCGGTCTGAGCTGAGAATATGGCAAGAGCTTGCCGAATTGGTAAACAATAGGAACCCAGTACTCGATCTCTTCATCTTTGGTGATCAAGCATGTGAGCAGGTCGGCGGGTATGACCTCGATCCCGATTCACCTGATTTCGAACCGCGCTACTTCGTTCAATGGGTTGAGTCCCTGCTCTCCGGCCCAGCAGGCCTTGACATTTCAGATTCCAAAATCCTAACTTAGAGGGAGTAGGACGGGTGTTCTACTTAAGTAGTCAGAAGGGAGCTCATCGGGATGAGACGGGATAGAAAAGCTCGAATCGTGTTCTTGGCGGACGAATCGAGTGCAAGTAACAAAGTGAGGGAGATCTTAGATTCAGTCGGTGTCCAATATACAGAAGAGCACTCGACTGGATACAACGTGCCTTCCGTGCGGCTTGGTTATTCCTACTTCAATAGTCGTGAAGGAATTGAGCGAGTCGCGCGTGATGTCAAGTCACTTACCGATCCATTGAGATTCGACTAGGGATGCCCTAGGCGGATCGCAAAACAGGGGGAGCGTCGCTCCCCCTTTCCATTTTCAGCTATTGAGCCGCCTTCGAACAGTTTGACGATCTGAGCTCTCACTGCAATAGAATCTAGCATTTGGACTTGATCAGCTCGAGTTGAGAAACGATGTCCACATCAGATATTGACGCGACTGTCAACAGTGCCTATTGGAATGGCCTTATACGAATGGCAGAGCCGCGCAATGGGAACTGTGTTTCCATCGTCGTCACTCATTTAGTACAGGAACGACCAAACTTCCTCAAGGCGCTAAATGCGATTGCCCCGATCGCCGCAGTTATTCCGAAACCTCGTTCTACAAATATTTCCGTACTAGAAGAGGTTCAACGGCTGTTCCCAGTTTGGAAAATTAAGCGCGATGGTCTGTTAGCAACCCATGCTTCGATGCCAGAGTTGCGGACTTTCGTAGGAGACAAACCTTTTATCTTATTGGACATAGGTGGATACTTTGCCAATCTACTAGATTCCATTGAAACAGAATTTCCGGGACAGTTGTGGGGTGTCGCTGAGCTCACTGAAAATGGGCATAGAAGGTATGAGCAAATTGAGAAAGCCAAAGGTTTACCTTGTCCGGTGTATTCTACCGCGAGAAGCCCCCTTAAAGAGCCAGAAGACTTCTTAATCGGTGAATCCGTTATTTTCTCCTCCGATGCTGTCCTGAGAGAAATCAACGAAATCATGGTCGGGAAGATCGCACTGGTCATCGGCTATGGCAAGGTTGGTCAAAGCATAGCGAGACGAATCTCAGGACGTGGACTCCAAGTCATGGTTTACGATATTGAGCCGGCGCGACGTGCGCTAGCATTCGCCCATGGTTTTTCTATCCCAGAAAGACAGATCTGTCTGAGAAGAGCGAACTTAATTTTTTGTGCGTCGGGAAACAAATCAATGACTGCGACAGACTTTGAGTTGCTCTCGAGTGGAACGTTTGTATTTTCAGTAACCTCATCTGACGACGAATTTATTTTCTTGGGCGAAGAGGCTCCTTTAGGTGAGTCGATCTCCGTAGGCGCAGTCATAAAGCAATATACGGTTGGAGAAAACCGCTTATACATCGTCAATGATGGAAATGCCGTCAACTTCCTGCATGGAGGAGTCGTGGGACCTTTTGTATATCTTGTGCAGTCTGAACTCTTGTTGGCAGCCAGGAACCTCGGGATTGAACCGCGGCCACTGGGTTCGTTTACCATCAAAGAAGTAAAGAGTGACACCCGGCGGCAACTGGCAAGGCACTGGATATCGCATTTTGGCAGTTAAGTTTCCCTATCGACCAGATTGAAGGCGTTCTCCCACGTTCTGCACGAGCTCCTGACTACGACGTGGTATATAATCGGTTTAGCATCTTGAACTGGGCCTACAGATCCGACTTGCGACCGCTCAACGGAAGATTAGCGCCGTTGGCTAAGAGGTTGCTCCAGCTTGCGGGCGACGTCCGTCTGCTTCGCGCCGTAGCGTGGTAACCATCTGTGGAGGTATCGGTAGCTTTGGAAGTGACGGTTGTGAATCAAGATAATAAAGCAAACACCGTGGTCATCTACTATACAAACTATAGAGGAGAAACGGGGGCAAGACGTGTTATGCCGTTGAAGATCTGGTTTGGAAGCAACGAATGGCATACGTCACCTCAGTGGCTGCTCGACGCCATTGATCTAGAAAAGGACGCTGAAAGGACGTTTGCCCTAAGCACCATCCACCATTGGCAGGAACAAGAAGCGGACGTGTGAGCCAGCGTGTATCTTGCCGAAGCAGAACTCATTGATCGAATTCCGGCAATGGGCATTGAAGTTCCGCAGGGATTCGCACTCTTTGATCCAACTACACAAGTCCAACCCTGCTCCATCGACCTGAGACTCGGGAGTACATTTTGGATTCAGAACAAGTCTCGCGAACTTGATCTACTGAGTGCGCGCCACAGGACTCCCATATCGCGACGCGATTGGGACAAGCATGTGCTCAGTCCCGGTGAGTCCATCAAACTAAAACCGGGTCAATTGATTCTTGGTCACACTCTTGAGCGATTCTCCATTCCAGCTGATCTAGCAGGCAAGTTGGAAGGAAAATCAAGCTACTCTCGGCTGGGTATCAGCATTCATGCTTCCGCGGATTTCATAAATCCTGGATGGTCAGGCAGAATGCCGCTCCCGCTTGTAAGCAACAACACGTCGACTCTCCGACTTTACGCGGGCATGCCAATCTGCCAGCTGATGCTGGTGCCGCTGACATCGGTGCCGCTAAAGGCGTACGGCGATCCTAAACTAAGCAGTAAATATACCGACGACGATGGTGGCCCTTCCTACTGGTGGAAAGATAGGCATTTGAAATCACTCATGACGACTATGGGAAACAGCAACTACTCCATTGCGGCTCAGCAGAAAATTCTCGAGCTTCTTGATAAGGAGCATTACGATTTTGCCCCAATACTGGACAGACTTGAAGAATTCTTAACTGCTCGCAAGGGAGCAGACGTGAGCAATGTCGATTCACTGTTGTTTGCCTTTGTCTCTGATGAGAATAGGCGGGCTCGCAATCATCGCTGGGCGAGTAACATGTCAGCTGTGGCCGTCGCAGTTTTTGGGGCGGGTCTACTTTCAGTGCTGATTGCTTCAGATATCCGCTGGCCATTAGTAGCAATCTTATCTGTTTTGACAGCAGGATCAGCCGCTTGGGTACTTTGGATGTTGTTAAGAGAATCGCCTCTGTTTCTGACTTCGGACGAGTACCATCGTCTGCGGCAATTTTCTCCACCAGAGGATTGAGACAGTCTTTAGAGATTCTGGATTTCAACGGTGGAGTGATCGCCCACATTCCGTCTCGGTGCATGGTTGATAGGGGGGCATGAAGTCTCCTCTGACAAGAAGCAAATGGGGCGTCGATGAATACAGCACCCGCCCCATTTGTCTGGTTCCGTTTTGGCGAACGAACTAGCCTTGGCTCGTCACATAGACCGGCTTGAAGTGACTGGCAAATGATCACATCTTGAGTTTGTTGCTCACCATCGTCACCAACCCATGCCTCGGCCTTCCACCTGCCCACCGCCAGCGCTTCGGCGGCACTCGGCAGGTTGTCTCTCGCCCGTACGGCAGACTTGCGCCTAATCCATGTGAGGGTGCCGGTCGCGTCAGCTATTTTGAAGCAAACGGCCCAAAGTGAAATGCTTTGCGGTCGCATGTACCATGGCTCTCGAAACTTGACCTTCGACTGAAGCCGCTGAGAAGTCATCTGCCTTAGATTCGATCATCATGAACAAGAATTGTTCAAATCCAGCGTATTCGATAAGGGCCGTTATCGGAAGAGTGCCCCTTTAAGGTGTAAACCAGCTTCATAAAGCGGATGAATTTGAGTTTGGTGGCAAGTGAACAAGGAACGAAGACGCCGGAGGCAATTGCCTCCGGCGCAATGGATCAATCGTTGAATCGTGTATTAACCGCCTAATACACCTCTAAGTACCGATCCCGTTCCCACTGGGAGACGTGGAGGCGGAAGGCGTTCCATTCGGAGCGCTGGGCTTCGATGAGGCGCTCGAAGACGTGGTCGCCGAGGGCTTCGCGGACGACGTCGTCCTTCTCCATTTCCTCGACGGCCTCGCCGAGGGTGGCGGGGAGGGTGGGGATGTTGCGACGGCGGAGATCGTCGTCGGTGAAGTGATAGAGGTTTTCCTCGACCGGTTCGGGGAGAGGAAGGTCGTTTTCGATGCCATCGAGACCGCAGGCGAGCATGGCCGCGAAGGCGAGATACGGGTTGCAGGAGGGGTCGGGGCAGCGGAGCTCAAGGCGGGTCGCTGCGGTGTGCCCGCCGCGGATCGAAGGAACGCGGAGCAACGCCGAACGGTTGGTGCGAGCCCAGGAGACGTAGACCGGCGCTTCGTAGCCGGGAACGAGACGGCGGTAGGAATTGACGAGCGGCGCCATCACCGCGGAGAGACCGCGGGCGTGATAGAGCTGGCCGGCGATGAATTGCTTGGCGATGGCGGAGAGACCGTAGGGATCGCTGGTATCGACGAAGGCGTTCTTACCGTCGGCGATCCCGGTGAAGCTCTGATGGACGTGCATTCCGGATCCGTTGATGCCTTCGAGCGGTTTGGGCATGAAGGTCGCGTGCAGACCATTCAGCTGGGCAATGGCTTTGAGCACGTACTTGAAGGTGACGGCGCGGTCGGCGGTGGCCAGGGCGTCGCCATATTCGAAGTCGATTTCATGCTGGCCGGGAGCGACTTCGTGGTGACTGGCTTCGACATCCATGCCCATCTTTTCGAGGGCGAGCACCATTTCCTTGCGGATGACCGAAGCCGGATCGGTGGAGAAATCGAAATAGCTGCCGCGGTCGTGGGGCAGAGGGGCGATGGCGTCGCCGTCTCGCTCGAAGAGAAAGAACTCGAGCTCGGGGCCGGTTTTGTAGAGATAGCCATGGTCGGCAAGGCGCTCGAGCTGGCGATAGAGGACGGCGCGGGGATCGCCGGGAAAGGAATCGCCATTTGGATTGAAGACCCAGCAAATGACGCGGGCGGTGGGGAAGGTGTCCATTTCCCAGGGGATGACGGCGTAGGTCGAGAGATCGGGAATGAGGAACATGTCCGATTCGGCGATGCGGGTGAACCCGGCGATCGATGAGCCGTCGATCCACTGACCACCTTCGATGACATGTTCGAAGACACCGGAGGGAATGGTGACGCTCTTGACCATGCCCATAACGTCGGAGAACTGCAAATTGATGAACTGAATGCCGTCCGCTTCGACACGAGCGAGGATTTCGTCCTTGCCTGGGGCGGGGCCGAGGATCGTCTCACGAGTTACGGAGGTTGTCATGGATGACTCCTATGGGGTTCAAAACGGGAGAGCCTCAATGGTCTCCACGCCAGAAAATCTGTATCCGTCAGTACAACATGAAGCTCGCCAGCATGCTGGCGAGCTTCAGAGATCGCTGAAACGAAGCCGCTACACGTCGAAGTAGAGATAGAACTCGTACGGCGTCGGTCGCAGCGCGATCGGAGCGATCTCGGTGGCTCGCTTGTAGGCGATCCAGCCTTCGATGAGATCAGTTGTGAAGACTCCGCCCTCAAGGAGGAAGGCGTAGTCCTTCTCAAGGGCAACAAGCGCCTCGTCGAGCGAGTGCGGTGTGCTGCGAATGCGGCGCAGCTGCGCCGGAGTTGCCTCGTAGAGGTCGAAGTCGGAAGGTGGTCCCGGGTCGAGACGGTTGCGGACGCCATCCAGACCCGCCATCATCAGCGCCGCGAAGGCGAGATAGGGGTTGGCAGCGGTGTCCGGGCAGCGGAACTCGATGCGCTTGCTCTTCTCGCTGGTCGAATAGGTGGGAATGCGGATGGCGGCGGAGCGGTTGCGCTGCGAGTAGACGAGGTTGACCGGCGCTTCGAAACCGGGGACGAGGCGGCGGTAGGAATTGACCGTCGGCGCGGCGAAGGCGAGGAGGGCCGGTCCGTGCTTGAGTAGACCGCCAATGTAGAAACGGGCGAACTCGCTAAGCCCGGCGTAGCCCTCCGGATCGAACATCAGGTTCTTGCCGTCCTTCCAGATCGACTGGTGGACGTGCATGCCGGAGCCGTTGTCGGCGAAGATCGGCTTCGGCATGAAGGTGGCGACCTTGTTGTGTTTGCGAGCAGTGTTGCGGACGACGTACTTGTAGGTCATTGTCTTGTCGCCCATGGTGGTCAGTGTGTCGAAGCGCATATCGATTTCGCACTGACCGGCGGTGCCGACCTCATGGTGATGGATTTCGACCGGGATACCGAGCTCTTCCATGGTGAGGACCATTTCAGAGCGGATATCCATCAGCGTGTCGTGCGGCGGCACCGGGTAGTAACCGGCTTTCGGGCGGATCTTGTAGCCGAGGTTCGGGCCCTCGTCGGCGCCGGTGTTCCAGAAGCCTTCCACCGAATCGACCGAATGAAATGAGGATTCGTTGGTGTGGGCGTACTGAACATTGTCGAAAACGAAGAATTCGGGCTCGGGTCCGAAGTAGGCGGTGTCGCCCAGACCTGAGAGATGCAGGTACTCCTCGGCGCGATGCGAAACGCCGCGCGGGTCGCGAGTGTAGCGCTGGCGGGTGACGGGGTCGAAGATGTCGCAGAGGACATACATGGTGGGAATGGAGGTGTAGGGATCGATGCGGGCGGTCGTGGCGTCCGGCAGCATGAGCATGTCGGATTCGTTGATCGCCTGAAAACCGCGTATGGACGAGCCGTCGAAACCGACGCCGTCTTCGAACACGTCCTCGTCAACATCTTCGATGCTCTTCGACGTGTGTTGCCAGGTACCCAGCAGATCGACGAAGCGGAAATCGAAAATCTTGACTCCGGCCTCACGGGCCAGATTCATCACTTCTGCTGGAGTGTTGGCCATTGGTCCCTCTCCTCAGGTCGAGCACGTGTGCCGACCGCCATCCGTTCTTGTGGAATTCGCACGATGCGACTTCACAACAGAGAACAATACGGGAATGGCGGTTGTGCGTCATCGTGCATTGTGAAAGATGTCACGATTGGAATTTGGGCGAAGTGCACAGATGGCGAGGGGATGTCGTGCAGGGGGCACTACGGGGGCAATGGGTAAGAGGCAATAGGCAATAGGCAAAGGGCAATAGGAGTGCACGGTTTGCGTAGGTCTTAGGTCGTAGGTCCGGAGTCCGGGGGATGTCATCCTCTGGCGGGCTGTTCGGGCGGTCGTAGCCTCCGGTGCTCTGCCGGTGGGCGGCTCGCAGGGATGCAAGCGCGCATCGGATGAGTGTGCGGAGAGCGCGAACGGGGTTGTCGATGGGGGATTTTATCGGCCTCCGGCCGATCGCTCCGGCAGAGCGCCGGAGCCTACGTAGGTGGCATCTCCGGCAGAGCGCCGGAGCCTACGTAGGGGGTATCTCCGGCAGAGCGCCGGAGCCTACGAAGGTGGCATCTCCGGCAGAGCGCCGGAGCCTACGTAGGTGGCATCTCCGGCGGAGCGCCGGAGCCTACGAAGGTGGCATCTCCGGCAGAGCGCCGGAGCCTACGTAAGTGGCATCTTCGCCAGAGCGCCGGAGCCTACGTAAGTGGCATCTCCGCCAGAGCGCTGCGGCCCACATTAATTGCAGTAGGGCGGTCGGGAGAGAGTTCTTGATTCGGTAAGATTGGCAGTGATAGGAGATGGCGCATGGTGTATCTGCCTGAGCATTTTGCGGTTGACGATTTGGAGGCGATGCGGGAGTTGATCCATGCGTTTCCGCTTGGGATGCTGATCACGCTGGGCCGTGAGGGGTTGACCGCGAATCATGTGCCTTTCATTTATGAAGCAGCGACTGATTCGGCGGGAGAGCGGCTGATCGCGCATGTTGCGAGGAACAACGCCGTGTGGCGGGACCACGATCCTGCCCGTGGCGCGCTGGTGGTTTTTCAATCGATCGATGCCTACATCACACCGACCTGGTATGAGACGAAGCGGACAACGCACGAAGTCGTTCCGACATGGAATTACGCCGTCGTGCATGTGTCGGGACCGCTGGTGATTCACGATGATGTGCGCTGGATTCGGGGTCAGGCGGGGAAGCTGACGAAGATGATGGAAGCGAACCGGGAAACGCCGTGGAAGATGGCCGACGCGCCGCGCGAGTATACGGAGCAGATGCTGGAGTCGATCGTTGGTATCGAAATCCCGATCGAGAAGATGACCGGCAAGTTCAAGGCGAGTCAGAACCGGCCGGATGCCGATGCGAAGGGTGCGGCGGATGGACTGCGGGCCGAACGCGGCGCCGGGGCGGCGAAGATGGCAGACCTGATCGAGCGGATGCGACCAGGCTCCTGAGACAGGGAATGCGTTTCCGGGATTCCTGATTCGCGCGTAGAATCAGACGCTGCGGTGAAAGAGATCTGCACGGACGCCTATCCTGGAAAGCGGCTGGAGCGATTCGATCGAGGATGTCGGAGGCTTGCCGCTGCGGCGGGAGATCCTTCGACTGCACTCCGCTGGCGCTCCGTTCCGCTCAGGATGACAAGTTCGTTTTCTTGCTGCACTCGTGCTGGCGAGCCATATTCGGACTGCTGTGAATTACCGAAAGCAAGGAGTGAATGGGAATGCGGATCGTAGAAATCAGGCAGGCGGCGGAGCCGATCAGGTCGTCGATTCGCAATGCGTATATCGACTTCAGCACGATGACGGCGGCGGTGGTGGCGGTGGTCACCGATGTCGTGCGGGACGGCAAACCGGTTGTCGGATTCGGGTTCAATTCGAATGGCCGCTATGCGCCAACCGGGTTGCTGGCGGAGCGTTTCATCCCGCGCATCATGACGGCCCCGGTGGCGGCGACGCTGTCCGACGATCAAACGAACCTCGATCCCCACAAGCTCTGGCAGATCATGATGACCGGCGAAAAACCGGGTGGGCATGGCGAGCGGTCGGTGGCGGTCGGCACGCTGGATATGGCGCTGTGGGATGCCGTGGCGAAGATCGAGGGGGTGCCGTTGTGGCGGTTGCTGGCCGATCGCTACCGGAATGGTCAGGCAGAAGAGCGCGTGTGGGTTTATGCCGCCGGAGGGTATTACCAGCCGGGTAAGGGGATCGAGTCGTTGCAGGACGAGATGCGGGGGTATCTCGATCTGGGCTATGCCGATGTCAAGCTGAAGATCGGCGGAGCTTCATTGAAAGAGGACCTCGAACGGATCGAAGCGGTGATCGCGGTCGCGGGATCGGGGGCGAACGTTTGCGTCGATGCCAATGGCCGGTTCGATCTGGCAACGGCGATCGCCTATGCCGAGGCGCTTCAGCCGTACGGTTTGCGTTGGTACGAGGAGGCCGGTGATCCGCTCGACTACGCCCTGCAGGCGGAGCTGGCGAATCACTACGAGCATCCGATGGCGACGGGCGAGAATCTCTTTTCGATGCAAGATGCGCGGAATTTGATCCGCTATGCGGGTATGCGGCCGGAGCGGGACATTTTGCAGTTCGACTGCGCGCTGTCATATGGATTGGTCGAGTATCTGCGAACGCTGGAGATGATGGCCGAGCTGGGGTGGTCGGCGAGGCAGGTGGCGCCGCATGGCGGGCATCAGATGTCGCTGAACATGGCGGCCGGGCTGGGGCTGGGCGGGAATGAGTCGTATCCGGGGGTGTTCCAGCCGTTCGGTGGGTTTGCAGATGGCATCAGGGTGGAGGATGGGTATGTGGGCTTGCCGCAGGCGCCGGGGGTTGGCTTCGAGGAGAAGAACAACCTGTACGAGGTGATGAAGCGGTTGGCGGCGTAGCGGTTCGCGGCCTCCCCTGGCGCGTTCCGCGTCGCAGGTTTCGTGCGCGGCTCGTCACACTTTGCGCGCAATGCCGTTTATAGAAGTGAAGACTGTCTGCATTCAAGGGTCGAGCGGTGAAGCTGCGTCGACCTCGAAGCATTGGCAGGTTGGTTTTGCGGCAAGGAGAGCACAGTGCCTGCACTTGGTCGATATCTGGGACTCTTTCTGCTGATCTTCGTTTTGGCGGCGACGTCGCTGACAGCCGTCGCGCAGGAGGCGACTCCATCGACACCCCCGGCACAACCCGAACAACCTGAAACGGGACCCGGCGGCAAGGAATCGCCATTCGCCGACGCGACCATGACGCATTATGGCGAGGAGCCGGGAGGATTCTGGTTATGGGAGCCGGTTTCCGGTGAAGACGGCGGAACGCCGGTCGCGGCGGGGCCATTCCCGGTCATCCTCTATCTGAGCGGATGCTGCGGCATCGAGAACTATCCCACGCCGGAAGAAGTGGCGGCTTGGATGACGCACCTCACCCAGCAGGGATATGTGGTGATTGCGCCCGTCTACCATGTAGATACGGTTCTCGAAGATATCCCTGTTCTCCTGCAGCAGGCGCTCGACGAACTGGCGAAACCGGGTCATGCGGCGATCGATCTGGAGCAGTTTGCCGTGGTGGCGTACTCATACGGGAGCGTTCCGGCGATTCTCTATGCCTCCACTGCCGCAGAAGCCGGTCTGCCGGTGCCCGATGCGCTGTTCATCACGGCGCCCTGCGTGGGACCTGGCTTTTGCGTCGAGGCTCCCACCGACCCGGTTTTCCCGGAAGGCATGAAGCATGTGATGCTCGCGTATGGGCAGGATGGCGCGGTCGGCGTTCAGATGCCGAGGGATGTCTATGCACTCATGCAATCACTTCCGGAGGAAGACCGTGATTTCGTGACGATGCAGACGGACAACCACGGTGAGCCGCCGATCAGAGCATGGCACGAGGTCCCCTACAACGAAGTTGACGCGGCCGACTGGTTCGCTCTCTGGAAGCTGTCGTCGGCGCTGTTTTCGTGCACGTTCGCCGGAGAGTTCTGCGAAGTGGCGCTCGGCGACACCCCAGAACAGCGATTTATGGGGGAATGGAGCGACGGTACGCCCGTCATCGAGCTGGAGGTTGCCGATGATGAGGCGTTCGCAGCGGGCGCCCCGGTTGCCTCGCCTGTGGCGGTCGATCCTGCGGCGGTCGCTGGATCGGCAATGCCATTCGGCAACGTGGCGCGGACCGGAGAGACAGGCGAAGCCGGTGTTCAGGGTGTACCGGGCTCGGTTTGGCAAGCGCAGGCGAGTGATTTGATCTATGGCCCGCCTGTAGCCAGTGACGGTGTGCTCTTTCTCTCGACATTCACGACGGTCGAGGCACTGGACAGCGCGACGGGCGCATCGTTGTGGAGCATCCAGCGGCCTGGTTCGGGTTCAGGGGTGATGCTGCAGGACGGAGTGCTCTACCTGGGGACTTACGGAGAGGGTTTGTGGGCGCTCGATGCAGCCAGCGGTGAGGAGCTCTGGCGCTATCAGATGGAGGAACCCGATCCCGCTTCCGATCCACTCCAGAATGCCATCGATTCTACGCCGTTGTTCGTGGATGGCGTGATCTACGTGAATGGCGGGCCGTGGGGTGGCATCTATGCGGTCGATGCGATGAGCGGTGAGGAAGTGTGGCGGTTCGACACGGAAGGCGGCGCCAGCGCCCAGCTTTCCTATGCTGATGGCATTCTCTATCAACCGGTCGACAAGCTCTTTGACGGTCTGCGTGGTCTTGGTGAGCCGGCAGGACCGGCGACGATGGTGGCCGTCGATGCCGCGAGTGGCGAGGAAGTGTGGCATTTCGAGGCCGATGAGGGATACACGACCTTCGCGACGCCCGTCGTGTCGGACGGGGTTGTGCTCTTTGGGATCTCTAATCCCGATAATAGTGCCGGCGCCTACATCGGGTTGGACGCGGCAAGCGGAGAGGAGCTCTGGCGGATTCCGTTCCATGCGATGTGGGGCACAACCTCCGCGGCCAGTAGCGGCATGTTCTTCCTGACGGGAGCATTCGATGGCGGGGTGTACGCCGTCGATGCGCAGTCGGGCGCTTCGAAATGGGCGTATAAAACGGAAGGGGCGGTCGTCCATGGGCTGTTGCTGGCCGGTGACTTGCTCTATGTGCAAAGCGATGATGGAGTATTGCATGCGCTCGATCCAGTGTCGGGAGGAGAAGCCTGGGAATTTGAGACCTTCTCTACCAAAGGCGCCGGAACGCCAACGCTGATCGGATTTCGGGGTACGACACTGTTTGTGGCGGGAAATGCCGATGTGATGGCGATTGAAGGCGACGGCACTCCCTTCAATGGTGAGTTTACGATTCAACCGTATCCATCGACCGCAGACGTGGATGGAGACGTTTCGGCTTATGCCGGATTTGCCGGAACCCTGCAGGCGCCGGAACCGCTGTCGCGTCCGGAAGGGATCGCCGTTGCCGAAGATGGCACGACGTATGTGATCGACTCGGAGAACGACCGGATCGCCATTTTCGGACCGGATGGCTCATTCATTGAGTTCTGGGGATCGACGGGTTCTGGCGACGGAGAGTTCATGTTTCATTCTCCGACCGACGGATGGGTGCTCGGCGATTTGGAGATCGGCGCAGATGGCAGCATCTATGTGCTCGATCCGGGCAATCAGCGCGTCCAGAAGTTCTCCGCCGATCGCACATTCGTGGCCAGTCTGGGCGGTGCGGCGGGAGAAATGGGATTGCCGGGCGGGTTTGCGATCGATGAGGTGAACGACCGGATTTTCGTCGCCAGTCTCGAACATGCAATGGTGCTCGTTTACGACATGGAAGGGTCATTGCTGGAGTCCTGGGGAAGCGGCGGTAGCGGAGATGACGGTCTCTTTTCCGTGGCTGTGGATGTTGCTGTCGGTTCGCAAGGCTCTGTCTTTGTGGCTGACGGCGGCAATGGACGTATTCACGTGTTCGCGCCGGATGGGACTCCTGTCGAACAGTGGGGAGGCATCGGGATCGAGACCGGGAGTCTGGCCGGACCATGGGGCATTTCGTTGGACGAGGACGACAATCTGATCGTTGCTGACTACCTGAGCAATCAGGTGGTGGTGTATGCGGCGGACGGATCGGTGATCGGCATTCTGGGTGGTACAGCCGGGTCGCCGGATGAGCTGACCTGGCCGTCCTTTGTGGCGGCGGGATTGGACGGAGTGATTTTCGTCAGTGAAGAAGGCAGCGGCGAAGTGAGCGTGTTCGTAATTGGCGGCGCGACTGTGGATGCGACGCCGGTGGCGAGTCCCGAGGCGTAGCGAGCTTTGACCGGCGCGGCGTGGGGCAGCGATTGCCTCGCGTCCGCGCCGGTTTCTTGTTGCGTGACGAACGACTGGCTTGTTGCTTCTATGCGGCGGTTGTGGCTTCGCGACACGAAGCGAACGCAGTGAAGCGACGTGCAGGTCCGCCACTGGCAGACACGGAGGTCTGCCGGTACGGTTTGGAAGTAAACGGCACGTCACCGCTGCGTCCCATGCGGATACAGGCACGATGGTGCGCCATAAATGGCGAGGCTACGCTTGGTCTTGATGCCGCGTATGCGCCGAGTTGGGGGGTATCAAGTTGAGAATTTGGATTGACATACAGGAGATGGCGTGACTATATATGTCGCGAGAGTCTCGACGATAGAGAAAGACCTATGGAACGAACGACGCTGTACTGGCCCAAGGAATTGAAGGAGTCGATCACGGCGATCGCAAAGCGACGAGGGTGTTCGTTGTCCGAGGTAGTTCGCGATGCACTGTCGAAGCACGTCGTCGAGCCAGCAGCAGAGCGCCCGTGGCCGACGTCGTTCGGCAGTTCAAGGAGTGGTGAGGTCCATGCCGATGACCTGGACGAATGGCTGGCGGCGAACCGGGAGCGGGATTGATGTAGCTCGACCGGCGGCAGTGGTGCATCGAAGTTGCGAGTGAAACGTGGCGACCGGGAGGACCGGTCGCCACGTTCGTTTTGTGGGCTGTTGAGGACGGGCTCGTTAACCGCCCATGGTCATGAGCTCCTGGAATTCCTCGGGGCAAATCGTCTCCACTTCGGCGATACGGAGCTGCCCTTCGCCGCCAGGGTTGAAGGGGGCCTGGATCGCTGTCATATCGTCGAGCGCTGCCTGTGCGGTTGCAGTGTCACCGGCGGCAACGGCGTTCATCAGTGTTTCCAGCGCGACGACCATGGGAGCGAGGTATGTCTCGATCAGGTAGGTATGGAGATCCGCTACCGCGGGAGGCGGAACGAGCTGGCTCAGCTGCTCGAGGGTGGATTGGCTTTGTTGGTAGTAGATCGAGAGCATGCCGGCATCGAGCGCGGCTGGATTGGCGCCTTGCAGATTCTGGGGGAAGACATTGACGCTCCCCAGCCCGCCCAGCGTCGCAACTGCCCATTCAACGAATCCAAAGCAACCGCCCGTCGAATCCGATGTCGATGCAGTGACCTCCAGATCAGCGATGACCTGATCCCGGGCGCCGCCATCGGCGAAGGTGACCTGGGCCAGTGAACCATTTTCAGGAATCTCATAGATGAGCAGACCCTGGATAGTGCTTCCGGGTGGGACATCTCCCCCGGAGAAGAGAGCCAGTGCCGGATCGGTGGGAACCACGGCTGCAGGCTCGAGGAGGCGTCCCAGCTCATCGGTCACTTGCAAGTCGGCGAGGTTGACGGTCATTGGACCCGGTCCTTGATTGTCGACCATGACTTCGACCGCGACATACCGGTTTCCGGCGGCGGGTGCATTGGAGGCGTCGTGGGACTCGAAGGGGTCGGTCACGCTCATCACGCCGATCTGACCCAGGGGCGAGCCGGCCAGGTCGTTGAGCATGACTGCGGTACCGGCGGGAATCTCTGCGATTCGACCATCGTAGGCCGAAATGCGACTGCCTTCAGTGGCGTAGACGATGCGATCGATGACTGCGCCGTCAGGGACAACGTAGGCGTTGTCGCCGTAGAAGTCTTCGCCAGGCGGAACTGTGCCAGCCCCGGTGAAGTAATTGGTGGAGTCGGCGGTGAGATTGTTGATGATGACCCGCTGGTAGGCGAAGCCGTTGGAGTCGATCAGCAGCAGTGCATCCGGATCGTACGGCAGCGGTTCGGAACCAGTATTGATGAACCCAGCTTCGAGCAGGATGTGATGCGTGCCTGGTTGCAGTTCGTTGCCCGGTTCGACGACCTCGAATGGATCGTAGGGACTGACGAGGTAGATCTGGCCGATCGAATTTCCTTCCGCGTTATAGATCGGCACCAGTTCGGCGAAGTCCTGCCGGGCAGTCGCAACGGTGGCACCTGAGGTGGGAAGCAGGACGAAAACTGTCAGAATAGCGAGAACGAAACGGAGTGAGTGTCGCATAGCTGAATCTCCGAACGCTGTAACGAACGACCAAAGGAGAGTGATCTGAATACTGGCGAGAGCGTATGATCTCTGGAGACTGGATGGAATAGGCAGAGGTACGTATTTGCGGGTCGGCGGTATGCGAAAGACGGACTCCCGCCCTCGCCCGGTTTCGCGCCAATTGATGCTACGATAGGGTGAAAGCGCCATCGCCAGAGAATGGGACCATTTGGTGGTCCAACCGCGAGGGGTGGGCACTCATGACGGAAATCGATCGACAGGGGATCGGTACGCAAACTGTCTGGCTTCGCCGCGAGTCCAGCCAGCGGATGTCCGCAAGTGATGCGGGCGCGTCCGGAACATTGCCTCGCGGCAGTTTGCAGTTCGGCGAACAAACGCAGTGCGCTGTCTCGATCACGGCCGAGATTGTGCTCGGCCCGGGCGCAGGCAATGCCCTGGAGGGCGTGTTGCAGTTCGAATTTGACGAGAGCGGCGCTGTGGACAACGGCAGTCTGGAGGTCGGCGGGCAGGCGTACCCGCTGGTTGGTCAGGTTAACGGCCGGGCGATCAGGGTGCTGGTCGAAGTGGACAATGGACAGCTGGTTGCTTTTAGCGGAATAGCCGAGCAGCCACTCGATCTTTGCGCGGGAGCTGTCTACGGTCAGTTTGGCGGCCCGGATATCCAGAACGTCGGCTCGTGGACCGGGACGGCCATGGGGAGCGGGTCATGAACGCCGAACGCTTCGACGCCTGGGCCCGGGCGCGCGCCATGAGCATCACGCGGCGTCGTTTGCTGCGTACGTTGCCGGTGGGAGGCGCCGGAGTCGCCCTTTCTCGTCTGGCGGGCGCCTCCGCCCAGTTCGGCGGATCGACGACTTGCCAGTACACGCTGCGGATGACCACAGCGCACGGACCCTCCAGCGGAACCGAATACTCGGGCGTGCTGGATTTGGAGATCGATGACGACGGGGGGATCGAAACGGGGAGTTTTACGCCGCCGCTGGCGCCCCCTCAGGCGATCGTCGGTCAGGCAAGCGGGCATGGGGTCAGCTTGCTGATGTCGCTGCCGGATGGCGGTGTTCTCTCGCTGACCGGGGCCGGGAGCCGGCCGATCGCCTCCTGCAATGCATCGATTCACGGTTCTTTCGGTGGTCCTTCCACGACCGACCTGGGGACCTGGGAGTCGGCGCCGACGGAGCAGAGCGTCGCGGGTTCCGGGACGCAGCAAGGGGGACAGTCTTCGTCTCAATCTGCCTGTGCGCCAGTCAACTGCGGAATGGCCTTCGTCCAGGATCCGGTCAGCTGCCAGTGTGTGTGCGCACCTGGCTTGCCACCCTGTGGAGAAAACTGCTGTCCGGCGGGATCGAGCTGTGTCGACGGCATTTGCATGTGTCCGGGTGATGCGATTCAATGCGGAACGTCTTGCGTGGGGCCATGTGCACCCAATCAGTTCGTCGACTTTGACACCTGCACATGCATGGACGAAGAGGTTCCTTCCTGCACGCCATCCGGGGGCGCCTGCCAGCAGAGTTTCCAATGCTGCACGGGGTATTGCCAGAATGGCACCTGCGCCAGCTGCTCGATTTCGATCTGGGCGCAGGTTTGCGACGAGCAGTGCGTCGATCTGCATACGAATCCCTATTATTGCGGATCGTGCCTGAACAATTGCTACATGCAGCAAAAGCAAACATGCACGAACGGCGTATGCACGTAGCCGATGATGGCCGGGCGCCCGGTCTGGACAGGGAATTGCCATGGATGCAAACCGCTTCGACGACTGGTCACGTTCGCTTGCGCAACGATTGACGCGGCGACGCGCGCTTGGTGTTGCGAGTGTCTCCGGCATCAGCGTGGCGACCACCGTGCCGCGTAGCGCGTCTGCGCAACCAGGAAGCCAGACATGCGTGCTCACGTTGCGGGCCGCCGTTGGCGGCGGTCCTTCGGCTGGCACAACGTTCGACGGTACGCTGGAGTTCACGTTCGGCGCCGATGGCACGATTACTTCAGGTACCTTCTCATCCAACACCGGAGCATCGGCAGAGGTCAGCGGCAGCGCGATAGGCCGCGCTCTGGATCTGGTCATGACATTGGCCGACCGCAGAGAGTTGTCGATCACCGGCACAATCGCTGCACCGGTCGAGCAATGCGCGGGGCCGGCGGCCGGCGTCATCTCCGGTCCGGAAGCTGGCGATATCGGCGCGTGGCAAGCGTAAGCACGCTGTTGCCGTAGTCGCCCGGTGGCGACTACGGCTCGCAGATGAAGATACGCACTTCGACGGGTATCCCTTCCGCCACGATCAGATTTCCTGCTGCATCGAACGCATCCGAATCGACGAGGCATGCCGCGGCTGGTGTTTCGGCGAGCTGATAGGAATCTGGCCGCAGATCGAGATTCGCGATTCCATCCTCATTGGTGGTGACGGTGTAATCCACGCCAAAGGGATCGTTCGAAGCGAAACCCACAGTTGCTCCGTCCGTGTAGGGCTGGCAGCTCGCCACGCTGATTTGCGTTCCTTCGCAGGCAAAGGCGAATACCGTCACTGACGGGGTTGGCACGTTGTACCAGGTGCATTCGAGCGTTTCTCCGGCAGCCAGGCTCACGCCGATTTGACCGGCGGGACTGACGTAGGCAAATGGCGCGAATGGGTTTTCCGCAAAGAGCGCCCGGCGGTCGCTGGTGCAGCCGGCGATGAAGGCCGAATCGGTTCCGGCGGGCAGGCTCAATCCCAGCAGATAGTCCCCAGCCTGCAGCGGAGCAAAGGCGACGGAACCTTCGTCGATCGCGCCGGTGATCCCGATGCGTTGCGTCCCTGGCTCAGGACCGGAGAGGGAGAATTCGAGATCGTCGGCGGGTTCTTCGCAGTCGTCGACCGGGTCGGCGTCTTCGGCATAGACGTCGTACCCCGCCTCGCAGGTGTAGCTGCTCAGAATGAAGACTGCAGTCTGGGACTGGCCGGTGGCCGGCGTCGAAATGATGGCCGCTCCAGCTGGCTGGACACCGGGCTGCACGACCAGTGAGGTGACACCCGCCGGGGTGGGCGTCGGTGTCGGGCCACTCGGTTGGAAGAGCGTGCTCGGCGCTTTGGTCGGCGTCGGTCCACCGGACTGGAAGATGTTGATCGGAGTGGGCGTCGATGTTGGCGCTGATGGCGGCTGTGCCGGTGGTGGAGGAGGTGGAGGAGGTGGAGCCGCCTGGCGTGGAGTTGGCGTCGGAGTCGGCGTTTGCGTGGGAGTTGCCGTGGGCGTGGGGGTGGGAGTTGGCTCGGTGGGATCGACGGCGGCCCAGATGCATTCCAGTGAGAATCCGCCAACCAGGTTGTAGAAGAGCGAATCATCTTGTTCGAAATCGCGAGTTGTGATGAGAAAGTCGGCGAACTGAATCGCAGTTGCTGTTGGTTTTGACGCACACAGCGTGAAGCCTTTCTCGATGCCCGCCGGCGGCATGAACTCGACCCTGATCAGCCCCCGAGCCATGTTGCTGACTTCGACGAAGCTCAGCTCACCCGTGGCTATGGTGTCCGCAATACCGGTGCCACCTGTGATTCTGAAGCTCAGGCCCTCCTGGCGCTTACAATCGTCAAGCACCTGAATAACAAGCGGCTCAATAGAAGTCTGATTGCCGAGCTCGTCGAAAATCTCCTCCACCTGCGCGGTGGTGCAGACGCGCGCGTGGATGAGGACACGGACCGGATCTGTGGAGGGCGCAGCCTCCGGACGGTCGAACCATTGGCATTGAACAATTCCGGACGCAACCAGCGTAATCGGGAATGCCCAATTGGTTATGGGAATCTCAGTCATGGGTGGAACTACGTTGTCCTCTTTAGAAAAGTCCTGCTGAGAACAGAAGACTCTGGGAGCAGCGAAGAACGGTTTCTCCTCACGCCGAATCACCGACGCGCCAGGCGGCACTCCACTGGCGATCATGAATCCGCTTCCGAGTTGGGCCTCGGCAACAACCTGTCCTCCCTGCTCGATTTTGTAGGTTGTCGGGGGAAAGGCGTTGATGGACGGGCAATTGAGTTCAAAAAAGTTTGGATCGACCCCATCCGGCACTGGAAGTCCCGGAGGACAGCGGAACTCCAGGATGGCGACGGTGCTGACGCCAGCGCCGTCGTCTTCGGGCGCGATTCCTGCCAGCGTAGGACCGGCAAGTCCCGGTATTGCGCCGGACAGGGATGTCTCCCCTGATTCCTCCGCAGCGGCGCTTTCATCGCCTTCTTCCGCATCCTGACTCGCAGACTCCGATGCGTCTTCGTCTGGTTGGGCAGACTCTTCGGCCGCATTGAACCAGTAGCAGGTCACTTCCGGATAGGCGCTCAGATCGCCGAGCTCGATCCCGGGGGTGATGGGATCGCTGGCGGCGAGTTGTCCCTGCTCGGCTTCGTTGTAGAGCAGGGTCGTGTCCGATCCGCAATAGGCAAAAGCGGCCCGATTGTCAGGAACGGCAACTTCATACAGACTGATGATTCCCGGGCCAAAGGCGACCGTGGCCGCGCCAGCGGCATCAGTCGATGCCTGTTCGGAGACGGAGCCGTCGTCCGAAGCGGTGTAGAAGACAGCAGATTGCGAACCCTGGGTGCACCCCGCGCCGGCCCATTCCTGATATCCCGCTCCTTCGGCCGGCAGCGGACCATCGCACCAGTATTTCAGGACTGAGATTTGCCCGGCGGCGACCGATTCGTCCTCGGATTCCTGCGAAGAGGCGGAATCTCCGGCTTCCTGGTCGGACGTTTCCTCTGCGGGCAGATCGCTTGAGGGTTCCTCCTGGGTTTCGGTGTCCTCTTCGATCTCAGCTGACTCTTCGGCTGGTTGGTCAGACTCTTCGGCCGCATTGAACCAGTAGCAGGTTACCTCCGGATAAGCGGCCAGATCACCGAGCTCGATCCCGGGGGTGATGGGATCACTGGCGGCGAGCTGCCCCTGGTCTGCTTCGTTGTAGAGGAGCGTCGTGTCCGAACCACAGTAGGCAAAGGCGGCTCGATAGTCAGGGACGGCGACTTCATACAGGCTGATAATGCCCGGGCCGAAGAAGACCGTCGCCGTGCCAGCGGCATCAGTCGTTGCCTGTTCGGAAACGGAGCCATCGTCCGAGGCGGTGTAAAAGACGGCAGGTTGTGAGCCCTGGGTGCATCCGGCGCCAGCCCACTCCTGATATCCCGCTCCTTCGGCGGGCAGCGGGCCATCGCACCAGTATTTCAGGACCGCGATTTGACCGCCGGCGCCCGACTCATCCTCGGGCTCCTGCGAGAAGACCGAGTCTTCACCCTCCTGGTCGGATGTTTCTTCCTCGGGGAGGTCGCTCGAGGTTTCTCCCTGCGATTCCGTGTCCTGTTCCGTTTCGGTTGTCTGGGACTCTTCCCCGGTCTGTTCCTCCTGATCCTCGGCGCCGGTCGAGTCAGGCTGGCTGTCGGCATCGCTGTCACCAGCGGCGCCCGTGTTGAACCAGACGCACGCCTGATATCCGTTCGGGTCGATGTAGAGGCTGATCGATGCGGCCCCGTCCTGCAAGGCGATCTGGTCGGACGAGATCTCCTGATAGCCTCCGGTGGCGCCAGAGCAGAAGATGCGAACACCGCCATTGGTGGAGGGTACCGACTCTTCGATGGTGATGGCCACTCCATCGGGATTGGTGAATTCGGAACCGGTCAGGGTATAGGGCGATCCGCCGCTTCCGAGATCGCCGGCGGGACCACTCACCCGGAATTCATGGCCGTCGGTCGGGCTGCATTGCTGCTCCAGCTCCTGCAGAGAGGCTTCCGGAGAGACCTCCGATGGGCATGTGTATTTGACGTTGGTGATGCCTGGTTCGTAGAGATTGATCCAGAGGCAGGCATACTCACCAGTTGCGCTCGGCGTCCACTGAAATGACTGCCCCGGTTCGAGAGGCCCGCCGGTATCCGATATGGTGAAAGCGCCATCGACGATTTGTCCGCACGCGGGCCATTGCTGAAACTGATGATGGTTCGTCGATTCTGAAGGCACTTCGCGGATGCTGATGGCCTGACCCGCGTAGCCCTCGAAAACGACCTGCCCCTGCTGATGATCGAGCATCCCCTGCGCCTGGAATTCGCCCTCCACGACGAATCCGATGTCTGGCGTGCCGGTGGAACACTGCTCGTGGAATCCACCTTCGAGGAAATCCTGGACAATGTCTTCGAGGATGTCCACACCGGTGCAGGAGAGCTTGGAGATCGTCAGCCCGCCTGATTGACCCCCACCACCAGATGTGTTGAACCATGTGCAGCTCACCTGCGCATAGTCCAGCAGTGCTGGATCGCTGATGCCGATGATGCCGCCCGCGGCCGGTTGGTAGCTTTCGATATCGGATGCGCCGGTCCGGGAGGCGGAGTAGTAGCAATAGACCCACGGATCGGACTGACCTTCCGGCAGGATCTCGCTGACGCTGAAGGCCACGCCGCCTGGAACGTCCGACCATCCGGTGAAGCCGCTGCCATCGGTGTTGGCGACGTTGAAGTAGTTGCCATCGAAGGTCTGAATCTGGAATTCCCAGCCGCTGCCGGGTGTGGCGCAGTCGGTGAAGGCTTGTCCCGCCGAGACCGATCCGGGATCGTAGCCGGGTGGACAGAGAAGCTTGGAGACCTGGAAAGTCAGGTCGCCGGGTTGCGAAGCGGTTGGGAACACCGGAAGCAATGGGACGAGCGTGAGCAGGAGCGGCAAAAGGATGCTCAGCACCACGATCCGGCGGGAGAGGAATCCAGGCATAGCGCTTCGTGCGGACACTGTCACCAACCTCCTGGCGCGAGCGCTACGGGTGTGCCACCAGTCCGGCCTGCGCGCGACAACGCCATATCTCAATTCCGAAAGCCTTATCCATCTTACATGAGCATGAAGCAAGTGACACGAAATGGATTTGTGGAGTCGGGAGTCGGGAGTCCGGAGTCCAGAGTCGGGGGCAACGGGGCAGGGCATCGACACGGAGGTCGATGCGTACGGTTTGGTGGGGGGCGATGCGTACGGTTGGGTG